>NZ_KB899721.1 GCF_000378445.1 Deinococcus aquatilis DSM 23025 | reverse complement strand
GCTGACGTTGCCTGCCGTGCTGACCCAGTAGGAGCGCGTCCAAAGTCCTGGCATCGTCTGCAACTGCGGGAATTCCTGACGCAACACGCGGGAGGTGTAGCCCTTGATGGCGTGCATCACCTGAGTGGGCGATACATCCGGGTCGGTGCCGAGGAAGAGGTGAACGTGATCCGGCATGATTTCCAGCGCCACAATCGTCCAGCCCAGTTCGGCGGTCTTCGACTCCAGCAGCTCTCGGAGTCGTTGTGCAACAGCATTCACCAGTACCTTTCTGCGCCGCTTCGGACAAAACACGAAGTGGTATCGCAGCAGCGACACAGAGGCGTTTTTGTGAACGTAAGGCGTCGGCACATCCACAGTGTAGCCCAGTTGGAAGGTGGCGTAGGGCTTTGGATTCAGCCTTCAGCATCAGCACCCCGCCCTTCGGGCGGCTGGGCTATCCATCCCAGGGATAAATCCCTGGGCTTTCCGCCCAGACCCTTTTCAGTAACCTACGTCTTCGGTGAGGCGACCCGGGAAGCGGACAGTCAGCTCACGCAGATGCTCATTGATGCAGGATTGGCCAGAGGACCCGCAGAGAAGCTGGCCATGGAATTCCCCGCCAACGTCAAGGAGGGCGCAGAGTTGGCCAGAGCCATCCTGAATTCCGATTACCGCACCCGCGTCCGCAGCAAGGGTGCCCTGATCGTCGATGTGGTCCGCACGTACGGCAGCGGCAAGTACAGCTGGCCGGACGGGGTCAAACCCAGCCGGGTTATCGAGCAGACCAAGGCGGATATCAGGCAGCGCACGCTCGTTGAAGAGGAACTGGTCTCAACTCAGCCATTGACGCTGGAGGATTTGGCGAAATCAGTGCAGTTTCTGCTCAAAATCAGTGCCCAAGAACTGATGGGTTTGCCCTTCGAGACCCTTGAAGAGCTGCAGCGGAACGCCTTGGGCAAGATGGACGGGGAGCGGCGCCTGGTGGCACAGAAAGCAAAGCTGCTGCTACGAGAAAGCTCCTCTTTGAGCTAGGGACTGAAAGCAGTAAGCAAGTGGGCAGTGCCCTTGCAGAACCTCGGGCGCGTTGCTACCCACATTCATACCAGAGCCATATTCTGTGGCGGAACCGCGGAAGAGCCGTAAAACTGAGGCAGTCCCACCGATCACCTCGCCTCCACTCCCCTCAGGCCTCCTTGGTAGCCATGGCAGAGGGTCAGACTGTAAGCTTTGATAAGAATCCGGGGGTGTCAGGTGGCGTTCTGGACAAGCCCACTGATGGAGGTCAGCAGGGCACCGCTATCACAAGCGTTGAATTTGCTGTCCGTCCGCAGCCGGATTCCTCAACTCAACGGAAGAGGTCATGCGAGTGGTTCACCTTCTGGAAGGTGAACCTCTTCAACTCAGTGGGCGCGGCGCCATCGGGCGGTGGGTCGCAGAAGTCCTTCCCCGGTCCGCCACTCAACACGTCGTCCTGCAGGGGCGGGGCTTTCAGCCGGGTCAGGAGGCGCCGTATTTCGTTGGGCATCAGCTGCTGTCCCGCCTGTGGACCGCTGGAGGCCGCAAAGCCACGTGGTGGTGACCCACCGCATCATTGAGGGGGCGGCGTGGAAATTGTGCGGGCCTATGCGGTGGGCCTGGCCTGCGGTCTGGGAATCGGCACCGTGATGTTCGGAGTGCTTTCTGCGCTTCGCACGGCTGGAATTCCTCCGTTGGCGCTGTTTACGCTCGAACTCCTGATTGGCGCGGGGCTCCTGACCACTGTGGTGTTGTTCGGCCCTCCCAGCGAATTACAGCGGCTCGCCCGTCCCTTGCCCCGCGCCCTGACGGAGCGGTTACGCCGCTGGCTCAGCACCATCAGCTTTCCAGGCGAGCGGACGTGACGCCTGATCCGGCTGGCCGTACAGACTCGGCCACCCTGACCCACAGGCGCCTAGAGACGGATTTGCCCCATCCAAACCGGGAGCAAGGCGGCGTACGCTCAACGGAACGAGGACTGCACTGGCTTAACGCAGCCGGGAGTCCGCCCTTAACCGACCGCACGCCCGACCACCGCCACCGATTCAGGGCAACCCTCATCCAACATGCGTTCTGACCCTCCTCCCACCTTCCCCTGAGTCACCGGGATGCTCAAGAATTGCTGCGGTAACGCGGCGCAAGCGGTCCGTCACGAGACACTGTGCAAGTGGTGGCCTTCCCCCATTCGGTTCCCTTGGCCGAACCTGTCAAACTTCCCCCATGTCGTTCGACCCGTCGAATCCGCTGATTGTGCAGGCTGACCGGAGTGTCTTCCTCGAGGCGTTCAATCCGCGTGCCGAAGCTGCACGGACGGATATTGCGCCGTTTGCCGAGCTGATGAGCAGTCCAGAGCACCTGCACACCTACCGGGTGACGCCGCTGTCCCTCTGGAACGCGGCCAGTGCAGGCATGACGGCCGGGGCGATGGTGGACGCCCTGGCCCGGCATGCCAAATTTCCGCTGCCCGGCAATGTGGCGGCGGATATCCGCGAGCTGGCGAGCCGCTGGGGCCGCTTGAGACTGGAACAGTACGACTCCAGGCTGCTGCTGCTCGTCATGGCCGGAGACGAAGCCCTCCTGACCGAGCTGACACGCCACCAGGGGATCAAGCCGCTTCTGGGTGAGGTGATGTCACCGACCGTCGTGACCGTACCGGCAGCGCACCGCGGCGTGCTGAAACAGGCCCTCATCGAGGTCGGCTGGCCCGTGGACGATCAGGCCGGCTACACCGACGGCGACGCCTGTGCCGTGCAGCTCTCGCCCGCGCTGCAGGTCCGGGGATACCAGTGGGAAGCCGCCCAGGCCTTTTACCGTGCGGGAAGCGAGAAGGGCGGTTCGGGGGTGGTGGTGCTGGCCCCTGGAGCGGGGAAAACGGTGGTGGGTTTGGTCGCCATGAGCCTGGTGGGACAGCGGACACTGATCCTGACCACCAACCGCACCAGCGTCAACCAGTGGTCCCGCGAACTCCTGGGCAAAACGCAGTTGATGCCGCAGGACGTCAGCGAGTACGCCGCCGGAACACCGCTGACCCCAGTCACCCTCTGCACCTACCAGATGCTCACCCACCGCAGGCGGGGCAGCCTCAGCGGAGATCACGGCGCCTACCCGCACCTCGCCCTGATCGGCGCCGCCGAATGGGGCCTGATCATTTACGACGAAGTTCACCTGCTGCCGGCTCCGGTGTTCCGCCTGACCGCCGAAGTGCAGGCCCGGAGGCGCCTGGGGCTGACGGCGACCCTGATCCGCGAGGACGGGCGGGAGAACGACGTTTTCGCCCTGATTGGTCCCAAACGCTACGACCAGCCCTGGAAGACCCTGGAAGAGCAGGGCTGGATCGCCCAGGCGCATTGCCTGGAAGTTCGCCTGCGCCTGCCCCCTGAAGAACGCCTGGAGTACGCGCTGGCCACCGAGGCCAACAAGCACCGCATCGCGGCCGAGAACCCGGCCAAGCGCGCCGTCCTGCAGCAGGTCATGGCGCGCCATGCGGGACTGCCGACGCTGATCATCGGCCAGTTTCTGAATCAGCTGGAACTGATCGGCGCTGACCTGGAGGCTCCCGTCATCACGGGGAAGACGCCGCAGCGGACCCGGGAGGAGCTCTTTCAGGCCTTCCGGGAAGGCCGCCTGAAGACGTTGATCCTGTCCAAGGTGGGCAACTTTGCCCTGGACCTGCCCGACGCCGAGGTGCTGATTCAGGTTTCAGGTGCCTTCGGTTCGCGTCAGGAAGAGGCCCAGCGCCTGGGGCGGCTGCTGCGGCCCAAAGCCGACGGACGCGCCGCACACTTTTACTCCCTGGTCACCCGCGAAACCAGTGAAGAGGATTTCGCCCACCACCGCCAATTGTTCTTGGCCGCACAGGGATATTCTTACGGCATTCTGGATGAACATGAGGTCTGAGCCTGAACAGAACGCCCCTGAGCGTCCGGCCCCTCTCCAGCGGCACCGGAGTTTTCATGACTGACGCCCCGAAAAAACGCAGCCCACCGACCAGGCGTGCCAAAGCGCCGCCCACAGATCCGGCGTCCCTGCCGCTGTCCAGGGTGCAAACAGTGGTGGCACACCGTCCGCTCAGTGTGCTGGAAGTGCAGGACAGCGCCGATTTGGACGCGCTGCTGCTGGACACCCGCCTCGCGGGGCAGATCGTTTCGCGGCTCGGCCCCACCTTTGCGCTGCTGACCCCCGGCAGCGAGAAAGCTGTGCTGGAGGCCCTCCGCAAGGCAGGCCACCTGCCGAGGGTGGTGGGTGGATGACGGCGGGGCGGACCACAGAATGGATCTCACCGCTGCGTCTGGAGCAGATGGCGGATGTGTACGGCACGGGCCATTTCAACCGGGTGGCCAAACGCTACAGCGGCGAGAAAGGCTTGAGCAGCAAGGCCGCCAGCCGGGAGGCGCTGGTGACGACCTTTGCCCATCCGGCACGCCTGGACGCCCTGGTGGCCAGTCTCCATCCCACCGAGTTGCAGCTCCTGAGCGAGGTGCGTCGGCAGGGCGGGGCGATGGACGGCTGGGCGCTGTACAGCTTCGCGCGGCTGCGCGGCCTGACTGCGCCGCCGATCAAACTCACTCCCTCCCCGCTGAATCTGTTCGAGGGCTACAGGGGCGCGGAGTTTGCCGGGGCGGACCTGCTGTGGACGCTGTTTGCCGACGGCCTGCTGTGTCCAGCCTCCGTACCAAATCCTTGGTTGCGCGACGCCTACGCTTACGCCCACTACCGGCCCTTTGGGCACCTACCGCCGTCGTGGGTGCTGGCCGATCCACGCCTGCTGGCGCGGTTGCCAGCGGTGGGGGCCGCGCCCCTGACCATGACGCCCGTGGAGGCCGGCACGGCCCAGCTCCCCAGCAACACGCAGGCGGCCGCGCGGCCGGCGCTGCACCTGCAAGAACTCCTGCGTGGACTGCGGTTGTTGGGCGGTTTGGGGGTGACCCAGGCGGGCACGTACAACAAGGCGGCGCTGGGAAAGCTGAGCAAGACGCTGCCCGCCCTGCAGGACATCGGGAGCTGGTTGACCGTAGCGCAGCAGCTTGACCTGGTGCAGTTGGACGCGGCGGGCAAGCACCTGGAGGTGAACGCAGAGCGGGCGCGGGCCTTTTCCGAGGCTGGCCCGGTCCCGCTGCTGGGCCGTGCGGCGCAGCTGGTGGGCACGTTGTACAGGCCCGAAGACCAGGAATACCGCCTGCCGCAGGGTGGGGCGCTGCGTTCCTGCCTGGCCGCGCTGCTGCGTGCCCTGCCCTCCCCCGTCACCGAACCCGAGTTGCTGCGGATCATGAACGCGCTGATCCCGGCAGAGCTGCGCCTGCAAAAGTACGATTACCATCAACTGATGAGTCGGCAGGGAACCGACCCACAGGCGTGGGCCGCCTGGTTGGCGGCCACCCTGCGCGGCACCTTGACAGAGTTCGGGCTGGTCAGCGTAGAGCAGCGTGACGGCGCCGCGGTGGTGATCCCGAACGCCGCGCTGCACGCCGCGGCGCAGATCCAGCCCGAACGCCCGCGCGCCGTGCCCGCGCCGCCCGCCTGGATCTTGCAGCCGAACTTCGAGTTGCTGGTGTATCCGGCCCAGCTCCAGCCGCAGCAATTTCTGCTGTTGCAGGCAGCGGAGGCCGTGCGCTTTGACCCCCAGACCGCCACCTACCGCCTGACCCGCGAGAGCGTGTACGCGGCGCTGGAAGGCGGCCTGAGTCAGGAAGCCCTGCTGGACGGCCTGCGGGCAGGTTCGGCCACGCCCCTGGCCGCCAGCGTGCAGAGCACCATTCAGGACTGGGCGGCGCGGCGGGAGCGCCTGACGGTCCACCGGGGGGTCACCTTGCTGGAATACCCCACCCGCGCCGAGCGGGACGCCGCGCTCCGTTCAGGCGGAACGGCGGTGGGCGACACCCTGCGGCTGCTCGGGCCGGAACAGAAGATTCCGTCAGGCGTCCCCCTCCTGAATTACGACCAAGCCCCCGCAAAAACGTTGAAATTCAGTGCAGACGGCTCATTTACCGTGACGGGCGAACTGGATTTCCTGACCCGCCAGTTGCTGGAAGGCCGCCTCATGGCCGCTGGGAAAGAGAAGTACACTGTCCGCCCAGCCTCACCGGGCGGCCTGCCCAGTTCTTTTCTCAATGATCTGGAAGCCCGCAGTGTGGGCCGTCTGCCCGCCACGCTGCGCCTTCAACTGGGCGTCTGGAGCGGGCAGATGCCGCTCCCCGGCGTTGCCGCGGTCACGCTCCTGCAACACCCACAGGCGCAGGCCCTGGCGCAACATCCTGCCCTGAAAGAGTTCATTGGCCCCAGCCTCGGCCCCACCCTATTCACCGTGCAGTCCGGCAAAGCGCAGGCCCTCGAAACGGCACTGGGCGCCCTGGGCCTGGCCCCAGACCACAAGATTGCTGTTCCGCAGGGCGCGGCGTCCGACCTGCTGGTGATCACCGACACCCGCAAAAAGCGCGAGTTTCTGGAGGAAGCCATCCGCAACGGTCACAACCTGCTCCTCCAGTACAACGAGGAAAAAACTGTCGGCTCCGGGTGGTACAGCAGCCGGATCACGGCGGGCAAACGCCGCCTCGACGAATTTCAACCGCTGCGGATTGACCGTACTGGCTCCACCCCCTATCTGGAGGCCCGCGACCTGAAAACCGGCGAGAAGGAGCGCATCCGTATTCAGTACATCCTGGGAGTGGCCATCCGCTAGGGAGATCACCCCCATGAACTGACCGGAGTCCGGTGAAAGGCCGGACCCTGCCGAGTTCAGCCTGAGCCGCGCGGGAGAGGTGGGCCGGGGCAGGAGGGCACGCCGACGCCTTCCGCAGCCGCTCGGCCCACCGCTTGTAATTTTACCTGTTGCATGTAACACTCAATCTCGTTCCACAACTTAACAGCAGTTCAGATCATCCGCAGCCCTGCCTGCGCGGTGAAAGGAGGGGTGACGTTGCTCAAGCCAGTCGCCAGCGCGCGGGTCGTGGACGTTGTCCGTGAACGGTTGCGTGGCGCCATTCTGAGTGGGGAACTTGCGCCGGGCAGCCGTCTGAGCGTGCCCGAACTGGCCCGGCAACTGGAAGTCAGCCGCTCTCCGGTGCGGGAAGCGGTGCTGCTGCTGGTCGGAGAAGGACTGGCCGTCGAGCACTCGCGGCGCGGCGTGGAGGTCGTCAATCTCACCCTGACCGATCTGCTGGAACTGTACGAACTGCGGGCCAACCTGGACAGCCTCGCCGCACGGCTGGCCGCCGCCCGCATGAGCAGTACCGATCTGGCTGCGCTGCGGGGCGTACTGGACGCCCAGGGCGCGGCGGCCATCGGAGACTGGCGGGGATTCCGGGAACTCGACGCCCGCTTTCATCAGATCATCGTGCAGACCAGCGGCAATGGGCGGCTGGCCCGGCATGCCGAGCTGCTGGCGCGGGAGATGCGGCTGGCGGGGCCGCTCCACATCAACGAAAGCTGGCACCTGAAACAGAGCCACGAGGAACACCGCGAGATCGAACGCGCCCTGCGGCAACGGGACGCCCCCGCCGCCGAACTCGCCATGCACGCCCACCTGACCCGCGTGGCCCACACGGTGGCCGCCCATCAGCGCCGCTGACGTCCATCCTTTCACCCTCTCTTCCCTTCCCCGTTTTCTAGGAGCCTGCCATGCGTAAAGTTACCCTCCTGACCCTCGCCCTGACGCCCCTGTTGGCCCTGCCCGCCAGCGCCCAGAGCGGCACTGGAACCATCAAAATCGGGGCCATCACCTCGGTCACGGGACGCTTCGCCGAATTCGGCAAGATGCAACTGGCCGGATTCAAGGTCGGGGTGGCCGAAGTGAACCGCAAAGGCGGCATCGGCGGGCGCAAGATCGAACTGATCATCGAAGACAACGCCAGCGACGTGAACAAGGGACTGGCCGCCGCCGAACGCCTCGTGAACGCCGGAGTGCCGCTGGTGCTGAACGAGTACTCCAGCAGCCTCGTGAAGGCGCAGGCGCAGTATCTGGCCCGCCAGAAGGTGCCCAATCTGGTCATCACCAGCAGCGGCGACGACATCACCAAACCCGGCAGCGACTATATTTTCCGGCTGAATCAACCGGCCACCGAGTACGCCCGCGTGATTCTCAACATCTTCCGGGACAACAAATTCAAGAGCATGGCGATCATCGCCGGAACCGGAGCCTTTGAAAAGAGCGTGGCCGACGCCGCCCAGGACTTTGCCAAGCTGTACAACATCACCATCGTGGAAGACCAGCGCTACGACAAGGGCCTGACCGACTTCCGGCCCGTGCTGAACCGCATCAAGGCCAAAAACCCCGACGGCATTCTGATGGTCAGCTACGCCGAAGACAGCGTGGCCCTGATGCGTCAGGCGCGTGAAGTGGGCGTCAAACCCCGCCTGTTTGCGGGCGGCGCGGCGGGATTTGCCCTGCCCGACTTTATTAAAGACAGCGGCAGCGCGGGTGAGAGCGTGATCACGGCCACCGCGTGGGTGCCGCAACTGCGTTACGCGGGCGTGCAGAAGCTGAACGTGGACCTGAAAACCGCGCTGGGCGGACAGGAACCCAGCTATCACGCGGCGCAGGCCTACGCGGGCGTGATCGTGGCCGCCGAGGCGATCCGCAAGGCCGGCAGCACCGACCGCGAGAAGGTCAAGGCCGCGCTGAACGCCATCAACATGACCACCGCGTTTGGCCCGGTGCAGTTCAAGGATTACGACGGCTTCCGCAACCAGAATCCGCTGGCGATGGTGGCCCAGCAGGTGCAGGGCGGCGTGTTCGTGCCGATCTACCCCAAGAGCGTGGTTCCGCGCCCCATCAAGTTTGAACGCTGAAGCCTGAACCCGGACGGGGCCGCTCTCAGGCCCCCCGGCCTTTTTCAAGCTTCCGGCGCGGGGGGCGAGCAGGACTCTCTGCCCCCCCCGCGCCCCACCTCTGCCTCCCCGCTTGCAAGGAGCCTGCATGGACTCAGCCTCGGTCACCGCCTTCTTTCAGACGCTGGTTCAGGGCCTGCTGACGGGTGGGTTGTACGCCCTGATCGGCACGGGCCTGAGCCTGATCTTCGGCGTCATGAAGGTCATCAATTTCGCGCACGGCGACTTTCTCGCCATCGGCATGTTCATCACGCTGGCGCTGTTCAAGGCCTTCCATATCGACCCCTACCTGAGTTTGCTGGTGGTCGCGCCCGCCGGATTCGCGCTGGGATTCGTCATTCAGCGGTTTGTGCTGGCCCGGCTGGGAGACCGCCTCGGTGAAGGCTCCATGCTGGCGACCCTGGGTCTGGGCCTGATCGTCAGCAATACGCTGCTGCTGACCTTCGGGGCGCAGCCGCAGAGCATCAACGTGCCGTATGCCACCAGCACCTTTCAATTTGCGGGCGTGCAGGTCAGCGTGTCGCTGCTGGTGGCCGGGTTGGGTACCCTGGTCGCCATCGTGGGTCTGAATCTGCTGCTGTACCGCACCGAGCTGGGCCGCGCCATCCGGGCCACCGCCCAGAATCCGCTGGGAGCCGAGTTGCAGGGCGTCAAGACCACCCAGATTCAGGCCATCGTGTTCGGGCTGGGCGTGGCGTTCGCGGCCATCGCGGGCGTGCTGCTGATGCCGCTGCTGTACACCTTTCCCACGGTGGGCGAAAACTACACCACCAAAGCCTTTATCGTGACCGTGTTGGGCGGCCTCGGCAACCTTCCGGGCGCGGTGGCAGGCGGGCTGGTGCTGGGCGTCATCGAATCGCTGGGGGCCTTTTACATCAGCAACAATTACCGCGACGCCTACGGACTGATCGCCTTTTTGCTGGTGCTGCTGCTGCGTCCCGAAGGACTGTTCGGCAAGACGGTGAAACGGGTATGACCGCTGCCGCGACCCTTCCCCGGCCCCGCGCCCTCACCTTCGGCAACCTGTGGCTGTCGGGGGCGCTGCTGGTCGTGATCGCGCTGTATCCCTTCGTGTTCGGCAAGGCCATGAACTTTGGGGTATCCACCCTGATTTTTGCGGGCCTCGCCATGAGCTGGAACATTCTGGGCGGCTGGGCCGGACAGACCAGCCTCGGCCACGCCGCGCTGCTGGGCATCGGCGCGTACACCATGACGCTGCTGGCGACGCCCGAACGCCTGCCCGCCTTTTTGCCCGCGCCGCTGGCTCCGTGGTGGGGCGCATTGGTCGGCATGATTCTGGCCGTGCTCCTGGCGGCCATCTGGGGCGGCCTGACCTTCCGGCTGCGGGGCAGTTACTTCACGCTGTCTACCATCGCGGTGGCGCTGGTGCTGCGGCTGGTCGCCATCAATTCGGAATGGACAGGCAGTTCAGAAGGGCTGTTCATGCCCGAACTGCCGACCCTGTTCGGGCTGGACCTGTTCGACCGCAAGGTGGAATACGGCCTGGCGTTCGCGTTCGTGCTGCTGACCCTGATCATCACGCACCTGATCCGGCGCTCGCGGCTGGGCTACGGCCTTCAGGCGGTACGCGAGGATGAAGACGGGGCGCGGGCGCTGGGCATCGATCCCACGCGCATGAAACTGATCGCCTTCATGATCAGCGCCGCCCTGACCGCGCTGGGCGGCAGCATCTACGCCGTCTACCTGCAGGCCTTCGAGCCGCACACCCTGCTGGAACTGCCGATCAGCGTACAGATTGCGCTGATGGCGATCATCGGTGGGCGCACCTCTATTCAGGGGCCACTCATCGGGGCCCTGCTGCTCAGCATTTTTGGCGAACTGTTCCGGACCGTGTTCAGCAGTGCCAATCTGCTGATCTACGGCGTGCTGATTCTGGCCGTCACCATCTACGCGCCCAACGGCCTGATGGGACTGTTCCGGCGCGGCGGCCTCAAACTGGGCGTGAACAGATGACGGGCGTGGCAGAGTCCAGGGGCGTGCCCGCCGCTGAACGGGCCGCGCCGCTGCTGACCGCCGAGGGCATCACCATCCGCTTCGGGGGCGTCACCGCCGTCAAAAATATCAATCTCAGTGTGCGCCCAGGCGAGATTCTGGGACTGATCGGCCCCAACGGTGCAGGCAAAACCACGCTGTTCAACGGCCTGACCGGATTCGTGCGCCTGAGCGAAGGGCGCGTGACCCTGGACGGGCGCGACATCACGCATCTGCAACCGCAGGCCCGGTCACGGCTGGGCATGGCCCGCACCTTTCAGGTCGAGCGCCCCTTTGAAGACCTGAGCGTGCTGGAAAACGTGCTGGTGGCGGCCTTCCTGCGTCACCGGGGCCGCGCTGCCGAGGACCACGCCTACGCCGTGCTGGAGCGTGTGGGGCTGGCTGACCGGGCCGCGCAGCCTGCCGCCGAACTGAATCTGGCCCGCCGCCGCCGCCTCGAACTGGCCAAGGCGCTGGCCCTCGAACCCCGTCTGCTGTTTCTCGATGAAAGCATCGCGGGCCTGAATCCGCCTGCACAGCAGGAAATGGTGGCCCTGATCCGCGAACTCGCCCAGTCGGGCCTCGGCATCGTGATGGTCGAGCACATCATGCACGTCATCATGACCCTGTCGGATCACGTGATCTGCATGGCTTTCGGGGAACTGCTGGCCGAAGGCCACCCGGCAGACGTGGCGGCCCACCCGGACGTGATTCGCGCCTACCTCGGAGACGACCATGACTAGCCTGCCTTCCGCCCCGCCCGCCGCGTCCTTCGTGAATGCCCAGGACCGCGTGCTGAACGTAGAAAATCTGGAGGTGGCCTACGGAGAGGTGCAGGTCGTGTTCGGCGTGGGCCTGCATGTGTCTAAGGGCGAGTTGGTGGGACTGGTGGGCGGCAACGGCAGCGGCAAAAGCACCATTTTGCGCGTGCTGTCGGGGATGCTGAGGGCGCGGGCCGGAACCGCGGCCTACCGCCAGCACAACCTCAACGGCGTGCCCCCTCACAAAATCACCGATCTGGGTGTGGCCCACGTACCGATGGGCCGCCAACTGTTCGGGCAGATGACCGTGGAAGAAAACCTGTTGATGGGCGCGTATCTGCCGCGCACCCGCGCACGCCGCGCCCAGAATCTGCAAAAGGTCTACGACTTTTTTCCCCGCCTGGTGGACAAGCGCAGCACGCCCGCCGCTGCCCTGTCGGGCGGCGAGCAGCAGATGGTCGCCATTGGCCGCGCCCTGATGAGTGAACCCGAGGTGCTGCTGATGGACGAACCGAGCCTGGGCCTCGCGCCGCTGGTGGTCTCCGAAGTCATGCGCGTGATCGGCTCTTTGCGGGAACTGGGCCTGACCGTGCTGCTGGTCGAACAGAACGTGCGGCAGGTGCTGAAGGTGACTGACCGAACCTACGTGCTGGAGCTGGGCAAACTGGTGAAAGTCGGCCCTAGCCGCGACCTGATGGGCGACCCCGACATCATCAAGGCGTATCTGGGGGTGTGAGCCGCACTTCTGGTCGGCCGAAGATGCCTCCGTGTTTCCACCCGCCTCAGCCACAGATCGAATCTGAGCCGTGACTCTCAGGGCCGTTCATTGCCGCGTCTGTCGTTTCCGGTGATGCGGGCAAGAAGCTGCTGGCGGGCGTCTTCGTTCTGGGTGCCTTCCAGCGCCTTGTTCAGCCGGGCAGCGCGTTCACCGCCCAGAGTCACGACGATGACCCGGCCACCGCGTGAAATACGAACCAGGCCGTTTTCGGTGGTCTGTATGCTGAAGGGGTCATCCTCAAAGCCCATTCCTGATTGTCGTTGGCCGGGTCACTGCCGCAGCATGAGCCAGCGGCGCGGCAGATCCCGCCGTCACTCTACGGGTTCACGGCCGAGGCACCACAACCGCCAAGCCGCCTGACTTCCCAGACTTCAGGCTCCAGAGGCGTACTGGCGGGAATGCTGGACAGTTCATCACCGACGACCCTTTCGTGGTCATAGACATCCCTTCCGACTCTGGGCAGACTGGACAGGATGTCGCCTCACCAGGAGTTTCCCTCAGGCCTCATCCCGACGGCGGTGCTGCGTGAGAGGTGCCCAACACGTTCAGAAACACAGCGTACTCCTCCCACTCCTGAAAGCGTTCAAAGCAGGTGGACTTGGGTGGATAATCCGGTCAGGGAAGTCACTCCCACTGCATATCAGTAGGGAAAACCC
This sequence comes from Deinococcus aquatilis DSM 23025, assembly GCF_000378445.1. Taxonomy (GTDB): domain Bacteria; phylum Deinococcota; class Deinococci; order Deinococcales; family Deinococcaceae; genus Deinococcus; species Deinococcus aquatilis. Next base: position 49,982 of record NZ_KB899721.1, on the reverse strand, counting down.
ACAGGAGACATTTCCAGCAACTCTCTATCATCTCGCCGGACGACCGCAGCGGGTCCGCTTTTCAGGAGCCCCACGTTCTCAGACAAAAGCCCCTGCCAGCGGCATAGAGATTTATCTTCCAGGTCAGCCACTTGATTCCCGTCGCCCCGGAGACTTGGCCTGAACTTATTGCCACTCTTGGGCTCTTCTATGCCCCCAATATCAAGAGATCAAGGCCCCTCTCTAAAGCCGAAAACTTAACATGTCCTTTGGATGATCGACTCTAAAATGAAGATTGTGAAGCAAAAGCAAGAGATTATAAAGTCAACCGATGAGAGTGCTGCGGCCAAGCCTCTGCATTCTGCAGTGAGCACTTATCTTCCCCCACAACTGACGCCGCTGGGACGCTGGGAAGCCGTGACCCTGATCCAGTCGGTTCCTATTGGTCCCGGCAGCTTCGGCTTCCCTTCCGACGACAGTTACTAGCTGCTGGCAGGCGCAGGGATCTGGACTGAGACGCGGCGCCATTTCTGGCTTCTCCTTTTTCTGGAGCGGCCGTGACGGGTCCGGGCGCAACAGGTCAACCTGATGCACTTTTGGGGTAAGCGCAGTGGAGGAGCAAGAGGAATGACTTTGATCACCGTATCCCGCTCTTGGCCGGTGGTGGTTGGCCTGGGCCTGTCGCTGATGGGCTGCGCGTCGACCCAGACTCCGCCGCACCCCCAGGGAATGCAGGCCCTGGGCCTGATAGAGATCAGCTTCGATCAGATCGGCTCTGGGCAGGTTGCCAGCACGGTTCGGCCACTGGTTCTGCCCGAACAGGGGGCCGGCATCGATCTCAAGGCCCTGAGCGTCAGCGTCTTTGATGTCGGGGCGCGCAATGCAGGCGGCACCCGCTATATCACTTCGACCTACGCCGTTCGCAATGCGGCGCAGGACGGCACGCCCTCGGCCACGGCCCGGCGCAATCTCACGCTGATCGCAGTCGGGTTGCCCAGCAATGCAGACGGCACCGCCTTCCGGGGCCTGACGACTTTTGACGGTTCAGCGGTGCCGGGCGGCACGGCGAGGCTCCTCAAACCCACCCACGCCATGCAGTACTCGCCGCTGGCCGGCGGGGCCACGCTCTCCGGGGGCGGCGAGGATCTGCAGGTGTTTACGGAAGCCGAAGTCCTGCCGGGCAGTTTTTCGCAGGCCGGAACCCCGGTCAGCACGTACGCGCAACTGGGCGTGCAAACGGTGTTCCCTTACGGCTATGTGGTGCATACCCCAGCAGGCGGGCGCACCCTGACGGCCAACCCCGCCGCCGGCCAGTACGACGGACGGGTGGCCCTGAGCGTCAAATTGCCCCTCCAGCCCGACGACGCCCAGCAGGTGCCGCCGCAGGGCAATCGGCGCGATCCCTGGGCCTTCCGGATCACCTTTCTGGTGGTCGAAGACCCCGATACCCGCATCACCCAGAGTCTGGAAGAACAGTCCCTGGGCGACGCGAGCGTTCTGGCGCGTGCCGCCACCGTCAATCCCACCCTGATCAATACGCTGCCCGGAACGGGATACGCCAGTGCCGCGTTTCCTTCCCGCTTGGTCTGTCAGGTTCGGACGGCTGACCTCGTCGGTGCGCCGACCGCCGCCTACCTGGTCAACGGGTGCCCATGAGGAGAGCTGCCATGCGGGCCATTCCACTGACGTCTGCCGCTGTGTTGGGAACGTTGCTGCTGGGAGCGTGCAGCTCTCCTGCGGTCCCTCCCACGGCCGCTGTCCCCTCCGTCACTCTTCCCAATGTGGACGTCGGTGAGGTTCCTCCGGCCACCGTACCCGCCGCTCCCCAGGCCGCCGAGCTGACGCCGCTGGGCGTGGTGAAGATCGCCTTTACCGGTCAGGCCGACGGCAGTTTTACGGCGCAGCAGATTCCCCAAGCTGGCCTGGGGACGCAGGCCCTCACCGACCGGGGCGGCATTCAGCTGGAATCCCTGTCCAATGGCTCGTTTACCCTGGGTCAACGGGGGGCGGGCGGCATGCGCTACCTGTACGCCACCTTCCGGGTCAGAAATGCGGCCCAGAACGGCACGCCCTACGCCAGTGCCCGCACCAACCTGACGCTGGTGGCCGCCAGTACCCCCAGCACCATCGGAGAAACAGCGCTGGGCAACCTGACCCGCTTCGACGGCAGCGCCGCTGATCCGGCCATTGCCCCGACCATCCTGCCCACGCACGCCATGACGCTCGACCGTCTCAATGACCGGCCCACACCGCTGAACGGGGCCGAAGATCTCCAGGTGTTTGCGGAGCAGGAAGTCAGCGCGGTTCCGGCAGGCGCGGTGCGTCTCTTCCCTTACGGCTTTGTGGTGCGCAACAGAACCACCCCGGGCAGCCGCACGCTGGGAGCGAGTCCCGCCGCCAATCAATTCGACGGCGTCGTCACGCTGGCGGTCAAAGTGCCGCTGCAGGCCGCCGTGGCTGATGATCCCTTCGGCTTTACCATGTCCTTTGAGGCCATGGACGACAGCCTGACCCGCGTGACCGAAAGCGTGGAGGAGCAGGGGGCGGGCAGTCAGGCCAGCGTCCGCGCCGCCGCGCTGGGAGCCGCCACCCCGGTGGTGACGCTCTGCGGCAGCAGCTTTGCGGGCAACACGGCTCTGTTTGTGGGGTCGGCCACTACGGCGGGCAACACCAACCGACTGGCGCAGTTGGGCGGCGACCTGGCCCTGAAGTCTCCGGTGGCGGCCCTGAGCGCCATCGGCAATACGCGCCTGAACGTGCCCGCGGGCGCAGGACTGGCCGGGGCCTACTCGGCCTATGCCGGAGCCAGTCCCAGTTTCAGCGGCCAGCCCAGCAGTGCGCGGGGCGGAAACGTGAGTGTGGAGCCAGCGGGAGATGTGGTGTTCCGGCCCAAGGTGGGTGACGGAGCGCCTGCGGTCACCGACCGCCTGACCTACCGCGTGACCGATGACCGCACCTGCTCCAGTCCGGACATCAACGTGGACGTGAATGTGGCTGGCCGGGTCTGGTACGTGAACAACAGCGGCAGCAACGGCGATGGCCGCCAGGAGACCCCCTTCAGTACCCTGCTGGGCGCCCAGAATGCATCGGGCGCGGGCGATACCCTGTACGTGGCGCGGGGCAACGGCACCACCAGCGGCCAGAACGCCGGAATCACCCTGAAAAACAATCAGGTATTGCTGGGCGAGGGGGTGCCCCTGACGCTGGGAGCCACCCCCATTTTGCCTGCGGGCAGCAGTCCCAGCCTGATCGGTCACGCTTCCGGGGTAGGCATTACCCTGGCCCAGAACAACACCGTTCGGGGCCTGGGCATCACGGGCCAGACCGCGGGACTGTCGGGCAGCACGTTCGGCACCCTGACCGCCGATACCCTGAGCGTCGGGGCCACGGCTGGCCCGGCCCTCAACCTCAGCGCCGGCGTGCTGGCCGCGTCTTTTACCCGCCTCGACTCCTCTGCTTCGCCTTCCAACGGGCTGACCCTCAGCGATGTGGGCGGCACCCTGACGGTCAGCGGAACAGGCACCCCCGCTTCAGGCGGCACGGTTTCCGGGGCCGTCCTGAGCGGCGTGTCCATTCGTCCCCAGAACCGCCTGCTGAATGTCAGCCTGAACTGGATGCGCCTGCAGAACAACGCTGGCCTGGGCGTGGATTACAGCACGGCCTCCAGCGAAACCGGGCGGGCCAACATCGTCGCCACCAACAACGTCTTCCTGGACAACGGCAGCACCGCCATGCAGTTCCGGCACGATGGGCAGGCCGACGCGCAGGTCACCTTCTCCAACAACACGGTCACCAACACCACCTCGCAGGGGGGCGGCTTTACCTACCGCAGCACGCACGCCAGCGCCCAGAACGATCAGGGCTACGTGCAGGGCAATCAGGTGAACCTCAATCCCCTCGGCGCGGGCAACGGCCTCTCGCTGATCGTTGCAGGTACAGGAACGGCCCGCTTCGCGGTCAACAACAACACGGTCAGCGGCTACGGCAACTTTGGACTGGAATTTGCCGCCAGACAGAAGACTGGACGGCTGGACGTGACGGCCACCAACAACGTCGCGCAGACCAACGTCGGCTTCGGCCTGGAAAGCATGATGCTTGAAAGTGGTAACGGCACGCCCGCAGAAAACACCACGCTGTGCGCCAACCTTTCGGGCAACCTCATGCGCGGCAACCTCAGTGATCCCAGTCTCACGGGCATCTACGTGTGGCAGGTGGGCAGCAATCCGCTGGCCCTGCAGGGCCTGACCGGGGGCGGCAGCAGTCCTGCCAATGTCGCCGCTTTTGTGAGCGGCCGCAACGCCCCTTCGACCGTGTTTGCAGACACCACCAACGTCTCCAATCTGACCTGCAGCCTGCCGACCTTCTGAGCGCGCGCCAGAGGCCCGTGGGCCCCATTCCAGACAAGTTCTGTTTCTCCTCACGCAAAGGACGGTTTATGGAACCTTTTCTTGGTCAAATCGATATCCTGGCCTTCGGATTTCCGCCGAAAGGCTGGGCGCTGTGCAACGGGCAACTCCTGTCCATCCAGCAGAATCAGGCGCTGTTCAGCCTTCTGGGCACCACCTACGGCGGCGACGGCAGAACCACCTTCGCGCTGCCCGACTTTCGGGGACGGGTGCCGCTGCATGTGGGCAACGGCTATATCCCGGGCGACCGGGCCGGAGAGGAGCAGCACACGCTGACCTCCGGCGAGTTGCCCGCCCACACCCACCAGGTGCAGGCCCTCACCGCGGCGGGCACGGTTCCTGTTCCTGCGGGCAATCTGCTGGCCAGCGCCGCCCTCTACGATTCCAGCAGCGCGGCCCTGAACCAGATGGCCCCGGCGTCGCTGTCCGTGGTGGGCGGCTCACAACCGCACAGCAATATGCCGCCAGTGCAGACGCTGAACTTCGTGATCGCTCTGGTCGGCACTTTTCCCTCGCGCAACTGAAGGTCTGGGGACACGGTCTGGGCCGAAGGTGCCCCGGTCAATCCAGTGGCCCTCCCCGCCTGCACCCCATTCAAGACGCTGACCCCTCCCCGCACCACAGAGGCCTGATATGAGCGAGTACATAGGAACGATTCGGATGTTCGCGGGCAATTTTGCCCCTGTGGGCTGGCTGATGTGCAACGGCCAACTCCTGCCGATCTCGGAGTACGAGGTTCTGTTTACCCTGATCGGCACCACCTACGGCGGCGACGGCCAGAGCACCTTTGCGTTGCCCAATTTGCAGAGCCGCCTGCCGCTGCATATGGGAAGAAGCTTGAGCGGCACCACCTACGTGCTTGGAGAGCAGACTGGCACGGAAAGTGTCACGCTGACCTCCAACCAGATCCCTGCCCACAGTCACGCGCTGGTCGCCAGTACGGGACCCGCGCCCACTCCTCCTGTCCCGTCTCCCGCGGGGCAGTGGCTGGGCCAACCCGCCACGGGTGACGTGTATATCGGTGCAGGCAGGCGGCCCACGGCGCTGGCGGCCCAGGCGGTCACGGTCAGCGGCGGCTCGCAGCCTCACACCAACATGCCTCCGGTGCTGGCCATCAATTTTATCATCTGCTGGGCAGGAATTTTTCCTTCTCAGGCCTGAACGTTTCCCGAGCACCCCGGAGCAGCACGCCCAGATCAAAGGACGACCATGGAACCTTTTATTGCAGAAATTCGGATGTTCGCCGGAAACTTTGCTCCGAACGGCTGGGCGCTGTGCGACGGCCAGATCCTCTCCATCTCGCAGAACACCGCCCTGTTCAGTCTGCTGGGCACCACCTACGGAGGCGACGGCAGAGCGACCTTCGGCCTGCCGGATCTGCGGGGCAGGTCGCCGCTCGGGATGGGGCAGGGGCAGGGCCTCAGCGAGTATGTGCAGGGGGAAATGACCGGTCAGGCACAGGTCTCGCTGCTTCAGCAGGAAATCCCCGCGCACATCCATACCCTCAAAGCTTTTGATACGCCCGGCACCAGCACGGCGCCCACAGACCGCTCGTTGGCCCGCAGCACGGAATTCAGCGCCTATGGCCCGGTAGGGAGCGCGGTGACCAGTCTGGCCCCGGCCTCGCTGTCTCCGGCGGGCGGGTCACAGCCCCACAACAACATGCCGCCGTTTCTCACCGTGAATTTTATTATTGCCCTCGTCGGCATTTTCCCCCAGAGGCCCTGATGCCCAACCTCATTTCTTCGCGCCGGAGTCTGCTCAAAGCCCTTGCTGCGGCGCTGCCGCTCGCTGTCACCGGCACAGTGGGCGCACAGGTGCAGGCCGCCCGCCCGGCTGTGCGTCCGCTGCGGTTGGCGCTGGTGGCCCCGGCCTTCGGCGGCCCTGCCGACCTGACCGAACCCTTTGTGCGTGGCCTGACTCCCGTGCTGCGCCGAACAGGCACCGAACTCAGCATCCACCTGACCGGCCCCCGCCTCAAGCAGATCAGCGCGGCCACCCGGGCAGCGTTGTCGGCCCGCCCCGACGCTCTCATTGCGCTGGGAGACGGCCTGGCCCGCCTGATGCAGCCCGCGCTGGCCGCCGCCCCTCTTCCGGTCATTGCCGCCGAGGTGGGAGCCCGCATGCCGGACAGCGGGGCAGCCCTGCCCCTGACCCTGACGACCAGCCTGCACGCCTGGGAAGCCGAATGGATGCACGGCAGCCTGCTGGGTCAGCGGGGGCGGCCCACCCACCTGCTGATGTCGCTGCTGGAGAGCGGTTATGACCTGCCCTTTGCCTTCACGGCGGGGCTGAGCAGTGCCCGCGGCCTCCTGACGGGAACCACCATCGTCAACGGAGCCGAGACGTATTCGCCCGCTGCACTGGCGCAGCTGGTCAGGGACAGCGGGGCCGCCCACATGCACCTGATCGCCAGCGACCTGACCAACGCCCCCGAGATCTTGCGGGCCTGCGTCCGCCTGGGCCTGCAGGTCACGGTCGGGAGCCTGACTGCCGGCGCGTATTCCCGCGCACTCAGCTGGCCGGACGCGGCCTCGGCGGTGGGCATCAGTTCGGCCAGAGAGCTGGGACAGCCGGGGTGGGAGCAACCGGCACAGGCCACCCCCAGCCAGACCCTCACGGCGCTGGGCTACGACACTGGCCTGTGGATCGCGGCAGCGGCGCAGCACCTCACACAGATCACGCCTGTGGCACTCGTCGCGGCCCTCTCTGGCGTTCAGGTGGCCGGGGTGCGGGGAGCGCTGAACATGGACGCCTCAGGGCTGCTGCGTGCGCCGCTGCACCTGCAGGACGCAGGGGGCCGCCAGACGCCCCTGGCCTCCGCGCCGACCACCCATCCTCTGCTCACGGCCCACCGCACCGGCCTCCGCAGCGGCTGGATCGAGCCTTACCTGTTTGGCTGAAAGCTGCTGCTCAGGACACAGCAAGGAAAGTCAAGGAACTTGCCGTTCTCCTGAACGTTTAGGAGACGCTGACCTATGGCCCGGTCAACCGACAAAAACGCTGGTCTCCCTGTTCTGGTTTCGCTGCACGCTGCCCCTAACCAAATCTTCCTGATCAGGCGGGGTCAGCGCCCCATTCAAAGACCGTGCGGAACTGCTGGCGCGCATTGGGCTCAGCGTAGGCGCTCAGCTCGCCCCGGTCGTCTTCGACCCACGCGTGCCCGATGACGGCCCCAGAGGCGCTGCGGGCCACACCACTCACAAAGACCGCCGGGTGGCCCAGCCGCCGAAGCAGGCGGTAGGTGGCGTAGGCACGCGGCACACACGTGCCGATTCTGGATTGCCGTGGATAGGCCAGTCTGGTCAGCAGGGCCACCACCCTCACGGCAGGATCGAGCCTCTCAGGGGGCAGATGCGCGGAAGCAGGCGGCGTCCAGCGGTGCAGGTGGCCGCGGGGATCGCCCCCCTGCCGCACGGCCCGCCACGCCCAGTACACGTCGGGCAGCACGCGCGGCACCCAGTACAGATGATGGGGAAGCTTGTGCCACCGGCTCTGCCACAGCAGCAACCGGGGGTGATACCCGTCGCGCCGCAGGCCTGCCAGCAGTGCGGCGCGGGTGCCTGCCTCTTCCAGCGCGAACTGCTGCCGGAAGGGGTCACAGACCTGAGTGAAGGCCTGCCAGGTGAAGACCGCGCCCAGCATTGCCGCCCTGTCCTTCAGAGCGCCGGGCGTCAGGTCATGCCGGGCCACCAGGGTTCTCAGATCGGGGTAGTCTGCGGGTTTCAGGCCCCCCGCATCGCCGCCCCAGCAGCGCCCCAGAGCCACATTGACCAGGGCCGCGTCGACAGGACTGGGCCGCCAGACCGGCAGGCCGTCCCAGTCGGTCAGACGCGCCTGTGCCCACACCGCCCCGGTCAGGTACCGTACGCGTTGGGTTGATCCTGCGACCCAGCCTGTCACGTAGCGGTGAACATCCAGGCGGATGTGCCCGTCCGGGCTGTACAGGTGGGCGCACTCGTGCGTCCACTGGGAGGGGCGGGCGTGCTGACCATCGCTGCGCCACCCATGCGCCAGGGCCAGATGCACGGCCCGGCCGATCTGGTCCGGGTCATCGGGAATCAGGACATCCACATCGCCGTAAAAGCGCTCACCGGGGGTGGAGTATTCAAATTCGGCCAGAGCGAAGCCTTTGATCAGCATGGCGGGCACGCCTGCCTGATGCCACAGCCGCAGCAGAGGCCGGAGCTCAGCACGGATCAGGGCGTGACGTGCCCCCAACTGGAGGTGATCGGTACGCAGAACCTCCCGCAGAGGATGCCCGGCCGGCAGGCGTTGCCGGACCTCACCGCCCAGGCAGGCGGCCCGCAGTGCAGGCACATCTGCCGCACCCACATCAGGCGGCGTGGTGGTCAGGGCGCGGACTACCGGGCTTGCAGGAGAGGCCATCCATCCGAGTCTAGAGCAGCGGGCCATCCGCTGCTGTCATGGCCTCCGGTCAGGGCGGTGGCAGGAGATGAGCTGGTTTTCACCTCCGGCTCTTCTGGCCCCGGGCGCTGAGCATCAGTTTGATCTCTGGGCTTTATCCGCTGGGCCTCAGGCGCTAGCCTGCAGCCATGTGGGAAGCGAATTCTGAGGTCTTGACCACCGATCTGGGGGATGAGTTGGTGCTGATGGATCCCCAACGCAGCGTGATGTTCAGCCTGAATCAGACGGGACGGTTGATCTGGCAAGCCCTGCCGGCCTCCGAACCGCAGCTCAAGACCCTGTTGATGGAAGGCTACGGCCTGGAAGACGCGTCAGCCGAATATGACCTCAGGGCGCTGCTGAGCGATCTGGAGGCCTGCCAGCTGGTGCGGCGGGCAGCCGTTCTCTGACGCATTGAGAAAGCTCTCCCCTGTCTGCTGGGATCAGCTCGCCAAGACCGATAGTCCAGGATTTTGAGGGTTCTTGCCTGTGCTCTCACTGAGTCCTGTGGTTGGGTCACGCTCCTCAAAGGGACTGTGCTGGTGTTCTTTCCAGTGACCCGGCGCGTTACCTTGAGTCCATGTGGAACCTCCATTCAGAGATGCTCGTGACTGGTTTGGGCAGTGAGCGCCTCCCCGTTGCCGCCGTCCGAACCCAGAAGCTGTTTCTGAACTGCCTGATGACTGAGCAGCGACGGCAGCAGCCATGACAGAAGCTGCCAGCCTGTTCATCAGTTTGGATGCCCAGGTTCGGGGTGAGCTGGTCAGCCAGCAAGTGCTGCATCTGCTTGAGCACCACTGGGGACATTCGGTCGGCACTGCGCCCCGGCGAACCATCACGTTGGTTCACGGCGCGTTGCCCGCAGTTCCGGATGCACCGCCACTCGACATCCTGGTGGCCCGCACGTCCCTGCAGGTGTGGGCCGCAGGAGATGAGCTCTGGCTGAGCAACGAGCTGCATTTCGGGCTTCAGGGCCAGGATGTGCAGTTGACCTTCGGGGCTGTTCCCGTCTCTGGAGAGGCCTGGCTCCTGGCCTTCACGGAGGCCCACCGGGCAGCAGGGTGGCTGCCCCTCCATGCAGCAGTCCTGATGCAGGCTGGGCGCGGTGTGGCGCTGGCAGGGGTCAGCGGCGCGGGGAAAAGTACAGCGGCCCTGCGGCTGGCCGCCGCTGGCGTCACGGTCTTGTCTGAAGACCATACCTGGGTACACCCTCAGAGCCGTCTGACGGTCGGCCTTGATCAGTATCTGCGCACCTTTGACGACAGCCTCCAGGCCTTCGCTCCGCAGTGGCTCGCCGCAGATCTGGGGCGTGACCCACACGGAAAACGTACGCTGCCCCTGACACAGCCAGGAGAACAGACCACCCTGAACGACCTGTTGGTGTTCGGGTTGTTGCCGGTGCCCAGTCCTGCACACAAGGTTCGCGCCCTGTGGGAAACGGTAGGTGTGCCGCTGACGCAGACCGGGCGCCGCGCCACCGCTGCAGGCATCAATGCCCTCTTCCCTTACCTGACCATTGCCGGGGTAGACCGCGAGAACGTCGTCAGTGAGGTTCAGCAACGCCTGAAGGCACCCTCACCACCAGCTACGGTGCCTTTGCCTGAGCAGTAACTCTGGCGGTCAAGTTCCTGAGAAGCGGCAGGTTCAGGACAAGCAAAACAGTGTCAGCGCAGGATTAACAGGCAGGTGGATTCGGATGCCCTCCCTCGAGCAGGGTGGAACGACGTCCTGGTGTTATGCAGTTCCGGGGGCGACGGGGTTGAGGATGGCTTGCTGCCCACTCGGGCCGTACTGGACCTGGGACCACTGGCAGGTCGAAGCGCCGTTGGCTTAGCCAGGCAGGGACACGCTGTGAGCGCCAGGCAAAACAGTGACTGGTGTCCGAATCCGGTCAAGGGGCGGAGGATGTGTGCTTTGCGATGGGTCATGAAAACCCCGTCCTGGCGTGATCCCAATCCCAGGAGAGGAGCGCCTCGTTGTGCCGTCCCGCCTGGCAGCTGACCCACTAGAGCAGCGGCAAGCGGCTAGACAGGGTTCGCATCTTTTCCAGCGTCTGCAGATTTTCGCCCCCTTCATGGCCGTTGAAAGGATAGACACGAATCTCTTTTGGACCCGCGTAATGGTTGTAGGCGGCATAGACGGTACTGGGTGGGCAGACCGTATCCATCAGGCCCACTGAAAAAAGGCCCTGGGCCTGGGCACGAGCTGCAAAATGCAGGCCATCAAAATAACGCAGCGTTTCTGTCACTGCCGCCGTTTGGGTGCGGTGCGTTCGCAAGTAGCGTGCCACCTCGCTGAACGGCGCGTCATCGGTGAGCGTGATTGCGCGGCTGAAGTGACACAGGAACGGCACGTCTGCCAGACACAACTTCAAGTCGGGAATCAGTCCGGCCACTGCCAACGCCAGCCCTCCGCCCTGGCTGCCGCCCATGACGGCCATCCGGCTGGAATCCACCAGTGGATGGGCACGCGCCGCCTCGACCGCACGAACCGCGTCACTGTACAAGCGGCGGTAGTAATACGTGTCCCGGTGCAAGATGCCCTGCGTCATGAAGCCCGGCAGATGAGGTTCGCCGCCCGCCTGAGGATCCGGCGTATCGCCCTGACGCCACGCACTGCCCTGTCCGCGCGTGTCCATGACCAGATGGGCGTATCCCAGAGAGGCCCACAACAGCCAGTCGGTGGGGTAGCCGCGCCCACCGCCGTACCCGATGTATTCCACCACGCAGGGTAGAGGCTCGCGGGCACCCGCAGGCAACAACAACCAGCCTTTGATCGGCGCGCCTCCAAACCCAGCAAAAGTGACGTCATAGGCGTCCACCTGGCGCAGGAGGGGAAACACAGGTTCAAAACGCGCGTTGAGGTCAAAAGAGCGGGTGGCTGTCAGGGTATCGGCCCAGAAAGCATCAAAGTCGTCGGGGGCGGCTTCAACTGGGCGGTAACGTTCCAGCTCGGACAGGGGCAGATCAAATTGCATGAAACCTCCAGCAGTACAGGGGTGGGAAATTCACAGGATCAGGGATCACCAGCGGGCAGAGGTTCAGGTCAGCGGCAATCCGGTCAGGAGCAGCCAGAGCAAGCTACTCCGTTCAGGGCCGAGACAGCAATTGGCCGTTGCCGCGTACCCAGACCCCTCAAGATGGGCGACTTTACCCCAAGATTCTCTTGCCCAAGTAGGCGTTCTTTTCATTCAAGCACTGGGCCGTGCAGCCTAGCGGCTAACTGCTTGGGCCGGAAACGAACCGAGCGACACACACCTAAGACGCCCTCCCCTAGTTAAGGAAGTCGCATTGATCTTTTAGATAAATCGAGCGAAGCGGATATTAAAGAAAGGACGTTGTACTGGGAATGAAACAGTTTCAGCAGTGTTCTGGGAAGGCGCAATGTGAAGTAAACATACTGAACTGAACTGGAAGTAAAGCACATCTGCCCAGAACATCAGAGCAAGTATTTTTCCCCATTCTGACCCGCTGTTTTAATAGCCGTTCTGGTCAGTTCATCTGAAAACAGACTCTAATTTGGTTGATCACCGCTTGACATTCTCCATCCAGCCACTTACCTTGAGGTGTCCTCAATGTAACGTTTTCAATGGTGTTGGTTGGTCTCTTTCTGAGGCCCCGCTGCCTCGCCTGATCCCTCATCATGCCTTCTCTGACTGGTGTTTGAAGAATGGTGTGGGAGCCGCACAACCTTAAACCGCAAAGTGATCTGGTGAGTTCTGATGGGCCTTTTCTGACGTGCCGCTCTGGGCACACGTGGTCTGGAAGGGCAGCGCTGGAGAGACAGGAGAAGCCGTGAACGAAGGAGAAGGTGCCGTTCCACACAACGCCCCACGGGGCGCGGGCATCCGTGAGGTGGCGCGTCAGGCTGGAGTCTCTACCGCCACCGTGTCACGGGTGTTCAACAACGCCGATTCGGTCAATCTGGAAACACGCCAGCGGGTCATGGAATTGGCCGCCTCGCTGAACTACTCGCCCAGTCCACTGGGACGCAACCTGGTACAGGGCCGCAGTTCTCTGATCGGGCTGCTGGTGCCCAACCTGTCTTTTCCGCTGTACGGCGAGATGATCCGGGCTGTAGAGGACGTGCTGAGCGCCCACGGCATGAGCGTCCTGCTGGCCTCCAGCCACGACGACGCCGTCACCGAAACTCGGGCAGCGCACAACCTGCTGAGGCACGCGGTAGACGGCGGCATCGTCATCAATTCTCAGGCGGGATCTGGCCTGCCCACCGTGCGCGGCATGAACTGGGTCCAGGTCGCGCCGGAGTTGCCGACTGTGCCGCACCGGGTCGAACTGGACAATGAGAGCGGCGGCAGACTGGCAGCGCGTGAACTGCTGCGCTGTGGGCGGCGGCAACTGGCTTATGTGGGTGCAGCGGGCCGGGAAAGTGCTGACCGTGAGCGCGGTTTTGCCGCAGAACTGGCGCAGGCGGGCCTCAGCTACCGCCGCTTTATGGGCGATTACTCGGAAGCGTCCGGCCTGATGGCGGCGGAGACGTTGTTGAAACAGGATGGAGAACCATCCCCAGACGGCATTTTTGCAGCGGGCGACCTGATGGCGGCGGGCGTGCTGCGTACCCTGCATCTGCGCGGCCTGCGCGTGCCCGCAGACGTGGCGGTGGTGGGTTTTGACGACGCCGTGATCGCCTCGCTGCTTTACCCGCGCCTGACCAGCATTCGCCAGCCTGCCGACCTGATGGGTCAGGCCGCCGCCGAACTGGTGCTGAGCCTGCTGGCTGGCCGCCCCCGACCCCCCCAAATTTTTGCCCCCACGCTGGTGTGCCGCGAATCCACTGGCCCACCCGATCAGCACAGTCCCGCTCTGCTCTCCTCTGCCGCCCCATCGCCCGCATTCTCTCTCCTGGAGGAAGAACCATGAACAGCACCCGCCGTACCAAGCTGGCCGCCACCTTCACCCTGACCCTGAGTGCGCTGTTGTTCGGCGCGGCCCTCGCCCAGAACCCCAAATCCACCTTTACGGTGGTGCGGGCCACCCAGTGGGGCGCGGCCAACATGAACCCCTTCACCCCCGGCGACCAACACCTCCTGCCCACCAACTCGGCCATCTACGAAACGCTGTTTTATGTCAACTCGCTGAACGGCAAGGTCACGCCGGTACTGGGCACCAAATACACCTGGAGCAAAGACAGCAAGACCCTGACCGTGACCACCCGCAGCGGCGTCAAGTGGACGGACGGGCGGGCCTTCAGCGCCAACGACGCTGCCTTCACCTTCAATTACCTCAAGCAGTATCCGGCGCTGGACACCTCCGGCATCTGGAAAAGTGGCCTGACCAGCGTGAAGGCCAGCAACCCCACCACCCTGGTCTTCAGTTTCAGCGCCCCCAATACGCCTGTGTTCCAGTACCTCGCCAACACGCCGATGGTGCCGCAACACCTCTGGAAAGACGTGAAAGACCCGGCCACCTTTACCAATGCCAAGCCAGTCGCCACCGGGCCGTTCGTGTTCGAGAGTGCCAGCCAGCAGGCCATCCGGGTGCTGAAAAACCCCAATTACTGGATGCCCAACCAGCCGTATGTGGACGCGGTGGTGTGGGTTTCGACCAGCAGCAACGACGCGGGCCTCCTGAAACTGCTCAGCGGCGACGTGGATTACGGCTACATCGGTATTTCCGACCCCAAAAACTACGCGTCCAAGGGGCCGAACAACACCTACTGGTGGCCCACCAACAACATCAATTTCCTGTATTTCAACACCGTCAAAGCGCCGTTTAACGACGTGGGATTCCGCAAGGCCGTCGCTCAGGCCATCAATACCAAGGATGTGGCACTCAAGGCTTACGCAGGTGCGGTGCCCGCTGCCAGCCCCAGCGCTATTTTTCCCACCCAGCAGGCCGACTGGCTGCCGGCCAGTGCCAAAACCAGCATGCCCGCCTTCAATGCCGCTGCCGCCGACGCCGCGCTGACTGCCGCCGGGTACAAGAAGAACGCTCAGGGCGTGCGCCTCGGCAAAAACGGCCAACCCCTGCCCACCTACAAAATTCTGGTGGGCGCAGGCTGGACCGACTTCATCACGATGGCGCAGGTCGTGGGCGACAACCTGAAGAAAGTGGGCATCAACACGTCCATCGACCAGCAGGCGTGGGGCAGTTACTCGGGCGGCCTGCAGAGCGGCAGCTACGACATGGGCATCAGCTGGGGTTGGGGCAACGGCTCGAGTCCGTACTACACCTTCAACGCGGCCTTTAACCCGGAATTCAGCGCTCCGGTCGGCAAAACTGCGCCCAGCAACCTGTCGCGCTACACCAATGCGGCCATCACCAAGGCCCTCAAAGACTTCAGCACGACCAGCGACAAGGCCGCCCAGAAAAAGGCCATGACCACCATCGTCAGCACGGTCCTCAAGGACATGCCGTGGGTGCCGCTGACCGACCGCACGCAGTTTTCTCTGTACAACACCAGCCGCTTCACGGGCTTCCCCAGCGCCGCCAACCCCTACAACGACGCCTCGCCCGACGATCAGCCTGGCGCACGCCTGATGTACCTGAACGTCAAGCCCAAGTAAGACGGATTCGGATTGAAAGCCAACATGTGCGGCTTTCAATCCGAGCAGGGCCGGTAAGAACAAAGTTTTTCTCTGTTCAGTCCAGCAGTCGGCAGCATTCCTATCCAGAGGAGGAGGGCGGCTTGGTGGCCCTCCTCCTCCACGTCTCCACACGCCTGGAATTTGAAGGCGCAGGAGTGAGGAGGACACGGATGGCCGCCCTCCAGAGGAACTGAACGCACATTAGCCCTTGTCAAGACGCCTGACCGGGAGGTGGGAATGTCTTATCTGCTCAGAAAACTGGTCATTCTGGTCTTTACGCTGTGGATGGCCGCCACCCTGAATTTTGTGTTGCCGCGCCTCGTGCCCGGCGATCCGGTCAGCGTCATGCTGGCGAAATATCAGGGCCGCCTTGACCCCAGCGCCGTGGACGCGCTCAAAATCGCCTATGGTCTGAACGACCTCGGCAGCCCGGTAGCGCAGTACTTCAGTTATCTGGGACAACTGCTGCGCGGCGACTTCGGGCGCTCGATCAGCCTGTTTCCGACGCCGGTGGCCGACGTGATCGGGCAGGCCTTGCCGTACACGCTGGGACTGGTGGGCATCACGACCATCCTGTCTTTCCTGCTGGGCAGTGCGCTGGGGCTGTACAGCGGCTGGCGGCGTGGGCGTCCGGTGGCCGACGGCCTGACCCCGGTGGCCCTGTTTCTGAATTCCATGCCCTACTTCTGGTTCGCGCTGCTGATGCTCTATATCTTTGCTTTCAAGCTGCGCTGGTTTCCGCTGGGCGGCGCACTCGATCCATTTCCGGGGCCAAATTTCAGCTCTGGCTGGTGGTCATCGCTGCTGCGCCACGCCGTGCTGCCCATGTTCACCATTCTGGTCACGTCGGTAGGGGGCTGGCTGCTGACCATGCGGAACAACGTGGTCAGCGTGACCAGCGAGGATTATCTGGCGTTCGCCCGCGCCAAGGGCCTGACCGAGCGCCGGATTCTGTCGCGCTACGTGCTCAGAAATGCCCTGCTGCCCAGCTTCACCTCGTTCGGCATGGCGCTGGGCTTCGTGGTGGGCGGCAGCATCCTGACCGAAATCGTGTTCAGTTATCCGGGGCTGGGCTTTTACCTGTATCAGGCGGTGGTGGGGCTGGATTACCCGCTGATGCAGGCGCTGTTTTTCATCATCGCCCTGACGGTGCTGGCGGCCAATTTTGCCGTCGATCTGCTGAACGTCTTGCTTGATCCACGCATCCGCGAGGGCCGGACATGAACGGGGTGCGAATTCTGCTGCGGCAGCCGCGCAGTCTGGTCGGCGCAGGCATCCTGCTGGTGCTGCTGCTGATGGGCCTGCTCGCCCCGCTGATCACGCCCTACGATCCCAATTCGCTGGAATTTGGCCCCTTCATGCCGCTGTCGGCCCAGCACCCGTTGGGCACCACGGCCATCGGGCAGGACATTTTTGCCCAGCTCCTGTACGGCGCACGCCTGACCCTGCTGGTGGGCGCGGTGGCCGGACTGATCGCCACCATTCTCAGCGTGACTCTGGGCCTGACTGCCGCGTATGTGGGCGGCTGGGTCGATGAAGCCATCAACGCCCTGATCAACGTGTTTCTGGTGCTGCCCGGACTTCCCCTCGTGATTATCGCGGCGGCCTTTTTACGGGGCGGCGGCGTGTGGCCCGTGATTCTGGTCATCAGCCTGACCGGGTGGGCGTGGGGCGCACGGGTGCTGCGGGCACAGGCGATGGCCCTGCGCGAGCGCGATTTCGTGCAGGCGGCGGTGGCGTCGGGCGAGGGGCCGGGGCGCATCATCTTTATGGAAATCCTGCCCAACATGACCAGCCTGATCGCCGCCAACTTTTTCGGCGCAGCCCTGTACGCGGTGCTCAGCGAGGCAGGTCTGTCGTTTATCGGCGTGGGCGACGTTTCGCTGGTCACCTGGGGCACGATGCTGTACTGGGCGCAGGCCAAAGGAGCGCTGCTTCAGGGCGCGTGGTGGTGGGTGGCGATGCCCGGACTGGGAATCGCGCTGCTGGGCACGTCGTTTGCCCTGCTGAACTTTGCCATCGACCAACTGGGCAACCCGCGCCTGGGCTGGGGCAGCGTCAAATCTCCGCGCCGCAAACTGGCCCCCACGCCGCCTGCCGCCGGAAACGCGCTGCTGGCCGTGCGTGATCTGGATGTGGGGTACGTGACCCCGCAGGGCACAGTGCGGGCGGTCAGAAAGGTCAGTCTGGACGTGGCCCCCGGCGAATTCGTGGGGCTGGCGGGCGAATCGGGCTGCGGCAAAAGCACGCTGGCCTTTGCCGCCACGCGCCTGCTGAATCCTCCCGGCGAGGTGCTGGGCGGCTCGGTGTCGCTGGCCGGACATGACCTGTTGTCCCTGACCCCCGAAGCCCTGCGGCAGGTGCGCTGGAAGGAATTCAGCGTGGTGTTCCAGGCGTCCATGAATGTGTTGAACCCGGTGCTGAAAATCCGCGAACAGGTCTACGACGCGATGCAGGCGCACGGCATCACCGACCCCGCCCGGTTGGACGCCCGCGCCCGTGAACTGTTCGCGCTGGTGGGCATCCAGATCCGGTATCTGGACAGCTATCCACACCAACTGTCGGGCGGCATGAAGCAGCGGGTGGTCATTGCCATCGCGCTGGCCCTCGAACCCAAACTGATCGTGATGGACGAACCGACCACTGCCCTCGACGTGGTGGTGCAACGCCAGATTCTGCAAGAGATTGCCGAGGTACGCCGCCGCCTCCAGATCAGCATCGTGTTCATCACCCACGACCTGTCGCTGCTGGTGGAGATGAGTGACCGCGTGGCGATCATGTACGCCGGAGAACTGGTGGAACAGGCCCCGGCGCACGACCTTTATGCCCACCCCGCCCACCCCTACACCCAGCAACTTATGAAGGCTTTTCCGCCGATGACCGGCCCCCGTGAGCGCCGCAGCGGGATTCCGGGCCGTCCACCCTCTCTGAGTGAAACGCTGCCCGGCTGCCCGTTTTTCGAGCGCTGCGCGGTAAGGATGCCCGGAACCTGTGACGTGAAACCGCTGGAAACCTTCACGGTGGGAGAAGCGCACACGGTGGCCTGCTTCCTATATGACCCGGCAGTGTCGCCAGCCACCAAAGAGCTGGCCCTGAGCCACGCCCTCAATCCGGTGATCGCCAAGGAGGTGCAGCTTGAATCCGTCCCAAACTCCGCTCTCCACTAACTCTGCACAGCCTCAACCCTCTCCCCTGTCTCAGACCACCTCCGGGCCAAACACCCTCGATATCGTGAACCTCCGCAAGGTGTTCGGGGGGCGCGGCAAAGGCGGCGGTGTGGTGGCCGTCAACGACGTGACCTTCAGCATCCGGCGCGGCGAGGTGCTGGGACTGGTGGGTGAATCGGGCAGCGGCAAAAGCACCATCGCCCGCCTGATTGCCCGCCTGTATCAGCCCACCTCCGGCGAAATTCGCCTGAATGGAGAAGTCGTGCCGCACAAGTTGGGTGGGCGCGGGCTGAGGCAGTTGCGGCGGCGGGTACAGATGATTTTTCAGGACCCCTATGCCAGCCTCAATCCGCTGCATCCGGTCAGTTATACCCTGGCGCGGCCCCTCAAGATTCACCGTCTGGCACGCGGAAACACCGATCCGCAGGTCAGGGTGCTGCTGGAACGGGTGGGCCTGACTCCGGCCCTGACCTACGCGGCCAAACGGCCCTTCGAGCTGTCGGGCGGGCAGCGGCAACGGGTCGGCATTGCCCGTGCCCTCGCCGCGCAGCCCGAGCTGATTCTGGCCGACGAACCCACCAGCGCCCTTGACGTCTCTATCCGGCTGGACGTGATGAACCTGATGCTGGACCTGAAGGATCAGGAAGGGCTGAGCATGCTGTTCATCACGCACGATCTGGCCGGGGCACGCTACATGAGCGACCGCGTGGCCGTGCTGTACGCCGGAACTCTGGTCGAAATCGGCCCCGCCG
Organism: Deinococcus aquatilis DSM 23025; assembly: GCF_000378445.1. Taxonomy (GTDB): domain Bacteria; phylum Deinococcota; class Deinococci; order Deinococcales; family Deinococcaceae; genus Deinococcus; species Deinococcus aquatilis. Next base: position 30,724 of record NZ_KB899721.1, on the reverse strand, counting down.
TGCAGGTCATCGACCAGCCGCAGCACCCCTACACCCAACTGCTGAAAAGTGCCGCCCCCAAACCCGATGCGGGCCTGACCCCCGACCACATCGAGGCGCGGGGCGAGGTGCCCGACCTGAGCACCCTGCCGCCCGGTTGCCCCTTCGAGCCGCGCTGCCCGTATGCCATGCGGGAATGCAAAGACGGCCTGCCGAGGATGTACGACGTGGGCGGAGAGCATCAGGCGCGGTGTCTGCTGCACGACCCGGCGATCAAAGCAAGGCAGGCGGTGGCCGGGTACGCGCCGTGAGCGGCTGAGTTCTCCCCGGCTGCCCTGCTCCCTCTCCCCTGCTCTCTCCCCCACTCAAAGGAATTCCCTATGGCTAGCGTCAAAATTGCCTATATCGGTGGCGGCAGCACCCGCGCTCCCGGCACCGTCGCCTCGTTTATTCGGCAGGCCCAGAATTTTGCGGGCTGCGAAATTGCCCTGCACGACCTGAATCCAGAGCGGCTGGAACTCGTGCGCCGCCTGTCGGTGAAGATGGCTGAGGCCGAGGGCGCAGACATCAGGATCACGGCCACCACGGACCGCCGGGCTGCCCTGAGCGACTGTGCAGGCGTGCTGTCCAGCTACCGTCCGGGCGGGTTCGAGGCCCGTTATCAGGATGAGAGTATTCCGCTGCGGCACGGCCTGATCGGGCAGGAAACGCAGGGTGCGGGCGGGTTTTTCATGGCGCTGCGGGCCATCGCGGTGGCACGGGGCCTCGTGGAAGACATGGAGCAGGTCTGCCCCGACGCCACGCTGTTCAACTACACCAATCCGGTGAATATCGTGGCCCAGGCGGTGGCCGACCATTCGCCCATCCGGGTGGTGTCGCTGTGCGAAGGCCCGATTGTCTTTCCCGGCGAGATTGCCGAACTCGTGGGCCTCGATCCGGCCAAGGTGCGGGCGGTGATGCTGGGCCTGAACCATGCCTGCTGGAGCGCCGAAGCCGAGTACGACGGCCAGCCGATGCTTCCGCTGCTGGCCCGCAAGCTGGAAGAGGGCATTGCCGACGACTGGACGCGGCGCTGGGTGAGCCTCGCCGTGACCATGAACAGCCTGCCCGCCTCCTATATGAAGTACTACTACTTTGAAGACGAGATGCGCCGCGAGCTTCAGGCCAAAGCCACCACCCGCGCCCAGGACATTCTGGCCGACGTGCCGAGCTACTGGCAGCATTACCACGAGCAGGCCGATGCCCCGCGCCCCACGCTGGAGCCTGCGCTGTCTCGCGGCGGAATTTTTGAGCTGGAAGTGGCGGTGGACGTGATGGACGCCGTATTCAACGACAAGAATGAGGTGTGGCCCACCAACGTGGTCAACGGCGGAGCCATCGCGGATTTCCCCGATGAGCGCGTGGTGGAGGTGCCGTGCCTGGTGAACCGTCAGGGCGTGCGGCCCATTGCGGGCTACCGCGTGCCGCCGCCGGTGCGCGGGCTGCTGGGGGCGCTGGGCGAATACCAGCAGTTGGCCGCCGACGCCGCGTGGGACGGGACCCGGCAACAGGCGGTTCAGGCGCTCAACAGCAATCCGCTGGTCCGCACCCTGCCGGTAGCGCAGGCCCTCTACGACGAACTCAGTCAGGCCCACCGCGCCCACCTGCCGGAGCGGTTGTGGTAGAGGCGGTGGGGGCGGGCGTCACTCTGAAGACCGTGCCAGACACGCAGGCGCTGGCCCAGGCCGCTGCCGACCTGATCTGCGCGGCGGTGAGGGCCAACCCCGACCTCAGCATTCTGGTCGCCACGGGCAACACGCCCATGCCCACCTATACCGAACTGGCGCAGCGAGTTCAGCACGGAGAAATAGACTTCAGCCGCGTCACCGCCGTTCAGCTCGACGAATATCTGGGCCTGACCGACGACGACCCGCGCAGCCTGTGGAGCTGGATGCAGCGTTCCTTTGTGGCCCCGCTGGGCATCACGCGCACCGTTCGCCTCCACACGCCGGAGGAATTTGACCGGGAAGTGGCCGCACTGGGCGGCATCGATCTGGCCCTGTTGGGCCTGGGTCCCAACGGACATCTGGGCTTCAACGAACCGCCCAGCCCGCCTGACGCCCCCACCCGCACCGTCACGCTGACGCCCGAAAGCCTGGAGAGCAACCGCGTGTACTGGGACGGCCTGCCTGTGCCTACGGGCGCGGTCACGGCGGGCATGAACCTGATTTTGTCGGCCCGGCAGACGCTGCTGCTGGTGTCTGGGGCACATAAACGCGCAATACTGCGCCGCACGTTGGAAGGGCCGCAGACCCCCGATCTGCCCGCCTCACTGCTGAGGGGCACGGCGCTGACCGTGCTGGCCGATGAGGCAGCGTGGGCATGAAGACGGCCCTCAAGAGTGTGCTCGACAGAAACGGCGCGGAACAGGGCAGCGCCGTGCAGAGCGGCGCAGAGCACACCAATCTGGTGCTGGGCATCGACGGCGGCAACACCAAAACCATCGCCTTAATCGCGGATACGTCGGGCCGGGTGTTGGGCTGGGGGCGGGCGGGACGCTGCAACATCTATGTGTCAAGGTCAGGCTCTCTGGAAGCGCTGGAAACCGCCGTGTTGCGGGCCAGCCAGAGTGCTGGATTGGGAGATCTGGAAGGTCAGACGCCCTTTCTGGCGGCCACCCTCAGCGCCGCCGGAGCCGACTGGCCCGAAGATTTCGAGGTGATGCAGGAGGAGCTGAACCGCTGGAACTGGGCACAGCGGGCCGAGGTGGTCAACGACGCGGTCGGGGCACTCCGGGCCGGATCACTGGAGGGAAACGGCGTCACGGTGGTCTGCGGCACCAGCGCGGGCATCGCGGCACGGGCCCCTGGCGGTCCGGCGTGGCATACCAGCTACTGGCAGGAACCCGAAGGAGCCGAGGAATTGGCGCAGCAGGCGTTGCGGGCCGTCTACCGCGCCGACCTCGGCATTGATCCGCCGACCAGCCTGACAGCGCGGGTGCTGGCGCATTACGGCACCCCGAATGCCGAAGCCCTGCTGCACTCGTTTACCAGACGCGGGCGGCGTGGAGGACGGCTGGGCCGCCTGGCCCGCGTGCTGCTGGACGAGGCCCAGGCGGGCGACCCGACCAGCCTGCGCCTCGTGCAAAAACACGGCGCGTCGCTGGGTGATTACGCGTTGGCCGCAGCCCGCAAGGTCGGCCTGGCGGGAGAGTACCTGCTGACCACTTCCGGCGGAGTCATGCGCCACCCCTCGCCTATCCTGCGCGAAGCCCTGCTGGCGCGGGTGCACGAACAGCATCCAGGGGTCGCCTGGCAACCCAGCCACCACGAACCGGTATTCGGGGCATTGCTGCGGGCGCTGGAGTTGGGGGGCGTGCCCATCACCCCCACCCTCTTCCAGCAACTGGAAGACACCTGCCCCGACGACTCGTTGTTCGTAACCTGAGAACGCACTCACCCTCCACACCGCCCGCTTCCGCCTCTCCTCAAAGGATCATCTATGTCTCTCCTGACGCCTCTCCTGACTCTCAGCGCCCTTTTCATCTATCCCATCAAATCGGCAGGGCGCATTGCGCTGGACAGTGCCCAGATCGGTCCACGTGGCCTGCAACATGACCGCCGCTGGATGGTCATCGACGAGGCGGCACGTCCCCTGACGCAGCGTGAGTGCCCAGAAATGCGGCTGATCGCTGTAACGATAAAGGCAGATGGGCTGGAGGTTTGCGCCCCAGCAATGCCGCCGCTCGCCGTGCCCTGGCAGCCTGTGGGCCACCGCAGAGAAAGTGATATGTGGGGCCAACCTCTGGCCGGCGTCTCGGTTTCGGCAGAGGCGGCGGCGTGGTTCAGCACGTATCTGGGCCGACCCAGCGACCTGATCTACATGCCCGAGGAAGAGCAGCGCTGGCAATCGGAGGGCCGCCCCTACCGCTCACAACTGGGGTTCGCCGATGGGAATCCTTTTCATCTGGTGTCTGAGGCGTCAGTGGCCGACCTGAACCTGAGCCTCACGCAGCCCGTCGATGTGGATGTCTTTCGCCCCAATCTGGTCATTGGCGGCGGCTCGGCGTACCAGGAAGATTTCTGGCGACTGATCCAGATCGGAGACCTGACGTTTGAGGTGGTCGAGAGCTGTGCCCGGTGCAGCGTCGTCAATGTGACGGCGGCTGGCACGAGGTCTGCCGAGCCGCTGCGGTCGATGGGCCGGGTGCGCCGGGAAGGTCAGGCCATCATTTTTGGGCAGCATCTGGTGCAGCACGCGCCCTTCAGTGAGCGCACCGGACACCTGCGTGTCGGCGATACCCTGGAAGTTCTGGAAGCAGGCGAAACCCGCAATCCAGTCTATTGATCCAGCTTCGCCCGCCGGACCCCCTCACCCGTTCCCCTGTCCGCCCGATGTTCTGGAATCCCATTTCAGTAAGGAGAGTTCACGCATGGCCCCCCACCCCCTGAGTTCAGCGCAGCAGCAGTCTGTCGAGCAGCTTCTTGAGACCATGACCCTCAGCGAAAAAATCGGGCAGATGACCCAACCCGAGAAGAACAGCGTGAAACCCGGCGACGTGACCCGGCTTTCGCTCGGCTCGGTGCTCAGCGGCGGCGGCGGCAATCCCGACCCCAACACGCCGCAGTCGTGGCGCGAGATGGTGGGGGCTTTTCATGAGGAGGCCCAGCAGTCGCGCCTGGGGATTCCCCTGCTGTACGGGGTGGACGCCGTCCACGGCCACAACAACGTGGTCGGTGCCACCGTTTTTCCACACAATATCGGTCTGGGGGCCACCCGCGACGCCGATCTGGTACGCCGGATTGGCCGGGCCACGGCGCTGGAGGTGGCCGCGACCGATGTGCGCTGGGACTTTGCACCCGCCGTCAGCGTGCCGCAGGACGTTCGCTGGGGCCGCACCTACGAGGGCTACAGCCAGGACACGGGGGTAGTCTCCGAGTTGGCCGCCGCCCTGATCGAGGGCTTCCGGGGAGACGGCTGGGCCACGCCGACCTCGGTGCTCCCCTCGGTCAAACATTTTATTGCCGACGCCGCGACTACCTGGGGAACTTCCAGGCGGGCCGACCGCAGCACGCTGGCGACGGACCGCACCCTGGCGATTGCCCAGATGGGCCAGAGCTTTGTGGAGTTGCTGGATCTGGGCGCGTGGCAGATCGACCAGGGCAACTCCGAAATCGACGAGGCTACCCTGCGGGCCGTGCATTTGCCGCCGTATCAGGCCGCCATCGAGGCGGGCGCACTGAATGTCATGGTGTCTTACAGCAGCTGGCAGGGCCTGAAAATGCACGCGCAGCACTACCTTCTGACCGAGGTTCTGAAGGGTGAACTGGGGTTTGCGGGCTTCGTGGTCTCGGACTGGGAAGCCATCGACCAGATTCACCCCGGCGACTATGACCGCTGCGTAGTAGACGCCATCAATGCGGGCCTCGACATGGTGATGGTGCCGTTCGACTACGAACGCTTTATCGCCAGTCTGGGACGAGCTGTGCAGTCGGGTCAGGTCAGCGAGAGCCGCATCGACGACGCTGTGCGGCGAATCCTGACCGCCAAGGTCGCTCTGGGCCTCTTTGAGCATCCCCGCACCGATCCGGCCCTGCTGAATCTGGTGGGCTGCGCCGAACACCGCACCCTGGCCCGTGAAGCGGTTCAGAAATCTCTGGTGTTGCTCAAAAATGTGGGCGACGTGCTGCCGCTCGACCCTGCCGGACCCGAACTGCTGGTGGCCGGGGAGGCCGCCGACGACCTCGGTGCCCAGTGCGGCGGCTGGACCATCTCCTGGATGGGCGGCCACGGCCCCGTGACGCCCGGCACCACGCTGCTGGAAGGGTTGCAGGCCGCAGGCGGGCAGGTGCATTTCAGTCCCGACGGCGTCGTAGACCGCGACTATCCTGTAGGCGTCGTGGTGCTGGCCGAAGCCCCTTACGCCGAGGGCATGGGCGACCGCAGCGACCTCTCGCTGAGCGCCGATCAAGTGGCCCTGTTGGAACGGGTTCGCGCCCGCTGTACCCGCCTGGTGGTCGTGCTGCTGTCCGGGCGGCCCCTGATCATCACCGAGCAGCTGCCGCAGTGGGACGCGCTGGTGGCCGCCTGGCTCCCCGGAACAGAGGGGCAGGGCGTGGCGGACGTGCTGTACGGAGAGCGGCCCTTTACGGGCAAGCTCTCTTTCGACTGGCCGCACTCGCACGCCGACCTGCCGCGCCGCCCGGAGGCCACCCTGCTGTTTCCACTGGGCGCAGGCTTGACCACTGATGCGGACAGCATTCGATTTCCCGGTCTTCAGGACAACGCCAAAGTTTAGAGGCGTTCCTGAAACTGCTCCGGTTCATCCGAGGATGGCTTCCGGCCTCTTGAGAAGCCCACCGGCTGCGCGTCCATATGGCGCAGCCCGGAAGCTTTTCCATTCGCTCTACTGCATAGCTCTTCGGGTCCGCTCGGATCAGAGCCGAAATGCACGGTCTTCAGGCGCAATTCGTATCACAGCATCCTGCCTCCGCAATTGGCTCAGCGGGAGCAGGATGTTGTTAGAGCTGGAAGGCCGAGTGGCCCCGGATCAGGGCAAGGGATACTGGGTGACGTACACCGGGACGCCTATCCTGGTGGTGTCGGCGGCGATACCCACCCCGTTGACCACATGATCCACCGTGCCCGCACCCAGGTTGACGGTCATGATGTGCCGGAGCTTGACGCCAGGGGTCTGGGGAATCTCGAAGCCGTTTTCGGTGTGAATAGCCGGATTGTTCTGGTTGAATACGTACACCCCGCCTCCGAACAACTGGTGGGTCTTGACGCGGTTTCCGACCTTGTATCCGGCCCAACCCTTGACCTTGCCGTTCATCCAGTCAGCCTGGGTGGGTGGATCGTAGGGCAGTTCGTTCTGATACAGCACCGTCGTGCCGTCTTCTCCGTTCCAGATCGTGTTGTACTGCTGGAAATGCTCGACGAACAGACCTGTGGCCGTGACGTGATCGCCGTTGATGATGACCCCGTTCCGGCCCTTGTTGGTGTTCCAACGTTCGGTGTCGCCGGAAAAACCCTCGATGCCGTGATCGGCCCGCCAGACCCAGGTGTGATCGATCAGCACGTAGTCGCTGTTGACCTCCAGGGCCGTCTCGGTCTTGCCGATGTGCGGGCCGCCCACCCGGAAATACACGTCGCTGAGTGTCACCGGGTCAGACGAACTGTTTCTGTGGCCCCGGTCGCCGCCGTTTTTCTTGCCCACCTGCAACAGCACTGAAGACTTGCGCCTTCCCGCATCAATCGTGAGGCCAGCAATAATCACGCCCGGTACATCGGCCACGGTCAGAGGCGTCGAGCCATCCACCGCAGTCAGGGTGGCATGTCCGATGCCCAGCACGACTGTGCCCGCCCGCTTGACCGAGATGGTCTGGTCCACGTTATAGATGCCCGGTGTCAGCAGCAGGTTGCGCCCACGGGCCAGCTGATTGTTGATGACCTGCACCGAGTCCGATGGGCGGGCAATGAAGAAATCGCTGAGCGGCAGGCTGCGGCCCGGCGTCATGCCAGCGGCCCAGGAGGTGCCCCGGCTGTTGGTCTGGGCATCGGGCACCCGCACCTGATAGCTGCCCTGCGCGTTCAGGAACAGGTAGGGCTTCTCGCGGCTGACCGGGGTGGTTGCCAGCGTCGTGTAGGCCGGATCGGGGAAAGAAACGTCGTCCGGCGCACCCTCTACCCCGGCAAACACCTGATTCCAGACGGCATTCGACCAGCCGCCGATGGTGCTGTTGCGCGTGATCCACTGCTGCTGCGACCCGTTGATGATGAAGTCGGTCTTGCTGTCGGCCAGGAAACCGCCACTGGCAAACTGCGGGCCTGCCGTGCAGTAGTCCATCAGCGACAGGTTCGCGCCCTGAATGTTGACGCGGCGCAGAGAAACCGCCTGTGACACCGCCCAGAAATTGGCCGAAGCGCGGCAGCCGTCCTGCCCTGCGCCGTTCACCTTGACGGTCAGATTGGACACCGTGCGCCAGAAATTGTTCAGCGCGATGCAGTTGCTGGTGCCCCCATTGTCGAGACAGCGGTTATAGACCTCCACCTTGCCGTTGATGACCACATCCTGCGGTGAAGCGCCCAGGCCAGAGATTTCGGTGTAATACCCGACCTTGATCTGAAGGGGCTGCGCGTCGGTGCCGTAGGTGCCGGGCTTGAAGAGGTAGGCGTAGCGGTCGCTGCCCATCTCGTTGTCGACCTGTTTGGCATAGGTGGCGTCCAGAATCGCCTGAATCGTGGCCACAGGCATCGACGGATCGAACACCGTGACGCGGGTGCCCAGATCGCCGCCTTTCTGAGGGGCATGAAGCGCCTCGAGGCCGCCCTCTTCGGAGGCCTGTACGGGCGTTTGCGGAGAACCACAGGCACTGATCAGCAGCATCACACTGGTCAGAAGCGCCCAGGGCCGGGCAGAAGCGGCTGTGGGCGTGCGGCGGTGCTTCCCGGTAGCGCGACTGCCGATGCTGTTTTCTCCGGCAGGACGGGGCGAACGGGAGGCGGCAACAGGAACAGATCGCTTCATAACTCTCCTTCTGGACCGGGCCGAAATTGGGCTGGGCCAGTACGGCAAAGCAGGATGGTGAATTGGTGGGATGAGAGTCGGGCCGTGTGGATCAGTTCTGCAGGACTGCTCGGCCCGCTGTCCCAGGACACACAGAGGTCTCTTTTGCTCAGAGCAGCCCTCCCGCCAGAAGGAAAAATAACATCGGCACTCCAGGCGTGGAGTCGGCTCCCCTGGAGACATAGAGACCGAACAGCAAGGGTCAGGAAGAAAATCAAACGATAGAGCACCCTGCTGTCCGCCAAAAACCAACTCGCGCGGATAGGGTCATTTTCCAGCTTCAGAGCCGATCAGGACAATGATCATCCCCCACAACTGCCGAACAGGAAGTCAGGGTTAAATTATTTGTACGTGATAAATGTAACGCCATAAATTATGAAAAAACAAGAGAACAGGTCTTCATAATAGGGAAACTGAAGTTGACCCTGAAAGGAACGAAAAGAGGCCGAAAGGCCGTGCAGCAGGGCATTCACAGGCCACAGCAGGGCAGCACTGGCAGGGCAAAATGTCTAACTTTTCACATCATTCCAATTGCCCTTCCAGCAGCAAATCTGTGTCTTTGAGTTCGACTCCGCTCAGGCCGCGCCGCAAAGCTCGCACGGTCAGCGAGACCAGTCGCCGCGCCGCTTCGCCTGCATCCAGTCCTGCCGGACGAATATTGGACACGCAGTTGCGGGCAGAATCGAGCGTGCCGGGGCGTGGATCATAGGTGAGGTACGCGCCCAGACTGTCAGGACTGCTGAGGCCGGGGCGCTCTCCAATCAGGTGGATGACCAGCCGTGCGCCCCACAGTTCGGCAGCTTCATCGGCCAGGGCAACGCGGGCCTGAGTGGCGATCAGCACCGGGGCGACCTGCAACCCCGCCGCGTGCAGACCGGGCAACAGCGTGTGCAGCACCGCCGCCGCCTGCCGCTGGGCCGCCAACGCCGAGAGGCCATCGGAAACCATGATCAGGATGTCGGGGGTAGGGGTGCGGCGTGTGGCCCGCAGCAGCTGGGCTGAATCGGGATGCAGCCTGCGGCCCAGGTCGGGGCGGCGCAGATATTCGGAACGGTGGGCGGCCTGACTGCGAACCTGCACCACCTCACCGCCCAGCGCCTGTGCCAATGCAGCCACATCCAACTCTGCCTGCACCGCGTCGCGGGCCAGGGCGTGGGCCTGCCCAAAGCGCAGCAGTTCTGCGGTGGGCAGCGAGGTGCCGACCCGTCCCAGCGCAATCCGGGCGTCGGTGTACTCGCGCAGACGTTCCCAGGGAGTCAACAGCTCGGGCAGGTCAGGCGGGCCACTCATCCGGCCCCCAACTGGCGCAATTGCTCGCGCAGCGGCGAGCCAGCCGGGGGCAACTGCAGTCTCCCCTCCCGCGTGATTCCGGTTCCTTCCAGCCAGGCGGCAAATTCGGGCGCAGGCGGAAAGCCGAACACGGAACGCACATACCAGGCGTCGTGAAAACTGGTGGACTGGTAGCCCAGCATGATGTCGTCGGCCCCCGGCACGCCCATGATGAAGGTCACGCCCGCCGCCGCCAGCAGGGTCAGCAGCCCGTCCATATCGTCGGAGTCGGCCTCGGCGTGGTTGGTGTAGCAGATGTCGCAGCCCATCGGCAGGCCCAGCAGCTTGCCGCAAAAATGGTCTTCGAGGCCCGCCCGCACGATCTGTTTGCCGTCGTACAGGTACTCGGGGCCGATAAAGCCGACCACCGTATTCACCAGCAGCGGCGAATAGGCCCGCGCCACCGCGTAGGCCCGCGCCTCGGCCGTCTGCTGATCCAGACCCGCGTGGGTACCCGACGACAGGGCACTTCCCTGCCCCGTTTCAAAGTACATCACGTTCTGGCCGCGCTGCCCATCGGCAAATAAGCTTCCCCGCCCCAGCGACTGCGCGGCCTCATGGGCTTCGGTCAATAGGGCCAGATCGATGCCGAAGCCCGCGTTGGCCCCCTGCGCTCCCGCCACCGACTGAAACACCAGATCCACCGGTGCGCCGCGCTCGATGGCCTGCAACGTGTTGGTCACATGGGTCAGCACGCAGGTCTGAATGGGCGCACCCAGCCCCTGCCGCAGATCGTCCAGCATGGTCAGCAGGCGCACACAGGCGTCCACGTTGTCCAGCGCCGGATTCACACCGATTACCGCGTCGCCCGCACCGAACATCAGGCCGTCCAGGGTACTGGCGAGAATGCCGCGCAGGTCGTCGGTAGGGTGATTGGGTTGCAGGCGGGTCGAAAAGTGCCCGCGCCGCCCCAGCGTAGTGCGAAAGCGCGTGATCACCTCGCATTTGCGGGCCACCAACACCAGATCCTGATTCCGCATCAACTTGCACACCGCCGCCACCATTTCGGGGGTCAGGCCGGGGGCCAGCGCCCGCAACGCTTCCGGCGTGGCCGCGTCCGACAGCAACCAGTCCCGAAATTGGCCCACGCTCAGGCCCGACACAGGCGCAAAGGCGGCGGCGTCGTGGCTGTCCACGATCAGGCGCGTCACCTCATCGTCTTCGTAGGGAATCAGCAGGTCTTGCAGAAACAGGGTCAGCGGCAATTCCGACAGGCACAGCCGCGCCGCTTCCCGTTCGGCGGCGCTGCGGGCGGCCAGCCCCGCCAGTTCGTCTCCAGCCTTGCGGGGCGAGGCTTTGGCAAGTACGTCTTTCAGGTCGGCAAATCGGTGGTGTGTGCGGCCCAGGGTGGCGCTGTAGAGGGCGGCGTCAGACATACGCGGTGACCTTGACCATACGCGAACCATACGCAGTGAAGCTGAACATGGCGAACCTCTGACGGGAAAAGGGCGGGGACGGCGCGAATGCGAGCAGTGTAAGTCAGTTTTCCGGCCAGCGCCGACCCAAGAGTAGACCGCACAATAGACCGCCCGGAGACCTGTCCAGAACCTTAACGAACGCCCCCCAAGGCAGCGCATCGCCCTGTGAGTGCCCGCCGCCCTGCGCTACGCTCGCCCGCATATGTCCATGTCGTCTCGTCCCAGTTCACCTGCCCCTGACCGCTCGGTGGTGCGCCGCCTGTACGGACTGCTGACCCCCTACCGCCGCACCGTGTTCCTGGGCATGCTGTGCCTGATCGGAAGCGTGGCCGCCGAACTGTACCCGCCGCTGGTGTGGGGCCGGGTGGTGGATGTGGGCCTGATGAAGCGCGACTGGAATTATATCGGCTGGCAACTGGCGCTGCTGGTGGCGATCTTCGCCGTGCAGCAGGTGCTGTCGGCGTGGCGCGGCCTGCTGCTGGAGCGGGCCGGGCAGCAACTCACGCTGGACCTGAGAATGCGGCTGTACAACAAACTTGCCGGGCAGTCGGCGGCCTACTTCGAATCCCAGCGCACGGGCGACCTGCTGTCCAGGGTCACGGCGGACGTGGACGGCATTCAGGACGTGCTGCTGCGCGGCACCGACGCCGTGCTGGGCAACGCCCTGAGGCTGATTGGCGTCATCGGTATTTTTATCGCGCTGCAACCGGTGCTGGGCCTGATGGTCACGCTGCCGATGGTGCTGGTGGCGCTGATGCTGACGCGCTACAACGCCAGCGTGCGCCCCGCCTACCGGGCGGCCCGGACCCGCCTGGGCGACCTGTCGGCGCTGGTGGCCGACCGCCTGTCGGGAATCCGTGTGGTCCAGGGTTTTGCCCGTGAAGAGGCCGAGGCGCAGAAGGTGGCGTTCATCGGACAGGCGCTGTATGCCGAGGGACTCAAGGCCGTCAAAATCCGTAACCGCACTTTTCCACTGGTGCGCTTCGTGTCCAATTTCGGCAACATCATCATGCTGGGCGGCGGCGTGTGGCTGATCATGGCGGGGCAATTCACGCTGGGCGGCCTGCTGGCCTACCGGGGATATGGGCGCTACTTTTACGGCCCCATCGATGATCTGGTGAATATCAACGACCTGCTTCAGCGGGCCGAGGCCAGTGGGCGGCGCATTTTCGAGGTGCTGGACGCGCCTGCTAGCGTCAGCGAACGCCCGGGCGCACAGCCTCTGCCCCTGCCTGCACGCGGCGAGGTGGTCTTCGAGAACGTGACGTTCGGCTACGATCCGGCCCAGCCGGTGCTGCGCGGCCTGAATCTGCGGATCCGGGCAGGCGAACGGGTGGCCCTCCTGGGCACGTCGGGCGCGGGCAAAAGCACCCTGATGGGCCTGCTGACCCGCACCTACGACCCCGATCAGGGCCGCGTGACGCTGGACGGACACGACGTGCGCGACCTCACCCTGCCTTCCCTGCGCCGGGCAGCCAGCACCATGCAGCAAGACACCTTCTTGTTTCACGATTCGGTGCTGGAGAACGTGCGCTATGCCCGCCCGGACGCCGCGCCGCAGGAGGTGCAGGACGCGCTGGAGGTGGCCGGAGCCAGCGAATTCGTGGCCGCGCTGCCACAGGGGCTGGATACGGTGGTCGGAGAGCGCGGCGTAAAACTGTCGGGCGGACAGCGCCAACGCCTCGCCATCGCGCGGGTGCTGCTGGCCCAGCCCGCCGTGCTGCTGCTGGACGAACCCACCAGCGCCGTGGACACCACCTCCGAGGCCGTGATTGTGGAAGCACTGGAACGCCTGATGCGTGGGCGCACGGCCCTGATCGTGACCCACCGCCTGTCGCTGGCCCGCAGCGTGGACCGCGTGATCGTGCTGGAGGGCGGCCAGATCGTGGAAGAGGGAGCGCCGGAGGTCTTGCGGCGGCAACAGGGACGGTACGCCGAACTGGAACGGGCGGCGCAGTTGGTGGCGGGGTAAAGAGGAACCGGCTGCCTGAGATTCAGAAGGTCATCCCACCTTCAGGGTTTTCGGGAGGGCGTCCCATCCAGCGGCTCTACGCTGGGGCCATGTCCACCCTCCGCCCATTGATGATCGCCGCCCTGCTGGGTGCGGGCCTGACAGACGCCGCCTCTGCTCCACTGACCCAGTCACTGGCCCAGTCATTGACTCAGTCATTGAGTCAGGCCCGGGGGCGGGAGCGCGTGCTGATCGTTCGTAATCCGCCCGCCACCTATCTGCAGGAGATGCGCCGCCAGGACACCGAGTTGCAGGTCCGCGACCTGCGCATCGTGGCCCTGCTGCCTGCCGGAGACGCCCGCCTCAAGGGGCCACTCACCCTGATGCTGACCCTGTTGGTGGATCAGGGAGGTAAAGAAGGCAAGCCGTACGGCCCGGCCACCCTGATCGGCAAAGACGGCGGCGTGAAGGCCAGCTACAGGGCATTTCCGGCGCTGAGCACGGTCAACGCCCTGATCGACACCATGCCTATGCGTCAGCAGGAACGGCGGGAGCGGGGGCGTTAGACGCGGCTGCCTATTCCGAATCCATCCTGCGGGCGAGAGCTGCCGCAGCCAGACCTCCGGCCAGATACCAGGCGGCGGTCAGCAGCGGCGTGAGGGGAGCGCGTGCGCCCGGTTGCCTACCCAGGCCCAGCGGTTCGGGCAAAATCACCGCGCCCACTCCAGCTGCCACGCCCAGCACGCCGCCGCGCTTCCAAGCTCCTCCGGACTTGCCCAGACCCACCAATCCAAAGTAGATGGAATTGGACAGGAGATCGCCCAGCAGCGTCCAGCGGTAGAGGGCCGGGCCGCGTGGTGGGGTCACGTCCAGCGCCTGAAGAGACTGACTGAGGGCACGCTCGCCAATAATCTCGATGCGCGGGGCATGGGGCATCATCCGCCGTACCGTTTCGTTCAGCAGGGTCACGGTCACGGCTCCGGTCAGCCCGGTCAGGCCGAGGCGTATCCAGCGTCGGCGGCGGGCCTGAGCCTCGGTGGTGGGGGCGGGCAGGTCGGCGGGGCGGGGCAATGCGGTCAGGTCGTCCGGTGTGTTCAGGTCAGGGTTCAGGGTCATGGAAAGCCTCCGGGGAAGGAATGAAAGCAGCGTCAGCCGCAGCGGAAGGGAATGGGCAACGGCCCGCAGCAACACACCCCACGCACCCGCGCCCCGCTGGTCATCTGCGGGCCGATCGGGAGTTGACCGAAGGCCCCCCGGCAGGCCTGAAAACGGGCACGGACAGCGGGGGCGCTGCCCATCAGGCCCTGTTCTCCGATCAGGCGGGCCACTGCCGCAGAGCAGGATTCGCCCCCGTACAGGGCCGCGTGGGCGCACCGGAACCCCTTATAGGGCGACAACCAACGCTGGTAAAAGCCGATGACCGACAGCGCCGAGGTATCGAGTGCAGCAGCAGAAAGCAGGGTCATGCCCGAGCCTAGCCTGACGGCCCGCCAGCGCGGTTGAGGACAAGGTAAAGACAGCCAACGATCAGAACCTGGGTGTGCGCCGCGCCGTCTGCGGTTTCCTCAGCTCTGCAAACTCATGTCGGACAGGGTGGGCAGCCGTACCACGCCGCGCCAATAGGCATCGATGGTCGCCATGATCCGCGTGTATTCCGCATAGGTGCTGGGTTTGACGACGTATCCGCTGGCCTGCCGGTCATAGGAGCGGTGAATGTCGTTGGGATCGTCGGAAGTCGAAAGGACCAGGACAGGAATGCGGCGCAGGCCATCGAGGCTCTTGGCACGCCGCAAAAAGTCGTGCCCGTTCATGACTGGCATATTCAGATCAAGAACGATCAGGTCAGGAATCGGGACCGCCACATACCCTTCGGCGCGGTTCAGAAAATGCAGGGCTTCTTGGCCGTTGACCACATGGTGAAACGACACGTCTGCCGAAACCTCTTCCAACATTTCCTGAAACATCAGCGCGTCGGCCAACTCGTCCTCAACGAGCAAGACCGTGAAAGGTGCACGGGACATAGGCATACTGTAGGGTATATGTCCTCTTCTTCTGGCCTGATCCTCAAACAATAATGGAGCCTTTACCGTTCCCGGCGCGGCGTTACCTGCTGGAAGCCTTCGATGCCCTGCTGACCCAGGTGGCTGTCCTGGCCGCTGACGGCACGATTCTGGAAGTGAATCAGGCCTGGACAGCCTTTGCCCAGGAGTCGGGCGGCGGCGACACGGTCGGCAGCAACTACCTGCGTATCTGCGACGCGGCGCAGGGGCCAGAGCAGGCCGACGCACACGCCACCGCAGCGGGCATCCGGGCCGTCCTGGCAGGCCTGCAACCTGCATTCGAGCTGGAATACCCCTGTGATACGCCCTATCAGCGCCGATTTTTCGTGATGCGGGTCACCTGTTTCGAGCAGCGTCAGCAGCGGTTGGCACTGGTGGCCCACGAGGACATCACCCGCCGCAAGCTGGCCGAACTGGAGGTGGGGGCACTCAACCGCACGCTGGAAGAGCGAGTCGCCGAACGCACGGCGGAATTGCAGCAGAGTCAGGAGGCCCTGGCCCGCCTCAACACGCAGCTGGAAGCCAGCCAGCAGGCCATCGAGAAAAAGAATCAGGCCCTGGAAGACAGCAACCGCGACCTGGCCCAGTTCGCTTTTGTGGCCTCGCACGACCTTCAGGAGCCGCTGCGCACCATCGGGGTCTACGCCGATGTGCTGCGCCACCGCTACCAGGGCACCCTGGACGCACGGGCCGAGGGCTATCTGGGCCACATCGGCGAGCAGGTGACGCGGGCACGCCAGCTGGTACGAGACGTGCTGACGCTGGCCCAGGTCAGCATGCAGCCCGAGTTGAAGCTGCTGGCACTCGAACCCCTCTGGGAGGAGGTGACGGCCAGCCTGCCCTGGCCCGCAGACGCGCAGTGGCACGCCGGGCCGCTTCCGCCAGTGCTGGCTCAGGAAGGTCAGATTCGGCAACTCCTGACCAATCTGCTCAGCAACGCCATCCGCTTCCGCTCTGCGGCCCCGCTGATCGTGAGCCTGCGGGCGCAGGTCAGGGGGGCAGAGGTGGAGTTTTCGTTGCAGGACAACGGCATCGGACTGGCCCCCGAACACGCCGAGCAGGTCTTTGTGATGTTTCAGCGCCTGCACAGCCGCAGCGAAACGGGTGGCAACGGCATTGGCCTGGCGGTGTGCAAAAAAATCGTGGAGCGGCACGGCGGGCGAATCTGGCTGGAGTCGGCCGGAGCAGGCGGAAGCGCGGTTCATTTCACGCTCAGGGCCGCGTCTGAAGACGAGCAGGCTCCGTGATGCCACTGGGTTGTACCGCTAGTCAGATCACTCGGCCAGAACGTTCTGTCGGCGCTGAGTCATCAGAAGCGGGCGTCAGGGGCGCAGGTGCTGCGAATCCTGAGTTGTGGGCGAGTCTGGAACCCTCTTCAGATGCCGGATTTCTTGCCCCGCCGCCTGACCGTGCCTGCTCCGGTACTGGCAGGCTGGGTTTCTGTCTTGGCCGCCGCGCTTCTGGCCGCCGTGGTCTTGCTGGCCTTCGCTCTGGTGGCCTTTGTTCTGGCGGTCGTGCCCTCAGGAGCCGGTGCACCCGCTCTGGCCGCGCCTTTGCCCGTGCGCCGCGCCCGTTTCTGAGACGGCGCTGCCGATCCAGTCTGACCCCGCCCAGATTGACCTGTCCTGGCCTGACCCGTTCCAGCCGTTGCCTGGAATGTGCCTGCCAGCAGCGTGGGCAGGTCGTCTGCGGTGATCTCGCCTGGAAGGGCGTGGGACGGCCAGGGCACCTCCCGCACAGGCAGATCGGGCAGGGCGAGGCGCAGGCGCGGCCCCTGCAAGCCCGCGATCAGGCTGGCTCCGGGCAGGTGGGGCAGGGCCAGAACTGCCGCTTCCCGCCGTGCTCCCTGCACCGCCGGGGCCAGCCCATTCGTCCAGAAGCGCGTCAGGTAGGCGACCCGCGTGATCTGACCGCCCGCGATTTCGTCCAGCCCAGCTTCCATCGTGGCGGTCAGGGTGCGTTCCAGCACATCGGGCAGGTGGCGCGAGAGGTAGGCGACCACCAGGAGGCCCGTGGCCGTGACCGCCAGATGTTTGCCCAGACCCACCGCGTAGCCGCGCAGATGCAGCGTATTGACGGTCTGTGCGTAGGTGCTGGGCCGCCCGATTCCGGCCTGTTCCATCGCCTTGACCAGCGTGGCCTCCGAGTAGCGGGTGGGCGCACTGGTCTTCTTCTCTTCGGGTTTGCGGGCCTTCAGGGGAAAGGTCTGGCCCACCGTCAGGGCGGGCAGGGGCGGATCGGCAGCGTCGTCCTCTGCGCCCGTCAGCGCCGTGAATCCGGCCTGCGTCAGCACGCGCCCCGAGGCGGTCAGGGTGGCCGCGCCGCAGTGCAGGGTCACGCTGGTCTTGTCGTACAGCGCGTCGTGCATCTGTGAGGCCACCGTGCGCTGATAGATCAGGCGGTAGAGGGCCGCGTCCTGCCCGCCGAGGCCCAGCTCATCGGCAGAATGCCAGGGGCCGTGGCCTGCGGGGCGAATGGCTTCGTGGGCTTCCTGTGCGCCCGCGCTGCGGGTGGCGTACTGGCGCGGCCTTTCGGGTACGGCCCCGGCCCCGAACAGGCGCACGGCCTCGGTTCGGGCCGCGTCCAGCGCCTCATCGCTCAGGGCCGGACTGTCGGTGCGGTGGTAGGTGATGTGGCCGCCCTCATAGAGCCGCTGGGCCGTGTCCATCGCGGCTTTTGCGCCCATTCCCACCCGGCCCGCCGCCTGTTGCAGGGTGCTGGTGGTCAGCGGTGGCGGGGGCCGTACCCGCACCTCACTCTGCTCGACCTGGGTCACGCTGGCCGCCCGGCCATCCAGATGGGCCGCCAACGCCGCCGCCCGCTCCGCGTTCAGTTGCAGCACGTCCACGCCGGGTTTCAGCGCTCCATCGGGGGTAAAGTCGCTGGCTCTGGCGAGCGCCTTGCCTTCCGGAAATTCCCGGCTCTTGACGGCCACCACGGTTGCCACGAACGGCGGCGAGGTCTGGGCGTCGGCGCGGATCAGCCAGTAGGCGGCGGGCACGAAGCGCATGCGGGCCAGTTCGCGGGCGGCCAGCAGCATCAGGGCCGCACTCTGTACCCGGCCCGCGCTCAGGCCGCGCCCCACGCTGTTCCAGAGCAGCGGAGACACTTCCCAGCCCACCAGACGGTCGATGACGCGCCGCGCTTCCTGGGCCGCCACCAGTTGCAGGTCCAGCGGCCTCGGATGGGCCACTGCCCGCAGCAGGGCCGCTTTGGTGATCTCGGTAAAGGTCATGCGCTGCGGGTCTTTCACCCCCAGCAGGCGCGACAGATGCCAGCTGATCGCCTCACCTTCCCGGTCGGCGTCGGAGGCGAACAGCACCCGGTCTGCCCTGGCCGCCGCCGCCTTCAGGTCGCGCACGGTGGCGGCCTTTTTGGACGGAACCACGTAGATGGGCACAAACGTTTCGGGGTTCACGCCCAGATTGGCCCAGGGTTCGTTCTGGTATCTGGCGGGCAACTCGGCCTTACTGGCAGGCAGGTCGCGCACATGGCCCAGGCTGGCCTTCACCACGTAGCCGGCCCCCAGAAAACTGGCGATCTTTTTGGCCTTGGCCGGGCTTTCCACGATGACCAGAGTGCTCACGGCTCTACTGTGGCAGATGCGGCGGGGCAGGAATAGGACAGTGTGCTGTGGGCGCTAAGCCAAAAAGCGTGCGGACCAGGGCCGCCCCCGCCCCGGCAGAATTCAGGGCCGAAAGCGCCGCAACTGCGCCCGGTACACGCCGCCCACATCCTCCCGCCACGCCAGCACCACCGCGCCCGAGGCGTCCACGGCCACCGACGGCGAGCGGGCGTCGCGCTTGAGGTTCAGATTCACCGCGCCTTCGTTGCCGCTGCCGAGGTCCTGCCAGACGCCGCCCTGCCAGCGGGCCACATGTACCTGGCCCACGCCTGCACGCTCCTCCACCCACGCCGCCACCGGCTGCCCGTCCCGGCCTATCGCCAACGAGGGCGCGGAAGCCGAGGCCTCACCCAGCCGCCCGCCCAGCGCCGTCCAGGCCGTTCCGTTCCACTCCGAAACGTACAACGCGTCCTCGCCGTCCTGATCTTCCAGCCACGCCACCACGGGTTGCTCCTGCGGATTCAGCACCATGCGGGTGGAGGCGAGGTAGGAGTTGGGGCGGCGGTTCAGCGGGCCGCCCAGGGCTTCCCACGCCGTGCCTGTCCAGCGTTTCGCGAACACATTGCTCTCCAGCACCTCGCCCTGCAACCACGCCACCGTGGGCTGCCCGGCGGCGTTCAGGGCGATGGCGGGCGTTCTGGAAAAGGCGCTGACATCGTTGAAGGCGGGGCTGCGGGTCCACGTTCTGGCCGCCTCGTCCCAGCTCCTGACGGTCAGGCGGCTGCCGTACGGCTTGCGGAGCCACTCGCCCCACGCCAGCACCGGCTCCCCGTTCCGGGCGGCCACGGCGCGGGTGCGGGCCGCGTAGGGCAGGTCGTCGCCCAGATAGCGTGGTTGCCAGCTCGTCCACGCTCCGTTCTGGTAGGCCCGGAACACCACCACATCGTTATCGCCGTAGTTTTCGTTCCAGACCAGGACAGGTGCGCCGCCCCCGTCGAGGGCCAGATTCAGGCTGGAAATGGGCCGGGGATCATCGTAATTCAGTGATCCGCCGAGGGGTTGCCACGCCGGGGCACCGTCGTCGTCGGTGCTCTCGGCCCGCCAGGCGGTCAGGCGACGGGCCGTGAACAGGCCGCGCCCGCTGTTGAACGTGCCCGAATCGGACATCAGGGCCAGCACCAGCGAGCCGTCCGGGGCAGCCGCCAGCGCCAATTCGCGCACCGGGCCGCGCAGAGCTGCTCCGGTGGGAACGGGCAGAGTGGCCACCGCTGAGCTGGACTGACGGGCGGCGGCTCCGGGCAGCAGAACCACAAGCAGCGCGGCCCACAGGATTCGGGCCTGTGGACGGCGGGCTGGACGATCAGGCAGCAGCTCTGCACTCACCGCAGGAATCATGATTCATTGTGCAGCCTGGGCCGCGCTGCGGACAATGCGCCGCCCCTTTCTCAGCGCCTCCGCTCCCCCATATACTTTTGGGGTGAGGCTCCGGCAGGCTGCCTGCGGTCATCTTCCCGTTCCACTCGCTTCCCAGTCGCCGCGCTTCAGCTGCCTGTGCCCCACAGTCCAGCCGAACTGAATCGGCGCTGCTGGAGGACGATATGGGCAAGTGGAAGGGGGGGCTGGTGTGGCGGCTGATCCTCGCGCTCTTGGTCGGCTGGGGGCTGCCGAACGTCTGGGGAGTAGAGGCAGCGGCGCAAACAACGGCGCAGTCATCGCCCACCGCCGAGGTCGGCCCATTCCGGGCCAGGGTAACGGACGTGCGGGCCAGCTCGGTCGGAGCCAACCGGTTTCTGGCGGTCAGCCTGCGAATAGAGAACAAGGCGGCGCGGCCCCTGATCCTGGGACTGGTGCGCGGGTCGGCCCTCGCCACCGACGACCAGGGCCACCGCTACGTGATCGGCAGCGACGCCGGGGTTCGCGGCATCGGCACCGTCACCGAGCGCAGCAGCGATCCCTCTTTCGTAGTGGCTCCCGGTGCGGGCAGTGACCTGCGGCTGGAATTTCTGTGGCGGCCCGGCGCGGGCGACCGGATCGGCAGCACCTTTGGCCTCGATCTGGTGCTGCGCGAGCTTCAGCCCACCGCCGCCGGACAGCTGACGCTGGGTGCGCCGTATACGCTGCAATTCCGCAGGTTACAGGTCACGCCTCCCGGAACCGAACAGGCCGCCGTGCAAAATCTCGGACCATTTACGGCCAGAGTCACCGACCTCAGCGCCAGCGTATCGGCCAACCGCCGTGACCACCTGCTCAGAATCAGCGTAGAACTGACCAACACCACCAAAAACCCGCTGATTCTGGCCTACGTGGGCACCACCGGCACCGTCACCGACGAGTTGGGCCACCGCTACTTCTGGGGCACGGCGGGCACCCACGACACCAGCGCCTCCGGCATAGGCGTGCTGGAGGCGCGGCAGGCGGCCACCGACCTGCAACTGCAACCCGGCGAGGCGCGAACGGTGGTCTTTCAGGTGTTCCGGCGCGGCATGGAGGGCGGACTGGGCAAAATTTACCGGGCCGATCTGGTGCTGGCACAGCTCGAAACCCTGCCTGCTCCAGGGGCCAGCCAGCAGGTGCGGGTGGTGCGCCAGTATGCCCTGGGATTCTCCAATCTCACGGCCCGCTGACGCCTGAGCGCCCTACACCATCAGAATGCGCAGTCCCAGATCGCGCAGAGGCTGCACCTGCTCCGGCTTGCTGCGGTGATCGGTGATCAGGGTCTGCACGTCGGCGGTGGGCATGATGAAGGCGGCGGCCACCTGCCCCAGCTTGCTGTGATCGGCCACCACGACGGTTTCGCGGGCAAACTGCACCATTCGCACCTTGACTTCGGTCTCTTCGTGATTGCTGTTGGTCACGCCCTGCACGGCGTCGACGCCGTTGCAGCCGAGGAACAGTTTGTCGGGCCGAAAGCGCGAGAGCATATCCAGCCCGTAGGGACTGACCAGCGAGTGCTGAAGCCGCCGCAGGCTGCCGCCCGTGACCACGACATGCACGTTCGGCAGGCGTTCGAGTTCCAGCGCGATGTTCAGGCCGTTAGTGATCACCGTGACGCCCGTCAGGGTCAGCGGCAGGTGGCGGGCAATTTCGGTGGTGGTGCTGCCCACGTCCAGAAACACGGTGTCGTTGTTCTGGATCAGGGCCGCCGCCGCCTGCCCGATCCGGCGTTTGGCCTCGGCGTGGTGCTTGCGCGATTCTTCCAGCGGCGTTTCGGGGTAGGGCAGCAGGGGCCGGGTCGCCCCACCGCGTACGCGCCGCAACAAACTCTGGTCTTCCAGTTCCGCCAGATCGGTACGAATGGTGACCTCCGACGTGCCCAGCACCACCGCCAATTCGGAGACGCTGACCCGCTCTTTGTGGTGCAGCAGCGAAAGAATCTCGATGTGGCGCTGCCTCATCTGCGGCCTCCTGTGGGCTGAGCCGGGGGGCCATGTCCAACGTAACGGCTGTCTTCAAACACCTCTCCACACTCCCGGATGACGCTGCTCAAGAATGAAAGCAATGAAAGTTTCAACTTCTGACAAACAGGCCAAAACGATCTGGTTGAGCTGTTATACAGCAATGAAGTCTGTTGAGTGAGCAACAATGACGAAAGTAATGGGGTGGTCAGTGCAAGGCAGCCGCTTGACAAACCGCGAGAATTGGGGGTAAATAAAGATACATCCACGTTTCATAAGGTGTAGTCAGGTGTTGCCCAGTTCGGGCAGCATGCAGTGCTGACTTCCGTCTTCTTGACCAGACTTCCGGCCCACAGCGGCGGGAGCTGGGAACGCCCTCACCCGTCCTGCCCAGGACGACAAGGATGGAGCCATGAAACAGAAGCGCGCCCTGACCGCCGTACTCGCGACCGCCGCCGCCGGACTCACTGTATTTGCCGTGGCCCAGGGGCTGCCGAAGCTGGCCCAGAAAGCCACCTACAAGGTCGGCTTCGCCCAGACCGAAAGCAACAATCCTTGGCGCCTGGCCCAGACCAAGAGCATGCAGGACGAGGCCAAGCGCCTCGGCTACCAGCTGGTCTACACCGACGCGGCAGGCTCGGCAGCCAAGCAGGTCAGCGACGTGGACAGCATGATCGCCCAGCGCGTGGATATGATCTTTCTGGCACCCCGGGAAGAAAAACCGCTGGCCGCCGCAGTGAAAAAAGCGCGGGCCGCCGGAATCCCCGTGATCTTGCTCGACCGCAACGTCGATCAGAAGCTTGCCAAGGCAGGCACCGATTACGTCACCTTTATCGGCTCGGATTTCGTCAAGGAGGGCCAGCGCGTGGGCGAATGGCTGGTCAAGGCCACCAAAGGCAAGGCCAAGATCATCCAGCTGGAAGGCACGACCGGGTCTTCTCCAGCCAATGACCGCCGCACAGGATTCGTGAACGCCATCAAGGGGCAGCCCGGCATGAAGATCATCGCTTCTCAGACCGGCGACTTTGCCCGCGACAAGGGCCGCCAGGTGATGGAAACCCTGCTGCAGGCCCACCCCGACGTGAACGTGGTGTACGCCCACAACGACGAAATGGCCATCGGGGCGATCGCCGCGCTGGAAGCCGCTGGCAAGAAACCTGGCAAAGACGTGCTGGTGCTGTCGATCGACGGTGGCCGCGAAGCCGTACAACTGGTCATCGACGGCAAAATCAACTATTGGGTCACTTGGTCAAGGCATGAGGATTCAGTGGATGACCTGTAGAGTGTAAGCACCAGACCCACCCAGAGAATGTCGTTGTGTCTGAGCCCGCTGACGGCGGGCTCGTCGCTTGCCTCCCCAGATAAAGGGTGTCGGGTGCTGATTCCATCCTCGTGCTGTGGCTTCCAACCACTCAATGAGTTGTGTTGGATTGGTGGGAGACTGACCTGCGAGCGCGCGGCGGACGAGGATGCGCTGAATGGACTCGGCCATGTTCAACCAACTGCCTGCAATAGGCGTATAGAGCGGCATGATGCCCTGTGCCATCAACCAGTGCACCAGTTTCGGGGTCTTGTGTCCACTCAGATTGTCCAACACGAGCAACATCCGCAGGGGGGGCAACTTCTCCTGCAGCGTCCATTTCACACTCAGTCCTTCCTGCCAACGCTCCCAAATGGCTCGGTTCTCTGCCGGTGGCACTACCTTTGCCTCTGGCAGACTCGCCAAGATGTCGGTCAGGGTCTGCTGCATCCAGGGATGCAGCACAGCATTCGTGCAGCTCGTGACGCCTTGAACGCGGACTGCTCCGCTGGCGGGGTGGAAGAGGGTCAACAACTTAGCAGTGCCCGCTCGAATGTATTCGTGAGACTGACGAGCAGGTTCGCCTTGCGGTTGCCAACTGGATCCCAGGTGGGGAATGGCCTGATAGGGGCCAGCTTCGTCTTCCGTCCACACCGCTATTCCACCTTGTTCAGCTTCGAGGTAGGCACGTTCAATCAGCTTTTTTTCGCCTCAGCATTGGGGTCAGTCACCTTCACCACGCCACTCTTACGTTGTCGCTGCGCCACTCCCGTCTCGCACCACGTCCGGTCTCGCTGCCACGTCAGGCCGGCCTCGCGTAACACACCCAAGATCGTGTACGTGCTGAGCTGCTCAAAGCCGGGCTCACGGCGCAGGACCCGTTGCAGTGTCGAGAGCGACCAAGTCGCTGTCCCGTCCTGTTCTCGATCTGGCGGACGACGGGCGGTGTCGAGAATCCGGTTCCGCTCAGCGGAACCGTAAGTACGGGGAGGACGCCGACTTGGACGTGTGGCCAGTGCGTTGAGACCGTGTTGGTTGAATCGCGCGACCAAGTGAGCCACGCCATCCCCTGAGGTTCGACCCGCCTCTTGCGCCGCCTGGGTGTAGGGCAGACCAGCGGCAACGCCGAGTAACACCTTGGCACGCCCGACCACCACCACGGCACCGTGATGCGATCGGCTTAATCGCTCTAATTCCAGACGCTCTTGATCCGTCAGGGGACGCAGCGGGTTTTTCTGGCGACGAGGCATATTCAAACCTTACACCTTCACCAAGTGACCCACTAGAGTTCCTCATCCAGTAGGCATAACGTTCGAAAATCTTCTATGTTTTGATGAATAACCGCGAGTAGGGGTTGATCTGTAGCGCAAAACATGCGAAAGGGACGGTACTATGGGCCGTCCCGACCTCACTTTACAATCGCTTTCCACCGCTGTTACCCTCCTCAGTCACTGGATCGCACCCCACATTCCACCGAAACTGCTCCATCCACACGAAAACATTTCGGACGCTGACCTCGTGGCCGTCGCACTGCTTCAAAAACTGCACAAGGTGCTCTATTTCAGCCGGCGGTGGCAATTTCTGAAGCCGAACCACTTTCCGCACTTCCCCTCTGAACCGCAAGCCCGAATCCGGCTCGCGCGATTGACCCCTGTCTTCGAGTAGCTGGCTACCGAAGTCCAGACACTGGACTTCGTCGCTGTGGATTCGGAGCCGCTTCCTGTCTCGACCTTCAAGCGAGCGCCACGATGCGAATTTCGTGGCGCTCGTTATGGATTCAGCACGGCTGGGCCGGTCTATGGCTTCAAATTGCACGCTTGGAGTGCGCTGAACGGCAAGATCGTTAAATCCGAGATTCGTCCTGCGAATGAGCACGATTTCAGCGTGCTGTGCGAAATGAATAGGGATTAGCATGCTTATGGCGGGCCAAAACAGATCGGAGATAAAGACTACCAGTCGGGAACGTGCCTGACACCTCCAAAGGTCAATGCAAAACGGGTTGATCCATGCTGGAAGCCGGAACATAGGGCGGCCAGAACATGTGTGGAGTCGGCGTTCTCGGTGGTTGTAGGTGCAGGACTGCGCTGGGGTCAGGTCAAAACACACTTGAGCCTGCCATTAAAAGTGTCTCTGAATGTCCTGGCGCACAACACGAAATTCATCGACCTCAACGGTTGATTCTCCAATGGGCAGTCTCTATTCGCGGTAGGCCAATTTGGCAGTCTTTTTGATGACCCGATGTCGCGTTTAGGGTGTACGATTGGGAGAGGGGGTGAACTTAGTCTCGTCAGATATGCATAGCGACATCCACGTCTCAGCATCCCTTATAGGCCTCTAACAATGTTCTTCCGTAGGTGTAAAGAGAGTTATAAAACTAGTCATTGACTTGATCGCTACTTCGATTCTATATAAAACTGTACAAGCTATTATATTTATATATTTCGCCTAACAACCGCTGATTGTATCCTGTGAGCTTTTTTATACTAACAGAGAAATAGTGTAAAAGGAGACCTGTAATGAAAATAATGAGATTCATTACCGCCTTGTCGCTTCTTTTGTTTATAAGCTATGCCAGCGCCAGCTGGCTTAGTAAGATTACAGGTATTAGCATCGACTTTTCAACAGCGACAGTAAAGTTTTCAAAACCTGAGCCAAAGGCCATCCCTGAGATGCTAAAGAATCTTCCGAAAGATGCTGCTCAGTTCTTTTTGAATCCAGCGGGAAACGCTTTAGCTTTAGCTATTCGAACCTCAAAAAATGCAGCGAAAAACACTAAGCCTCTTCCAGATTCTTTGAAACAAGAATTAACAGGGTACTTTCCAAAAGAAATTCTCGACCAAGTGCGCTGGACCGACAATCCTGGTAGCCTATCTCTCGCCAAAATTTTGAGAGACTGGCTGAAACAGGAGGGGGCGATAACGCTAGATAACGTTATTGTCTTTAGTAATAGCAATCTACTAAATGATACCGAGCTAGTTGCGCATGAGCTCACGCATGTCATGCAGTATAGGGCAATGGGTATTGACACCTTCGCCAGTGTGTATATATATGCTTCTTACGATTTAGAGACACAAGCACGCCAGACAGCATCTGGAATCATCAGTGCCAAGCTCAAGGAGCAGAGGAACTTAGTTCAGATTGATCCTGGATACTCAAAGTCTGAGCCTATTTCCAGCATTATGGTCGCAAACATAGTAAGGAATCTCGGCAAAAATGCATTCAAAGGTGTTGCCAGAGACTGTCTAAGGCGTGTAAATAACTTCTATGCTGTGAATAAGTGTTCCCAGAACATAAACGTTCTAGTCCTAACTCTTAAAAATGGCGGCGGTGAGGAGCAGGTCTATTGTCAAGGCAACCTGAATGTATGCACACTACGACCCAATGGCACTATTCCAGTGAAAACTATCAAGGGCCGGGATATTACAGACGTGCTTGTAGAGTGGCCCTAAATTAACTGAGATACGATTCTCAAATCCTACTTTGCTGAGAAAAACAAATAACTACGGCACGTGCATCACAGGCGCAGTAAGAACAGTTTGTAGATCCCACCGTAAGCATGTTCAGATCAACTCTGCGCCGTGTGAAATAGCCACAAGGAGTGGTGGGCCACACGTAGACACCATCCGAAAACAACGCTATCTATTCGCGGTGAATGAATCAATGTTAGGGACTAAGTAGGTTGCATTTAACATCTAGAGTTAGGCACGGCCCGCCTTGCTCGCTTGAGGCTTGTTGAAGCGAAGTTTATCTAGATGTTAAATGCAATGTACTTAACTTTGTAATTTTCGACTTTGGTCGGAATGGCGGCGACGAGCGTCACTTCCTTGCCGTAATTTTCTGGCCGCAGCGCATCCCGGTTCACTGACATCTTACGAGTTTTCAAAACGATGTCTGGAACGCACTTTTGGCCCCATAGTGGGGTGTGAACCCAAAAGAACCGCGCTCCAGACGCCTGTATTCTGACATCCTCACGTGCTTTTCAAGGTCGCAACATCGAGCCTCGTTTGAGGTGTTCCTCGATCTGTTGCTGGATGGTTCTGGCCGGCCTTTACCAGAACGGGCCACCGTGAAATCACCGGCAGCGATCAGCCGGTTTCTGAATCACGCCGCGTGGAACACCCGGCAGTTCTGCCGGGTCATGCGCCAGCATGCCCTGCAACTGTTACAGCATGAATGGCGACTTCGGCCTCATCAGCGACCTCGCCTCGACCTGCTGGTCGATTTGACCAGCTTGGAGAACAGTGGCAAGTTCGCTGACCTTGACGACTGGATGCACACCTTCAACAGTGTTCATGGCGTCCATCTGGTGGTGCTGTATCTGTGTTGTGGTCAACTCCGGTTGCCTTGGGCCGTTCAGGTGTGGCGGGGCAAAGGAACGCCCTCACCTGCACAACTGGCCCTGAAGTTGCTTCGTACACGTGAGTTCGGGTTAAGCTTATTAGCGTACTATCGCCATGTATTACGCTTAAAGACGAACATTTGGCGAGAGTTGAGGCTCACTGAGATGATTGGTTTGGACACCCACTCAGGAGCCACCATGAACATACTCGAATTGTTTTGCGACGTCGACGACTTCTGCCAAGCTCTCCCACCCTTCCAAGTGTCGCTCACCAAACCTGCTCTCCCAGAGCAGGCCCTGCACTCCCACCTCATCCGGAATCGTCCCACTGGACTGCACCTCAGCGAAATCATGACGATCCTCATCGCCTTCCATCAATCGAGCTACCGTCAGTTCAAGGCGTACTACACGACGGAAATCCTGACGCATGGGCGAGCCGACTTCCCAAAAGCGCTAACCTCTTCCCGTTTCGTCGAATTGATGCCACGGGCGCTGCTGCATCTGGTGATCTCCCTCTATCGCAGCTTCGGGGCGTGTACCGGGATTTCTTTCGTTGACTCCACCAAATTGGAAGTCTGTCGGCTGAAGCGGATGAACACCCACCGGGTGTTCAAAGAGAACGCCGCCTTGGGCAAGACCTCCATGGGCTGGTTTTACGGCTTCAAGCTGCATTTGATGTGCGGCGACACGGGTGAACTGCTGTGGGTGGGCCTCACTCCCGGAAATGGAGATGACCGCGCAGCCTTGCGGGATTTTTTCCAGCACGGCCTGTTTTCCCTGTTTGGGAAGGTGTTTGCAGATCGCAGGTACATTTCACAAGCCCTCGTCACTGAGCTCCTGAAGGAGCACCAAGTGGCGTTGCACACCCGGCTCCGCAAGAACATGAAGTGCGCTGTCCCCGTGTTGAGCGAAGATGCTCTCTTCCTCAGGAAGAGAGCCATCATCGAGTCCGTCATTGACCAACTGAAAAACATCAGCCAGGTCGAGCATTCCCGTCACCGCAGCCCCGTCAATTTCATGGTCAACCTCGTCTGTGGACTGATTGCCTATTCACGTCAGCCCAAGAAACCCTCGCTAATCCCTGAAGCAGGACCTTTGAAGCTCGCCGCTTAACCCGAACTCACGTCTAGGAGGTTCTGGGCTTTGCGCTCGTCATGGATTCGAATATGGCCAAAGGCTGACTACCAGTCAAAACTCCTGCGGATATGAAAAAGCGGCTCCCATAGCGTGTTTCTGCGATGAAGACACACCAGAGCCGACACCCACACGAGACCTTGCAGACTGCGCTGCGATCTACCTTCCCAGTTGATGCCCGTCGCCTTAAAGTCTTCGCAGCCTTAATTCTCACCATGGTGCAAGCTCGCAGCGTGGTGGTCTACACCCTCAAGACCCACGTCGAGTTGCCCGGATCACTGGAAATGCGGTATCAGCGGTTGCGCCGCTTTGTCCGCTTCGCATTCCCTGAACAGCTATTTGCGCGTTTTGCTCTGTCCTTCCTGCCGGACGGCGAACTGCATCTCATTCTGGATCGCACCAACTGGAAATTGAGTAGCCAGGATGTCAACATTCTGTTGCTCTCTGCGGTCTGGGACGACTTCAGTCTGCCGCTGATGTGGACGCTGTTGCCCCATGGGGGCTGCAGTTCCCAACAGACGCATGAAGAGCTTCTGAGCCGATTCCTTCAGTATTGTCCAGAGCGCTCCGTCAGCAGTCTGCTTGCAGACCGCGAGTTCATTGGCAAGTCGTGGTTCACATTTTTGAACCAACACAGGATCGTCCCTTGTATCCGTCTGCCAGCCACGGCGACCGTTGGAACGGGCAGCTTTCCAGTCTGGGCATGTTTCAAAAAGCTACAGGTGGGTGAAATCCGTCCTTGGCACCGCCCTCTGGTCGTTTACGGCGTGTCTTTGCGAGTGTGTGCCACCAAGAATGCCGCTGGAGAAGTGCTGTATTTCGCGTATCGAGGCCATGCTTCGGTCAATCTCCGCCGCTACGCTCAGCGCTGGCAGGCAGAAAACCTGCACTCCGCCCTGAAAACCCGAGGCTTCAATCTCGAAGATACGGGCTTGACTCAGGCTGAACGCGTCTCAACCCTGCTCATGTGCGTCTCTGCGGCATTCATCTGGGCCTGTGAAGCGCAAGAAACATGGACACCGTGCGGTGTCCATGTTTCGACTGGGGCTGGATCATCTGCAGGATCTGTTGCTCCACCCTTCGCCCTCGTCCTGGCGGGCGTTACACGCCCTGATGCCGAGTTTTGACTGGTAGTCGGGGCTGAAGAACTGCGACCAAGCGATGGTTCGCTCAAATTTCTAGCGCCGCTTGTATCAGCGCAGCGGTCATCCATCTTGTGTCTTCTGCTTCTTGCGGGTCGGCGCAATTATTTCAACTCCCACCGTGGCCAGTTCTGCATCCAGAGACAGCTTTTTAGAAAAGTTCACCCACGACTACAGCTTCAACCCTTTCTCGAAGTCTCTGCGGGTTATCGGAACTCAACAATTATTTTTGAACCTAGTGGGTCACTTGCCATAGGTGTAGGGTATGAGGATGGCTCGTGTCCAGAAGAACCCGCTGCGTCTCCTGACCGAAGAAGAACGCACCATGTTGGAGCGATTGAGCCGGTCGCATCACACGGCCGCGATCATCGTGGGTCGGGCGAAGACGATTCTCGCCGTTTCGACGGGTGTGCCGTATACCGAAGCGG
This sequence comes from Deinococcus aquatilis DSM 23025, assembly GCF_000378445.1. Classification (GTDB taxonomy): domain Bacteria; phylum Deinococcota; class Deinococci; order Deinococcales; family Deinococcaceae; genus Deinococcus; species Deinococcus aquatilis. The sequence goes on along the minus strand of NZ_KB899721.1, from coordinate 136 downwards.
CTCGGCTGTGCGGGCGTCGATCCGGTGAAGGGGTCGCGCGTCTGGTCTCCCGCTTCAATCAACATGGGTTAACCGCACTCCAAACCCGTCCAGGTGGGCGTCCTCCAGTCGTTTACGGTTCCGCTGAGCGGAACCG
>NZ_KB899720.1:2500-63291 GCF_000378445.1 Deinococcus aquatilis DSM 23025 | reverse complement strand
AACCTCGGGTGCTAGGGGATCAAAGGCCGCCAAAGAACAAGGCCAAATTGTGAGCGGCAATTTTTCGGCAGACATGAGCGCGAATAGATCGGAAGGAATTGAGCTGCGGCAGCATCAACTGAAATGAACGATCCAGTCGAGAAAAAACCGCCTCAATGGTCTTTCTGACCCATCGCATGGCGCCCCACCAGGGGCGCGGTTGCTTCATGTTGCTCTTGGGTTGCGCGTAGACGCCACAGCCTTGATAGCCCCGATCACCGAGCACCAAGGCACCTTCGCCTGCGTTCAGGAGGGCACGCGCGAGGGGTGGATCGCTCTCATTTCCAGCAGCCAGAGCAAAGCGAACGATCATGCCATGATCGTCAATGATGGCATGCAGCTTGAACCCATAGAATCGACCTTTGACACCGTAACCCCCATGCCCACCGCGTCCACTGCCTGCCTCACTCATGGCTCGGGGTCGCGCGTAGCGCGTCCCCTTGCAGTGGACAAGCGGTTTGCTGTCAATGACGTACACGGTGTCGTCGTCGAAGTGGGGCAGTCTCAGCGCAAGGTCGGCGTAAATAGTTTCCAAATTCAACTGGATGCGCAGGTATCGACTGCGATCCGGTAAGCATGGAAACAGCGCCCGATACGTCGAACGCACTTGAGCCAACCATTTCTGCCCGGACACCTCACCGAGCAATTCCCCGACCAGTGCGATGGTCATCAGTTCGCTGTAACTCCCCTTCTGATTCGGTTCGTGGGGGAGCACAAATAAGCCGCTGCACGCAGCGGCTTGCACATAATCATCCACGTAGACGTAAATGAGGGTGAACAGGTCTTCAACGGTATTCTGGGCAAGCGGAAGTTCTTTGGTAGCCATACCGGAGCTTCCGCTTTCTCAGCTCCCCTGAGCTACCCCCTAGCACCCGAGGTTCTAAATAAATCGTACGGATTGCGGGAGTGAGCAGGGTCGTCTGGGCGCTCTCGATCACGGGCTGATCATTGGTGCTTATCTAAGCTGCCCATATGTCCGATTTACCCTCAGGCAGTTCCTGTGCAGAACACGTGCAGCAGGTCTTTTTGCTGCAAAGCGAGACTGGCGGCGGGTTTATTTTGACTGCCGACACTCTCCGGCAACTTCCGCCCTGGCCGGAGGGGGTCAGCGAATTACTGGGCAGCGTATCCAGCTTGGTGTACGCGCTGCCCGCGTTCCAGTCGGCGGGATTGGCTGCCGAAGCCAACGCTTTTCTGGAACGGGTCCTGGCCGAAATCGGAGAGCAACTGGAGGGCTGCACTGGGCGGCTGGAAAGAGGCAGCCAGATCATCTTCCTGGGTGCGCCGGGTAGCTTTGCCTGCGGATCGGTGCCGTGGACACAGCCTCAGCCGCTGAGTGCGTCCCGACTGGCCCCGCTCACCCTCCCCCTGCAGCCATCTCTGCACAGTACGGAATCACCCTACGACGATCCCTGGGAGCAGGCATCGGGGTGGGAACGCGCCCGCTGAGGAAGGCCGTTCACAGTTTCCGTATTACACTGACGCCCATGTCGTTTGCTGCCCCGCTGCCTGCCCTGTATCTGCTGCTGACCCTGGTCTGTGCCGCAGGACTGGGCACGCTGCTGCTGCGTCCGGGCGCGGCGCGGGCCGGGGCAGTCTGGGCAATCGCGGCCCTTCTTCCGCTGCTGGCCGCAACAACGGCGGCACTGACCGGGCAGGCGAGGGCCGAGCAGACCCTCAGCAGGTTCAGCGCCCAGCCAGTCACAGTCATGCTGATCAATCCGTCGGAGGGTGGCACGGACGCCCGCCCGGTCACACTGAATACCAACGACGCCGCCTGCCTGGAACGCAAGCTGCGCCTGATGACGCCCACCACGCGGGCCAGTCTTCAGGTCCCCGGACTGGCTCCCGTTCCCCTGTCGGCGGCCACCACCTTGCAGGGCCAGTTGCCCCCACAGACCATCACCGAGGCGCTGGAAGTCAGGGGAAACCTGAGTTGCGGGATCATCCGGGAAGAAAAGCGGTAGGCAGGAAGTGATCGATAAAGAAAGACGATTTTGTTGCCACTACTAAGGCATTCGGTCTCAGATGACGCCGGGTGACGGCTCTTTCCACTCCCCACCAAGGGAGTTTTGTCCTATTCCCCCAAGTAGCGCCGCAGGTCATCCAGATTGTGCGCTGTCCCGATCACGACCAATTTGTCGTGCGGGCGCAGGTCGTCTTCGGCGCGGGGGGTGACTTCTACCTTGCCGCCCCGGCTGATGGCAATGATCTGCACATTGAACCGCCCGGTGAGGTTCAGGTCGCGCAGCGTGCCCCTTAAACGCTCGTTGGCTTCGATTTCTACGATGGCGTAGTCGCCCCCCAGATCCAGCGTGTCCACGATGTTGGGGGTGGCAATCTGGCGGGCCAGGCGCACACCCATATCGTGTTCGGGCCGGATCACCAGATCGGCCCCAATGCGCTCCAGCACGCGGCGAGCCATCTCATCAATCGCTTTGGTGACGACATAGGGTGCGCCGAGGCTCTTGGCGTTCATGGTCGCCAGAATGTTGGCCTGCACATCGGTGCCGATAGCCACCACCACCACATCGAATTCAGAAGCACCGATGGCCCTCAGCGCCCGTTCGTCGCTGGCATCCACGACCGCCGCGTGCGTCACGAGGTTCATCACCCGTTCTACATTTTCCTCGTTCTGGTCGATGGCGACGACCTCATGCCCCATCTCGTAGAGGGTGGTGGCGACGGCAGTTCCGAAGCGCCCCAGGCCAATCACTAAACATTGTTTGGTTTTCATTTCAGCGGGTTTCCTTTTGTGGCCGAGAAAATACTGGGGAACAGTTCAGCCGATAATGATGTCTTTTTCGGGTGGATATTTGACCAATTCGGCGCTGTTACGCGAGTTGAAAGCCACGGCGAAGGTCAGCGGCCCGATCCGGCCCAGATACATCAGCAGAATCAGAATGACGTGCTGATCGGAGGCCATGATCGGAGTGGCATTCATACTGAGGCCCACCGTTCCGAAGGCACTGACCGTTTCAAAGAACATCTGAACGAATGTGACCTGTGGATTGGTATTAAAAATCAGCAGCAGCACGAACATGACATTCACGAGGCCGATGCTGAGCAGACCCACGGTCATGGCCCGGATCACGGTGTCCTGATCTATGCGGCGGCGAAACAGGTTAACTTCACCGCGCCCACGGACCATGCTCCAGGCACTTGCCATCATCACGTAAAAGGTGCTGGTTTTGATGCCGCCGCCCGTAGAGCCGGGGTTTGCGCCAATAAACATCAGGATGATGGTGATAAACAGGGTCGCCAGATTCATGGCCCCGTAATCCAGGCTGTTAAATCCGGCGGTACGGGTGGTCACACTCTGAAAGAAGGAGGCCAGCAATTTATCGCCGAAGCCCAGCGGCGCGAGGGTTTTGGGGTTGCTCCATTCCAGCAGCAGATACGTCAGGGTTCCGACGGCCAGCAGCACGCCCATCATGGTGAGAACCAGTTTGCTGTGAACCAACATGCGGTTACGGCGCGGATTGAGCAGATGGGCCACCACGTTCAGCTGCACCAGAAAGCCCATGCCGCCCAAAATAATCAGAAGGGCAATGGTCATGCTGACCAGGGGATCGCCCACAAAGCGCACCAGATTGTCGGAATACAGGGCAAATCCGGCGTTATTGAAGGCACTGACCGAGTGAAAAACCGAGTAGAACAGCCCCCGCCCCCAGCCTTCCAGCGGAACGAAGCGGAACGACAGCAGCACCGCGCCCGTCAGCTCTATCAGAAAGGTATAGAGAAAAATATTGCGAATCAGGCTGAGCACCCCGCCAACATCGAAGGCACTGACCTGCTGGGCCAGACGGATGCGCTCTGAAAAATTGACGCGTCGGCCAATGATCAGCGCAAAGACCGTGCCAAAGGTAATAATACCCAGTCCACCCACCTGAACGAGCAGCATGATGACCACCTGCCCCAACCGGTTAAAGGCCGTGCTGGGATCGACGACATTGAGACCCGTGACACACAGCGCACTGGTGGCCGTAAAAAGAGCCTGCAAAAAATTGATGTCGTGACCCGGCGTGTGCATGATCGGAAGTGCCAGCAGGCAGCCGCCCACCAAGATTGCCAGGGCAAACGACAGAGCGATCAGTTGCGGGGGGCTGATCCGCGACAGCAGCGGCTTCTTGATTCCTCCCGGTGTCGCGCCGCCCAGACCAGAGTTGCCAAGATTGGAGCCGGAGCGGGAACCTTCGGGCAACCGGGACGGGTTTGGGTCGGTTCGTGGGGGGCGCGTCATGGGGAACGGCGGATTCTACCACTGGCCCTGCCCCGTCGCCTGACCCGCCCCCCACCGGATACACCCCTGCCGACAGGCCCGCAACCAGGACGGATTAAGCCCGAAAGCCTAGAGCGGCACCGAACCCGTTATCCTGCATCCAATGACTAAGGACGGCAAGGGCAACAACGACAAAGGCCACGACAAGAAGGCGCAGCAATACGGCGTGACGCCTCAGAGCGTGGATTTTAACGACTGGTACAACGAGGTGGTCAAGAAGGCAGACCTGGCCGACAACAGCCCCGTTGCAGGTGCGATGGTCATCAAGCCCTACGGCTCGGCCCTCTGGGAAAACATCGTGCGCTGGCTGGATGACCGCTTCAAGGCCACCGGGCACGAATCTCTGGTATTCCCCACCCTGATTCCCATGAGCTTCATCATGAAAGAAGCCGACCACGTTGAAGGCTTTGCACCCGAGCTGTTTACGGTCAACAAGATCGGCACCGAAGTGCTGGCCGAGCCGTATGTCATGCGCCCCACCTCCGAAACCATCATCGGGCACATGTGGAGCGGCTGGCTGAATTCTTACCGCGACCTGCCCTTTTTGCACTACCAATGGGGCAGCGTATTCCGCGCCGAACTGCGGACCAAAGCCTTCCTGCGGACCAGCGAGTTTTACTGGCACGAGGGCCACACGGCGCATGTAAATGAACCCGAAGCGCGGGCCGAGGTGCGCCAGATGCTGGACATCTACCACGAGTTCTGCCGGGATGTGCTGGCCCTGCCCGTGGTACGCGGCGAAAAAACCGCCTCCGAGCGTTTTGCGGGCGCAGTGGCAACCTACTCGATTGAAGGCATGATGCGCGACGGCAAGGCGCTGCAATCGGGCACGTCGCATTATCTGGGCCAGAACTTTTCCAAAGCCTTCGACGTGAAGTTTCAGACCCGCGAGCAGAAGGAAGACTGGGCGCACACCACCAGTTGGGCCATTTCCAGCCGGATTATCGGTGCGCTGATCATGACCCACGGCGACGATCAGGGCCTGATCATGCCGCCCAACATTGCCCCCATTCAGGTGGTCGTGATTCCGGTGGGCCGCAAGGACAATTTTGACGAAATGGTGGCCGAGGGCGAGAAACTGGCCGCCGAATTACGGGCAACGGGCCTGCGCGTGAAGGTGGACAAACGCGACGGTGTCAGTAACGGCTTCAAGTACAACGACTGGGAACTGAAGGGCGTGCCCGTGCGCGTGGAACTTGGCCCCCGCGACCTCGAATCGGGCGTGGTAGTCGTCAAGAACCGCAACAGCAGCGACAAGGAAACCCTGGCCCGCGCCGATGCGGTGGGCGGCATGGTGGACCGTCTGGCCGGAATCCAGAGCTGGCTGCTGACCCGCGCCACCGATTTCATGCTGGAAAACACGGTGAGCGTGGACACCTACGAAGAATTTAAGGCCGCCATCGAAGCGGGCAAATGGGTTCGGGCCTTCCACTGCGGCGACCCCGAAAGCGAGCGCCAGATCAAGGAAGACACCAAGGCCACCGCCCGCAACATCCCACTGGACGACGCCGAGTTTTTTGCAGATGCCGAAGAAGGCGTATGCGTGCATACCGGAAAGCCTGCGGCGTATGGCAAACGGGTGATTTTCGGACGTCAGTACTGAGAAACCGGGTGTAGGAGGTGGGTGGTGGGGAGTGGGAAGGCGCGGTGAGCACAACGGTTGCCCTTCCTGCCCTCCTTCCCTCCACGCACTATCCTTGCTCCATGCTCCATGAATCCAGAACCGCTGGCCTGCATCTGGCGGTTGCAGCGGGGGCAGGGGCGCTGGTCTGGTTCCTGCTCACCGTCTTCGTGCCGCGTGGGTTGCCCTGGGAAGGTCGCGCCCTGCTGGGTTGGGCCGTGTTCTGCGCGGTCCACCTCAGCCGCCTGTGGATCATCATGCTGCGGGCTGACGGCGAGCGCACCCGCCGGATTGCCACCCGCGAAGACGATACCCGCGCCGTTGCTGCCTTTTTGACCACGCTGACGGCCCTGGTCAGCCTGGTCGGCGTGGGCTTTGCGCTGCATGAGGCTGGCCCGAAAGAAGGGCTGGACAAGACCGGCATGACCGCACTGGCGGTTCTGACGGTGGTGCTGTCCTGGCTCTTGGTGCACACCCAGTACACGCTGCACTACGCCCACCGCTACTACGACGACGGAGCACGCGGCGTCAATTTTCTGGAAGGAGAAGACGGCCTGCTGCAAGACCCCGATTACCGGGACTTTGCCTACCTGTCGTTCACCATCGGCATGACTTTTCAGGTCAGCGATACCAACCTGACCTCCAGAGCCATGCGCCGCCTGCTGTTGGGGCACGCCGTCTTGTCGTATGTGTTCGTGACCGTGATTATTGCGGTCACGATCAATGCTGTGGCCGGATTGGTTGGCTAAACAACCCCCGCCGCCGTGGCCGAACTGCATCAAAAGTTGCAACGCGGCCCGTAACAGCATCTAGACTGGGTTCAGGGGAATGCGTGCACAAAGAACGCCGACCCAGACGATGTTTTCATTCTTAGTGTTCAATCCAGCAACGCCTTGATACAACCAAAAGTTCCGCCTCAAAGAGGCGCGGTGAGTTGGTGTAGGGTGTACACTGTGGAACGTTAGACAGGCGGGAGTCTGCCTGAAACCCACCTCGTGAATCAATTCACAGGAATCTTGGGGGTTGCCCCAGCGGTTCCCCCACAGGAGCAAGTATATGAAGACCCTGATCCTCGGCGCTGGTTACGCAGGCCTTGCAGTTGCCACCAAAATGAAACCCCTTCCCGACCTGGAAACGCTGCTGGTCGAGCAAAACGCCTTTCATACCTTTGAAACGCGCCTGCACGAAGCTGCCGCGCACAACACCCGCGTGACCATGCCCCTCGCGCCCCTGCTGAAAGGCACCGGCGTGCATCTGGAGCAGGCGCAGGTGGAAGGCGTGAACCTGGACGATAAGGAAGTCACCCTGAAAGACGGGCGCGTCCTGACTTACGACACCCTGGTCGTGGGCCTGGGCAGCGTGACCAACTTCTACCGCATTCCCGGCCTTGCCGAAAACGCCAGCGAGCTGAAGCAACTCAGCGACGCCGACGAAATCTTTAACTACGTGAACCGCGTATTTGCCAACGATTACCACGGCAACCGCGACATCGTGGTGGGCGGTGCGGGCCTGACGGGTGTGGAACTCGTGACCGAACTCGCGCAGCGGGCCGAACTGCTGAGCAAGGAGCGCGGCCTCCCCCCCTTCAAGATTCATCTGGTGGAAGCTGGCCCCAAAATCCTGCCCATTCTGGATGAAGCCCTGCGCATGAAGGCCCAGAAGACGCTGGAAGAGTACGGCATCAACATTCTGGTCGGCCACCGACTGATGCAGGCCACCGCCGACAGCGTAACCGTGCAGACCGCGGAAGGCGAGCAGAAAGTCATTCCCGCAGGCAAGATCATCTGGACGGGCGGCATTCAGGCCCGCGACGTGGTCAAGGGCGAGAAGCTGGAAAAAGGCCCCGGCGGACGCATCGCTGTAGACGCAGAACTGCGGGCCAAGGGCTACCCCGATGTCTTTATTATCGGTGACATGGGCCTGGCGCTGAACCAGGAAGGCAAGCCGGTGCCGACCACCGCGCAGCACGCCGGACAGCAGGGCCGCCTGACGGGCAAGAACCTGATGCGCCTTGCCAAAGGTGAAGAGGTCGAAGCCTACGAACCCACCACTCTGGGCGAGTTCGTCAGCCTCGGCGGCCTGATGGCCGTGGGCTGGATGAAGCTTCCCTGGAACCAGAAACTGGCGATCACGGGCGGTCTCGCCCACGTGATGAAGCGGGCCAGCGAATGGCGTTGGCGAGCCAGCATCGACTGAAGCTGAGCAAAGAGCACCAGAGGGTCAAGCGGGCATTCTGCCTTGCTTGGCCCTTTTTTTGGCCTTCATGACCGAAATTCGTAGGGCGGGTATGGATGACATGGCATTGTGATGAGGCAAAGAAGAATCTGCACAACTGACCGGAGGGGATGCCGCGAAGGTGGATTTTGCCGCCCCACCCCCCCACCCCACCAGCGGCTCAAGCTGACCCCTGCCCTTTCAAGTTCCTAGCCCTTAGAATGCGTTTACTCATGGTACGTGGCGATCTGGCTGTTTTTCCTCTGTTGTCGGTGATGCAGATGCTGCTGTCTAGCGGGCGGGCAGGCCGTTTTAGCGTCGAGCACCCACGCGGCGGGACACTGTGGCTCGATCCCGGCGAAGTCATTCATGCCCAATCGGGCAATCTCAGCGGCGAGGCGGCCCTGCAAATGCTGGCGAGTCTGGACGGCGGCCAGTTTCAATTCGAGCCGAACCTGATTCCGCCGACCCGCACGCTGGCCCTGCGGCGAGACTCGACCCTGCGCCGCATGTTGGACGACAACGAAGCCTGGATCGTACTTCTGCGCTCCTTCCCGGACTGGGACAGACCTGTACGTTTTACAGCCCGCTGGAACGATACCCAACCTGTGACACGCAACCAATACCGCGCCCTGAGCCTGATCCCCGACGGCGTCGCCCTGCGTACTCTGCTTGACCGCAGCGGCCTTCCCCCCCGTCAGGTGCTCGATACGCTCAAACCCTTCCTGACGGCGGGCCTGATTGAAGTCGGCTAGAGACAGCCGTTGAGAAGACTGGTAGCGAGGAAAAGTGCGTGGTGGCCGAGTCACCAACGTTTGATGCAGGAGCCGCCCCTCTGCCAGAGGTTGACGGCTGGGCCAGATTCCGCAGCCGAGATGAGACTGCCATGCAGACGCTCTTGCCCAGGCACCCGCCAGCTCAGGCATGATAGGGGCAGTGGAGGATACGCATGAGCGCGATCACGTCTAGACCCGGCCCGCAGAATCAAGAGGGTACTGTGGGGCGAGCTGCACCGCCTGCCGCCGGAGCGCATCCCAGTTGGCAATACCAGGACCGTTTCGAGCTGTGGGTGGACTGGATGCAGCGCGGGCCGGGCGGCCACTGGCAACCGCACGAACCCGTATTGCAGCGGGCCTTCCGCACCCGCGAAGAAACCCTGTTACAGGCCGAACGTTTTATTCGGCGTGGTGATTTTCCGATGGGGCAGCGCAGCACCGGAGGCACCACCGCGCCCGTTACCCTGATGAAAAACCGCCGCACAGCCCTGCTTGAAGCCTTCCGCGAGGCTGAGGGCGACGGCGTGACCCTCATCCGCGAGGTGGTCTTCCCGGTGGGCGAATATGCGCTGGCCGTGAAGGTAACGCGCGAGCGCCTGCCCGATGAGATCCGCACCTCTTTTGAACAGGAGGCCAACCCACTGCGGAGCCTGGTCGGTCAGCAGGTCAAACTGACGGTCATGATTCAGCACCCTTACGATGTCCTGAGCCGCGCCTAAGGCCTGCTGGACATCGGTGACCGGAGCGCCCGCGTGGGAAGCGAGGTGCTGACCTTTCCGGTGGGAGTCAGCGTGACGGGGGTGCCCTACCGCTCGGTGACGGTGGCCGTGCCACGTGGATTCTTAAAAAAACCGTTGCTGTACCGCTTTGAAATCGCTGATCTGCCCACTGCGCCTGCCGCAGAGTGACGGCGCTTCTCTGGCCCGCCCCACGCCGTATACTGATGGAGCAGTGACCGGGAAGAGTATCTGGAATGTTCGTATCAGAATGTTCGGCCCCCACAGGAAGCCCCGCCGAGACTGAGAGCCGGGGCGGTCAGGCCACCAGAGAACGTCGCCCGCGAGCACGATGGCAGAACTTTTCCGCATGAGCTGGTGCGGAGAACAGTAGAGCCGTCCGGGTGCGCCCGCTACAGCGCAGCAAGAGCGCCCTGCATTCAGCAGGGAAGTGCGGTGGTACCACGGGATACAGAGCCTCACGTCTCGTCCGCGTCCGAAAGCAATTTCGGCGGACGAGGCGTTTTTTGTATTTATGCAACGTGGAACAGAAAGCTGGAGGTGAATTGGTGGTCACATTCTACAATTCCGAAGCTGAGGCAGGGGCCGACGCCCAGGCTCTGGGCCTGCGCGAAAAGGTACTTTGCTTCGTCTATCACGGACAATCGGTGCTGGTGTTCGATCATGCCGATGTGCCTGATGCGGGCGTGCAGGTTCCCGCGGGCGGCGTGGAAGCGGGTGAAACTCCAGCCGAAGCCGCACGGCGCGAACTGTGGGAAGAATCCGGCCTGACGCTCAGCACCTCGCACTTTCTGGCCGCCTACCGCTGGGAACTGCAACTTCCGGAACGGTTCACCCGCCAAGTTTGCTACGCCTTCGCTTTTGCCGCACCCGACGACTTGCCCCAAACTTGGATTCAGCATGCAGACGACCACCGTTTCGCCTTCCGCTGGGCCGACCTGAGACAACCCGAACTGGGCTGGGAAATGGACGCCGCGCTGCCCCACCTGCATTCTTACCTTGCCGAATCACACGCCCTGAATCAGCACGATCCAAACAGGAGCCTTGCCCATGACTGACCCCACCCCCGCCGACACCAGCCTGACCGACCCCATCTCCCCCGATACTGCGCCCGACCTCACCGAAAACACGTCGGCCCTTGCCAAGCAATTCGACCCCGCCGCCATCGAACCCGCTTGGGCCGGACGCTGGCGCAGCGAACCCTTCCGGGCCGATGCCAACAGCGGCAAGCCTCCCTTTACCATCGTGATTCCGCCGCCCAACGTGACCGGAAACCTGCACCTCGGGCACGCGCTGGACAACACCCTGATCGATACGCTGATCCGCTTCAAGCGCATGCAGGGCTTCGAGGCGCTGTATCTGCCGGGGATGGATCATGCGGGCATCGCCACGCAGGGAGTCGTCGAAAAGCAGCTTCGGGAAGGGGGCCAGTCACGCTTTGATCTGGGGCGCGAGGAATTCCTGAAACGCGTGTGGGACTGGAAAGGGCAGTCGGGCGGCGTGATTCTGAGCCAACTGACCCGCCTCGGCGTGAGCGTGGACTGGACCCGCGAGCGCTTTACGATGGACGAGGGCCTGAGCCGCGCTGTGCGTGCCCAGTTTGTGCGGCTGTATCACGAGGGGCTGGCCTACCGGGGAGAACGGATCGTGAACTGGGACCCGGCGGCCCAGACCACCCTCAGCGAACTGGAAGTAGACCGCGAGGAACGCAAGGGCAAGATGACCACGCTGGCCTACAAACTGGAAGACCCCACCCAGCCCGCCAGCAACGGTGAAATAGGGGAAATCCGAATTGCCACCGTGCGCCCGGAAACGATTTTTGCCGATCAGGCCATCGCCGTACATCCCGAAGACGACCGCTTTAAGCACCTGGTGGGCCAGCAGGCGCGGATTCCTCTCACGGGCCGCCTGATTCCGATCATTGCCGACGAAGCCGTAGAAATGGGCTTTGGCGTGGGCGCACTGAAAATCACGCCTGCCCACGACGCCACCGACTTCGAGGTGGGCGAGCGGCATGGACTGGCCCGCCCCAGCGTCATCGACCTGTACGGCAACCTGACTTCCGACCTCGTGCCGGACGCCTTCCGGGGCATGGAACGCTTTGCCGCACGCAAGGCCGTGACCGCCGCACTGGTCGAAAGTGGCGACCTGATCGAGGAGCGCGACCACATCACCGCCATCGGCCTGAGCGAGCGCACCAAGGTTCCGGTGGAGCCGATCATCAGTACGCAGTGGTACGTGAACGTGAAACCGATGGCCGCCAAGGTGCTGGAGGGGCTGGACCGGGGCGAAATCACGCTGACGCCGGAGCGCTACGCCAAGGTGAACCGCGACTGGCTGGAAAATATCCGTGACTGGAACATCAGCCGCCAACTGTGGTGGGGCCACCAGATTCCCGCGTGGTACGACGAGGAAGGCAACGTGTACGTGCCCGACCCCGAGAACCCGGAACTGGACTGCGACCAAGACCCGCGCTACGCCCACCTGACCCTGCGCCGTGACCCCGACGTGTTCGACACCTGGTTTTCTTCCAACCTGTGGCCCTTTTCCACGCTGGGCTGGCCCGACACCGACAGCGAGGATTTCCGCAAGTTCTACCCGACTCAGGTACTGGTCACGGGCTACGACATCCTGTTTTTCTGGGTGACGCGCATGGAAATGGCCGGATACCACATGACCGGGCAGGCTCCCTTCGGCACGGTGATGCTGCACGGGTTGTACCTCGACAGCAAGGGCCAGAAGATGTCCAAGAGCAAGGGCAACGGCATCGACCCGGTGGCTCTGTTCGACCAGTACGGCGTGGACGCCTGCCGCTTCGCCTTTGCCAGCCTCAGCACGGGCGGGCAGGATATTCGCCACGATCCGCGCCGCTTCGAGCAGGGGCGCAACTTTGCCAACAAGCTCTGGAACGCCTCCCGCTTTGCGCTGATGCGAATCGGGGAAGCCGCGCCCACACTGACCGGAGACGACAGCCTGACCCGCTACGTGCGGAGCGCCACCGAGCAGGCCGACCTCCACGGCTCTGATCCGCTGCGTTCCGGCGACGCCCTGACCACCCTGAAGGCCCGCGCCGACCTCACGCTGGCAGACCGCTGGATCATCAGCCGCCTGAACGCGGTGACGGCGGAAGCGACGGCCCACCTGCACGCCTTCGACATCGGCGCGGCCATTCGCACGCTGTACGCCTTTACTTGGGATGAGTTCTGCGATTGGTACATCGAGGCGGCCAAGCCCACGCTCAGCAGCGGCAACCTCGGCACGCTGGCAACGCTGAAGGCCGTGCTGGAGCATATTCTGAAGCTGCTGCATCCCTTCATGCCCTTTGTCACCTCGGAGGTGTACGCGGCCCTCGGCCACCGCCGCCAACTGGCGCTGCACTCCTGGCCGCAGGAAAACCCCGTGCTGCACGACGAAGCAGCCACCCGCGCCTTTGCCGCCCTGCGCGGAGCCGTGAGCGCCGCCCGTAGCCTGAAAGCTGAGCTGGGCCTCGCCCCGCAAGACCGCCTCGGCATGGCCGTGGAAGGCGAGCAGGCCGCGCTGGTGACTCAGAATGCAAGGGTCGTGGAAACCATCGCCCGCGTGACGCTGGTGCCCACGCTGGAAGGCCGCACCCTCAGCGCCGTGGAGCAGGGTGTGATCATCCGCGCCCCGCTGGAAGGCACCGTGGACGTGCAGGACTGGCTGGGCAAGCAGCGCAAACGCCTGACGGAACTCAGCAAGCAGATTGGGCAGGCGCAGGGCAAGCTGGACAACGCCGGATTCGTGGCCCGCGCCCCCGCCGAAGTGATCGAGGAAGAAAAACGCCGCGTGCAGGACTTCGGCCTTCAGAAAGAACGACTGGAGCAGGTGCTGGCGCAGTTCGCCTAAGCCCTGAGCTTGACCAGATCGCCCCCGTGCCGGAAGGTGTCGGGGGTGGTTGGTTCAGGCGTGCTCCGATTGCCACCCAACCCCTTGCCAAACGTCATCCAGCCCAAAACGTCATCCAGCTCTGGCAATCAGGCTGACCTGCAGCGCGATAATCTTGCGGAGTTCGGCTTCATCCTGAATCTCTGACTTGAATGCTTTGAGCGAGGTCATCAGCAAAAATGCCAGATCCTCTGCGGCGTCACGCCCGTGCCTGATCAGGAGGCCGCTCAGGAAGTGGCGAAAATCGGCGTACAACTGGGTCACTGCGCCAAATCTGGTATCGAACAGGTCGGCGGCGTCCGGGTACGTGCTGGCAAGCTGCCTGCCTCTTAAAATCCACTGCAGGCAGGCGTGGTTCAGTTGGCTTTCCAGATCAGGGAGGGCGTCCACCTCGGCGGCGAGTTGCTGGAGGCCCTGCTCGCTCATCCAGCAGATCACCGCTTTAAACAGGTCCTGCTTGTTGGAAAAGACCAGATACAACGCGGGGCGCGACATCCCCGCCGCCTGCGCGAGATCGCCCATGGTCGTGCGGCCATAGCCGTAGCGGGCAAAAACCTCGTAGGCTTGCTGGATTACAAATTGGCGTTTGAGGTCTTGGGTCATGGGGGATGTTGGCCGTGATCGGGCGCTCTCCGTACCAGTAGAGCACACTATTGACAAATTCTGTCATGACGTCAATACTAACCACCAGGCAAGTCTGACAAATTGATAAAAAGTGTCAAAGCGATTTAAAGCCCCATCCTTTACCCCCTTTCCTTCAGGAGAATTCCCATGCCCAAAACCATCTTTATTACCGGAGCTTCCACTGGCCTGGGCCGCGCCACCGCCCTCCTCTTTGCCGAGCAGGGCTGGAACGTCATTGCCACCATGCGGACCCCCGAAAACGGCGCAGACCTCGCCGCACACAGCAACATCACCGTGCTGCCCCTTGACGTGACCAACCCCGAGCAGATCAAAAGCACTGTGGCGCAGGCTCTTGCACAGGCCGATGTGGACGTGGTGTTTAACAATGCGGGCTACGGCCTAGCTGGCCCCCTTGAAGGCATGACCGATGCCCAGATGGTGCGCCAGATCGACACCAACCTGCTGGGCGTCATGCGGGTCACGCAGGCGTTTTTGCCGCACCTGCGCGTCAGGGGATCAGGGGTCATCGTCACGACCACCTCTATCGGCGGGCTGGTCACTTTCCCCATGAACTCGGCCTACCACGCCACCAAATGGGCGCTGGAAGGCTGGAGCGAAAGCCTCGCCTTTGAACTGAAACGCTTCGGGATTGCCGTGAAAACTGTGTCTCCCGGCGGCATCAGCACCGATTTTGCCAACCGCTCGCTGGATATGGCGGCGCACGAAGCCTACGCCGAGGACATGCAGAAAGTGTGGGCCGTGTTCTCCGATCCCACCCGCGAACTCGGAAGGTCTACCGCCGAACAGATCGCCGCCGTGGTCTGGGAAGCCGTGACCGACGGCAAAGAAAAACTGCGGTATGTGGCGGGCGCAGATGCTCAGGCCGTGTATGCCCAGCGCTTGCAAGTGGGAGACGAAACCTTCCGCGCAGCCATCCGCCAGAACTTCTTGGGCGACTGAACGAAAACACTCCGTTGATTCTTGTACCAAAACTGGATGGCAACCCAACACTCTGGGGCTTGCCATCCAGTTTTTGTCTTACCTCAGCAGCCGCTCGACCAATCCCGGTAGCAGGCGGTAGATATTGACGCCGCAGACCTCATCGAAGTGGGCTTTGAGAGCCAGTTGCGCCCGCCATTTTTCCGGGGTGCGCCCGTTGACGGTGTAGCGCAGGGCCACATCCAGCAGCCGCTCATGGATGGTGCAAAAGCCGTCTGGGAGGGCCAGCATGTCGCACAGTTGCAGCAGGCGATCTTCTTCCGACAGGGTGACGGGTGCCAGCAATAGCCCCAGGCGGGCCAGTTCATCGGGGGTGCCGTCCCAGGGGCCTTGCAGGGTTGCCAGATCGGGAATGGCGAAGGAATGGGTCAGGGCGATTCGGGCCGCATCTTCGTAGCCCAGCGCCGTTAAAAAGTCGTAGCCGTCCAGAATGTGCCGGTCACGGTTTGGCCCGGTGCGCCGCCCGATGTCGTGCAGCAGCCCCAGCGTATGCATCCGCTCCGGGTCGAGGGCGGGATGCTGCTCTGCAATGTACTGGGCGGCCATCGCCACATGGCGCGAGTGCGGCACCCAAGCGCCGGGGTTCAGGGCTTCGGCCTCCAGCAAGAGCTGCTCGGCCACCTCGCGGGCGGGAACGGTCAACTCCGGCTCCATGCGGCGGCCTGTGCCAGAGCTTCTGCGGCGCGGTCTATCTCGGCCTCAGTGGTGGCCCGCCCAAAAGAAAAGCGCAGACTGGCGCGGGCGTCGGATTCAGATAAACCGATGGCGGTCAGCACATGGCTGGGCTGCATGGTTCCGGCGGCACAGGCACTCCCGGCACTCGCGGCGATGCCCAGCATGTCCAGATTCATCAGCAGGGCTTCTCCGTCGGCCCCCGGCAGCGTGACCGACACGACTTTGGGGCTGCCTTCCGGTGGATGGTTGACGCGCAGGTCGGGAATGCCCGAGATACGTTCCAGAAAACGCGCTCGCGACGCCGACAGGTGGGCAAAAGTGGCTTCCCGCTGCTCCTCGGCGTGGGTGAGGGCCACACCCGCCGCGTACACGCCCGCCGTGTCCTGTGTGCCGGGGCGCAGGCCGCCTTCCTGCCCGCCACCCAACGTGATGGCAGGCAGCACCGTGCCGCGCCGCACGTACAGGAAGCCCACGCCACGCGGTCCGCCCCATTTGTGGGCGCTGATGGTGGCAAAGGTCACGCCCCACGCGGCCACATCCATCTTCAGCACGCCGGGAGCCTGCACCGCGTCGGAGTGGTAGGGCACGCCCCCCGCAGCAGCCACCGCAGCCAGCGCGGGCGTGTCCTGTACGGTGCCGATTTCGTTGTTGGCGTGGTGAATACTGATCAGGGCGGTATCGGGGCGCAGAGCCTCGGCCAACTGGTCGGGATGATAACGGCCATGCGGGTCGGGGGCCAGAAACGTGACGGCCCAGCCCTGCGCGGCCAGCCAGCGGGCGGGGGCCAGCACCGCCGAATGCTCGGTGGGCGTGGTGATCAGGTGGCCGGGTGTGCCGTGTTTTTCCTGCCACGCCCGCGCCATGCCCAGCACGACATGGTTGTCGCCCTCGGTACCGCCACTGTTGGCGATCAGGTTGCGGGGATCGGTGTTCAGGGCAGCGGCCACCCGCGCCCGCCCTTCTTCCAGCCGCTCGCGGGCCGCCTGCCCCGCGCCGTGCACGCTGGCCGGATTGCCCGGAAGCGCCGCCGCCTGTGCATAGGCCGCCAGAGCCTCCGGGGTCATGGGATGGGTGGCCGCGTAATCGAGATAGATCATCTGAGCTTCAGTGTGCGCCAGTTGAGTCTGCGCCAAACGTCAGGGCGTCACGGTGGCGTAATCCTGCCCGTCTCGGCGGATCAGGAATACGGTATCGCCGCGCACAGCTAGGGCACTCTTGCTGGCGGTGGCTCCAGCCAGTTGACCGCTATCGGTGGCCGACAACACCTCGCGCTCTCCGTCCAGATCGCGCACCACGATGGTGTAACTTCCGGCAGGCAGATCGGTGGGAAAGGTGTACTGGAAATTGATACTGCGGGAAGCCGGGGTATTGGCATCTGGGGTCGCCTCGCTGGCGGGCGGGGTGGCCGGGATGGTGTCGGGCGTGACGGGTTGGGCGTCAGGCACCACCGGATCGGGCGTCGTCTCAGGCACCGGCTCGGGCACGGATTCGGGCGTGGGATCAGGTTGGGCAGGTTGCTGCACGGGGGTTTCAGGCTGCTGCACCGACGGTACATAGGGCGGCGGCAGGGGCAGACTTCCGGCAGGCAGGCTGGGAGCGGTATAGCGGGCTGTGGCGACGGTCAGCGTCACTGGGCTACCCACCGCCACGCGCACGTACGGCGCAGGCGTCTGCTCCAGCACGGTGTTTTCGGTGCGGTCGCTGGCCTGCTGCGCCACCTTGGTCACCACCAGTCCGGCGGCGCGGGCGTGCTCGCGGGCCTGCGCGTAGGTCATGCCCGTCAGGTCGGCAATCCAGGTTTCCTTGCCCTGCACTCCCGTAGACACCATGATCTGCACCGATTGACCGCGCTGCATGGTCGCGCCGGGTTCGGGCAACTGCGCGATGATGCGGCCCTCCGGAGTATTGGTCAGGCTGCCGTCCACCTTGACCACCTTGCCCAGCGCCAACGACAGGTCACGCAGGGCGGCGCGGGCCTGCGTGGGCGTCAGTTCTTCCAGCCTCGGCACGGTCAGCGGGGGCGGATTGTTGACGGTCAGCACGACCTGACGGCCCACAGGCAGGTTGGTTCCGGCCACCGGATCCTGGCGAATCACTGCGCCCACGGGCAGGCCCGCACTCTCTCCATCGGTGTATTCCACCAGAAAGCCGTCCTTGGCAAGTGCACCAGCCGCCGTCTGGGCATTCTGGCCCGTCACAGATGCGACCTCCCGCACTGGGGGATTCAGGTACACCTGCGCGGCCTGCGCCCCAAGGTAGGCTGCGCCGCCCAGAAACAGCAGCCCCGGAATAAAGGTGAGCCACGCACCCGGCTGCCGCTTGCGCCTGATTTTACCGCCCAGCAGCGGAACCAGCGCCGCCTGATTGAGCGAGGCCACCTCTTCGGGAGTGCGGTTGGGCGGAGCGGGGCGCAGGTAGGCCACACGCGGCTCCAGGCCGTCCAGCACCACATCGGCGTCATTCAGGGCAAAGCCGTTTTCGGCCAGATTCGCGGTGAGTTCGCGCAGGGCCTCCACGGTTTCTTCCTGCTTTTTGGGCTGGGCCAGCAGATCGGCCAGCGGCAGCCCCGCCACCGGTTGCCACACCGCGTAGTACGCTCCGGGCCGCGCCACCACATCAGTCAGGCCCGCAGGCTGCACAGCTCTGAGGGCCGTGCGGTACGCATGAAAACTCTGACGATCGGCGGGCGTACTCACATCGAACCACGCCACCCGCCGCGTCACGCCCTCGCCTGCCCGTACCTCGCTGACCGTGACGTTGCCTTCCCGCGAAACCTCGCGCACGACCTCGTATTTGCCGTCAATGACTGCCGGAGGCGGCAGCGCTCCGAGGTTTTGTTGTGAGCGTGGTTCTGGGCCAGTCATGCGGGGAATAGCATAGCGCGGGGAGGGGGAAGTGGTAAGTGGGTTGTGGTGAGTAGGATCGTAGTGGGTGGATCGTCGAGCGTGGGAACGGCGCAGGTGGGAATGAGGGCTGTAGGTTGTTGGGTGTGGGCTGTGGGCAAACCCTAGAGATTCATTTCACATCTTTACGATCCACCCCTAAAACCCCACTCCCCTGACCACCCAATACGCCGCGAATCCGCCCAGAATGCCGGGAGCAAGGCTGCCCGTGCGCCACATCAGCAGGCCGCCTACCATGCAGGCCACCAGGCGGCGGGGCCATTCGGGGCTACCCAGCACTTCGGGCACCACAAGGGCGGCAAACACGCTGACCGGTACGAATTGCAGAAACGACAGCCAGAAGGGAGGCAGATGCAGGCGGCCCAAACTCAGACCCAGCCAGCGCACCGGGTAGGTCACGGCCCACATCAGAAAGATGACCAGCAGCACGCTCATGCCTGGGCCTCCTGCGGTTGGTTACGGGAAGAGAGCAGCGCCCCCAGCAACGCCCCACCAATTCCAGCCAGCAAAATCACCAGACCGCCCGGCAAAAAGCGCGACAGGCCCCACGCCCCCAGCCCCGACGCCAGCGCCACCAGCACGGTCACGCGGCTCTTCAGCAGCGGCACCAGCAAACCCAGAAAGGCCAGCGGAAACACGACGGCCACGCCCAGCGCCGCCGGATCGGGCAGCACCGCGCCTGCCAGTGCGCCCACCAACGTAGACAGATTCCAGATGAAATACAGGCTCAGTTCCGCGCCCAAGAGGAAAGCGAAGCTGAGGCCCCCGGCTTCCTGCGGCCCGCGCACCACCGCCACCCCGTAGGCTTCATCGGTCAGGAATTGGGCAGCCAGCACCCGCTGAGGCCGGGTCAGCGGCAGCGTGCGCGAGAGGCTGAGGCCGTACAGCACATGCCGCGCATTCAGGAGGGCGGTGGTGGCGACGATACCCAGCGCATTGGCTCCGCTGGCAAACAGCCCCGCCGCCGCGAATTGCGACGCGCCCGCGAACACGGTGACGCTCATCAGTTGCGTTTCCAGCACGCCGAGGCCCGCTGCCCGCGCCGTGACCGCGTAGGCCACCGCAAAAGGAACCATGCCCAACCACAGCGGCATCAGCGCACGGAACCCCCGCCAGAAGGGGGGCCAGAAGGCGGAGGGCGGGGCCGCAATGGGAAGAGACACGCCCCAAAGGGTACGCCCTGACATGTCTGGTGAGGGCCACCCTGCCCACTTCCCCACCCCCTTGACCCTCCCGCCGCGTCAGCCCCTACGCTGTGGGCAAGAGGAGGTGAAAGAGCATAAGACAGAGCATCAGCACGCAACATCCAGCAGAAACGGATTCAAGTTGGACGGTGGGCGAACTGTCCAGGCTGGCCCGCGTCAGCATTCGCACGCTGCACCATTACGACGAACTGGGGTTGCTGAAACCATCCGCCCGCACGGAAGGCAATTACCGCCTGTATGGAGTGGATGACGTACAACGCCTGCACCGGATTCTGATGTTCAGAGAACTGGGCCTGAGCCTGCACCGTATCCGCGCCGTGCTGGACGACCCCGACGCCGACGAACTGGAAACCCTGAAACTTCAGCGCCGCCTCTTGCAGGAGCAGGCCAGACGCAATCAGGCCATGCTGGACGCCCTTGAAACCTTACTGGCCGCCGCCGAAGGAGAGAAAACCATGACCAGAGAAGACCTGAGCAAATTGTTTGACGGCTTCGACCCCGCCGAGTACGAACAGGAAGCCAAAGACCGCTGGGGCGAAACCGACGCCTACAGGCAGAGCGCCGAGCGCGTGAAACGCTACACCCAACAGGATTGGGAAGGCATCAAGACAGAAATGGGGGCCATCACTGCGGCCTACCTTGCCCTGATGGACGCAGGCACACCGCCCGAGTCGCCCGAAGCCGGGGCAGTGGTGGCCCAGCATCACGCGCACCAGTGCCGCTGGTATTACGATTCCTCGCCCAGCATGTTTGCCAACGTCAGCGAGATGTGGGTGAACGATCCCAGATTCACCCAAAATATCGACAAGGCACGGGCGGGACTGGCGGCTTATCAGGCGCGGGCGGTGCAGGCATGGGCCAAAGAACTGTAAGTGATCAGTAGTGAGTGGTGGTGGCAAAAGCAGGGCCGCAACAGAAATCAAGTTGCGGCCCTGCTTTTGCCTTGTCCACTGACCACTACCCACTCACTGCCTTTAAATCACCCGGCGCGATACCAGCGCTTCTCCCCGGCTGACGCGGCGTTCCAGCACCCGGATCAGGCGCGTGAGGATAAAGGTCAGCAGGAAATACACCACCGCCAGCACCGCATAGACCTCGAATTGGCGGTAGGTGACGCCCGTGATGTATTTGCCCTGTGCAAACAGCTCTTGCAGGGTCACGGCGCTGGCAAGGCTGCTGCCCAGAATCAGGCTGATGAATTCGTTGCCGAGGGCGGGCAGCGCCACGCGCCACGCCTGCGGCAGCACCACGAAGCGCAGCGATAGCCCCCGCGACAGCCCCAGACTGCGGGCGGCTTCAATCTGGCCCAGCGGCACACTGTTCAGGCCGCCGCGCACGATTTCGGAGGTATAGGCCGCCGAGTACAGCCCCAGCGCAATCACTGCCGCCGGAAATCCGTCCAGGGTCAGGCCCAGCGCGGGCAGGCCGTAATACACCACTGACAGCAGCACGATCAAGGGAATGCCGCGCACCACCTCGACGTACACGTTGCCCAGCACGCCCAACACCGGAACCCGGAACACGCGCACCACGCCCAGCAGCGTGCCCACCACCACCGACACGCCCAGCGCACACAGACTGACGGCCAGCGTGACCCCCAGCCCCGACAACAACAGGCGCGGATACTCTCCGGCAAAAATCGTACGGAAGCCTTCTAGCAACGCGGCCATCAGATCAGGATACGGGGCGGCGGGCTACCAGAGCGAATGTCCATCTGACCTGCGTTGCGGCTCCCAACATGTACCCCAAATCAGCTTCGGCTCACCGCGCCCTGACAGCAGACGGATAAACTGAAGGCGTCGGACTGCTGCACGCGGGCCACGCGCTTCAAATGCGCCCAGCCCCGTGACCGTTCCTGCACGAAGTCCGTGCGGCGAGACTGTGCAGTCTGCTCTCCCCTCCAGCCCAAGCCCCTGTTTGCGGGTGCGGCCTACAAGGAAGCGTGAAAGTACGTGTCGGCAACAATTTTTTCTGGGCAGAACAAACGGGTTCCTTTGCTTCCCGCTGCACTGATCGACTGGCTCTACGTCCGTTCCTGGACCTAGCGGGCTTCTCGGCCCTGCCGTCAGGCCTGCCGGAACCATCTTCGGCGAGCAGAACGAAAACCTATTAAATTTTTTTGCAAGTCGCCCAGAATCCCACTAACCGAGGATTCGGGCAAAGGATTGGTGTAGTTATGCGGTCTTGGATCGCGCTGTTTACGGCCATCACATTTGAAGTGACGGGCACACTGTCGTTAAAACTCTTCTCTATGCAGACGCCGGGGCTGGAACTGCTGATCACGTATGCCTTCCTTGCCGCGTCGTATGTGCTGCTCTCCAAAGCCTTCCGGCAGATTCCGGTGGCGGTGGCGTTTGCCGTGTGGGAGGCGGTGGGTCTGGTGCTGATCACAGGCCTGGGCGTGCTGCTGCTGGGCGAACACCTGACGCCGACGCATGGGCTGGCGCTGGTGGGGTTGCTGGTGGGCGCGGCCCTGCTGCACCGGGGCACGGTGGAAGGCCACCCGGTAGAACGCCAGTCTAGCCTCATGACCCCTCTGACCGGAGAAGCAGCATGACCCCATTTGCCCTGTTGCTGATCGTGGGCGCAGTGACGCTGGACGTGCTGGCAAACGTGCTTCTCAAGCGGTCGGACGGATTCCGGCATAAGGGGCTGGGGGTGGCGGCGGTGGCGCTGGTGCTGCTGGCCTTTACGCTGCTGGGTGTGGCGGTTCGTGAGGTGCCGGTGGCCGTGGCCTACGCCGCGTGGGGCGGGTTGGGCATCGTGACCACCGCCCTGCTCAGTCGCCGCCTGGACGGAACCCGCCTGACCCCAACCGCTTGGGCAGGCCTGGCCCTGATTCTGGGCAGTGTGGCGCTGCTGCATTCGCACGGGTAAAGCAGACCTGCGCTACTGAATGCCCTGCCATCAATCCCCCGTCACGTTGCCCCGCTAGACTCGGCCCATGCTGCGTGTTGCCCTTCCTCTGTCCGTGTTGCTTGCCGCCTCTGCCCATGCCGCGCCCGTCCGGGTGGAGTTCTGGCACGCCATGGACGGCGTACAGAGCAAAGTCAGCGACTATGCCCGCGAATTCAACCGCTCTCAGACAGAATACGAGGTGGTTCCGACCTCGCTGGGCAATTACCGCGAGCTGTTGCCCCGCCTGCAAATGGCGCTGAAGACGGGCAAGGCTCCGGCGTTGGTGCAGTTGGAATACACCCAGTTTTCTCAGGTGGCCGCAGATGGGCAACTGGCCGACCTGACCAAAGCCGTGGACGCGCTGCCTGACGCCTTCACCCGCGATTTTTCGCCCGCCGTCTGGAAGGCTGGAGAGTCCGGCGGGCGGCGTGTGGGCCTGCCCTGGAACGTGAGTGTACCCGTGCTGATGTACAACGCGGGCGCCCTGAACCGCGCCAAAATTACGGCCCCCGATACCTGGACACAGCTGGAAAGTGCCAGTCGCAAACTGGCGGGCGGCAGCAAACGGCCTCTGGTGGTGGCCGCCGACGCCTGGACCTTCGAGGCCAACGTACTGGCACGCGGCGGCAGCCTCAGCAGCGGCACGCAGCCCACGCTCAACAGTCCCGACGCCCTGGAAGCCCTGACCCAACTGGCCCGCATGAGCACCACCGGACTGGCCCAACCCCGCACGCTGAACGAGGCCACCCGCGCCGCCTTCGACTTTGCACGCGGGCAGAATACCTTCGTGCTGGCAAGCGTCGCCAACTGGGTGGACGCCAAAAAACTGCCCTTTTTCAACCTGGGTATTGCACCCTTTCCGTGTGAGAAGGTGGGCAACTGCACGGTGCCGCTGGGCGGCGCAAACCTGGCGGTGCCGCGCGGCACGCCCGCAAACGAGCAGGCCGGAGCGCTGGCTTTCTGGGGTTTCCTGATGGAAGCCCCCAGGTTGGCCGATTGGGTCAAAACCACCGCCTATGCCCCGCCCCGCCGCGCCGCGACTCCGCTGCTGGCCGACTGGTACGCCAAAAACCCTCAGCTCCGGGCCGCCCACGAGCAACTGGGCCGCGCCGTGCCCCGCCTGAATACGCCCGATGCAGGACAGTGGGCCAGTTACCTCGAAGACGCGATCATCAAGGCCACGACGGGCAAAATGACAGCGAAAGCGGCGCTGGACGAGGCTCAGGCCAAGGCACTGAAGTGATTTGATGGTGGAGGGTAGAACGTGGATCGTGGTTAAAGATTTTCCACGATCTACGATCCACGTTCCCTAGCCCGCCATGGCTTCCCGCAACAACTCGCTGATCCGGCTCAGGCAGCGGCTGTACTTTTTGGCATAGGCGCCGTGCCGGTAGGTTTCGTCGAACAGGGTGTTCAGGGGCGCTCCGGTCATGGCGGCGGGCAGGCCGAGGTCGTACAGCTTGTCTATGAAGTGCACGAACCGCAGGGCCACATTCTGATCGGACATCGGGGCCAGATCGTGGATACCCACCGCCCCCACGCCCGCCAGCATCTTGGCAAAACGGCTGGGATGCACGTCCAGCAGGTGCCGGTTCAGATCGCGGTGAGAGGTGAGCGCCAGGGTGGCCCGGTCTTGCCTGGCCTGCCACACGGCCCATTCTGCGGGAAGCAGCGGGCCTTCCGGGGCGGTACCGCGCTGGCGGTAATCGGGGCCGTCTACCCGGTGGGTCTCAAAACGGCTGGCAATGCCCTGAATCTGGCGCTGAAAGTCGGAGGCGTTGAAGCGGCCCTGACCCAGTGCGCCGGGTTCGGTGTTGCTGGTCGCCACCACGCTGGTTCCGGCGGGCATCAGTTGGCCTAGAAAGGTGTTTGCCATGTGGGTATTGCCGGGATCGTCCAGCTCGAATTCGTCGATCAGAAGCAGTTGGTGGCCCCGGAAGGCCTCCACCGCCCGCACCATGCCCAGCGACCCGATGATGTACATCAGGTCCTGAAAGCTCATGAGGGCACGGACCCCCTGAGCCGCGTGGTAGGTGCTGGCAAGCAGGTGCGTTTTGCCCACGCCGAAGCCGCCGTCCAGATACAGCCCCCGCCCCTCCGAGCGCGTTTTGCGAAACAGCCGAAAGCCGCCGGGCCGCACCTGTGCCCCCTGCAAAAAAGCCTGCAAACTGGCCCGCGCCTCCGCCTGACTGGAAAAATCGGGGTTGGGCCGGTAATTGTCGAACCGCACGTTCTTAAACCGGGCATTGGGCGTCAGGCCCGCCGTCAGTTCTTCGGGCGACAGGCTGGGATTGCGGGCCAGCAGATCAATCATGGGAGCTGCGGTAACGCACCGCGTTTGGTCAGTGGTGAGTGGTCAGTGGTGAGTGGAAAAGACGTACTGGCTGGAGAAGCTGAACTGTGGACCAAGCCAGAACCCGTGACGCCGCTGATCTGAACGAGGCCCAAACCGATAGGGCGGTGCCTCCGATCTACACTCCACGCTCCACCCACCTCACCGGTGAACATCCAGCTCCACCTTGTAATTGCCGCGCCGCGTTTCGTTAACCACACGCTTGAAGTCGATGCGGCCCAGTCCCTCGGCGCTGAGGCTGTCTCCCTCGCGGATGTCGCTGCTGGCGCGGGCAGGCTGACCGTTCAGGCGCACCTTGCCGCCCTCGATCCCCTGCTGAAAATAGGCGCGGCTCACGCCGAAGCCCTTGGCCCCCACCACATCCACACGCATGGAGGGCACCACCACTTCACGCACGCGGCTGCTCTTGCCTGCGCTTTCGCCCACGTCCTCCACGTCCAGGCCGCGCCCGCCCAGTTCGGTCAGGGCGGCCAGGGTCTGCGCGGCCTTGCCCGTAGCGGCGATCAGAAAAGCGCCCCGGTCTTCGCGCACGTCTCCGATCTGCTCTTCTTTCAGCTCCAGCTTCCGCAGTTGCACAGTCAGGTCTTGTACGTCCCACACGGGCGCGGCCTCTTCAGGCATCACGCGCAGCACGGTCACGCCGCTGTCTACTTCTGGAATATGGGCCGGATAGATGGTCAGGATCACGCGCCGCGCATCGGGAAAGCCGCCCGCGATCTTGTGGCGCACCTCGTCGTCTTGCAGCAGGCGGCGGTCTATCTCGTCGCCGTCTACGAATGGCGTACGGACCACGCGCCCGCCCCGCGCCTGCGCGACCAATGTGCCAAGTTTCTGCTTCATGGAGGCAAGATAGCGCCCCAGCACGCTGCTGGCCCAGTGCGCCCAGTAAGCATGCTGGCCCATGCACCGCTACACTGTTTCCATGTTGCCCACCCACCGCCCGCCGACATACCTGCAAGTCTCCGATCCGCTGGGTGTGGCCGGTGCGCCGCAGGAAACGTGGGGAGCAGTGCAGGCCCACCTGGAAGGCTCGGTGCGGGCGGGTGGCCGCCTGATTCTGGTCACAGACCGCCAGGGAGACCGCCTGAACGCGGCGTACGCGGCGCTGCTCGTGCAGGGCACGCAGGCCGTGATCGCCGCCCCCGCCTTCGGCCCGCGTTATGGCCGCCCCGGTGCGGAGGCTCTGGCCGAACTGGTGAACTGGACGCAGGAACGCAACTGGCCTGTGCGCGAAACGGTGCTCAATCCCTCGGATTTCGTGCGCGTGCTGGCCGAACCGGACGCCGAAGAGGTGGGCCGCCTGATCGCGGCCAGTACTCCCAGTGATCCCGGCATCTACACCACGTTGCCCAAGCTGAAGCCTGTGGATGAAGACGGCTGGGACGAGGCCTAAGAACATGAATTTACACTGTCGCTGAGCGGACAAAGTAAATATTGAAGGGCACAGGGAGATTGATCCAGCCAGGTCTTCATCCATGCCTTTACGCCGCGCCGTCAGAGGAACGTTGGAGGGAGCCGCTACACTTTTGGGGTGTCTTCTCCCATTCCCGCTTCAGAATCTGAACGACTGAGGGCGCTTGCCCAGCAGCAGATCATGGATACTCCTCCAGAAGCGGGCTTCGACCGGATTACGGCGCTGGCCGCACGGGTGCTGGACGTACCCTACGCCGCCGTCAACTTTATAGACGGCACCCGGCAATGGGCCAAAGCCTGCCACGGAATGCCCACCGGGAGCGCCCCACGCGGCTTTGCCCCCTGCACCTGGGTGGTGGCGGAGGGCGAGGCGCTGATCATCCCCGATATGACCCAGGATGCCCGGTTCGCCGGAACGATGGCCGCCGCACCCCCCAAAGGGCCGGGCCTGCACGCTTATGCAGGCGTGCCCCTGAAAACAGAAGAGGGCCTGAGCCTCGGCACGCTCTGCGTTTTCGATCACCAGATACGTGAGTTTGGTGCCAAAGAACTGGACGTGATGGCGGCGCTGGCCGAAGTGGTCATGGACGAACTCGCGCTGCGCTCCAGCACCCGCAACCTCACGTTGGCCCGCGATCAGGCGTCCACCCTGCGCGACCTGGCCCAGTTGATGCAGCATGGCCTGACGCCCGAGGAAACCGCGCGTCAGGCCATGCTGATCCTGAAAGACCGTCTGGCCTTCGACTGGTTCGCTCTGATGTGCCTGACACCCACCGGAAGCACGAGCCTGCAGGAACTGACCAGCAGCCGGGGTCAGGCCCACCTGGAACTGCTACACGGCAGGTTCGTGAATCTGCAACCGCTGGCCCGAGAAACGGTACTGACGCACCACCACTGCTTTATCGACGACTACTCGGCCTACGAGCACGCCTCGAAAGAACTGATCGAGGCAGGCGTGCGGCAGGCGGCGTGGCTACATCTGTTTCACGCCTCCAACCAGCAGGCGTTCGTATTGAGCCTGGTGCGTTTTGAGGAACAGGGCGCCTGGACGCCCGAGGAGCGCACCCTTCTGGAAGCCGCCGCACACAGCGTTCATGCAGTGCTGGAGCGCACCGGACACATGCAGACGCTGGAGCGGGCCGCCCTGACCGACTCGCTGACCGGATTGGGCAACCGCCGCGCCCTGGATGTGGCGCTGGATGAGGCCACGCAGTCCGGGCAGCCCTACACGGTGGCGATTATTGATCTGGACGGCATGAAACGCGTCAATGACACGCTGGGACACGCCAGCGGCGACATGCTGCTGCGCGAATTTGCCCACCAGCTACACTCGCCTGCTGTCAGTGCCTACCGTCTGGGCGGTGACGAATACGCCCTGCTGCACCTTCAGGGGGCCGAGCTGGGGGCCGAGACGCTGCTGAGCGTGGTGGAGAGGGCCTCGGCCCATGTCCGCAGTGCGGGGTATCCGGCCAGTGCCAGCCTCGGGATTGCGAGTGTGCCCCACGACGCGCCCGATGCGACCTCTGCCCTGAGAACCGCCGATCAACGCATGTACGCCGACAAACGCGAACGCAAGGCAAATCAGGAAAGAGAAGCCATTCTTTTTTGAGGCACCCCGGCCATAAAGACCGGCTTAACCACGCCCGCCCGGGCCGCTGCTCTAGTCTGCGGGCCTATGGACGCGCCGCACCCTGCCCAGATACATCCTGCCCAGTTGCCAACCTCCACCGAACTGACGCTGGATCACGTCGCCATTGCAACGCCCGACCTGGAAGAGGGGAGCCTGCCCTATCTGGCGCTGGGCCTTGTCCCGGAAGGGCCGGATGAGGAAGTGGGGTCTCAGGGGGTACGGGTGCGGGCTTTTGTGGCGGGGCAGACGCTGATCGAACTGCTGGCCCCCACCCGTGAGGACAGCCCGATTGCCGCCTTCCTTGCGCGGCGGGGGCCGGGGCTGCATCACACCGCCTACCGCGTGGCCGATCTGGATCAGGAGATGCAGCGCCTGACCCGCCTGGGCGCACGCTTCTTGCAGGATGCCCCCACGCCCGGACGGGCAGGCACACGGGTGGCGTTCCTTCACCCCAGATGGGGCGCGGGCACGCTGATCGAACTGGTGGAGCACCCCACACCCCCCGCCACCGAATGACGCACAGCGTCCCCCCGGTGCGGCGCGGCCTGTGGTGGGCCATTGCCCTGCTGATCATGGCCGTGATCTGGAAACTGAGTGCCGGAAGCGATACGCCGGGGCCGCCGCTGCATCATCCAGTGGACTGGATCATTCATTTTCTGGCGTATCTGGCGCTGGCTTTTGCGCTGGGCCGGGCCACCGGGCGCTGGCAGGTGGCGTGGGTCGTCGCGGCCTGGTTCGGGGCCACCGATGAAGTGCATCAGGCCTTCGTACCGGGCCGCGAGGCAGGCATCACCGACTGGCTGTTCGATACGGCGGGCGCGTGGCTGGGGGCAAGATGGGGAGCGGGAAGGACGGCCAGTGCAGCGAAATCCTTGCCGGATGAGGAGTGAATCAGCAGCTCTGGGCCGTCAGCTCTCACTTCACTTGTTCAGCGGTTCCGGCTCCGCAGTCTCGGACGCTGCCGCACTCTTCCTGGCCCGTTTCGTGGGCTGTTTCCTGATGGGGTCAGTCTGTGCCGCAGCTTCGCCAGAACCCACCACAGGCTGAACCACGCCCGCCAACTCGCCCCTCATCAACGCCGCGACCGCCTCTTCTTTGCCCTTGGCCTCCACTTCTATCCAGGGCACATCGGCGTAGGCCGTGGGCAGATGCGAAATCAGGTGACTGTGGCGGCGATCCTGCGGGCCGTCTATACCGTTGCTGAGGTGAACCACCTGCCATTCGGGGGGGGTCCAGGTGTCCCGCGCGGCCAACGTCCACTGGCGCACGCTGGGATGATCGAGGTCGGGCAGACTGTCGTGGACGACGTGATGGTGGGCATCAAACACCAACGGCACGCCTGTGGCCTGACACACGGGCCAGAGGTCGTCCACTCCGTAGGCGCGTTCGTCATTTTCGAGGGCCAGACGCAGCCGCACACCATCGGGCAGGTCGGGGATCAGGGCCGCCAGTTCTGCGCCGCGCCCGCCCTTGCCGCCGTGCAGCAGCAGCAGATTCCAGGTGCTACGGGCCAGGCCCATCCGGTCCATCACACCTGCATGGGCCTCTATCGCCCGCAGGCTCGACACCCGCACTTCGGGGCGGTCACTGTTCAGGACAATGAACTGTTCGGGATGCATCAGCACGCGAATTCCGGCGTCTTCAAAGGCGTGGCCCACTTCCAGCAGTTGGGGCTTCAGGTGGTCCAGAACCGCCGCGCCCGTCCCGTCTTCTACAAGGTCGGACATGGGAAAGAGGCTGGAACTCAGGCGGTACAGCCGGATGCCCCGCGCCGCACAGAAGGCCGCCGCCGCCCGCACCCGCAGAATGTTGTCGGCGTACAGATTCAGCAGCGTGGCTTCCCGTTCCTCGGGCTTCAGCATCCGGTAGCGTGTGAGGGTGATGGTCCGGAAACGGACTTCCGGCCCTACCGTCATACAGACCAAACCGTAGGCCGGATCAGGAAGACTCATGCTCTGGCCCCTGCGCCCCGGCCCTCTGCGGTTTTGCCCGACATCCGGCAGCGATCCGAACAGTATTTGACGTTGTCCCAGTCACGCTCCCACTTTTTGCGCCAGCTGAACGGCAGACCGCAGGCCACACAGATTTTAGAAGCCCGTTCGCTGGGTTTGCGGCCCCCGCCCATTGTTTTTTGTCCGTCCGTACGCCTTGCCATCCGGCCAATATGCAGGCTGGTGCGGCGCGGGAAGGTGGGAATGCTGCCCGAATGAAGGAACTGGATAGATCAGGAGCTGAGCGGGGTAGGTCTGGGTGAACCTACACCCCCACTCCGCCGCGCTCCATCTGGGCGTGCGCTTCTTGCAGCAGGGCCTCGGTTTCCCCCCAGCCGATACAGGCATCGGTGACGCTGACGCCGGGCTTCAGGTCAGACAGGTCGGCGGGAATCGTCTGCTTGCCGGGGTTGATGTTGCTCTCGATCATCAGGCCGCGAATGGCCGTCTGTCCGGCCAAACGTTGCTGCATCACGTCGCGCCAGACCAGACTCTGGCGGGTGTGATCCGAGCCGCTGTTGGCATGAGAGCAGTCCACCATGACGGCGGGTTGCAGCCCAGCGGCCCGCATCAATTCGGCGGCTTCCTTGACAAATTGCGGCGCGTAATTGGGGCCGCCGCGCCCGCCGCGCAGAATCACGTGGCCGTCAGGGTTGCCCCGCGTATGCACGATGCAGGCCTGACCATCGTCGTCGACCGTAAAAAAGGCATGTGGATTCTGCGCGGCAACGATGGCATCGACAGCCAGTTTCAGGCCGCCGCCCGTGCCGTTCTTGAAGCCCATCGGAGCGCTGACGGCGCTCGCCATGACCCGGTGCGTCTGGGATTCGGTGGTGCGTGCACCCAGGCAGGCCCACGCCACCGCATCGAACAGGTACTGCGGCGCAAAGGGGTCGAGCAGTTCGGTGGCGACGGGCAGGCCCAGTTCCGAGACGCGGATCATCAGGTCGCGGGTCAGGTGAAGCCCCCGGTTGATGTCGTTTGCGCCCGTCATATCGGGGTCCATCAGGTAGCCGCGCCAGCCCACAGTCGTCCGGGGCTTATCCACGTACACGCGCATCTGCACTTCCAGGCGGTCTTTGACGCGCTCGCGCAGGGCACCCAATCTGTGGGCGTACTCCAGCGCCTCGTCAAAATCGTGAATAGAACAGGGGCCGACCACCACCAGCAGGCGGTCATCGCGGCCATGCAAAATGTCCTGCGAGGCGCGGCGGCCCGCCAGCACCACACGTTCAGCGGCGGCGCTGAGGGGCAGGGCCGCCTTCAGCGCACGCGGCGTCACCAGCGGCGTAAAACCCGTGACGTTCAGGTTTTCGGTGCGCCCCGCCTCAATGGTGGGCTGCGGGGCCGGGCTGTTCTGGGCGTGATCGGTGGGGGTCATGGAGTCTCCTAGAGCGTATGGGGGAAGCGGCGACAGAGGGGGAAAGAAAAGCCGCCCGGAAGCTCTTGGCTTGACCGGGCGGTCTGGAGAACACTTCAACGCAATGCTAGGCCCGGAGACTTCCGAACCAATAAAAAAACGGTGCATTGCCAGGACCAAACTTCATGCCGGGCAGTGTACGCCGCGCCCCGTGTGTGTGGGCCGGGGTGGTCTAGTCGGGACCGGACCGGGCCTTCATCTCGCCTCCACAGAGCTTGATCTGGCCCAGAAGCGGCCCTGATCCGGGAACGGACAGAGGCCACACCCCGTACCTTGTGGAGATGAAGTCTCCGCGTTTGGTTCTGTCTGCCCTCCTCGTGACGTTGGCGCTGGGTTCTGGCGTGGCCGACGCTGCCCGCCGGTCTGGGGGCGGCTTTGGCGGCAGCCGGAGCAGCGGCAGTACCTACCGCGCCCCCACGCCGCAGTACCGGGCACCCACGCCGCAATACCGCGCTCCTCAGAACACAGCGCCCCAGTACCGTGCCCCGGCTCCTGCCACACGCACGCCCGCCCCCACACAGCGCAGCACCACGCGTACCACGCCCACACGCAACACCGCCGCCGTACCAAGCGTCACCGCTTCGCAACTGAACGGCTGGAAAAGCGTGAAGCTTCCGGCAGGCGTGCCCCGCACCGCCCTGACGTACAGCACGGTCAAGGGCAGCCAGTATCAGTACCAGTTGCAGAATGGGCGCTATTACCCGTACCCGCAGAGCTATTACCGCAGCCGGGGCATCGGCTCGGACATCCTCAAATACGCGCTGATCTATACGGCAGTCAGCAGCATCGCCAACGCCGCCACACCCAACGTCATCGTGAACAACGTTCAGACAGGCGGTGAATTGAGTGGCCTCAACTACGATACGACCAGCACTGTCACGCGCCCCGCTGGGCCGAATATCTGGGCTTACGTGGGCGTCGGCTTCCTGGCTGCCGCTGCGGGCTGGTTTATCTTCGGGCGGCGCAGAGGCTAGAGCGCTTTTTTAATCTGTACAGAAGTTTGTAACAGAAGGTGGCCGCCGGGGAATCTACTCCAGCGGCCATTCTCTGTGCCGCTGGTGGCTCAGTGCCTTGTTGGCCGGTAGGTTATTTTCCTTGCCTGTCAGTGTGCTGTGACAACCCATACGGATTTCGGTTGAATCCCAAAAACGACGAGATTCAATGCAGCTTGCAAAACTCTACGGAACAACTCTATGTGGAGGAGCAGTGGCGGGGTTCCCAGAACTGAGGGAAATAGCCAGACTCCTTATTCCACATGGCAGAGCTGCTGTTTAGATCGAAGTCAATCTATAGATTGAGCGAACGAAGCAAGTATCGAAGAAGGTACGTCGCAGTTAACCCAGCCGCTTTATCCCATATCCCAAACGGCCGGATAAAGCTCCATTCCTACTACGACGTACTTAGATCAGACTGGGCCTGATTTTCCGCTGATACCGATCAGACCCGGCGAACAGAAACCAGAAATGGAAGCTGGCTCTGTGACTGGCCCGCCTGCTGCTGTATAGAGTTTGTCTCAACCCATATAACCCCACTTACTTGACATTATGTCGCTCTGTCTATCCCCCAATCAGGTGTTAGAAGTCGATAGTCATTGTAAGCAAGTGCCATATCACTGTGAAGGTATTAAAATACACTTTTTGTCTGATACCTTGCACGCCCTACTGACCTCGCGGATTTTCCTTTCTCTCTGGCGCATACCGAGCGACGTCTAGATGTCTTTACTCCCATTTAGCCCCTAAATATAGCTTCTCAATGTTGACATTCTGGAGTGTAATTTGACCCCGCTCTCCTTTTTGGTGCGCCACTGCTGCTGTGTCTTGGTCCTGTGCGGTGCGTTGTTCGCTTTCTCCGGTGCCCGCGCCGAGGGAAGCAAGGAACTCAATGGCAGCGGCGGAAGCCGTGTCTATCTGGAATGGAATCCGACAGGGTTTCTGGGCGGCAATCTGGCACGGCGCACCCGGATTCTGGTCTACGTTCAGGCGGGCGAAACCATCAACCTCGGCTCCAGCGTCAGCAGCAGCACAGACAGCAAAGACATCGTGTACAGCAGTCCATCGGGAGCGCAGGCGGGCATCTGTGACGTTCTGGCCAACGGCTCCGGGCTGATCAATACATTGGCCAAAGAACGTGCCGGGCCGCTGCCCAACGCGGGCGGATATACCCCCTGCACCGTTACGGCCACTGAAACAGGCGTGTACACGGTTGAGTTTCATAGCGGCGGTACTGGCGACCCTGCCGTGCAGTCGGCCAATGCAGAGATTACCGGGGTCAATCAGGGGGCGAGCGTGGCAGCGTGGGACGTCACCGTTCGCAACGGGACCGTTCCCTTTACTGGGCGGGTATTTACCCCCTACCTGGCCGTCAATATGGGCGGCACCGGACAGTCGCTCAGCAGCAACGTGTATGTCCAGACGCGCGACGGTTACCAGTACCGGGTGGATTTTAACGGCGTGGATCCCTACGGCTTTATTCTGGTCGCCAACCGCACCGGTTTTGCCCTGAACAACAGACCCACCTTTCAGTCGCTGCAACTTTCAAACAACGGCACCAATATTCCAGCGGGTTACACGGTAGGCAACGAAGATGTTAACGATCTGAATTCCTTTCACAAGATTTATTTCAATCCGCCCAATCCCAGTCTGCCTGCGGCGGCGGCGGCACCGGGCGGCAGCATCTGGCTGCGTCCTGCCACCGCCCTCCCCAGCGATATCACCAACGTGACTTTCACCGGACAGGACGGCACCTCCGGCCAATATGCACCCGGCACCGGGGGAACTTTTACCTACGACGCCCTCGGCGCGGGCACCGTGCAGTTTTCGCTCGACCTCAACAATGACGGCATTTACGGCAATGCCAACGACCGGGTGCTCTTCGGTACGGCGGAGGTGGGAACCAATACCCTGATCTGGGATGGCAAAGATGGACAGAACCTTCCGGCGACCAGTACCGCCGCCATCCGCGTCAGGGCCGAACTGGCAGCGGGCGACGTGCATTTTCCGTATCTGGACGGCGAGACCAATACGCCGGGATTGATCATCGAACGTCTGACCTTTCCGGATGCCAACAAATACACCGTGTACTGGGACGATACCCCGCTGGCCGCCGTTGCTGCGGGCAGCAGCACGCCCACTCTGGCGACGCAGGGCACCAGCAGCGTGGCCGGGGCACACCGGTACCCCGCGAATTACGGCGACAACCGGGGCATCGATACCTGGGCGCTGTATCCGTCCGGGCGACCCCTCTATCAGGATTTGGCCACTCCCGGCGTGGTCGACGTATCTATCTCCAAAACGCACAGTCCCGCCGTGCTGGTGCTGGGGCAGCCCATGACCTACACCATCACCGTGACCAACGGTTCGGTGCTGGCGCGTGCCAACGGTGTCCGCATCACCGACAGCGTACCTGCCGCCCTGACTGGCGTCACCTGGACATGTACGGGCACGGGCGCGGCGCTGTGCACGGCAGCCACAGGCAGCGGCAACAGCATCAGTACCACCGTGAATCTGCCGCCCAGCACCAGCGCTACCCTGACCGTTTCAGGCACCCTCAGCAGTGCCTATGCCAGCAGTACCCTCAGCAACACCGCAAACGCCACACGCGGCAACGATACTCTCGACCCCAACCTGAGCAACAACACGGCCACCGATCTTGCGCCCCTAGACGTGGCCGATGTGGGCGTGGTCAAAACGGGCTTTACGGCTGCCGCACCCCTGTCGAACGTGACCTATACGCTGGTCTTCACCAATAGCGGCCCGGCCAGTGCCACCATCACGCCCCGCGACACCTTCAGCAACTCCACGTTCGTCAGTGCCAGCGACGGGGGAACGGCCAGCGGCAACGTCGTGACCTGGCCCGCCGTGACCCTCGCCAGCGGCCAGAGCGTGACCCGTACCGTGGTTCTGAAGGTGAGCGGCAGTGCAGGCAACAGTGCGAATACGGCCAGTTTGACCAGCAACAAGACCGATCTGGTCGCGGGCAACAACACCAGCACCGTCACGACCAGCGTGCAGCCCACGAGCGGCCCAGATGTGGTGGTGCAAAAGACCGGCTCAGCTCTGATTCGCGGACAGGACAGCGTCTTTACCCTGGTTCCCCGGAATATCGGGTTGCAGACGACCAGCGGAAACGTGACGGTGCTGGATACCCTGCCCACGGGGCTGACCTACGTCTCTGCTACGGGCACAGGTTGGACGTGTGCAGGCACAGTGGGCAGCCAGAGCGTCAGTTGCACCCGCACAATCCCCATCGCCAGCAACACCACTGCCCCCAGTATTCTGGTCACGGCACGCACTGCACAGGACGCCCCCGATTCTCTGACCAATACCGCCACCATTTCGGGCGGTGGCGATTCGGCGGCGGCCAACAACACCAGCAGCGTGACCTTGCCGGTCAGCAGTCTGGCCGACGTTCAACTGACCAAAACACCTGCCGCCAACAGGATCGCCGGAAGCAACCTGATCTACACCCTGAATGTCAAGAACAACGGCCCCACCAACGCCGCCAACATTGCCCTCAGCGACCCGCTGCCCACCAACCTGACCTATGTCAGCTCCAGCGACAGCGGCGTATATGACGCGGCTACCCGCACGGTCAGCTGGCCTGCCTTTGCCCTGAACAGCGGAGCCAATGTAAACCGTACCGTCACGGTGATCCTGCCCCTGGAAGGCACGGTGGTCAACCCAGCCAGCGTGGGCACCAGCACACCCGACAGCAACGCGGCCAACAACAGCGCGGTCTCGACCATCACGGTCACTCCGGTTGCCAATCTGGAACTGCGGAAGACGGCTCCCAGCGATTCTGGCCCCCTGACCAACCTGACCTACACCCTCAATGTCGCCAATTTTGGCCCCAGTACCGCCGGAGCCATCAGTGTCAGCGATCCTCTGCCGGTGGGCACCACCTATGTCAGCAATACGGGGGGCGGCGTGTACAACGCAGGAACCCGCACCGTCACCTGGACTGCGGCGGGCCTGGACGTGACCGGGCCAAACAGCAACCTGATCTATACCGTGACGGTGCTGACGCCTGCCAGCGGTACCCTCAGCAACACCGCCACAGTCAGCAGCGTGACTAACGATCCCACCGCCAGCAACAATTCCAGTACTGTCAGCACCACCATTACGCCCGTGGCCGACCTTCAAGTCAGCAAAATTGGGGCTGCTACCGTGCTGCCGAGCGGCGACATCACCTACACCATCAAGGTCATGAACGCGGGGCCAAGTCCGGCAACTGCCGTGACCATCACCGACCTGTTGCCCAGCGTCGGCACAGTGCAGAACACGGGGGGCGGCATACTGGCGGGCAATACCATCGTGTGGACACTGCCCACGCTGCTCAGTGGCGCGGCCCAGACCTATACCGTGGTTCTGCGGGTGCCCGATACGGCGGCCACGCTGGTCAACGGTGCCCGCGCCAGCAGCCCGGTCAACGATCCTGACCCCACCAACAACGACGGCACCAATCCCGAATCGCAGGTCACGACCACCGTGAATGTCAGCGCCGACGTGCAGATCACCAAAACTGCGCCAGCGGTGGTACGCGGCGGTCAGGCCCTCAGCTACACCATCACCGTGACGAATGCTGGCCCAGCCGGTGCCGACGGCGCAGTCCTGCAAGATCCGGCCATCCCCGGATTTACGGCCAGCGCCATCACCTGTACAGCCAGCGGGAACGCGGCCTGTCCGGTGGGCCTGACGGTCGGCAGCCTGCAGGCCGGAACGACCATTCCTGTGTTTCCGGCACTGGGTAAACTGTCGCTGACCCTGAGCGGCACGGCGGCAAGCGGCGGCAAGATCGTGAATACGGCCACAGCCAGCGTGCCCACCACGCGCACCGACCCCAGCACGCCCAACAACACTGCTGCCGCCACCACCGACACCGTCAACCTGATGCTCAGCAAAAGCGTACAGAACATCACCACGGGCGAAGGGCCAAGTACGGTCAGCACGGGCAAACCCGGCGAGACGCTGGAATACTGCATTACCTATACCAACCTCGGCAGCGCTCCTTTGCCCAACCTGACCCTCACCGACGCGCTGCCTACCAACACACAGGTCTTGCTCAGCGCCGCCTACGTGCCGGGCAGCAACATCAGATTCGTGAGGACGCCCGCACAGACGCCCACGCCTGACCCGGTCAACCCCAGCAACGCGGCGGGAGACGATGCAGGCACGCTCGATACCGTTCTGACCTACCTCGTGGGCACGGCAGCGGGCGGCGAAACGGGGACCGTCTGCTTCCGGGCCAGTGTGAAATAGCGGGGCAAGGAAACGACAGCAGAGGGGCAGACCATTCCGCGTCTGCCCCTCTGCCCTGGCTGTTCCGGGTCTCACTCCGCCCAGAGTTCATCGGTATCCGTATCAGACGGACTCCGCTTGATTCCC
Organism: Deinococcus aquatilis DSM 23025; assembly: GCF_000378445.1. GTDB lineage: Bacteria > Deinococcota > Deinococci > Deinococcales > Deinococcaceae > Deinococcus > Deinococcus aquatilis. Next base: position 25,222 of record NZ_KB899720.1, on the reverse strand, counting down.
GCACACCCGGAACCCTACTGGCTGCGCGTCCATCGTCGTGGACGGACTCGCATGAGCAAGCCACTCCTCCATATCGCGTAGCCCGTCTCTTTTCCTACCCGCTCTGCTCTGCTTCGCACTCGTAGAGCTGCTCCGCAGAGCTTTGCAAGCCGGACTAAACACCAAAAAGCACAGTGTTTAATCGGAATCCGTATCAGCCCTTCTTCTCCCCTGTTCCGCTGCGGTTGCCGGGCGCATTTTTCACGGCCTGAAGCAGCCTGCCGATGGCGCGGGCCACGTTTGCGGCTTCGTCCCTCACCTGTGGATCACGGCTGAGATCAGCCAGTTTTCCGGCGGCGCTCCGGGCGGCATTCAGCAGGGCTTCGGTGGGAATTTTGATGCGGGCCTTGCCGGATGAAGACGGGCCGGGTGGGGGCGGAGTCACCGTGGGGCCTCGGACTGAAGCAGCCACAGAGCGCGGAAGGGAGACAGGCGGGTGGTGGCCCGCTGCAAGGTAAAGTGCGTGCCTGCCACGGCATCGGTGGCGTGTTCGCCCAACTGGTCGCGCAGCAGGTAGGTGGGAAAGGCCACCTCGTGCTCACTGAAGTTATAGACGCACAGCATGACGCCCAGCGGATGGTCGCGGCGCAGCAGCAACACGCGGGAATCGGGGCTGGGTATGGCGCGGGCCTCAATGCTGGCGTGCAGGTGCGGCGTGCGCTGGCGGGCGGCAATCAGGGCGCGAAGTCCGGCGTTGACCTGTGCCGCTGGCGTGGTGGGGTCGGCCTGCACCCCTTCGGCCAAGGCCCAATCCATCTTGGGGCGGTGAACCCAGCGGTTGTCGGCGGCGTGGGCGGGGTCGGCCTCGAAGGTGTAGTCGTTGAGGAGCGCGAGTTCATCGCCCATGTACAGCAGGGGCACGCCGCCAAAGCCCAGGGTGACGGCGTGGGCCAGCAGCAAGCGCCGCACCGCGTGGTCTGTCCATTCGGCGTTACCTGCGTCCAGTGCGGCTTCCAGGCCCGCCAAGCTTGCCGCGCTGCCGCTGATGCGCCGGTCTCCGGTGGCGGGGTTGTACTGAAAGACCAGCCCCCGCGCAAAACTGCCGGGATGCTCGCCGCTGTAAAAATCGCTGAGAAAGTGGCGGTGCCCCGGCCCGCTCAGGCCAGCCCGCCCCGCATCCTCATCGCTGATGGCCCAGCCGATATCGTCGTGGCAGCGCACATACATGCCCCAGGTGGTGTTGGTGGGCTTGGGCGGAAATGCCAGCAGCGCCGTCTCGAACAGGCGGGTATCACGGCTGGCGAGGCTGCTCCAGATCTGTACCATCAGGCTGTTCTGGTAGGCCATGTCGCTGACCTTGCCGTGATGGTCCCGCGTGCCGAGGTAATGAATCAGTTCGTTGGGAGCCACGATGGCCTCGGCCTTGAACGCCACCGCCGGGGCCACGATCCGAATGGCCGCCCGCAGCGCCCGCGTCAGGTGATGCACTTCGGGCTGGTTCTGGCTGGCCGTGCCGAGGCGCTTCCAGATAAAGGCGATGGCGTCCAGCCGGAACACCTCCACACCCCGGTTGGCAAGGTGCAGGATCAGGTCTGCGAATTCGCGGAACACTGCCGGATTGCCCCAGTTCAGGTCCCACTGATAAGAGTTGAAGGTCGTCCAGACCCAGCCGCCCGCACCGTCCTCGCCCGCCTCGGTGTCCCACGTAAAGTTGCCGGGGGCAAAGTCGGGAAACACTTCGGGCAGGGTGCGCTCGTAGGCGTCGGGCTGGGTACGGTCAGGGTAGATATGAAAATAGTCGCGGTAGACGGGATCGCCCGCCCGCGCTTTCTCGGCCCACTCGTGTTCGCGGGCCACATGGTTCAGCACCAGATCCAGAACAAGGCTCATCCCGCGTTCCCGCAACTGAGAAGCCAGCGCCGAAAGGTCGTCCATCGTGCCCAGATCGGGCCGCACGGCGCGGTAATCCTGCACCGCGTAGCCGCCGTCGTTCTCGCCCTCACGGGGCTTAAGCAGGGGCATCAGGTGCAGGTATTTGACGCCCAAACCTTCCAGATAGTCCAGCCGCCCCGCCACGCCGCGCAGATTTCCGGCAAAGCGGTCTGTGTAGGCCACATAACCGATCATTTCGGGCGCTTGCAGCCAGTCGGGGCGCAGCAGACGGGCCTCGTCCAGCCGCTTGAGGTCGGGGGCGCGGGTATGGTGGGCATGAATCAGCACTTCCAGAAGCTCGGTCATCAGCGCGTCGGCGGCGTCGCCGTACACTGCCCGCAAACTGCCCTCCAGGTCAGTGCCGTAGCGTTCCAGCCGCAGCAAGAAGGTTTCCGCATCGCGGTCATCATCAAAAGCGGGCTTCAGCCGCGCCGCCAAATCCGTCTTTAGCACGCCTCACAGCATACGACGCGCCGGGTGGGAACGGTTCCACTGGCCTCCCGCTGATCTCAACCTGACCCCGCCGCCCACCCCGATCATGGGTCGCTCATGGGGGCCTCGGTACGCTTCATTCACCAGCAAGAGCAACGCAAAAGCGCCCGCTGGAACGTCTCAAACTCCCTCGTTCCGCCCAGCGTCCGGCCTGACGAACCCACAGGCCAAAGGAGTTCCATCATGACCAACCTGACCCGCATGACCCTGACCCGCACGGCCCTGACCGCCTTTGCCGCCCTGACGCTCGCTTCTTCGGCCCACGCTGCCCCTACCGACTTCGTGGGGACCTGGACGAACACCAATGCCAACACACGCGGCATCACGCGCGTAGTGTTCTACCCCAACAACGACGGCACGCTGACCGTGCAGGTGTTCGGCAAGTGCAGCCCCACCGACTGCGATTGGGGCAAGGCAGGCGTGCTGACCTACGGCACGGGCGTTTCGGACGCCAACCATTTCACGGCCAGCGCCCTGTATGCCAAGGGGTTTTCCAATACCACTCTGGTCATGAATGTGAAGGGGAGCCGCCTGAACGTGCAGAGCCTGACGCAATTTATAGATGGCAGTGGCCGCCAGAACTACGCCAGTCAGGAGACGTTCCGGCGTTAAGTAACGCAGCGCCCCAGGCGGTGACGAGGTGCGCCGGGCAGGGGCAGAGGCAAGAGACACTCACAACGAAGTGCGGCCCCTGTCGGGAGTGACGGAGGCCGCGCTTGTTGAGTTGAGTTGGAAGGTGAACCCCCCCGTTGCTCTGCAACGCCCCCCCTTAGAGGTGGGGACAACTGCTTTTGCGCTCCCCTTCAAGGGGGGCTGGCGGCGAAGCCGACTGGGGGGTTTACACGCAACCTAAATCTCACCTGGAAGGCAAACCCCCCCCGTTGCTTCGCAACGCCCCCCCTTAGAGGGGAGGATAACAGCTCGTTACTTCCCGCCTTCCAACGTCAGCGTCACTGTTTTCCCCCAATCCTTCGCGTCGGTGCTCATGGGCAGGTATTCGCCCGCCACCCACATTTTTTGCTGGTCGGAAACGTGGTTGCCCAGCGGGTTTCCGCTCTGGCCGAGGCTGCCCACATACAGGCTGCGGTTGGGGTCGCTGAGGTCCACGATCTGGCGGTAGCTGGGGCCGTGCGTCTGGCGGAAGGTACCGACTTCGGGACGGGCCACATTCACGGTATTGGTGCCGCCGGGGGTGGGGGCGCTGTGGTTGAACAGCCACGACAGGGCCGACACGTTGCCGAAGGCGCGGTGATTGCTGGCTACCGTGTGCAGCTTGCCCGCGCTCCAGCCGCCCGGATCAGAGCCGAGGCGGGCGCTGAGGTCGTCTACAGCCTGCTTCAGTGTGACCGTCAGGGCAGCGGCGCAGTTGTTCACTTGATTGGCTCCTTGATTAGCACTCTCGTTCTGGCACAGGTTGCCGTCGGATTTCAGTTGGTTCAGCACGGCCAGACTGTTGATCTGGGTATCGTTGCCCAGTTCATCGCGGGCCATGCCCTGCAACTTCATCAGCCAGGCTTCAAAAATCAGGCTGGGTACGCTGGACACGGTCTGGTTGCCGTCCCAGCCGCGCAGTTGCTCCAGCGCCCGCGTACTCAGCTCACCGTCGGGGCGGGCCGCCAGCAGCAGCGGTTTCAGGTCACGCCAGACCAGACTCTGGGTGTCCAGTTGCACTTTCCGCACATCGGCCACCGTCCAGCCCTGCGCTTTGGCGGTCAACAGTTCGGTGATGCGCTCGGCGCGGTACGGCTCGGCCCAGTTGCGGTTGTTGGCGAGGGCAAAGCGGTAGGCGTCGGGGGTCACGCGGTTGTTGGCGGTCACGACCAATCCATCGGCGGGGTTGTAGGTGTGCGGCAATTGCTCGAAAGACAGGTAGCCCTTCCACTCGCGGGAGCCGTCGCCCGAAACAGGCAGGGAGCCGTCCCAGCCGCTGCGGATCGGTACGCGGCCCGGTGCGTAGTAGCCGGTATTGCCCTCGGTATCGGCGTACACGAAGTTCTGACTTGGTCCCACGTAGCTTTTGAGGGAGGCCGTGAACTGCGCCCAGTTCTGCGCGTAATTCAGGCCCAGAAAGGCGTCCATGGTGGTATCGCCGGGTTGCAGGGCCGTCCATTTCAGCGCCACACGCGGCCCCACGTCGGCGGCCCCCGCATCGCTGATGATCGGGCCGTGGCTGCTCTCACGCACCACCAGTTGCACGTCTGCGCCGCCTTTCACCTTGATGATTTCGGTGCGCTCGGTCAGCCTGACCCCCTCCGGCTCGATGTACAGATCCTGCACATCGGGATTCACGTTGGTCACGCCCCATGCCACGCGCTCATTTCGCCCGATCACGATGGCGGGCAGGCCGGGAATGCTGGCCCCGATGGATTTGAGGGTGGGACCCTGAATGTCGGCCAGATACCACAGCATCGGGCTGGTCAGAGACAGGTGGGGGTCGTCGGCCAGAATGGGTTTACCGCTGGCGGTGCGGCTTCCGGCCATCACCCAGTCGTTGCTGCCTTTGCCCGGTTCGGCCTGCATTCCCAGTTCCCGCGCCGCTAGGAGGTGAGAGCGCAGCGCGGCAATGGTGGCGTCGGGCAGGGTGGGTTGGGCAGCCAGAGCCGGGGCGCTGGCCCGCGCGGTGGTTCCGGCGGGCAGTTCGTCGGCACTCAGGATGGTGGGGCCGCCTTCGGGGTACGGCGGCATGATTTCGGCCAGCCCACGTTCGCCCAGACGCTTGACCGTGCGTGCGCCCAGCACCTCGTCTTCGTAGTTGCCGCCCAGATCGAAGGCCATCAACTTGCTCCAGGCGATGCTGTCTACATCCGTCCACGGTTCGGGGGTATAGCCCAGAATGCGGAATTCGGGGGCGGTTTTGCCCTGTGCAAAGCCCGCATTCACGCCCGCCGTGTACGCCGCCACCATGCGCTTACTGCGCTCAGAGAGGGCAGGCAGGGCCGACTGGGCCGCCCGGTAAAAGCCCCAGGTTCGCAGAAATTTATCCTGTGCCAGTGCGGGTGCGCCCAACACTTCCGACAGGCGGCCCTGAGTCACGCGCCGCTGAAAATCCAGTTGCCAGGCGCGGTCCTGAGCATGCACGAAGCCCAGCGCAAACACCGCGTCTTCATCGCTGGCGGTGGCCCGGATATGCGGCACGCCCCAGCTGTCGCGCGTAATGGTGACCTGGCCCGACACGCCCGGCAGCGTCAGGCTGCCCGAAACACGCGGGCTGGACGTGCCCCGCAGCCACAGCACCGCCGCCAGAACAAGCACCAGAATGACCAGAATCAGCCACAGCAGACCCCTTCCCAACCGTCCTAAAAGTCTCAACCCATTCACCCCTTTGGTGGCCCCAGCGCAGGCTGAAGCCGTTTTGCCCCGGATTTGTATTGGGTACAAGATAGGGCGGAACGGGAGAGAAAGAGCCGACTGAAACCACAACTGAAGTCCTACTCGCTTCACTCGGATTAAACACCAAAAAGCACGGTGTTTAATCGGAAGCTGTATCAAAAAGAAAACCGGGAACATCAAGCTCCCGGCTCCAGCTGTGTCAGGCGCTTCAGCTTTCCGTAAAGGCTCCCAGCGCCCGGAAACGTGCGGCCCGTTGCGCTTTCAGTTCCTGCTCGTTCAGCTTGCCCAGTTCGTCCAGATGGCGGCCCACGGCCTCGCCCAGTGCAGCGGCGGCGGCGTCCAGATCCAGATGTGCCCCGCCCACGGGTTCGGGAATCACTTCTTCCACAATGCCCAGTTCCAGCAGATCGGGGGCCGTGAGTTTCAGGGCTTCGGCGGCTTTGGGGGCCTGTGCCGAATCGCGCCACAGGATCGCCGCGCAGGATTCGGGCGAGATGACGCTGTACCACGCATTTTCCTGAATCAGCACGCGGTTGCCCACGCCAATTGCCAGTGCCCCGCCGCTGCCGCCCTCGCCAATCACGGCGCACACGGCGGGCACCCGCAGACGCACCATCCGCTGAATGCTCTCGGCAATGGCCCACGCCTGACCGCGCTCCTCGGCCTCTATGCCGGGGTACGCGCCGGGGGTATCGATCAGGCACACCACCGGCAGGCCAAATTTATCGGCCAGATCCATCAGGCGCATGGCCTTGCGGTAGCCTTCCGGGTTGCTCATGCCAAAGCGGCGGCGCACGCGGCTTTTGGTGTCGCGGCCTTTTTGCTGCATCAGAAGCATCACGGGGCGGCCCTGCCAGCGTCCCGGCCCGCCGATCAGGGCGTGGTCGTCGGCAAAGTTGCGGTCTCCGTGCAGTTCCGTGAAGTCAGTCACGAGGCGCTCGGTGTAGTCGTGCGCGGTGGGCCGACCCGGTGCGCGGGCCAGTTGTACCCGCTCCCAGCGCGTCATGGGGGCGTTGGCGGCAGGGACCGGGGCCGTCCTGAGGCGTTCCACTTCGGCCCGCAACGGATGAATGGCCGCGTCCAGATTCTGCCCGGTTTCACGCGCCGTCACTTCGAGGTCGTGTACGCGGGCTTCCAGCTTCAGAAGGGTGGCTTTGAGGTCGGTGGGGGGGGTGGTCATCACGCAGGGGCCTCGGCGGATTGCTCGCTGGACTGTTCGGGAGACTGTTGGGTGGGAAGGGCGTCGGGGGCGCGGCGGGTCAGGACGCCCAGCAGTCCGGCCAGAAAGTTCCGGTGGTTGCGGCGGTCTACCACATCGTCGATCATGCCGTGTTCCAGCAGAAATTCGGCCCGCTGGAAGCCTTCGGGCAGGCTCTGGCGAATGGTCTGCTGAATCACTCGCGGCCCCGCGAAGCCGATCAAGGCTCCGGGTTCAGCCATGATCACATCGGCAATGGTGGCAAAACTGGCCGTGACGCCCCCGGTGGTCGGGTCGGTCAGAATGCTGACGTAGGGCAGGCCCCGCGCCGTCAGACCTTCGAGGGCCACCGTGGTTTTTGCCATCTGCATCAGCGAGAGGGCACTTTCCTGCATTCTGGCCCCCCCACTGGCGGCCACCAACACAAAGGGCGTGCCGATTTGCGCGGCATGTTCGGCGGCGCGGCTGATTTCCTCGCCCACCACGCTGCCCATGCTGCCGCCACTGAAGGCGAAATCCATGACCGCCAACGTCACGGGCAGGCCCAGAATGCTGCCTGTGCCCGTCAGAATGGCGTCTGGGCGGCCTGTTTTCTTCTGGGCACGCACCAGACGGTCACTGTAGGCCTCGGTATCCTGAAAGTTCAGGGGGTCGGTGGGATGCACGCGGCCCGACAACTGCACGAACGAGCCTTCGTCCAGCAGCACCTCCACGCGCCGCCCTGCCTCCAGGCGGATGTGGTGGTTGCATTTCGGGCAAACCCACAGGTTGGCCTCCAGGTCGCGGTTATAGACACTTTCCTTGCACGCAGGGCACTGCGTCCACAGGTCTGGCATGTCGCTGCCCGCTTGCTGCTGCGGGCGGCGTCTGCGAAAAAAACGATCTAACGCCATTCAGGGAACACTCCTTGCCCCCATTCTAGACGCCACTTGGTAGGGGGATTGCACCGGGTTCAAGCGGAAGGGAGAAGTATGGCCCTCACCCCGCCCCACACCGTGCCGTGGGCGGGTCAATTTCAACGTTAAGACGACGGGCGATTCTGCTTCAGGTGAGCGAGAAAACCGGGTCTGGGGCGGCAAAGGCAACCCCCCCATTGCTTCGCAATGCCCCCCCTCAAGGGGAGGAACAAAGACCACCACACCTCCACCCCAAATCGTTCCCGCCCAAGTCCATGTGAGGCCGTCGTGCGTGAAACGCGCGGGCCAATTCCAACTCAGAATGAACGGGCAATTCCGCTTCAGATGAACAATCCAGCCGAGTCTGAACGCGACAAGATCACTCCTGCCGAGCGCAGCGCTTCGCTCCCCTGACCCCTTTGGGGGCGGGGGCTGGGGGGTGGGGGAAAACGTCGCAACAACGCTACAAACCCCCCTCAATGCCCACTCGTCACCTTCAAGCCAATAATCGCCACCACCATCAGCGCCATAAAGCCGAGGCGGGCAGCGTTGGCCGATTCTCCAAACAGCACGATGCCCAAGATGGCCGCGCCCACCGCGCCAATACCCACCCATACGCCGTACGCCGTACCAATAGGGAGCGTTTTGGTCGCCAGTCCCAACAGGCCCATGCTTGCCACCATGCTGATCAACGTCAGCGCCGTGGGCAGCGGGCGCGTAAAACCCTCGGTGTATTTCAGGCCAATCGCCCAGCCCACTTCCAACAGTCCAGCCAATACCAGCAGCATCCATGCCATCTTCCAACACCTCCGCAGGGGTGCGCCGTCTTGTCCTGACCGGGTACGGCGGTTCTCTCGTCCGGAGTTCAGCCCCACCAGAGGGCGACTGAACCCAGTGTAGCGGCAGTCGGTAAGCAAAAAGGGAGCGGAGTGTAAGGCTGCACTTACACTCCGCTTGAGGGCACTTTGCTTGAGGGCTAACCCCCCCGTTGCTTCGCAATGCCCCCCCTTAAAGGGGAGGACAACTGCTCTTGCGCTCCCTTTAAGGGGGCTGGCGACGAAGCCAACTGGGGGTTATGCCCGTCTCACACCCCCAAATACGCACTCCGCACCCGGTCATCGGTCATCAGTTGTTGCTGGCTGCCCTGCAAACTCACGCGGCCTCCCTCCAGCACGTAGCCCCGGTGGGCGATGCCAAGGGCGGCGTAGGCGTTCTGTTCGGCCAGCAGGACGCCCACGCCCGCTGAATTCACGCGCTGTACGGCCTCGAAGACCTGCTCGACCACCAGCGGCGCGAGGCCCAGACTGGGTTCATCCAGCAGCAGCAGCTTGGGACGGGCCATCAGGGCGCGGGCGATGGCGACCATCTGTTGCTGCCCACCCGACAGACTGCCTGCCGGAACGTTGCGCTTTTCGACCAGAGCCGGAAACAGTTCGTAGACGCGTTCCAGTTCGCGGGCCGTGCCTGCCGGGTCTTTGCGGTGCACAAAGGCCCCCAACCGCAGATTCTTTTCCACACTCAGTTCGGGAAACAGCAGGCGACCTTCCGGGCACTGCGCGACCCCGTTGGCAACGTTGAATTCTGGCCTGCCACCCGTCAGCGAAACCCCGTTCCAGGTGGCCGTGCCCCCGGAAGGCCGCTGCAATCCCGACAGGGTGCGAAACAGGGTGCTTTTGCCCGCGCCGTTGGCCCCCAGCATCACCACGATTTCTCCGGGGCTGACGGTCAGGTTCAGGGAATGCAGGGCCGTAAAGTGGCCGTAATTGACGCTCAGATCACGAATCTCAAGCATGGGGAGCCGCTCCTGTGGCCGTCTGGCCCATCTGCCCGCCGTGCGCGTGCGACCCCAGATAGGCCTCAATGACCGCCGGATCACGGCTGACCTGTGCAGGCAGTCCCTCGCTGATCTTCTGGCCGTGGTGCAGCACCAGAATATGGTCGGCAAGGCTCATCACGAGGCTCATCTTGTGTTCCACAAGGGTCACGGTCAGGCCGCCCGCCACCAGTTCGCGGATCAGTGTCATCAGGCTCACGGTCTCTTCGGGGTTCATTCCGGCGGCGGGTTCGTCCAGCAGCAGCAATTTGGGGTTGCTGGCAAGGGCCATCGCGATGCCCACACGCTTCTGGCCTTCCTGGGTCATGGCTCCGGCGGGGCGGGCGGCGTGTGCAGCGAGGCCCACGCGGGTCAGGGCGGTCATGGCCGCGTCGCGGCTTTCCTGCTCGTCACGGCGCTCGCGGCCCGTCCGCAGCAGGGCGTCCAGCAGTCCGGCGCGGGTTCGCACCCGGTGACCGATCATGGCGTTTTCCAGCACGCTCAGTTCCTTGTAGATGGTGGTGGTCTGAAAGGTGCGGGCCATGCCGCTTGCCACCACTTCATGCGTTTTCAGGCGGGTGATGTCCTGACCCTGAAAAACGATTCGGCCCGAGGTGGGCTTGTAGAACCCGGAAATCAGGTTGAAGAAGGTGCTTTTGCCCGCACCGTTGGGGCCGATGATGGCCGTGATCTGGCCTGCCGGAATACTGGCGGTCACGTCCTTGACAGCGTGCAGGCCGCCGAAGCGGATGCCCAGCCCCTCGACCCGCAGCAGCTCGGAGCCAGAATGCAAAACTTCAGATTGGACAACCTCAGGCACGCTCGGCTCCCTTTTTGCCCGTCACGGCGGCCAGCTCTCGCCGCGCCTGGGCCTTCATCCACAGTCCGGCCAGTCCCTGCGGCGCAAACATGATCAGCAGCACCAGCAGCGGCCCGAACACGATGTATTGGTAATCTTGCAGCCCCTTGAGGCTCTGGGTGAGGGTGTACAGCAGCGCCGGGCCGATCAGGGGGCCAGCCAGCGTGCCCAGCCCACCCGCCAGCAGGTACAGCAGCACCGTAAAGGTCATGGCCGGGCCAGCCGACGCCGACCCCAGAAAGCCCACGTACACGGCATACACGCCGCCCGCAAAGCCTGCGATGGCCGTGGAGAGCATCATGGCCCGCAGCTTGTGCGTAAATACGTCGATGCCCGCACTCCGTGCTAAATCCTCGCCGCCGCGAATGGCGATCAGCGAGCGCCCGAACACGCTGCCCCGCGCCCGCGCCACGGCCAGCACGGTCAGAATCAGGGCAATCAGGGCCAGATAATAAAAGCCCGCCGACAGCTTGAGGCCCACGCCTTTAGACAGGACTTCCAGACCTGCGGGCGGATTGATGCCGTTCAGGCCCTCGTTGCCGCCTGTGAGTGCATCCCATTTGTTGATGACCAGCATGATGATCACGCCGACGCCGAGCGTAAAGATAGAAAACGCGTCGCCCTTGGTGCGGAAGGCCACCAGACCAAGCAGCAGCCCCAGCACCGCGCACAGCGCCACCGCCGCAGGCCACGCCAGCCAGAAACTCCAGCCCGCCTTGAGGGTCAGGATACCCACCGTGTAGGCCCCGATGCCAAAAAAGCCTGCATGGGCCAGCGGCAACTGCCCGGTGTAGCCCAGCAACACGTTCATGCCGTAGGCCAGCATCGCGTAGATCATGATGTTCACGCCGATATCCAGCAGGTAGCCCGAAGGCCCGAACAGCGGCACCAGCGCGGCCAGCACGAACACGGCCACCCAGCCCCACGTTCCCAGCTTGAAGCGGCCCGCGCCTGCGCTTTTGGTTCCTGCGTTGCCCAGCATCACGTTCCCCTCTTAAACAGGCCCTGCGGCTTGAGGGCCAGCACGAGAACCAGCATGGCAAATCCGATCACATCCGAGAAATCGAGGCTGATGTAATAGCCGCCGAAGACTTCGGCCAGCGCCAGCAGAAATGCGCCCACGATGGCCCCCGGAACGCTGCCCATGCCGCCCAGAATGATGATGGCGAAAACCTTGAGGTTCATGACCTCGCCCATGCTGGGAGACACCGAAATAATGGGCGCGATCAGGGTGGCCGCCGCCGCTGCCAGCGCCCCCGAAATGGCGAAGGTCATCATGCCGACGCGGTTGGTATTCACGCCCACCAGCCGCGCACCCTCGCGGTTCTGGCTCATGGCCTCGATGGTGGCCCCGGTCATGGTGCGCTTGAGGAAGTAATTCAGGCCCAGCATGACCACCACCGACGCCCCGATGACCAGCAGGCGCTGCCAGGTGATGATGACGCCGCCCACGTTCACGATTCCGGGCACTGGCTCGGTGATCTGCTTGAAATCCGGCCCCCAGACGAGTTGCACGGCGGCTTCCAGAAAAAACAGCACGCCGATGGCGGCGATCATGGGATGCACATGCGGCGCGTTTCTCATCGGGTAAAAAATGACGCGTTCCATGAAGGCCGCCAGCAACGCCACGCCGATGGCCGAAATGATCAGCGCGGGCACGTAGCCCCAGCCCAGCCCGGTCAGCACCGCGTAACTGAGGTACGCGCCCAGCATGTACAGGCCGCCGTGGGCAAAATTGGGCACGCGCATCACGCCGTAGACCAGGGTGAGGCCGAGGGCCACGAGTGCGTAGACACCGCCCAGCGCCAGGGCATTAAACAGTTGTTGCAAAAAAGTAGACAAGGGCAGGTCTCCTGAGGGGAAAAGAAGGGCAAACGAAACCGCGCCCCAACACGGATGCAGGGCGCGGGCAATGGAGGCCGGGTCAGGCGGGCCGGGGCAGAGGCAACGACCCGCGTGCTGCTCCGCGCCCGGGCCTTATTTGAAGACCGTGTTGACGCGCAGCTTGGTGTATTTGCCGCCTTTCACGCTGGCGATGATGAATTCGGCGTCGGCGTGGCCGCCTGCCGACACACCCAGCATCTTATACACCGTCTTGCTCTGGGGCAGCGCCTTGGCCGCAGCGTTCAGCTGGGCGCGGATGGCCTGCGCGTCGTCGGTGGTTCCGGCAAGTTCCATCGCCTTGGCCACCACGTTCATGCCCATGTAGTTCAGAGCGGCTTCACTGGTGGGAATCTTTTTGTAGGCCCGCTGGTACTGCGCCACGAAGACCTGTGTGCCCGCAAATTCCTTGGTGGGCAGCACGCCAACCGACCCGTCGAGGTAAGCGCGCGGCACGATGGTATCCATCTGCTCGAACTTGGCCTGATCCATCACGATGAAGCCGCCCTTGAAGCCCTGCTCGCGGGCCGCCTTGACCACCAACGCGGTGGGCTGGCTGGGGCCGCCGATAAACAGCACGTCGGGTTTTTCGGCCAGCGCCTTGGTTACGGCAGAGGAATAGTCCACGGTGGTCGCGTAATCGACGCCGTTGTTGGTGCCCACCGTGCCGCCCTGTTTCGTCCACTCGCCCGTGATGGCCTCGGCCCACTGCTTGCCGTAGGCGCTGGTCGTGCCCACCATGCCCAGCTTCTTGCCGAACGCCTTCATCTGGGTAGACACGAAGGGTTGCAGGTAGTTGTCGTAGCGGGGAGGCAACATGAAGGTCAGGGGGTTCTTGGATTCCAGAATCTTGGGTTCGCTGGAATAGGCCACCAGCAGGAATTCGGGGTCGCGGTTGGTCAGGGGCTGCACCGTCAGAATGCCCCCGGCGTGCGGCACAAAGATGATGTCGATGCCCTGAGAGGTCAGGCGCTTGACGTTGGTGGCCGTTTCGTTGGGGAGGTAGCGGTCATCGAGGGCCACCAACTTGAAGGTGACTTTCTCTCCCTTCACGGTGACGCCGCCCGCCTTATTCATTTCATTGATCGCCATATCGAGGCCCGACTGCACGTCTTTGCCGTAAAAAGCCGCGCCGCCCGACAGAGGCCCGCTGTAGCCGATATTCACCACTTTGTCGGCCAATGCCGATGCACCGAGTAGCGCCACGGCAAGGGAAGCGAGTTTGAGGCTGATGCGCTGCTGACGACTGCTGTTGCCTGAAATTTGCTTCATAGGTAATCCTCCTGCCGGGCGCAGACAGACATGAGGCAGAGAAAACCTACCGCCGTGGTGCTGACTGCTCCAGACTTTCTGTTAAACGTTGTGTGTAATGTTCATGCTGGCATGCAGAAATAAGGGTGTCAATTCATTCCGTTTCATTCCGCCCCTTTGCCCCCGATCTTTGAACTGACCCTCCAAATCTCATGTTTTACTCATCTTGAATCTGAGTGAGTTGTTTTGGCCCAGTAGGCGCGATACTGGACACCGATGAACGATCAGCCCGCACCGATTGCCCCCGCCCCGCGCAGCCGCGCCCGCATGCTGGAACTGGTCTTTCCCAAAGACAGCAACTATCACGGCACGGCCTTCGGCGGTTTCGTGTTGTCTCTGATGGACAAGGCCGCAAGTGTGGCCGCCGTGCGCCATGCCAGAGGCTCGGTGGTCACCGCCCGCATGGACGGCGTGGATTTTCATGTCCCGATCCGGGTAGGCGACGCGGTGGCGCTGGACGCCCGCGTGGTGCGCGTGGGCCGCACCTCCATGACCATCCGGGTGGACGTGTACCGCGAAACAATGGCCAGCGGTGAGGTGCAGTTGGCGACCACTGGGCATTTCGTGTTTGTGGCGCTGGACGAACAGGGCAAACCGCGCCCCGTGCCCGCGCTACACGACGGCGCAGACCTCGCCCAGCACAACCCCGACTTCGAGGAGCGGCCATGACAGGTGAGGCTCTGCATCTGACGTTGGTGCGGCACGGAGCCACCGACTGGAACGGCATAGGCCGCTGGCAGGGCTGGACGGATACGCCATTGGGCACGCTGGGAGAGTCGCAGGCTGCCCGCCTCGCCCCCCGCCTGAGCAACCAGAGCTTTGATGCTGTGTACAGCAGCGACCTGAGCCGCGCCGCCCGTACCGCCGAACTGAGCTTGCCCGGACGCGAACTGCGCCTTGATGTCCGCCTGCGTGAAATGCACTTCGGGCAATACGAGGGCGTGACCACCGACGCCGTGACCCACGACCCCGATTACGCCGACTGGCAGCGCGACCCGTGGACATTGCCCGCCCCCGGCAACGGCGAAAGCCTGCGGGCCGTGGCAGACCGGATGCAGGACTGGGCAGACGGGTTGGAGGGCGGGCGCGTCATCGCCTTTTCACACGGAGCGGCTATTCGGGCGCTGCTGTCTGGCCTGTTCGGGTGGCCTGCCCTGCCCCAACCCGGCTACGTGCTGCCTTTTCCGTACCAGCTGGCGCACACCGGCCTGACCCGCCTCAGCCGCAAGGAGGGCCGCTGGACACTGGTGGGCTACAACGACGCGGCACATTTGGAGGAGTAGCTACCCAGCAAACTCCACCCCCACCTCTTCTCCCAGATTCGCCAGAAATGCCCGCATGACCGCCGTGCGCCGCGCCGCCTCCTGCTGGCCCACAGGGGTCTGAAAAGTGGTTTCCAGCCGCAGCAGCTTGGTAAAAAAGTGGTCGATGGTGTAGGCCGTATCGTCGGGGGTGCGGGCCGTGCAGAAGGGGTCGGTGGCGTGCAGGAGGGCGCGGCCCATGCTGCCGCCTGCCGCCGCTGCCCGCAAGATACCCAGTGCGCCCAGCGCGTCCAATCGGTCTGCGTCTTGCAGGGCGGCTCCCAGCAGCGTTTCCGGCGTGGCCCCCCGAGAGTAGGAATGGTCGCGCACGGCGGCGGCGATGGCCCCGGCTTCTGCTGAGTCAAAGCCGAGACTGGGCAGCTTGGCCCGCACCGCCTCTGCCGCCAGCGTGCTGGCCTGCGCCCGCTGCGGGTGGTTTTTGGGCAGATTGATGATGTCGTGCGTGAGGGCGGCGGCGATGGCGAGACCGGGGGCCAGAGCAGGAGCACAGGCTAGGGTCCAACGGGCGACCCGTGCCAGATGCGCTCCGTCGTGGGCGGCGTCCACACTCATGGTGGCCTGCACCCAGTCCCAGACGGCGGGCAAGCGCGGGTCTTGCGCCAGCAGCGGCCCCAACAACGCCCCCGACTCAGAAAGAACTGCGCTCAAGCGGCGGCTCCCGAAAAAGCTTCCATCAGACGCACCAGAATCACCAGGGCGCTGAATCCCATCAGGCCCAGATACAGCCAGCGGGCCTGACCCATCTGACCCGTGCGGGCGTGGCGCACCCGCCGCCACTGGGTGTAGGCCCACACGCCCAGAGCGCCGTAAATCACGGTGTTCAGGCCCGCGTACACCAGCGGCATATCTCGGGTCGCCGACAGCAGCACCGACAACACCAGCCCTGCCACCACCATCAGGGCCACGCCCATCCACGGCGTTCTCTTCATGGCTCTCCCGGCAGCCCCAGCGCAAGTCGTGCGTGGGCGAGGTGGTGACGCAGGTGCCAGTCATGCTTGGAGATCAAGCGCCACAGGTCTTGCGGGCCTTCTTCCGGGTGCAAAATCTGCCCATCGAAAGCACGCGGATCCGTGCCGCGCAGCAGGGCGTCCCAGCGCAAATTCAGGGCGTCCAGAAAGGTGAGGGCGTGCTGCACGGGCGCGGCGTTGGTGGGCAGGGCCAGCCACGCCTCCTGATTCATGGGTTGAATGGTGTAGGGCTGCTCGGCCAGGCCGTAGCTCAGGCGCATTAGGCCGTGCAGGTGCGCGTCGGCGGTGTGGTGGGCCAACTGCTGCACCGTCCAACTGCCGGGGCGGTAGGTGCGTTTCAGTTCAGTGTCGGTGAGGCCATTCAGCAGGGTGCGCCATGCCTGCGCGGTAGCCAGCATTCGCGCCGCCACTGCCTCCAAGGTGGCCTGATCGCGGCCCAGCAGATCGGGAATGGGGCCAATGGGAAAGGCCAACGGGTCAGGAACTGAAGAAGCCGTCATGGACGCAGTATCGCAGTCCTGATCTGGAAGCTGGGCACAGGCGCTAGGTCTATCCTGCCCCTATGCCGTCTCCCCTACCCGTGACCGTGCGCCGCGTGACCGACCCCACCGATCCGGCCCTGCCTGCCTTTGGGCGCGTGCAGGACGAGAGTTACTACGATCCCGACTCGCTGATGCCGCCGCAGATGTTCCCGCGCCTCGTCTCGGGGCCGCGCAACCGCGTGCTGGTGGCCGAAGACTCTGGCGGGCAGGTGTTGGGCGGCACAGTCTTTCATCTGATGGAAGGAGCCGGATTCACGTCGTTTACGGGTGTGGCGCGGCAGGCCCAGGGCCGGGGCGTGGGCTGGGCGCTGCACGCCGCCAAACTGGAAGAGGTGCGGGCGGCGGGGCTGGCAGGAATCTTTGCCGACAGCGTGTTCGGGGGGCGGCAGGATGAGGCAGACCGGAAAGCCGAAGCCGAAGCAGGCAGCAGCGCCACCGCCCGCCGCGCCGCCCTGCATGCCTGGGGACTCCGCACCGTGGACATTCCGTATTGGCAGCCTGTAGGTGGCCCCAACGGTGGCCCGCTCACCGATCTGGATCTGCTGTATCAGCCGCTGGACGGATCGGATACCGTGTCACTGACCCTGGTCACGCAAACGCTGCAAACCTACTGGAACGGCTGGCTGGGCCAGAAACGCGCCGCACAGGAAGCGCAGGCTCTGGCAGACCGCGCCCATGCAGAGCGGGCCGACGCCGACCACCTCCGCCTGCTGCCCGCCACTGAAACATCGTCTTATTGGCAGGCACGCGGGAGAAATTAAGTACGGCCTTGTGTCAGTGGTCCGTGGGGAGTGGGGAAAGCGTGGTGGCCGTAAATCCAGGGCTATGCTGTGGTACAGAACTTATAGCCAAAAAAGCCGCCCCACACGGGACGGCTCAGGACAGAACAAGGTACAGAACAGGCTCAGGCGGCGGGTTGGTCGGCGCTGCCTGCTTCGGCTTCGGCGGTCCGGCGCGGGCGGGCAGCCCGTTCGGAGTTCGGGGTGGCGGGGTTTGGGGTGGCAGCGTTAGGGGTAGCGGCACCAGAGCGCTCGGCATCGGTGGCAGCAGGCGCAGCAGCGGCGGGCGCGGGAGCCGTAATGCGGGTCAGGGTGTCGGCAAAGGCACGCAGAGCGTCTCCGGCCTCTATATCGGCCACAGCGCGGGCGTTCAGTGCGCCCAGTTCCTCGCGGGTCACAGCGTATTCGGGGGCGTCGTGGCCCTTGAGGGTTCGCAGCACGGCGTAGGCATTGCCCGAAGCGATGGTGGCCCCCTTGGTGGTGGTCACGGTGGGCGCGGCGCTCTGCTCGGTGCCGATCAGGGTGATGGTGTCTGGGCTGATCAGGGTGACGCGGTCGCCCCGCTCTTCCATATGTGCAGCCAGTTGCAGCAGCCCGCGCAGGTGCAGCATGTGGTGAAAGAGGTCGAGGTGGGCCAGCATCGCGCCTGCTTTCTTAAGTGCGGAGTCCATGCGTCACAGTATTCTGTTCTGCACAGAATTGTCAAGCTTAATTATAGATTAATATTTCTGCAATCAGCAGAATTCAGGGAATCAAAAGCGCTGCTGGATTGGTGTGCACACCCGCCCAGCAGCGCTTTTTCAATGCCTACAGCCCGCCACTTCCAATCAGTTGGACACGGTAGCGCGGGGAATCAGGGTCAATTTGACCTCGATGGTCTTGCCGCCTCGCAATACGCTGAGGGTCACGGTGTCGCCGGGGGCGTAAGAACGCACGGCAAACTGAAACTCCAGGAAGTTGACGATGCGCTTGCCGTTCACGGCGGTCACGATGTCGCCGCGAATACGGTTGCCTTCTTCGTTGTACTGGAGGGGTTGCAGCCCCGCCTTGGCCGCCGGACTGCCCGCCGAGACGCTGGTAAAGAATGCGCCGGGGGTGTTGCCCAGATCCAGTTCCAGCACGCGGTTGGCCTCGGCAAATTCGCGCTCGCTGAGGTCGGTCAGGGCCGCCAGATTGCCGCCGATGCCGATCCCGATGATAGGGGCGTCCCGTTTTTCACCGCGTTTCAGGGCCGCCAGATTGGAATCGTTGGTGGTCACGGGCACGGCATAAGACTGAATCCGGCGGCTGTTGCCCTGCCCCTGCACGCTGATGTAGCTGACCACGCCCGTGACTTCACCTTTAGGGTTCAGGATCGGGCCGCCGCTGTCGCCAGGAATGAGCGGCGCGTTCAGTTCCAGCGTACCTGCCGGAAAGTCGGCGCGGCCCGCTTCGGCGTCCAGCGCGGTCAGGCGGCCTGTTTTGGATGTCAGGAAATCGCCGCCGCCGTTGCCAATCGCCAGAGCTGCGTCGCCTACTGCCGGACGTGCAGTCGCCAGAGGCAAGAAGGGCGTTCCCTTGGGCACTTTGACGCGCAAGAGGGCCAGATCCGCCTGATCGTCATAGCCGATCACTTCTACGGCATAGCGCTTTTTGTCCAGCGTCTGGGCACTCAGATTCTTGGCCTGAAAGACCACGTGGTAGGCCGTCAGAGCCAATCCATCGGCGCTGATCAGAAAGGCCGTACCGATGCCGTCAGGGTCGGCACAGTTGGTGGGGGCGCACTGCTCTATCCGCAGAGTGGCGGGCCGGGTTTTGGTAAAGAGGGCATTCAGCGCCGTTTTTTCGGCGGTGCTCAGGGGCGTGGGCCTGGCAGCAGTGGCGCGGCGATCTACAGCGCTGCTTCCCGGTGAACTGGGGGTTGCACTGGCAGGAGGCGCGGCATTCGGCCTGGGCGTGCTGGGGGCGGCCTGAAGGGCCAGGGTGGTGGAGAACAACATCGAACCGCCGACCAGCGCGGCAGAGAGGGCCAAAGCTAGAGGGCGGACGGATGCGTTCTTTAGCTTCATGCTTCAGTCTGGCGGGCAAGCGGGGTGGGGTGTGTGGGGTTGGTTTCGTTCCTGACCGCACAGAACAAACGTTGTTCTTCATGATTAAAATGAGTGAGACATAGACGGACAAAGCCCCCTCTCTGTCTCCCCCGCTAGCATGTGCCTATGACTGCTTCCGTGCCCGACCTCCTGACCACCGTTTTTGTCTACGGCACCCTGATGCCCGGCGAACGCAATGCAGGGGTGGCAGCGCGGGGAGGCACTTTTACCGCTCAGCCTGCGCAGTTGCACGGCCACCGCCTGCTGCACCTGACGCCGGAAGCGTACCCGGCAGTGGTGCAGGGCCACAGTTCAGACCGGGTGCTGGGCCACGCCCTGACCTACGCACCCGCCGACTGGCAGGCGGCTCTACCTTTTTTAGACGACCTCGAAGGCACCGAAGAAACGCCGCCCCTCTACACCCGCGAACGTGTGCAATTGCTGCTGGAAGGCGGCGCGACTCTGCCCGCGTGGGTCTACCTGTATGCCCGCGCCGACCGCCTGAGCCAGCCCGGAGCAGACCCCGTTCCCAGCGGCGACTGGCGAGAAGCTCCAGACCGGATGCGGCCCCGCCCCAGCGACAGGTGAACAGGCTGTGGAGGATGAGGCGTGAAAAGAACGTGGTGGCCGCGCAGAGAATCTTTGAGACAGTCGAAATTCGGGCCTGATACATAAAAAAGCGCCGCCTACAAACGAGGCGGCGCTTTTTTGTTGGAGATCAGCGAACGATGCGCTGGCCCCGGCGAATGCCGAGCTTGTCGGTCAGGGTGATGTACTCGTCGTAGTTGGTACGCTCGAGGTACTTCAGCAGGCGGCGGCGCTGGCCGTTCATGAGCTGGAGGCCGCGCTGACCGTGCTTGTCTTTCTTGTTGGCGGTCAGGTGGGCGCTCAGGTTGCTGATGCGGGCGCTCAGGAGGGCAATCTGCACGGTGGTGCTGCCGGTGTCCTTGTCGCTCTTGGCGTTGTCCTGAATGGTCTGTTTCTTGTCGATCATAGTGAACCTCTCGTGTTGTGGAGTCCCGCACGCAGCAGTCGGGGTAAAGACAGAGATGGGTTCTCTGCGGCCCCACCGCTCGCGGCGGCAAACGTCAGGGTAGCACAGGCGCGGGCAGACTGCACAGGCCCCCGTTTTCGGCAAACACAGCACAACCTGACCTACACACCGTGCTTGACATACACACTGTGCCCCCCTATCATTGCTACCGCTTCATCACCTGCTGGGGTGGCGGAATTGGTAGACGCACTAGCTTGAGGTGCTAGCGCCGCGAGGCGTGTGGGTTCAAGTCCCATCTCCAGCACCAACGCACTGCCGGAATCCTTCAGGGGGTTCCGGCGGCGTTCTTTTGCGGCGGCTGGCTTCTGCGGGTTCCAGCAAGTCCCCTTGCATCTGCAATGGCCTGTGCTACACTCCCAAACGCATTGCTGGCGCAGCGCAGCGTGAACGCCTGAACCTGGTCAGGGCCGGAAGGCAGCAGCCATAAGGGATGATTCGCGGGTGCCGTTGCTCACCGGCAATGCTTTTTTACCGACATCTTATACAGGGAAAATCCGCTTCGGGCTGGTTTTCCCTGTTTTTTGTGGTCAAGACGTTTTCTGTGGTCAAGAGGGTGCGGTACGGTTCACACTGACGTATGCCTGCCCGACCCGCTACCTCCGCAGATGCCCACGCCATTGCTCAGATCTACAATGAGGGCATAGAAGACCGGATCGCTACCTTTGAAACGCGTCTACGAACTCCAGATGACATCCGCGAACGCCTCAGCAGCCCGCAGACGGCCCAGCATCCAACTCTGGTGATAGAGGAGGCGGGAGAAGTGCTGGCGTTCGCCTGGAGTGCCCCCTACAGCGCCCGTGAGGTTTACGCGGGCATTGGCGATCACGGGGTGTATGTGGCGCGGGCGGCACGCGGCCAGGGACACGGCGAGGCAGTGCTCACGGCCCTGATGGTGGCCGCCAGGCTTTCAGGCCTGCACAAGCTGACCAGCCGCATCCTGACCGAAAATATTGCCAGCCGCCGCCTGCATGCCCGCTGCGGCTTCCGCGAGGTGGGTGTTCACCAGCGTCACGCACAACTGGACGGCGTGTGGCGCGACGTGGTGACGGTAGAAGCGCTGCTATAGCTCAGTTGGAGACAACAAAAAAACAGCCTCGCCCATCGGGAGGAGGCTGGAAAAGGTGGAGTTAGGGTGCGCGGTTCCGCCAGAGGCTGAGGGCGTCATATGGAACAGGGCGCACCGCCGTTATGCTGCTGCCGTAGCTGCAAAGACTTTGTAAGACTTTACTCAGTGTGACAGGGGATTCAAGGCCGTCAGAAGCCCAGATCAAGGGTCGGCCAAACTCTGCTGAGGAACGTTTACAGAGAAGCGCCCGAGATCATCCGGTGGGTGGGCGTCAGGTAGACCGTGCCTCTGCCCGAAAAGACATAGACGAAGCCCTCTCCGGTCCGCATGGCATTTCGGAGGCCGCGCACCAGCGGGCGGAGTTCCACGTTCAGAGACGCGCTGTACATCAGGGCCAGATCGCCGTCCACGGTCAGGGTCTGGCGGCCTTCAAGTTCTATGACCTCTATTTCACTGACTGGCACGGGGCTTTCTACGGCAAACACGCCACGGCCCGACAGCTTGGGCTGGCGCAGTCCGTTGCCCGACAGGATGCCGGAGATGCTGGAATGCGTGTGCGTGCCGAGCTGCATGGTGTCCTGGGCCAGATAAAAGGCGCGGTCGTCCAGCAGCATGGCGTCGCTGGGGTCGCCCGACATTTCGGCAATGATGAAGTGCTTGCGGCTGGGTTCTGTCCAGACCTTGCCCTGTCCGGTAAAGCGCGTGGCAAAGGCGCTCTCGCCCGTGCCAGCAGTGGCGATGGCGCGGCGCAGGAAGCCGCCCTGCTGCTGCTGCTGCACGTTGGCTTCGATCTGTCCCACCGAATACTGAAAAGCTCCGGGTTCCAGCAGCACACCCGAGCCGTTCAACTCGGCCTCGACAGTAAAGCGTCCATCCATCTCCCGCGTTTCACCGAGTTCGCCGTCTGCTGTGCGCGAAAAACGTGTGACGTGCGTCAGGGCATGTACCCTGATCGTCAGGCCTGAACCGACATGCTCCTGCACCAATTGCATATGTGACATGGAGCTTTAGCATGGCACAATTTTTCCGGCCCTCGACAGAACGCCGTCCAGGCCTCAGACAGAGCAGGTGGCAACAAAGATGAACTGACCACGCTCACTGGGCGTCTGGCGGCTCTGGTGATCAATGGGGCCAGATGGTCCACCTCCGCCTTACTCGCTCAGGTAGTCGTCGGGTTCAATGCCTTCAAGCACCAATCCCATCTGCTCGCCAATAGCCTCGCGCATTTCGG
>NZ_KB899719.1 GCF_000378445.1 Deinococcus aquatilis DSM 23025 | reverse complement strand
CACTGATCAAGGTGGTCGATCATTGGCTGACCCGACGTCGGGAGCGTGCCGTTTGCATCTGTTGGCAGTTCACCACTGGGGACGCACGACGCAAACTGAGTCGGTTATATCCCACCCTGACCGATTGACGCTGTACTAGAGAGCTTTGGACTGGCGAACCCAGATGCAGCGGCGGGGACATTCCACCGGGTTCTCCTGTGACTCAGCACATAGATTTCACGGCCAGCACGCTCTTCCCGCCTCCCACTGATCACCCACCCCCGGCAGAAAGCCCTATTCATGGCCCAAAGCCCGGCAGCCCCCACCCCCTTCAGAAACTCGCGCTGGGGGCGGAATTCCCGGCACTTCCGACTGATGATGTGCGGTACAGTGAAGGCATGTCGAAGGCGGTGAAGGCTCGGAAGGCGGCGGCTCCCGCGAACCGGTTTGATGGGGAGGCGTTGGGACTCGTCCTGTTCGCCCTCGGAATCTTTTTGGCGGTCACGTTGCTGCTCCCGCCGCCCACCCGCACAGGCGGCGAAACGTCGGGCAGCCTGATGGCGCAGGCGCGGGGGCTACTACAGGGCTGGCTGGGCTGGGGCGCGTATGTGCTGCCAGTGATTCCGGTGGCCTACGGCGTGCTGGTGTTTCTGGGCCGTGACCTCGCCAACCTGTCGCGGCGCGTGCTGGGAGGTGTGCTGGTCACGCTGGCACTGCTGGCTCTCCACGAGGTCTTCGAGCCGGAAGCTGCAGGCAAGCTGGCAGAGGTAGTCATGGCCCCCCTGAGCGTGCTGAGTTATGTGGGGGCGCTGATTCCGCTGGTGCTCCTGACTCTTGGCCTGGAAATTATGCTGCGGCTGCGGCCCTTCACGATGCTCAAGGGGTTTTTCCGGCAGGTCAGCGTGTTGCTGGGCGGCGCGTCGGCCAATGTGCAGGGCGCAATAGAGGCGCGGCAGGAGGGCCGGGACGCTGCCCGGACCCGTGCAGAGGCGCGGCAGGGCCTGAATGCCCACGCCCGCGATCTGGACACCCTGCGCAAGCTGTACCCGGCGGCGCGTGAACTGAAGGCCCAGACCGAGGAAGTGCGGGCCGCCCTGCGCGAACTGAAAGGACTGGACGAAGCCGGACTGAAAGACGCCTCCCGCGATCTGGACGGCTGGCGGGCCGTGACCGCCACATTTGTGGGCCACGCCGCCCGCGACCTGCGCGAACAGGTGGCAAGTGAGGCTCCCGACGCCGGAGCGAGGGCCGAAGCCGTGATGAAAGAAATCTCGGCGGGGCGGCACGAACTGAGCGTGGAACTGCCCAGTACACAGGCCAGCGGAGAACTGGAAACCCTGCGCCGCCGCAGCGTGACGGAGGTGCAGCGGTTGGCCCTGCGTGCGGGCAAGCTGGAGCGCGAACGCAAGGCCGCAGAAAAAGCGCTGGCAAAGGCCGACGCCACGCTACTGGCCCGCGAACTGCCCGCCCACGCCGAGCGCGTGACCGCCTGGGCCGAGCTGAACCGCGAGTGGATCGACTGGCAGAGCCGCGAGCGCCACTATCCCGGCTGGCCGGACCTCGCCGCCGCCTTCGACCGCGCCCCCACCGAGGTTGCCGGGGCAGTGGCCGAAGCCCTGCGCGGCGACCCCGACGGCACGTTGGCTGCACAGGAACAGTGGCGGGCACGCCTCGCCCGCGCTCAGGAAGACGCCCTGCGGCGAGCAGAGGCGATGGCGACCCCCGCTCCAGCCACGCCGCCTGCCATGAACTTCGATTTCACTGATCCCGGCACTCTGAACGGCAGCGGCGCGAAACCGGAAGCCGGGCAGAGCGCCGCACCTCTGGAATGGCAGAAACCCAGTTCGCGGGCCAGCGGCGCGGTTCTCAGCCCAGAACGCCCCGCCTCCGCCCCGTCGGTCTCCCCTCCCCTGCCCCGCACTGATCTTCCCCCAGTTGGCCCCGATATCTTTGATGATGAGGACGACCTAGAAACTGGTTCAGGGTTGACCTCTTCAGATGCGGCTTACTCGGCATCGAGCAGCTCACTGTCGGTCAACAGCGATCTGGACGGCCTCGACCCCTGGGGCGACGACGAAGACATGCCCTTTTCGCGGCCTGCTGCCAAAACTCAGGGAGCACCAGCTCAGGCGATGCCCGCCGTACCAGCACGTCAGAAACCGCTCCTGGGCAAAGGGGGCGTGCAGGCTGCGCCGTGGGAGAGTGCGGAGGTTCCGCCTGAGCGTCGCCGCGCCAATCCGCAGCCAGTGGGGGCCACCGTTCCGGCCCTCCCCAGCTACGATCTGCTTGACCCGGTCCCTCAGGTTGCCAGCAATCTGGCTGCGCTGGACGTGGCCGCACGGCAACGGGCCGCCGTGATCGAACAGACCCTGCGCCACTTCGGATTGCAGGCGCGGGTGGTGGACTTTGCGCGTGGTCCCACCGTCACCCGCTACGAGATCGAACCCGCTCCCGGCGAGAAAATTTCGCGGATTGCCAACCTCAGCAACGACCTGGCGCGGGCACTGGCTGTGGGCGGCGTGCGAATAGAAGCTCCCGTGCCCGGCAAAAGCGTGATCGGTCTAGAAGTGCCCAACAGTGAACGTGAACCCGTAACGTTTCATCAGGCGGCGGCCTCGCCGAGTTTCCGCAACACCCGCGCCAAACTGCCCATGATTCTGGGCAAAAGCATTGATGGTGAACTGGTGGTGGGCGACCTCGCCAAGATGCCGCACCTGCTGGTGGCAGGCAGCACCGGATCGGGCAAATCGGTCTGCGTCAATACGCTGATCACGTCGCTGCTGTTCAAATATCTCCCTCACGAACTGCGCTTCCTGATGATCGACCCGAAGATGGTGGAACTGACGCCCTACGACGGCATCGCCCACCTGGTGCGGAGCGTCGTAACCAACCCGGTTGATGCAGCGGGCGTCCTGCTGGGCGCGGTGGCCCACATGGAGCGCCGCTACAAGATGATGAGTCAGGTGGGCGCGAAGAATCTGGAGCAGTACAACGCCAAGATGCGGCAGGTCGGAGACGCAGAATTACCGCATCTGGTCATCATTATCGATGAGTTGGCCGACCTGATGATCACCAGTCCGAAGGAAGTGGAATCGGCCATCATGCGGCTGGCACAGATGGCCCGCGCCACCGGAATGCACCTGATTCTGGCGACCCAGCGGCCCAGCGTGGACATTCTGACCAGCCTGATCAAGGTGAACGTGCCCGCCCGCATCGCCTTTGCGGTCAGCAGTACCCACGATTCGCGCACGATTCTGGATTCGGTGGGCGCAGAACGCCTGACCGGGATGGGCGACATGCTGTTTTATCAGCCTGGACACGTCAAACCGGTGCGTCTGCAGGGGCCGTACATCAGTGAGGTGGAATCGGCCCGGATCACGGAAGAACTGCGCCGCCAGGTCTTTGAAGATGATTTTGTGGAGGCCTACGGTTCAGACTTCGAGGGCGGAGTGGAGGCCAGCGGCCCCAGCAATGACCGCGCCAATCTGGATTTCAGTGATCCCCTGCTGCGTCAGGCAGCGGCCATCTGCATCGAGGAAGGGCAGGGCAGCGTATCGCGCCTGCAACGCCGCCTGAGCGTGGGTCATGCCCGAGCCGGAAAACTGATGGACCTGCTGGAGGCCATGGGAATCGTGTCCAAGCATCAGGGCAGCAAGCCGCGTGACGTGCTGATTCATGAAGCCGATCTGCCGGAATATTTCGGCAAATAGTGAGGATAGGCAGAAGGCGGGAAAGTGACCATCGCGGATGATGTATGACCGCACCCCTGATAAGCGGTGTACAGCTGACACTCCCACGCACGGTTCTGAACGCGCTCCGGATGGCCCTGAACCTGTTGAAGGGAAACCTCTTTTTTGCAGGTAGAGATGAAAATCAGGTGAGTAAGTTCCCAAAGCCGTTGGGCCGTTCATTTAGAAGACCTGTCCAGATGCCCGTTTTGGTTGCATTTCGGCGCTGAGTGGTGTTGATTAAGTATCGAACTTTCCCTAGAGGTGAACTACATGAAACAGCAAACTGGACTGATGACCCTCAGCCTGCTCCTCGCCACGTCCGCAGTCGCGGGCGGAGCCGGTGCACCCGTCGCTCGCCCTGCTGCCGCTCCTGCAGCCTGTAAGACCATTGCACAACTGGTCACCAGCGACCCACAGTTCAGCACGCTGGCCGTGGCCGTGGAAGCCGCAGGCCTGGGCGATACGCTGAGCAGCGGTGCGTTCACGGTGTTCGCGCCCACCAATGCCGCTTTTGCCAAGGTGCCGAGCGACATGCTGGCAACGGTGCTCAACGATCCAGAAATGCTGCGGAGCGTCCTGCTGTATCACGTCGTACCGGGTAAGATCGCCGCGAAGCAGGTCATGGGCCTCAAGAGCGCCCGTACCGCGCAGGGTTCCACCATTGACGTCATGGTCAGCGGCAGCACGGTCATGATCAACGACGCGACCATCACCAAGGTCAACGTGCCCGCCTGTAACGGCGTGATTCACGTCATCGACACCGTATTGTTGCCCCCCATGCCCGCCCCTGTGGTAGAGGCTCCTGCTCCTGCCCCCACGCCCGCACCAGCCGAGCCTGTGGCCGAAACTCCCGCGCCGGAGCCTGCCGCAGAACCCGCCCCCGCAACCGAGCCTGCTCCTGCGGTCGAGGCCCCAATCACATCGGCACCGTTCGATATCACGCAGATTCCCGTCACTCCTCTGAGCGGCGCGACGACCACCGAAACCACCACCACCGATACGGCGACGACCGACACCACCACCACCGACACCACGACGACCGATACGACGGTAACGACTGACACGACCACCACCGATACGACCGTCACGGCTGAAGCTCCTACACCTACCGCCGAGTGCGTGGTTGGCAGCAACACCCTGTACGACGTGATCGTGGCCGATGACCGCTTCAGCACGCTGCGCGACCTGCTCAGCGACGCTGGCCTGACCGAAACACTGATGAGCGGTGAGTACACGGTCTTCGCGCCCACCAACGACGCGTTTGCTGCCGTGGACCCCGAAACCCTGGCGATTATCGCCAGCACGCCTGATCTGCTCAAGCAGGTACTGCTGTATCACGTGGTTCCCGGCACGATCACCGCTGACCAACTCGCCAGCGGCGAAGTACTCAAGACGGCAGAAGGCAGTGACCTGACCCCTGGCAGGAACGGCGACAACCAACTCGTCGGCACTGCTACCGTAGATGTCGTCACAGCCAGCGTAGACGCCGCCAACTCGCAGGCCTGCAACGGCACCATCTTCGTGATCAATCAGGTGTTGCTGCCCCCTAACTTCACGCTGCCCGCCCCTGTCGAGGAAGCTCCCGCTGCTGATACGGCCACGACCGATGCCACAGCTACGACTACGACCACGACTACGGAAGCTCCGGCTGCAACGGCCACGACTACCACCACCACTGATACCGCGGCAGCCACGACCACGACCACCACCGATACCACAGCAGCCACGACCACGACCACTCCGACGGCCACCACCACACCTGCCGCCCCTGCTGCTACTGCCACCACTTCAACGACGGTAGCGGTGCTGTTGGCCGACCCCCGTTTCAGCACGCTGGCTGGTCTGGTTCAGGCTGCGGGACTGGCCGACACCCTCAACAGCGGAACTTACACCATCTTCGCTCCGACCAACGATGCCTTTACCAAAGTGTCGCCCAGCACGCTTTCTACGTTGCAGGCCGATGTGACCAAGTTGCGTCAGGTGTTGCTGTACCACGTCGTCGCGGCCAGCATTGACGGCACCAACCTGGCCTCGGCCACCGAGTACACCAGTGCTCAGGGTGGACGTCTGGCGGTTACGCGTACCGGAACGCCCCTGGTGACCCGGATTGGCGACGCGGCCATCGACACTGGTTCCGCACTGGATGCAGGCGCAAGCAAGATCTACGCCATCGACACCGTGCTGATTCCTCAGGAACTCCGCTAAAGCCTGCTTTTAAAACATCTTTTTCAGCCGCGCCTTCCTGGAGGGCGCGGTTTTTGCTGCCTTCAGAACATCGTTACAGCTCAGACACGGTCGGGCGCAGGATTGGTGCCGGATGCTGATGCAGGAAAGCCGCCCAGGTTGCTGCGGTGCGCGGGAGCTGCTGCGTTTCCGTCCACATCCAGAATGGGGTATAGAGACTGCGGGCCGTGATGAGTTCATCGCGGAAAATCTGGGCGCTGAGGCCCATGCCCAGCAGACCGCTGCTCTCAAAGCGCCGCAAAATGCCTGCCCGGTCGTAGGGCACGCGCCGCAGCCCCGTTTGCCAACCCTGCGTCTTGAGGGTCAGGAGCAAGTAGCCTGCGCGGGGGTCACCGTCAGCAGGTGCGCCGACTGCCCCAGTATTCAGAACCCGCACATTCTGGCCGCCCTGCAAAACAAATCCGGCGTCGGCCTGACGGTGGATATGCGAGCCGATCAGGATTCCGTACCGCCCGCCATCCGACAATTCGGCGACACGCTCCGGCGCAGTACGCTCGCTGAGGCCCTCGCGGTACTCCGTGGGCGTGCCGTGTGAAATCAGAACGTCAGGAAAACCGGGAGCCTGAAGAGTCAGCGACATCGGCCAATCGGCAGGCGTATGCAGCAACCCTGCCCGCTCCAGTTGTTCGGCGCTCCAGGCGGTGGCTCCCCAGAACGGGTCGGTGAACCAGTCGGCGGGCAGATTGCTACTCCGCGCTTGCCACAGCCGCAGCAGATCATCATGGTTGCCAAGCGTAAACTGCACGCCCAACGGGAAGGCGGCGGGGGGATTCAGCAGCAGTTCAAGCGCTTCAACACTGTCAGGACCACGGTTGACCACATCGCCATTGACGATCAACCCTTCGGCCCCCTGCTGACGGGCATCGTTGAGTACCGCCCGGAGCGCGTCGGCATTTCCATGAATATCGGCCAGCACGGCAAGACGCATCAGGGGGCATTCTATGGGCATCTGGCCCCGAAGAAACCTGAACCGATTCTCAATAGAAGGCAATAGCGGATGAACGCCGTTTGAAAGAGGCTGTCACGCTCTACACTGCCCCCATGATCGAGGCACTGATCGGAAATACGCCCCTGCTTCAGCTCCGGCGGGTCGTGACGCCAGAGATGGCCGATGTATTCGTGAAACTGGAGGGCCAGAACCCCGGCGGCAGCATCAAAGACCGCACCGCACTCGGATTGATCGAGGATGCTGAACGGCGCGGCGTGCTGAAGCCCGGCGGCACCATCGTGGAACCCACCAGCGGCAACACCGGCATCGGGCTGGCGCAGGTGGCCGCCGCCAAGGGCTACCGCCTGATCCTGTGTATGCCCGCCCAGATGAGCGAGGAACGCAAACGCACCCTCCTGGCCTACGGTGCCCAACTGGTGCTGACCGACCCCGAGCGCAGGATGCTGGCGGCCATAGAGGAAGCCGAAAAAATTGCGGCGGAAACGGGAGCAGTGATGATGGGTCAGTTCACCAACCCGGCCAATCCGCAAACGCACGAGCGCACCACCGGACCGGAACTCTGGGCACAGATGGGCGGCCAGATCGACGCTTTCGTGTACGGCTCAGGCA
The DNA here is from genome assembly GCF_000378445.1 of Deinococcus aquatilis DSM 23025. Taxonomy (GTDB): domain Bacteria; phylum Deinococcota; class Deinococci; order Deinococcales; family Deinococcaceae; genus Deinococcus; species Deinococcus aquatilis. Next base: position 58,694 of record NZ_KB899719.1, on the reverse strand, counting down.
CAGGCGGCACCATCAGTGGCGTGGGCAGGTTCCTGAAAAGTCAGAATGCGGCGGTGAAAGTGGTGGCGGTCGAGCCTGCCCGCAGCGCCGTTCTGAGCGGCGGCGAACGCGGTGAACACGGTTTTCAGGGCATGGGGCCAGGGTTCATTCCCGCCAACCTGGACCGCAGCGTGATAGACGAAGTTTTTCCGGTGTGGGAAGAGGACGCCTATCCGCTCGCCCGCCGCTTGGCGCGTGAGGAAGGTGTATTCGTGGGCATGAGCAGCGGCGGTATGGTCTGGGCCGCGCTGGAAGTGGCCCGCCGCCTGGGGCCAGGCAAACGGGTCGCGACCATCGCCTGCGACACAGGCGCACGCTACCTGACCACCAGCCTTTTCAACGATCAGGGCACAGGCACGCCCAAGGGCTACCAGCCTTATTCGTTGGAAAGGTTGCCAGAGGCTACGGCAACCGACTGAACCGACTCGCTCTGAATACGTTAAGAATTTCACGTTTTCGATCAGGTTGAGCGCAGAGAGACAGCTTATACTTTCCTCATGTTGCCTCAAAAACTTCTTGCCGAAGCCATCGGTACTTTCGCGCTTATTTTCGCTGGCGTTCTTGCCATCAGCAACGATGCGGGTTTGCTGGGCGTCGCTTTCGCCCACGGTCTGGCTATTGCAGTCATGGCTATGGCGCTGGGTACAGTCAGCGGCGGACAGTTCAACCCAGCGGTCAGCATCGGCCTGAGCCTGACCAAGAATCAGGACTGGCGCACCACTGCCGCCTTTATTCCGGCTCAGTTGGTCGGCGCGACCCTCGGCGCTTTTGCGGCGCTGGCCATCGTGGGTGAAACCAAAATGAAAGCCGTGGGCTACGGCGTCGCCAATCCCGGCGCGGGCATCAGCTCCGGCGGCGCATTTCTGATGGAAGTCATCTTGACCGCCTTTCTGGTGCTGGTCGTCGTGAAAGTGGCTATTCATCAGCGCAGCGTTATGGGCGGCCTGATCGTGGGCCTGACCATCGTGGTGGACATTCTGGCAGGCGGCCCCATCAGCGGCGCGGCCATGAATCCCGCCCGTTCGTTCGGCCCTGCACTGGTGTCGGGCGACTGGGCCAACCACTGGATCTACTGGCTGGCCCCCATCATCGGCGCGGCGCTGGGCGCTTTTATTGCCGAATACACCGAAGGCCTGCGCCCCAAAACCGTCCCCCCTCTGAAAAACTGAGAAACACCGACACCAGAAGAGGCGGCCCTGATAAGCATGGGCCGCCTCTTTTCTCTGGTTGACCTTGAAGTTATGGTTTCTGAGCCACAGAGCGCGGGGTTTTGACTCAGAGTTCGCAGCTTATCGCGGGGATCTGTCAGCCCGGATCAGCGCCGTCCACCGCCGAACATGCCGATCAGGTCGTCCAGTCCGCTGCCGTTGCCGTCACGGTCAAGGACCTTGTTGAGGGTTCCGAACAGGTCGCCGCCCGGTGCCTGTTGGGTCTGTCCCTGCTGCCCGCTGCCCAACACGCTGCCCAGCATTCCGCCGAGGCCGCCCATGTTGTCCTGCTGCGGCTGTGTCTGTTGATATTGGGGCTGCTGCTGCCCGCCGCCCAACAATCCACCGAGCAGGCCACCCAGGCCGCCTGCACCGCCTCCCAACATGCCGCCCAAGATGCTGCCGATGTCGCCTCCACCTTGCGTCTGGCCGCCGCCCTGCCGCTGACGGCTCAGGTAGGCCATCACCAGAGGAGCTAGCATAGACAGCACTTTCATAGCCATCTGAGGATCGATCCCCGCCCGCTGACCGACGGCATTGGCGGCGGCCTGCTGCTGCCCGCCGAACACATGCCTCAGAATCTTCTGGCCGTCCTGGGTATTGGGAACCTGACCCTGTCCGAAGGCATCCAGAGCGCTGCCATCGTGTCTGTCCAGTGCCCCGGTCAGGGCGTCCAGACCGCCAGGTTGCGTTGCGTTGCGGGTCATAGCGCCCAGCAGCAGCGGTACAGCAGCTTCCATCGCCGCACTGGTCTGATTGGCGTTGGTGCCCAATTGGTTGCCTACGGTCTGCTGTGCCTGTCCCATTCCGCCCAGCATGTTAAAAATGTCCATCATGGTGTGATCCTCCGTGGGCGCAGTGGCCCTGATTGGGGTGAAGTCATTGGGGCGAAGTGTGAAAAAACCGTCAAGACTTGGTGCTGACTGACAGATTACGCTTCATACCTCTCGCCTGACACCACTGAAGAGGCGGCAGACGTTCAGGAAAAGCTGAGCTTTGTGGGGGTCGGCAAATGCACCTGAGTCTTTTGCGGCGAGCAGATAGAGTGAACGTGTGAGCGCCGTTCAAAAGCCCCAGCCATCCAGTGAGGCCGTACACCGCAACCAACGGCACATCTTGCTGGTACTGGGAATCAGTGCCCTCGTTTGGTTTGCCGAGAACGCTCTGTTTCCGCTAGAGCACTTCTGGCCCCAACAGGTACTGGTGACGCTGGCGACCCTGGGTGCGGCATTGAGCTTTGTCTACAGTTGGAAAGGTCTGGGCTGGCACGGGTTGTTCTGGCTGATCACGGCGTGGCTCCTCCAGCTCATTGCCAAGGCTTTTGCGCCGCTGACGTTCAGTGATCTCACCAGAACGCTCGTCTATCTCGCTGTTTTACTGGCCACCATCGGCTTCTGGTGCTTCATTGTCTGGATGTGGCACAGGCAGAAGCGGGCAACATCATGACGCGGCCCCTCTCCCCCACCTATTTTCAGCGCGATCCGGTGCAGATTGCGCGTCAGGTTCTGGGCGGAACACTGGTGCGCGTACTGCCGGGGGGCGAACGCCTGACCGGGCGTGTGGTAGAGGTCGAAGCCTACGATTGCCCCCGCGATCCCGCCTGTACTGCGGGCAGATTTCACGCCGCCCGCAGCGCAGAAATGGCGATTGCAGCAGGCAAATGGCTGTTCTGGACGGCACATGGCCACCCATTGCTTCAGGTGGCCTGCCGGGAGGAGGGCGTATCGGCCAGCGTGCTGATCCGGGCCATCGAACCGCAGGAAGGCATCGGCCAGATGCTGACGCACCGCCCGGTCACACGGGAACGCGACCTGACCAATGGCCCCGCCAAGCTGGTCTATGCGCTGGGGCTGAATCCGGCGCAAATAACGGGAACGTGGGTCAACAGTCCGGGGCTGCATCTGTGCCTGCCTGCCCAATCCGTGCCCGATGAAGAGGTAGAAACCACCGCCCGCGTGGGCATTCGCGAAGGCCGCAACCTGCCCTGGCGCTTCCTGCTGCGCGGCAACGCCTGGGTGTCGCCCGCCGTGCCGAGTATGGAATTGGTGGCAGGAGCAGAGGACTAGAGAACAACAAACCCAGAGCCAAAGCCGTGCATCCACCTCTGCACTCTCTCCGAGCCTTAGACTTCTTTCCCATGCCCGACCACCCCAGCGCCCTGACTCCGGCCCACTTGCGGGCTTTGGCCCTGCGTACCCTGAGGCCAAAGCCATCCATTCAGGCCGCACTGGACAGCATGAAATTCGTGCAGGCCGACCCGATCCGGGTTCCGGCGCGTGCCCAGGACCTGACCCTGATGGCGCGGGTGGCAGGATACCGGGCAGGCGATCTGGAACAGCAATATGCCGTGCTGGACGCAGAGGAGGACATGTTGCCCAATTACGGGTTCGTGCCCCGGCAGGTGCAGGCGTGGCTGCATCCGCGTGAGGTGGCCCCCACCCGCATCGAGCGCGAACATCCGGCCCTGCTGGACAGCGTGCGGGCGCTGCTGGGGGAGCGGGGCGAACTGCATCCCAAGGAGGCGACGGCGGCGCTGGGTGTGGGCCGGGTGCAGAACGCCTGGGGCGGGCAATCCAGCGGCACCACACGGGCGCTGGACGCCCTGCATTACCGGGGAGAGGCGCGGGTGGTGCGGCGGGCTTCAGGAGTGCGCGTGTACGGCCCCGCGCCGCATCTGGCCGCCTTCCGCGCCGAACCCTTGCCCGAGGCCCAGCGCGTGCGCGAAGTCGTTGATCTGCTGGCAAACCTGTATGGCCCGCTGCCCGAGGCCAGTCTGGGGCATCTGGTCAGCCTCAGCGGGTTTGGGCTGCCGCACCTGAAAACCTCGCTGCGGGCGGCCTTCAAGCGTGCCGTCAAGGAAGACCTTACGGGCGCGAAGGTAGATGGCGTGCGCTATGTCTGGCCCGCCGATTGGGAGATAGACGACGTGTCCAGACCTTCGGAGCTGCGGATCGTGGGGCCGTTCGATCCGCTGGTGTGGGACCGCCGCCGCCTGGAGCATCTGCACGGCTGGGCCTACCGTCTGGAGGCCTACACACCGCCTGCCAAGCGCCAGTTCGGGTATTACGCGCTGCCAGTCTTCTGGGCCGAACGCGCCGTGGGCTGGGCCAATCTGCGGGTAGAGGGCGGCCAACTTCGCTCCGAGATCACCTGGCTGCCGGGGATACGGGAAACGGCGGCACTCCGCAGAGGGCTGGAAGCAGAACTGACGCGGTACCGGGCATTTCTGGGCCTGGACAACACATAGGAGATATACACTGACGGTCATGTCAGGAGCCGCCAAACCTCAATCTCGTGGGCAAGCCATCGCTGAAGTTCTGGTTCGCGGCAGTCTGTACGGCGCGGGGGCAACGGCGCTGGGCGCAGGCGGGGGCTATCTGCGTGGGCATGGGCTGGCCGGGGTGCTGGACGGGCTGAACTGGGCGGGCTTTGCGCTGTGGATGTTGGCCGGTCTGATCACCTACGGGTCTATGGGCACCTCGGGGGCAGAGATGGAGGCCCGGAGCCGCCTGGGAGAAGCCACCAGAACCGATGGGCTTCCCTTCACACCGATATTGATGGCGCTGGTGGCTGGCAGCCTGTGCTTCGTGGTGGCGTGGCTGCTGCGAAATCTGGCCTGATCGGGATACGGCCTCTGAATAAAATTGACCCCAGAATTCGTGCTGCGCTCAGGGTCAGGGATTCAGAACACTGGGTTGGTTCCGGTGAATTCAGTCGGGCCAGTTGACCCACGCCTCGGCGGCCCGCTCCAGCGCCTCGCCCACGCCGCTTTCCCGGTGTGTGGTGCGGGCCGCCTGCCGCGCCGTAGACAGCAGATTCAGGGCCAATCCAGCCCGTTCCTCCTGAGCAAATCGCCAGGGCGAGAGCGTCAGGCCATGCCGGGCAAGTTCGGCTAGATACGTGTCCCGCAGGCCGGGGCCAAGGCGCAGGCGTTCGGCGGCATTCAGGCGCAGGGCCAGCAGATGCGCGAAATCCACCCCCAGCGGCGCGGCCTGCGTCTGGCCGTAATCGATCAGAATGGGCGGCCCGCCTCCTTCCGGCCACAGCACCTGTCCGGCATGAATGTCGCCGTGCGCGAGGGTGACGCCGGATGTGGCGGCCAGCAGCTCCGGCAACTGGCGGGCAGCGTCCTGTACGGCCAGGCCAGCAAACCGCGCGATCTCGCCCGCCTGCCGAACCGCCCGCGCCGGGTTCCAGATCCATTCCGGTTGGGCGGTGGACGCAGTCAATTCGGGCCGATTCCACCAGAAAGCGTGGTGCAGCGCCAACAACCGCACGATGTCCAGCAGCGCCGTTTCCCGCGCCTCGTCGCTGTCCAAAGCTCCCCAGCCCAGCGTCGTCTCGGTCAGGTCGGCGGTCAGCAGGTGGGCGCGGTGGCTGGCCGCATCCTGAGCCGCGTGAAGCAGCGGCGCGTGTGGCACGGGCGACAGCGGCGCAAGGTCACGCAGGTAGGCGATCTCGCGGGCCATGCGGCGGTAGGGGCGCGGATGCTGGGCGGCGGCGGGCAGATATTTGAGGAACAGCGGGCCATGCGCCGAGGCGTAGCGGGCAAATCCGGCTCCCTCGCCCGTCCATGCTTCCTGGCAGCTCAGCACACCAGGAAAAGCGGCCCGCACGCCAGGGGGCAGGCGCGAAGAAACGGCGGGAGCGTCCAGGTCGGCAGACCCCCGCCAACGGTTGAGCAGATGAAGCAAGCCCCGGTGAAGCAAGCTCAGGCGATCAGTGAGAACAGGCCCACCACGCCGCCCAGGGCCACCACTCCAGCCAGCACCACGCCCAGGCAGCCGAACATCCCGCGCCGCCGCCCCCGGTGTCGGGCGTGCCCCCTGTGGCCGTAGCCCATATGACGCCCGCTGGAATGGCTGTGCCCACCCAGCAGACCTCCGCGCCGACCACTGCTGCGACTGAACGAAAACGACCCGGCAGAAAATCCACTCATACAACGGGTTACGGGGAACCTGCGCGAAGGGTTCCCGGTCTCGACCCCGTTCGGGGCCGCTGCATACACACCGCACTCATGACACTCAGGGGCGTATGATAGTCCGAAGATGAGCGAGCGAAAGTATTTTGGAACCGATGGCGTGCGTGCTGTGGCGGGCGAATTTCCGTTGACAGCCGCCTGGGTGATGGCGCTGGGAGCCGCCGCAGGAGAGGTGCTGCAACGGGCATCGGACGGTAAGGCCAGTGTGGTCATCGGCAAGGACACGCGCCAGAGCGGGGATATGTTGGAAGCGGCACTTGCGGCAGGGCTGACCAGCCGGGGCGTCACGGTCGTGCATGTGGGGGTGCTGCCCACGCCGGGCGTTAGCTACCTCACGCGCTACCTCAAGGCCGATGCAGGTGTGGTCATCAGCGCTTCTCACAACCCCTACGAAGACAACGGCATCAAGTTTTTCGGGCGTGACGGCCAGAAGCTCAGCGATACCACTGAACTGGAAATCGAGGCGGCTATCGATGATGTGGCGTCGTTTGCACCCGTGACAGGCGTCGCGCTGGGCAGCGTGACCAACTACACGGAAGCCGAGCGCCTGTATGTCAACTACCTGAAGTCTCACGCGCCCGACCTGACCGGGCTGCGGGTGGCGATGGACTGCGCCAACGGAGCGGCCTTCCGGGTTGGCCCGAAGGTGTTTCAGGCTGCTGGGGCCGACGTATTTGCCGTGTACACCACGCCGGATGGCCGCAATATCAACCGCGAGTGCGGCAGCACCCACATGGCCCACCTGCAACAGATCGTGCGCGGGGGCAACTACGATCTGGGCGTGGCCTTCGACGGTGACGCCGACCGCGCCCTCCTGATCGATTCGCGGGGCAACGTGGTTCACGGCGATCATATGCTGCTGCTGAACGCCCGCGCACGCGGTGAAAAGGCCGTGGTCGCCACGATCATGACCAACATGGCGCTGGAAGTGAAACTGGGAGAAGCGGGCATTCCGCTGGAGCGTACCGCCGTCGGTGACCGTTATGTCCACGAGCGGCTGCACGGGCAGCACCTGACCCTGGGCGGCGAACAGAGCGGGCATGTGCTGTTTCTGGATGTCTCGCCCACCGGGGACGGCGTGCTGACCGCCCTGCTGACCCTGGCGAGTATGCGGAAGCTGAACACCACGCTTGACGCCCTGCACGACGAATTGGTGATGTTCCCGCAAACGCTGGTCAACGTGCGCGTCAAAGACAAGAAGGCGCTGGCCTCCGATGCCCACGTGTTGGCCGCCGTCGCTGTGGCCGAAACCCGCCTGAACGGACGTGGCCGCGTGAACCTGCGTCCCAGCGGAACCGAAAACCTGATCCGCGTGATGGTGGAAGGCCCCGATGAAACCGAGATTCATGAGGTCGCGCGAATCTTGGCGGCAGTGGTGGAAGAGCGGGGCAGTGTAGGGGCATGAGTCTGAAGAGTTAAAACAGGAGTGTGGAACGTGGATCGTGGAGAAAGCCAAATTACGATCCACGTTCTACGTTCTGCCTCAATATCGTCTTTCAAGACAACCAGTACGGGAAGGGGGCAACCCTTCTTTTTGCTTTTCCCACTCAGCACTAACCACTGTCCACTCACGGTTTCCCCTATGAGAGAATGCCCCCATGACCACCCCCACCGACGCCGCCCCGAACGGAGGGCAGGCCAATCCGAATACTTTGGTGCTGATTGATGGGCACGCACTGGCGTTCCGCTCCTATTTTGCCGTGCCGCCCCTCAGCAACAGCCGGGGGGAATCCACCAACGCCATCGTGGGATTCCTGAAAATGACGCTACGGCTGGCGCGGCAATCAGGCAATCAGGTCATCGTGGTGTTCGATCCGCCGGTCAAGACCTTCCGCCATGAGCAGTTCGAGGGGTACAAGTCGGGCCGCGCCGCCATGCCCACCGACCTGCCGGGGCAGATCAACCGGATTCGCGCCATCGTGGACGCCATCGGCTTTCCCCGCCTGGAGGAACCCGGCTACGAGGCCGACGACGTGATCGCCTCTATTACGCGCATGGCCGAGGGCCGGGGCTTTCAGGTTCGCATCGTGACGAGTGACCGCGACGCCTATCAACTGCTGGACGACCATGTGCGCGTGATCAGCAACGACTTTTCGCTGATCGGGCCTGCCGAGGTGCTGGAGAAATACGGCGTGACGGTGCGGCAGTGGGTGGATTACCGCGCCCTGACCGGGGACGCCAGCGACAATATTCCCGGCGCGAAGGGCATCGGGCCAAAAACGGCCTCCAAGCTGTTGCAGGAATACGGAACGCTGGAAGCGGTCATGGCCGCCGCCAAAGCGGGCACGCTGGAACCCAAGGGCACGCGTGAAAAGCTGGTGGCCTCTGAGGAGAATGTGGCCTTCAGCCATCAACTGTCCTGCATGGTCACGGATCTGCCACTGAACGTGGAACTGGGCGTGGGTCGACTTCCCGGCGATCCGGTCGAGCTGGAAGTCCTGCTGGACGAACTGGAACTGCATACCCTCAAGCGCGACATCGCGGCCATGATCGGCAGCACGGGCGGGAAGGGGGCCGAACCCTTCGCGGCCAGATCCGCGCCTGCCCAAGCGCCGCAGCCGGACACCGCCAGCTTTGAAGCCCCGGCACTGGCCGAATGGAAAACTCCTGCCCAGAACGTGACCTGGGGCTACGTGCTTTCGCGGGAAGACGACCTGACCGCCGAACTGACGGGGGCCGCCACCTTTGATGGCAAGGTGGCGCGGGTGGCCCCCCTGATCGAGCCTGTGCGCGAAGCCCCCAACGCCGCGCCCGCACCTGGCGGCCTGTTCGACGACGCCGAAGCTGCCGCGCCCCTGACCAAGACCCAGCAAAAAGCCGCGGATAAAGCGGTGCGCGACGCCGAAAAAGCCGCGCAAAAGCTGGCGCTTCAGTTTCCGGCCACCGTCAGCGAGGCCGAGTTTATTGGACAGCGCACTGTGACGGCAGCCGGAGCCAAGGCACTGGCCGCACATCTGAACGTGCGCGGGCTGCGGGTGGAACCGGGGGCCGACCCGCTGCTGATGGCCTACCTGCTCGACCCCGCCAATACCGCCATGCCCGCCGTGAGCCAGCGGTATCTGGGCACGCTCTGGCCCGCCGAAGCTGCTGGCCGCGCCGCCATCACGCACCGACTGCTGGAGGTACTGCCGCCGCAACTGGACGCACCCCGCCGCAAGCTGTACGACGAAATGGAAGTGCCGCTGGCCGCCGTGCTGACCCGGATGGAGGTGCGCGGCGTGCGGCTCGATGGTGCCTATATTCGCGGATTGGCCGACGCCACTTCTGCCAAAATCGCTCGGCTGGAAGGCGAGATTCATACCCATGCGGGCCGGGTCTTCCCTATCCGCAGTCGGGATCAACTCGAAGCCGTGCTGTACGACGAACTGGGCCTCGCCAGCGGCAAGAAAACCAAGCTGACGGGCAAGCGCACCACGGCCATCAGTGCGCTGGAACCCCTGCGCAACGAGCATCCCATCATTCCGGCGCTGCTGGAATACCGCGAACTGGAAAAACTGCGCGGCACCTACCTGGAACCGCTCCCCAACCTGGTCAATCCGCGCACGGGCCGCCTGCACACCACCTTTGCCCAGACTGCCGTGGCAACGGGCCGCCTGAGCAGCCTGAATCCCAATCTGCAAAACATTCCCATCCGGTCTGAAACGGGGCGTGAGATCCGCAAGGGCTTTATTGCCGACGAGGGCTTTTGCCTGATCAGCGCCGATTATTCGCAGATCGAACTGCGGCTGCTGGCCCATATTTCGGGCGACAAGCTGATGCAACAGGCCTTTCTGGAAGGTGCAGACATTCACCGCCGCACCGCCGCGCAGGTGCTGGGGCTGGAAGAAAGCACCATCACGGCCAACCAGCGCCGCGCCGCCAAAACCGTGAACTTTGGCGTGCTGTACGGCATGAGCGCCCACCGCCTCTCGAACGATCTGGGCATTCCCTACGCCGAAGCTGCCGGATTTATCGACACCTATTTCAGCACCTATCCGGGCATTCGTCAGTACATCGACACCACGCTTGCCGAGGGCCGCGAGAAGGGCTATGTGGAGACGCTGTATGGCCGCCGCCGCTACGTGCCCGAACTGAACGCGAGCAACCGCACCCTGCGCGAAGCCGGGGAACGGCTGGCCTACAACATGCCGATTCAGGGGACCGCCGCCGACATCATCAAGGTGGCGATGGTGCAGCTTGACGGGCAACTGGAAGCGCTGGGCGCACGCCTGCTGCTGCAGGTCCACGACGAACTCCTGATCGAAACGCCCGAGGACCGTGCCGACGAGGTGGCCGCCCTCACCAAACGCGTGATGGAGGGAGCCGCGCAACTCAGCGTGCCGCTGGCCGTAGAAGTGGGCGTGGGGCCGAACTGGTACGACACGAAGTAGGGGCAGCCTGCACTGAACCTTTACACCCTCTTCAGAAGGGGGGCAGTCCTACCGTCTCTGTGCTGGCGATGCAGTCTGCTGCACCCATGACTCAGTCTCTTGCCTCTATCCTCGCGCTGCTGACGGGCGGCGCAGACAGGATCGACACCCAGACCGCCGTGCCACAACTGTTGGCGGCACAGTCTGCCCTGAACGCCGAGGAACCCGCCCCAGCCAAGTTGCTGGCCGCACAACTGGGCAAAGTAGCCGAACTCCTGCAAGGAGGAATGCTGACCGAAGTGGGTGCGTCTTTGCCGCCCATTGCTGCGCAGGTGGAGCAGTACGCCCACAGCTTGCCCGAAGAAGAGCGCCCGCCGCTGATGGCTGTGGCCGAGAAACTTCATCAGGCCGATGGGGGCGTGGACGCCTAAGTCGGGAGTCAAAAGAGTTGTCTGTTACGACCACAGAGCATGAACGTTGGAGCACCAACCACACCGGAGCAGTTGCGAGAAGCTGGGGCAATCCCCGGCTTTTCGTCTGCCCCGACTTTTTGTCAGGCCCAGACGGTAGCCTGAACCATGACCCTTCCTTCTTCGCGCGTGACCACCATCTTCTGGGACATCGGCGGTGTACTGCTGACCAACGGCTGGGACAGAGAGCAGCGGGCAGGCGTGGTGGCCCGGTTTGGTCTGGACGCCACCGAATTTGCCGAGCGGCACAAACTGGCCGTACCCGAACTCGAACTGGGGCGTATGGATCTGAGCGCGTATCTGGCTCAGACAGTGTTCACCACGCCCCGCGATTTCTCTCAGGACGCGTTCTGCGAGGCCATGCACCAACAGAGCCAGCCGCACCCGGCAACCCTGGCTCTGGCACGCGATCTGGCGGGCCGCTACCGCCAATATGCCCTGAACAACGAGGGCCGCGACCTGAACGCCTACCGGATCGCCACCTACGAGCTGGACACCTTTCTGCTGGGCTTTTTTACCTCCTGCTATCTGGGCATGATGAAACCCAGTCCCGCCATCTACCGCACCGCACTTGACCTGGCAGGGGTGCGGCCAGAGCAGGCCGTGATGATCGACGACCGCGCCCAGAATGCAGAGGCAGCCCGCTCGGTCGGCATGCATGCCGTGCAGTACGAGAATCCTGATCAGTTGCAGGCAGCGTTGGCGGCGCTCGGCGTGCGGTAAACCCGTTCTGGAGCTGAGAGCATCGGTCAACAGTGCTGTTTATTTTTGACCGAACAGAGTGAATTGTGGGAGCGTTGGGGAGAATGGAAGCGTCAGAAAAGAGATCTCTGACGCTTCCATTCGGACAAATGCCCTAATGCTCAGACCTTGACGAACTCCTGCACGCCCATCACAAACATCACTGCGCCCCCCACAGGCACTTCGACCGGATCGCTGACCAGCCCCTCATTCTGTTCGCCCATCGGCACGCCGGGAGTCACCAGGCGGGTACGGGCGCGGCAGGTCTGCTGCACATGCCGCTTCAGATCGGCCAATCGCTCATCGGTCACGCCGATCATGAGGGTCGTATTGCCTTCGCGCAAAAAGCCGCCGGTACTGGCGAGTTTCGTTACTTCAAAAGCGTTCTCGGACAGCACCCGAACGAGCGCAGAGGCATCTGCATCTTGAATAACAGCCAGCACGAGCTTCATGAGCCGCAGGATAGCAGAGAGGCGGTAAGGGCGGCGTCAGGGGAGGTGGAATAGAGGCACAGAACGGGGCAAGAGGTCCAAGGGTCAAGAAAAGATGAGAGGCTCCAGCTCTGGCCCCATTCCTGAATGACCTGAAGATTGCCCTTCTACGGCCCTAGACGCCCGTCGCCACAATCGCTCCCAGCAGCGCGATCGGCGCAGTTTCCGCCCGCAGAATCCGGGGGCCAAGCGTCACAGCGACGGCCCCGCGCTCCTGCAACTGCGCCACTTCGGCATCGGAAAACCCACCTTCTGGGCCGGTCAGCACCGTGATAGGCGCGTTCCAATTCAGGTGATCGGTGATGAGGGCACGGCTGCCGGGATGGGCCAGGAACAGCGTCCCCGACCAACTCAGATCAGCGATAGAAATCGGCTCCAGCAGTTCTGGGGTCACGGCACGGCGAGATTGTTTGCTGGCTTCTTCGGCCACACGGCGCAGGCGCAGCAGCTTTTGCGTGCCGATTTCGCGGACGTCGGCATGGCGGGTCAGCAGGAGTTGAATTCGGGCCACACCCAGTTCAGTGGCCGCACGGGTCACATCGCTGAGCTTGTCGCCTTTGAGAAGCGCGATAGCCAGCGTCACGGGCTGCGGCGTTTCGGCGGTGGCCTGTACTCCTGCGCCCAGAGCCAGCACCGCGCCCAGCTCGCTGAGTTCGGTCAGGGTGGCTTCAGCCTCCTGCCCCTGCCCATCAAAAACGCGCAATACCGCACCCGGACCAAGACGCAAAACCTGCAAATGCCGCGCCTCACGCAGACCAAGCTCAATGGTGGGCGTGAGGGCATCGACCTTGATCCGCACGCTCATCCGGCAGCGGGGGCGCGGGCCGTGACCAGCACCCATTCGCCGTCTTCGCGCACCTGCACGCCCTCAAAGCCTTCCCGCTCCAACGCCTCGCGCACCAGGGGCAGCTTGCCGGTCAGGATTCCGGTCAGGATCAGCGGCCCGCCTGCCCGCAGGTGCGCGGCGTATTCTCCGGCCAGAAGGTCATGCAGTTCGGCATAGAGGTTGGCGACCAGCACATCGAACGGCTCATCTGGGCTGTTGCCATCCTGCCAGGCAGAATCGTCCAGCCCCAGCGAACCTTCTTCGAAGCGGCTGCGTCCTGCGGGCACACTGTTAATTTCGGCATTTTCGCGGGCAATCGGAATGGTGATGGGATCGATGTCCACGCCCAACGCATGTTCTGCGCCCAGCAACGCGGCAGCGATAGCGAGTACGCCGCTGCCTGTACCCACGTCCAGCACCCGCATTCCCGACAATTCCAGCCCAGAGAGGGCTTCCACGGCCATACGCGTGGTGGCGTGGTGGCCCGTGCCAAAGGCCATGCCAGGTTCGATGATCAGAGGCAACTGTCCGGCCTCCACTTCATGCGTCAGCCACGGCGGCACGATGGTCAGGCGGCCCGCCTTCACTGGGCGCAGGGTACGGCGAAATTCGGCCTGCCAGTCCTGCTCGGCTTCCTCCTGCCACTCACCATCGGCAATATCGGGATGCATCTCGGCTGGGGCATCGAAATAGGCCCGAATCAGCCCGGCACGTTCTTCCAGGCCAGTGGCTCCTGCCTCCCACAGCAGGTCAAGGTGAGCTTCGCGGGTTTCAAAGGTTCCGGGCAGGTGGTACACCAACATAAGCCAGAGTGTAGCGGCTGGCCTGTGCCCTGGGCCTGTGCCGCCCTTTTCCTGGCAATCGGCTGCACCTGTTGGCTGCACCTGTCACTCCTGAGCGGTCACATATAACCAACAATTGGTTTATATGTGCATGGTTTTTGAGCAGATGCCCAGAATGCCCCGTCGTAAAACTAAAACCCGCTGACCTTTTAAGGGAAGAGGCGCTGATCTGTATGACCCAGACCAGGAGAGGCCATGTCTAACAGCATTGTTTGCCATATATTTTGATGTCAAGTTGCTTAACACTCCATGTCGACCAACACAAGACCCCCAGGGGGCAATCTCCTTAACCCTTTTGATATTGAGAGTTTGGCCTTACACTCAGTGAGACTGCTGAACACCTGGGGTCTCAGGGTGGAAGTGATCTTTTGGGGGGCTGTTTGAACGAGAGCCGCAATACATTGCATGCGCCAGGCGGAACATCTGTCGTTGTGGCAACTGCTGGCAGCGCTCAGCACAATCAAACCCGTCCAAACTTGCAGGCCGCACCCGGAGAGGCCCGACTCTGCCTCCATGCTGATGGACACCTGTCTGTGGAATCGGCGGCCCCAGGCCTGTTGCGTGCGGCGCTGGCCTGGCTGCCCTGTATCCGCGAACGACACCTGACGGTGGCCCGTCTGACCGGCCATGTCCGGCTTTCGGGCGAGGCTCCGGCAGGGGTGAGGTGGCCGGGTCAGCACCGCCGCACGGCCACTGCCGATCTGTGTTTCAGCCAGCCAGTTCTGGGAGAGTCGGTCGAATCTGGGCCAGGGATCACCGAGGCTTCAGGGCGTCACGATCCCGTCCAGACTGGCAACCAGTCCGTGTCTCTGGTGCTGCGCTGGCCCTCTACCCGCACTCCGCAACAGTCTGAACATCCGCCTGAAGTTTCGGTGTCTTCTGCCGTGGCCGTTCCTGCTCCCATGCTCGGTTGGCTGACCCTGCCCCTGCCCGGTGCGCTGGCCGCAGTGGCGGCCTACTGGGAGGCGCAGGGTTACGCCGCGCAGATTTACCTCAGCGACGGAGTCAGGCTGCACACGGCACAGAACGTAGCTGACAGAACTCCACCAGGCCTGTCCAGAATTCGCCGCCACGCCGAGCTGATCTACGCCCCCAACGGCACTCCAGTAGGGGCGCTGCTGCTGAGAAAAATTCTTACTACTGCAACAGAGGCACCTGACTCACCGGAAGAGCGCCAGGCAGCCCTACAGATACTGACGCTCCTGGCTGCGCAGACCCGCGCTCAATGCCGGGCGGAACGGCGAGAACGGGCCGCGCACCTCGGCAGTGTCCTCAGCCGCGATCTGTTGGCTCTGGCCACCCACGACGCCACCCCCGACGCCCCGCTGCATTCGGCCATGCGCCTGGTGGGAGCCAGAGGGGCGGCGCTGATTGCGGTGCAGCGCCCGGAACCGGCTGCGGTGCCCCACCCGTCCCAGGCTATTGAGGCGTTTTGCCCGGTGCAGTTGGGCAACGTCAGTCAGGCCAAGCTGGACCGTCTGCTGCGAAGTTCGCTGGTGCAGCGGTTGGCGGCTGGTCACGATCCCACACCGTTCGTGCTGACCTTCGGACGCTGGGCAGCGCGGCAGCTCACCCTGGTCGTCCCGCTCCGGGCGGCGGGGCCTCTGGTCGGCGCGTGGGTCTTCCAGTGTCCCTACTGGCCCGCCCACCCCAACACAGACGCGTGGGCGACCCTGTTGGAGGCGGCGCAGCATCCCGCACACCTGCAGAGTCTGTTGGGCGGCCTGCCCGATTCCGGGTCAGATGGACATCTGACGGCCCTGAGTCTGCTGAGAAGCCTCGGCGAAACCGATATTCCGTATACGCTGGCCGAACGCGGGCTGACCCACCTCACGGGCCGCACGGGAGCGCAGTCGGGTACCTACCTGACGGTACAGACCACGCGCAGCACGGAAGGCGGCGCGGCAGACCTGACCTCGATCGTGCAGGTGGGCCAGGAGCAGCTGACCGTCCCCCAGAGCATGCTGCGGAGCGTTGCCAGCGGCGGCGAACAACTGCTGCTGAGCGCCCCACATCCCATGTTGCCGATGCCCCTCACCAGCGCCCTGCTGACGCCTATCCAGTCTTCAGGGCGCACCACAGGCGTTCTGGCACTGCTGGATACACGGGAAGGGGCCACCCCAGCACCTGAAACGCCCGGTCTGTTGGCCCTGCTTGCACAGCGGGTGGGCAGCGCCGCTGAACGGTATGTGGCCCTGCGTACCCTGGCGCACACCCGCGAACAGGCCTTCCGGGTGCTGGGCAAGGTACTGGAATACCGCAGCTACGAAACCAAAGGCCATACCGACCGCGTGACCGAACTGGCCCTCAAGCTGGGCCTGCATCTGGATCTGGATTTCAGCCAACTGACCCATCTGCGCTGGGGTGCCTACCTGCACGACCTCGGCAAGATTGCCATTCCAGATGCCGTGCTGCTCAAAACCGGCCCCCTGACGGCGCGTGAACGCGAACTGATGCACCAGCACGTGACCATCGGCGAACTGATGTTGAGAGAACAGGAATTCGTGCCGCCGGAGGTACTGAGCGTGGTACGCCACCACCACGAACGCTGGGACGGACGCGGCTACCCCGACGGTCTGGCACGACACGAAATCCCTATGCTGGCGAGGCTGTTTGCAGTGGTAGACGTCTACGACGCCCTGACCAGCGAGCGCCCCTACAAAAAATCGTGGACACAGAACGACGCCCTGTTCGAGATGCGCCGCATGGCAGGCACGCACCTGGATCCTGACATTCTGGAGCAGTTTGAAGGCTTGCTCCGGGGCGCAGAAGAAGCCAGCGCCCGTGCAGGTTTAGCGGAAACAAGCCTGTAAGTACAGCGTTCTGTCGGCGGGAAGAAGTCAAGTATGGGAATTTGTAGAAGTCTGTAACAACACAGGTTCCATATTTCCGTTTCACGACAGATTGGGAGTGGTCGAGCGCTCTGGCTCTGGCCCGGTCAACATGCCGCTCAGAGTGTCTGCGCCCCAGCTCTGTATCAACAGATGACCCGCATTGCTCGGCCCTGTTCCGCGGTTGCCCGGAGACTGGAGATCGCAGAGGCTGGATATTTCAGGGGCTGAATATTTCAGGGGCTGGATATTGTGGCTGGCACGATTTTCTCGCTCAAATTTCTTGCCCGGCACCGACCATCTGTCAGCCGTTGCCATCAGTGCCAGAGCGTTCCCACCACTCCACGCGGTTGCTGTGGGCTGCACAGGCCCGCCCCTTTCTGTTCAGGGCGTCCGTATACTGCGCCCCATGAAGCTTGCCATCGTCGGCGTCGGCAAACTCGGCCTCGCCCTGTTAGAAGGTGTGACTGCCCAGCGCGTCATAGACCCATCCGATATTGGCCTCCTGGACGTCAATACGGCCCGCATACAAGACATCGCCTCGCGCACCGGCGCACGCATCATCAAGCGGGCTGACCTGGCCCAGGCCGGGCGCGTGCTGGTCAGCCTGCAACCCCGCGTCTTCCCGGAAGTGACCGAATGGCTGGCCCAGGAGAACACCGGCTACATCAGCACGATGGCGGGCGTCAGTACGGCAACGCTGGTCCGGCGACTGGGCACCAAACGGGTCGTGCGCGTGATGCCTAATCTGGCCGCCACCATTGGCCGCAGCCAGACCGCCATCACGGGGCCGCGTGAAGCCCAAGATGCTGGGGACCTGGCGTTTGCCATGACTCTCTTCGGCGCAGTGGGCGACGTGTACGACCTGCCCGAACACCTCTTCAACGCCTTTACGGGCATGAGCGCCAGCGGCCCCGCCTACGCCGCTGTGGTGGCCGAAGCCCTCGCAGATGGCGGCGTACGGATGGGTCTGCCGCGCCCACTGGCAAACGAACTGGCCGCCAAACTGCTGGTCGCCAGCGGGGAACTCTTGCAGCAGCGTGCCCATCCGGGTCTGCTCAAAGATGAGGTCGCCAGCCCCGGCGGAACGACTATTGCCGGACTGGAAGCCTTGGAGGAAGCGGGCGTGCGCGGCGGCCTGATGAAAGCCGTGATCGCTGCTACCCGCCGCAGCATCGAACTGGGACGCGATCAGGAATGAGGGGAATGAAGTGTAGGTGGCGGGGTGTGGGGAGGGCTTGAAAGAGCAGAAGGGCAGCGTCCTCAGAGTCTCCAGATTCATCTAAAACCCAGTTTGATCGTCCAGCACGCCTTCTGTGCTGCCCACACTCCATACCCCACCACCTCACAGTCAGACCCGTGTGAGGCTGGATGGCGTAGCTTGGGCCGGATGCGTGTTGCCGCCTGTCTGAGTTCGCTGCTGTTGGCCTGTGCCCCTGCTGCGGGTGCAGCCACGCCCAGCAGTTATTATCCCCAAAAAACAGGCCTGCGCTGGAGCTACTCCAGCGGCGAAACGCAGGAGATCGGCACACCCGCCGTCTACAAGGGCGTGCGCGTGATTCCGGTGACGCACCAATACGGCAGCACCGTGTATACCCAGGATCTGCTGGAATACCGCGCCGACGGCAGCGTCTGGCTGCGCGGCGTCAATGCAGGCGGGCGCGTAAACTGGTACACGCCGCCCCTGAATGTGTATCCCCCTGGCCCGCTGACCCCGGGGCAAACGTGGAGCAGTGCCAGCGGCGCACTGAAATCGTCCAGCAGGGTGACGGGGGTTGAGCCACTGCGGATCGGCAAGACCTCCTACAACACCCTTGTGATTCGCACGGTGCTGACCAGCGGGGGCAGGCAGAGCATCCAGCTGACCTATTTCGTGCCTACTGTGGGCGTGGTGCGCTACCAGACCGCAGACGGCAGCCAGATTGATCTGGTGAAGTAAAACAGCGGAAAGCTGGAGCGAAGGCGGCAGCGGAGCTTCAGAGCTGTTGCTTGATTCTTCATCTTCGGGACTGGAGAGAAAATCGGGTCTCCACCAGCCCCTGATTTGAGCCACCGTCTGGGCGAGTTGCAGCCGAACAGCACACCTCTAGGACTTTCCGGCGCAACCGGAATCAGGGCCAGAAAGGGCAAGTTCTCCGCTCATTAAGATACTGCGGTAGATGAGTTTGCGCTGTGACTTGTTCGCCTGACAAGGGGCTGACCGGGCGCATAGAGTGAACTCCCGGCAAGACCGTAAGACCTACCGCCCCTGCCGGGACACAGGAGAGTGAAAGCCGTGCACATCTACAAGCTGTCTGGCCGAAACGTCGAAGTAACCGATGCCATGCGCGATTACGTCGAAGAAAAACTCACGCGACTGGATCGCTACAGCGACCAGATTACAGACGCACGCGTGACATTGACGGTCAGGGAAGTACGGGATTCAGGACGGCGCAACCGGGTTGAAGTGCAGCTGAACGTGCCGCATGGAATCATTCGGGCCGAAGAGCACCACGCCGATATGTATGCTGCCATCGACAAGGCCAGCGACGTACTGGAGCGCCAGCTTCGCAAATTCAAGACCCGCTTTCTGAAGCACCGCACCGACGCCATCCCTGCCCCCGAACCCGGCCTGGCCGAAGCGGATGTGGCCGCAGGACTGGACGATGTCAGCGAATTCAGACCCGAAATCGTTCGCCAGAAGAAGTTCGATATGCGCCCCATGAGCGCCGAGGACGCAGTGGCGCAGATGGAAGCCCTCGGACATGATTTCTATGTGTTCAACAACATGACCTCTGGGAGCTGCAACGTGGTCTACCGCCGCCACGACGGACACTTCGGACTGATCGAACCTAACTGAATTCCAAACCGGTCAAGCCGGGCGGGGGCCAGAACGACACCAGTTCTGGCCCCCGCCCTGTATCTGGCAGGCAGCCCAGATGACCGGGACGGTGGGTGAGCGTGGGTCTTGGGTCTGTGGGCGGCTGCGCAGGCCAGATCGAACACCATTCCAGCATTGTGTTTGGGTCGGTTGCCGCACAAGGGCCTGATCTCAGCAACAAAGAACAGCACAAACAGGCGGCGGGGATGCTACGCTGTGGCGTTTATGATCGCGCACGTGATCAATCCGGGGTCTAGCAGCGTGAAATTGGCGTGTGCAAGGGTCGAACCTAGCTTAAATCCTGCCCTGCCGGGGCAGCTCCGGGTCACACTGGAGCGGGCCGAATTGCCGCTGACTGGGCCGCCCAGCACCGAACAACTGGCCGACCTGAAAACTCAGATTCGCACCCTGACCGCCGATTGGCCCGCACCGGACGCCGTGGTGGGGCGTGGGGGCCTGATTGGGCGTGTGCCTGCCGGAACCTACCGCGTCACGCCAGAGTTGGCCGACTATGCGTTGCAAGGCGAGGGGGCCTCGGAGCCAGCCAATTTTGGTGGCCCACTGGCGCTGGCCCTGGCCGAGGCATGGGGTGTTCCGGCCTATATCGTCGACCCCCAGAGCGTGGATGAGCTGCTGCCCGAAGCCCGCGCAACCGGCGTGCAGGGCGTGATGCGGGCCACGCGCTTTCATACCCTGAATGCCCGCGTGGTGGCCCGCCGCGCCGCACATGAGGTCGGGAAACGGCTGGGCGACGCGAGGGTCGTGGTGGCCCATCTGGGCGCGACCACCAGCGTCACGGCCTTCGACGGGGGCCGCGCCATCGACACGACCGGCACTGGCCCCGATGGTGGCCCAATGGGAGCCATGCAGGGCGGGCCTCTGCCTCCCCGTGCCCTGCTGAAACTGGTCCGCAAACACGGGGAGGCCGCGACCCTGCGCCTTCTGGCTGGAGAAGGTGGATTCCGCGCCCTGACCGGGAGTGCCAACCTGAAGGATTTGGAGGCCCGTGAGCTGAGCGATCCAGCGGTGCAGGCCGCGACCGCCGCCTTCGTACAGCAGGCATGCAAGGCGATTGGCGAACAGTGCGCCGCGCTGCCGGGCCGCCCCCATGCCATCGCCCTCACAGGCGGCATTGCCCGCTGGGACGGCCTTGTTGACCGGATAGAGCGCCGTGTGGCCTGGATCGCGCCTGTGATCGTGGTGCCGGGAGAACTGGAACTCGAAGCCCTGGCCGAGGGCGTGGGCCGCGTGCTGCTGGGGCTGGAACAGGTGCGCCAGTGGCCGCCTGCCTCCCCGACTATCGGCCCGGTTGCGGCTCCGGCGGGTGCCACTTCTGTCACCACCTCTCCCTTACGGCCCGGCGAGACCGCCTAGCATGGCCCGCCGCCGCTCCAATGGCCGTGCTGGTACCCGCGCCGTACCGGAACCGATTCGGGCCACGAGTATGTGGCGCGTGGATCAGGTCTTTCTGGCCCGCAAAGGCCAGCGCGTAGAAGTGGTCTGTTCGCTGGTCAATGACCGCAGTGGCCTGCGGAACCTCAGCGTGATCGCGCCCACCGAAGACCCCCGCGAGGCGGTTCGGCACGCGGCACGGTTTATTGCAGGCAAGGGCAATGTGAGCACTGCCCGCAATGCCCGTGTGCGCTGGACCCGCGAGCAGAGCACCACGCTTCAGGACGAGCTGATCCGTGATGAGCAACTGGAAGACGACTTTCAGGATGAATTTGAAGAAATGTTGGCGGCAGTACGCGATCAGATGCGCTGAAGGGTAAAAGCTGATGAGCTGACATGACCTGAAGGCTGGGTGCACGGACGAAGGCCTAAAGTCTCAGGCGGCGAACAGCTCAGACGACACCATACGAAAACCCCCACCTTTCGGTGGGGAGTGTTCGTTCTTACTGCTTTGGTTGCAGGGACAGGATTTGAACCTGCGACCTCCGGGTTATGAGCCCGACGAGCTACCGGACTGCTCTACCCTGCGTCAACCTTGGTGTCATTCCACCTCACACACAGACTGTGCTTTGGTTTCTTTTCACCGTGCCGGACGGTGTTTCTTCCGGCGCTTAGGAATAGTAGCGCGGGTTTTGCGAACTGTCAACACCCCGTGTACACCGGCCCTTGATTCAACCTTGATGGACAGCAGGCAATCCCACCTCCCCGAGCGGCACAGGAGGGTAGGCTGGGGCCGTGAGCAACGGCGTCGGCGACAACAGAGAGCAGGCAGAATCGGCAGGGATTCAGGAGCGCAAACTGCGTCATATCGAGGCCTGTTTGCAGCCGGAAAGCCAATATGCAGGCGTGACCACTGGTCTGGAACAGGTGGCGTGGCCTTACCGCGCTCTGCCGGAACTGAATCTGGACGACGTGCAGTTGCAGACCACGCTGCTGGGCCGCCGCCTCACGGCCCCTGTATTGATCGGCGCGATGACAGGTGGGGCACAGCGGGCCGCACGCATCAACCGGAATCTGGCGGTGGCGGCGCAACGCCTCGGCGTGGGCATGATGCTGGGATCACAGCGGGTGATGCTGGAAAATCCGGCGGCGGCGGCCAGTTTTCAGGTGCGCGGCGTGGCTCCCGATATTCTCCTGATCGGCAATCTGGGAGCCGCGCAGTTTTTGCCCACTCCGACCAGAGGCGCGTATGGCCCCGCCGAGGCTGCCCGCGCTGTGCAGGCGGTGGGGGCCGATGCACTGGCGATTCACGTCAATCCTCTTCAGGAAGCGCTGCAGGCGGGCGGCGACACGGGCTGGGCAGGCATGGCAGCCAGGTTGAGCAAACTCGTGCCGGAACTGGATTTTCCGGTGGTGCTGAAAGAAGTGGGACACGGGCTGGACGCAGGCACACTGCGGGCGGTGGCAGACGCAGGCTTCGCCGCCTTTGACGTGGCGGGCGCGGGCGGCACAAGCTGGGCACGGGTAGAACAGCTCGTGCATCATGGGCGGGTCATCACACCCGACCTGTGCGAACTTGGCATTCCGACCGCGCAGGCCATTCGGGAGGCCTGCCGCACTGTGCCTCACACGCCGCTGATTGCCTCGGGCGGCATCCGTACCGGTCTGGACGCTGCCCGCGCCCTGAGCCTGGGGGCAAGCGCCGTCGCTGTGGCCCGCCCCCTGCTGGAGCCTGCCCTGGAGAGCGCAGACGCGGTGGAAAGCTGGCTGAGGCAGTTTATCCACGAATTACGGGTGGCCCTCTTTGTGGGTGGATTTGAAAGTGTGGCGGCGGCCCAGGCCGGACAGGGACCGTGATCTATTCTGCCCAGACCCGCTCTACCCGCGCCCCCAGGCCCGTCAGTACCTCGTATTCGATCGTGTCGCCCCATCCGGCTACATCGGTCACGGTGAGGTCGTCCGGCCCCCAGAGTTGCACCCAGTCTCCGACCTCGACCTCAAGCCCGGTCACATCGACCATCATCTGATCCATGCAGATGCGGCCCAGCGTGGGGCGGCGCTGGCCCGCCACCACCACCGACGCCTTGAGGGTCGCGTTGCGCGGGTAGCCGTCGGCGTAGCCCATGCCCACGGTTGCCACGCGTGTTTCCTGCTGGGCGTACCACAGCCCGCCGTAGCTCACGCTTTCGCCGGGGTAGGCCGTGTGGAGGTGGGTAATGCGGGCACGCAGGGTCATCACGGGGGTCAGGGGCACCACCCGGCGCAGGTGCGGGGGCGCAAAGCCGTAGCTTGCCAGTCCGGGCCGCGCCAGCCCCATGCCCGGCAGGTGGCCCAGGCTCAGGATGCCGCCGCCGTTGGACGCATGAGCCAGCAGGGGCGGCAGCTCTGCCAACACACCCCGGAACCGCTCTAACTGCGTATGGGCAAAGCTCAGGTCCGGTTCGTCGGCGCTGGCAAAGTGGGTGTATGCGCCTTCCAGCAGGCCACGTTCAGCCAGGCGCTGCCCAATTGCCACCGCTTCTTCGGGCCGCGCCCCAAGGCGGTTCATGCCGGTATCCACCTTCAGGTGGGCGCGGGCATGGGCAGGCAGGGCGTCGGCCTCGGCCAAGGAAGCCACGGGCAGGCGCACCTCCAGATCGGCCAGCGGCCCCACCTCTTCGGGCGTGGGAGGCGTGAGCAGAAGGATGGGTTTCCCGGTGTTCAGGGCCGCCAGGTGCGCGGCCTCTCGCGGCAAGGCTACAGCCATGCCCCACACGCCAGGATGCTGGGCGGCCACCCGCGCCACCAACTCCAGCCCGTGCCCATAGGCATCGGCCTTGACTGGCAGCAGCAGCGGCACGCCCGCCCGCGCACTTAGGGCGCTCAGGTTGCCCGATAAGGCAGAGACGGAAATGTGGGCCACAGCACGCGCAAGCACCCGCCTATGGTAGCGGCTTCGGCACCGATTGCGTCAGTCCCGCCCGCAGTTCTCATGCCTCCCCGTCCGGTTGACTTGCTGACCGCTGTATGATTTCCGGCAGTGAATACCTTGCCTGACTCCTCGCACCGTCCAGCGCTGCGCCGCGCCGCGCTCGCTACCGTTTTCCTCTCGATTGCTGTGCTGGCAGGCGGCCCCGCCTTGGCCCAAACAGGCGGCATTCTGCCCCTCGTATCGGTGGGTGAAAAGTGGCCGCAGGCGCAGGAAACCTACATCATCCGGGTGTCGGCGCAGGATGCGGGCAAACCGCTGGGGCTGGAAGTCTATTCGCCCACCTTCAATCTGGCCGACTATGTGGACGGACGGCGCGGCGCGGGCTATTTCGGCGATGAACTGTACAAGCGAACCGACGTGTTCGAGGGCGTGTTCAGCCTCAGCGGGCCGGGTGGACTGGTCACTGAGCGGCGTTACGGCATGAACCGCGAGCATACGTGGGACAGCCTCTATGCGGGCGGTCTCGCGGCAGGCACCTACACCCTGAAAGTGACCAGCCGGGGCGACGGCAAAAACTCGTTTGCTCTGCGAACTGCGGCTCCGTTCGCCCTGGAAACCAGCGACTTCAGCGTCAACGCCCGCGACACCGAGCAGACGCCTCTGCTGGCCGCCCGCCTGACCGTCACGCCCGACTGGGTCGGCAAGACGGTCGGCATTCTGAACTATGACGTGGACGGAGCCAAGGAAGCCGAAACGTGGGTCATCCTGCCCGGTGGCCGCCGCGTGAACATGACCAGCAGCGAGAACGGCAAAACCGTGACCGAAAAGTTTAATGTGACGGCGGATCAGGTGGGAGAGTGGCAGGTGTTTATCCGGGTGCTGCCCACCACCAAGCAGTATTCCAATGCCATCCGCTATTCCTTCCGCCTCAACGACCAGCCTATCACGGCGCGGGTAGGCGGATTCACGCCGCCCGCAAACATCAAAATCGCCAACCAACTTCTGGTGGACGTGGTCGATCCGCAGGGCCGCCCCATTCCCGGCGCGAGCTACGTGCAGATCGGAGACAGCACCGTGCGCCCGCAGTTGCCGCCCGGTTACGTGCCTGTCAGTTCCACCATTCTGGAAGGCACGGGCAACGTGGTCTCTCCGACCGAAATCCGCTATCAGCCCGGTTACAACAAACTGCGCTTCGTGGCCCGCCCACCCGAGGGACAACTGGCGGTAGACGCCGTCGCCATCTACGGCAGCCAGCGCATTCCGCTCAACGGGATTCCCTTCGAGGTGGCGGGCCGCACGCTGACTACGCCCAATACCGTGCCATTGGCCCCCGGCGACTATCCGGTCAAACCCACGGCCATTCCGGGCAGCACCGTGACGCCGCCGCTGGCCGGACGCGTGGTGGACGGCAGCACGGGCCGCGTGACCATCGAATACAACGTCAAGGCGGAAGTTACGCTGGTCACCGCGCCCGATATCCTGAACGCCTGCGACGTGACCCAACTGACGGCCACGGCCAAAACCGACTTCCCTTATCGCCTGCCCGCCCGCCTGAAACTGAACCTGCCCACAGGCTGGACGAGTGACTATCCGCTGGAATTGCCCGGAGATTTCAGCGCCGGACAGCCCCTGCGCCTGAAAGCCCCCGTGCGCGTGTGCCGCAGCGATACCGCCGAGGCGATCCTTGACCCGATTGACCTGAGGACGACGGGCGTGGCCCGTGTCCGCAATCCCGGCGGCGCGAACGTGACCCGCAACGTGCAGGGCGGCGCACGGGCCAGCCTCGCCAAAACGGTGGAGGCCAGCGCCCAGAGCAGCAGTACGGGCAGCAGCACCGGCGGAGCGGCGGGCTATACGGTCACGCTGGTCCTGACCGTAGACAGCACGCTGGAAAACGTGCGAATCGGTGATCCGTTGCCCACCGGAAGCGGCACGCCTGCCGTACGCGGCCCAGTGGCCGTACAGGGGCCGAGCCTCGCCAACGTAAATCCCCGCGTGGAGGGCGACACCCTGGTCCTGACCCGTGTGATTCCGGGCACCTATACCTTTACCTACACGCTGTTTACCGATCAGCCCGCCGACAGAGTGGTGACCGCTCCCGACATCGGGTGGTAAGCACCCTTCTCTGGGGCAGCGTCTTGTGGACAGGGCGTGTTCAGGGTCACTGTTCCTGTACCACGTGCCACCCACCGAACGCTTTTTGGTGTGCAAATTCGCGGCAATTGTGGGCGGATTCCGCTAAGGTAGGGTCATGAAGCGGGCGCTGCTGGTGCTATGTGCCGCCGCTGGGCTGGTCGCGTGCGGTGGGTTGGCCTCGCCTCCTGTGCCCAGCGCAGGAGACCTGCTGAGTGCGCCCACGGCCCTGAATCTGTCGGGCCGTACCGTCAAGCTGGACGCCACCCCGCAACTGGCCCAGAGCACCCTGAATCTGCGCGTTCGGTTGCACACCACGCAAAAGCCACTGCCCAAACTGAAAGTTCTCGGCGTGTATATGGTCACGTCGGGCGGGGTGTGGAATGCACCGCCGCAGACTGCACGCACCTGTGACGCCCGAGAGCGCTGCACACAGGTGACCGCCAGCGGCCCAGCACAGGGCCTGAAGCCCGCCGCAGGGGTACAGGTCATCGTGAACCTCAGTGACGCGGGTGGCCGTACCTACTGGCTCAGAGATCCGGGAAGCAAGGTCGTAGAAGTGCGGCAGAGCAGCAGGTCTGGGCCGCTGCTGATGGCGCGAAGCTCGCTCCAACTCTCTGCACAGTAGAGCCAAACACACAAAAGAGCCGCTCCCCTGAAAGGAGCGGCTCTCTGTGTTGCTTTGTTACGGCAGTGGTTTACTGGGCAGCGGCGTAACGGCGGGCCACTTCGTCCCAGTTCACGACGTTCCAGAACGCCTTGAGGTAATCGGGGCGCTTGTTCTGGTAGTTCAGGTAATAGGCGTGTTCCCACACGTCCACACCCAAGATCGGCGTGCCGCTGACGCCTGCGACGGCTTCACCCATCAGGGGGCTGTCCTGATTGGCGGTAGACACGACGGCCAGCTTGCCGCTTTGCACGACCAGCCAGGCCCAGCCACTGCCGAAGCGGGTCTTGGCGGCGTCTTCAAACTTTTCCTTGAAGGCGTCGAAGGAACCGAAGGCGTCGTTGATGGCCTGCGCGACCTCGGGGGTGGGCTGGCCGCTGCCGCCTCCGCCCAGAACCGTCCAGAACAGGCTGTGGTTGGCATGGCCGCCCGCGTTGTTGCGCAGCACGTTCTTCTTGTCGGCGGGCACCTGATCCAGCTTGGTGATCAGTTCTTCGGCGGGCAGGTCGGCAAACTCGGTGCCTTCCAGCGCCTTGTTCGCATTGTCGATATAGGTCTGGTGGTGCTTGGTGTGATGGATTTCCATGGTGCGTCCATCGATGTAAGGCTCCAGGGCGTCGTAAGCGTAAGGCAGGGGGGGAAGGGTATAGGCCATGTCAACTTGCTCCTTTCGTGGGGCCAGAAGGTCACACCGCCCGCACGGTACGGGGATGGTCTGGCATTGGCTTCCCATCTTACGCGTGCCTGATGGGCGGCGGGCAGCAGGCAGAGTCTAAGGTGTACTTTAAGAAAATTCTCACTTAGTAGGGGTGTAGGACGTGGGCTGTGGGAGGTGGGTTGTGGGAAAAATGTGGTGGATGCCGCAGGAGCGCCCTCTCTACCCCCCCAGCGCCGTACCAATGCTGTTGCTGGCGCGTTGCAGGCGGGCGGCCAGCTCGGGCACACGTGCATCGGGCAGGCGGCTGGCTGGGGCAGACAGGCTCAGGGCGGCGATCACTTGACCCCCACCGTCTGATACCGGAACAGCCACGCAGCGCACGCCCAGTTCTCTTTCCTCGTTGTCCAGCGCGTAACCGTCGCGGCGCACGCCTTCCAGTTCGGCAAGGTAGGCGGCGGCACTGGTAAGAGTACGCGGCGTAAAGGGCGTAAAGGGCATCTCGGCCACGGCGCGGCGCACCACATCTTCGGGTTGCCAGGCCAGCAGCGCCTTGCCCGCGCCCGTGCAGTGCAGCGGCACCCGCGCACCGATCTGGGTAAACATCCGCATCAGCCCGCGCCCCTCTTCCTGATGCACGTACACCACGTCAGGCGCTTGCAACACCGCCAGATTGACCGTTTCGCCCAGTTCGGCCACCAGGGTCTGCATCTCACCCCGCGCCGCCGGAATCAGGCCGCCTGCCCCCAGATACGCCTGTCCGGTGGCAAAAGCCTGCACGCCCACCCGCCACAGCCCCGCCGATTCCTGGGCGAATCCCTGCGCCTGCAAGGTGTGCAGCAGGCGGTAGGCAGTGCTGGCGTTCAGGCCCGCGTGCCGCGCCGCGTCGCCCAGCGTCAGGGGGCCGTGTTGCCCCAACGCCCGCAGCACAGTCAGGCCGCGTTCCAGCGTGCGAACGGGTTCAGTGTCGCCCGTGCGGGTGCGCCCCGGACGGCGGGCAGAACCAGTGTCCGTCACCGTTCCGCTCAGGCCAGTTCCCGGTAGCCGCTGAGGGTCAGGAAATCCACCAGCGGGCGCACGGTGGCGACCTCATGAAACAGGGCGGCGGCCTGCGCGTGTTCTTCGCGGCCCAGCGAGTCCAGTTCCTCATTCAGCAGGCGCTCGACCAAGGCTTCCGTGACCTGTCCTCCGCCCGAAAGGTTGGCCCCGTGCCGCAGCCATTGCCAGATCTGCGCCCGCGAAATTTCGGCAGTGGCGGCGTCTTCCATCAGGTTGTGAATCGGCACCGCGCCCGCCCCACGCAGCCACGCCCGCAGGTATTGCAGCGCCACGTTGATATTCAGGCGCAGACCGTCCTCGCTGATCTCGCCTTCCGGCACCTGCAGCAAATCGGCGGCTGTCACCTCAAAATCGGCCTGCTTACCCGAATCGATCTGGTTGGGTGTGGGCATCAGGCGGTCAAAAACCTCGGTGGCAAGGGCCACCATGCCCGGATGGGCCACCCAGGTGCCGTCGTGTCCGTCGCCCGCCTCGCGTTCCTTGTCGCGCCGCACCTGATCGAAGGCGCGGGCGTTGGCCGCCTCGTCGTTCTTGACCGGAATAAAGGCACTCATACCGCCGATGGCGTGTGCGCCGCGTTTGTGGCAGGTCTGGATGGCAAGGCGGCTGTAACTCCGCATCATGTGGGCTTCCATCGTGACCTGTGCGCGGCCCGGAAGCAGCATGGACGGGTCTTCGCGGAACTTCTTGATGATGCTGAAAATGTAGTCCCAGCGCCCGCAATTCAGGCCCGCTGAATGCTCGCGCAGTTCGTACAGAATCTCGTCCATCTCGAAGGTCGCCAGAATGGTTTCGATCAGGCAGGTGGCCCGAATGCTGCTGCGCGGCACGCTCAGGGTGTCTTCGGCGTGGTTGAAGATGTCGTTCCAGAGGCGGGCCTCCAGATGCAATTCCATTTTGGGAAGGTAAAAATACGGCCCGCTGCCGCGTGAAAGCAGTTCGGCGGCATTGTGGAAAAAATACAACCCAAAGTCGAACAGGCTGCCGCTGATGATTTCGCCGTCCACGCTGACATGCTTTTCGGGCAGGTGCCAACCGCGTGGGCGCACCAGCAGCGTGGCGGTTTGCTCGTTCAGGTGGTAGCTTTTGCCGCCCTGCTCCAGCGTGATGGTGCGCCGCACCGCATCGGCCAGATTCTGCTGGCCCGCCACCATGTTGGCCCAACTGGGGCTGGAAGCATCCTCGAAGTCGGCCATAAAGACCTTCGCGCCGCTGTTGAGCGCGTTGATGATCATTTTGCGGTCTACCGGGCCAGTGATTTCGACCCGGCGGTCATTCAGGTCGGCTTTGGGCGGCACGACCTTCCAGTCTGAGGCGCGAATCTGGGCCGTCTCGGGCAGAAAATCCGGCTTCTCGCCCGCATCCAGCCGCAGTTGCCGCGCCTCACGGGCCGCCAACAGTTCCAGGCGGCGCGGGTTGAATCTGCGGTGCAGGTCGGCCACGAACGCCAACGCTTCCGGCGTCAGCACGCCCGCCTGATCGGGGGCAACAGGCACAGAGAGGGTCAGACCAGTGGGCAGGGCAGTTTCAGAATGGGTCATAGGGGACAACCTCCGGGGGAATCTCGGAACGCTCTTCTTTCACCTGATCTATTTCACCTGATAAAATATATTTTTCAAAAAGAGTCTAACAGCAGGTTGGCCCCTCCCCTGTTCCTTCAGGCGACACTGGCCGAGGAACAGCAGAAAAAGAGGCTGAAGCTTGATGGCTCCAGCCTTTCTGTGTGCGTCTATTTCCCGATCAACTGCCCCGGTAGGTGCTGTAAGACCACGGCGAGACCAGCAGCGGAATGTGGTAATGCGCGGCGGTATCGGCCACCGTGAAGCGCAGCGTGACCACATCCAGAAAGGGGGGCTGCGCTACTCCGGTCAGGTCTTCAAAATAGGCGGCGACGTGAAAGGTCAGTTCGTAGGTGCCCCGCGTGAGGGTGCCGCGTTCGATCAGGGGCGTGTCGGTGCGGCCATCGGCGTTGGTCACGGTGGTATTCAGCAACCGGCGCTGCCCACCTTCCTCCACCGCGTGTAGCACAATAGAAATGCCCGCCGCCGGACGCCCCCGCGCCGTGTCCAGCACATGGGTGCTGAGGCCCGCGCCTGCGCTGTTCATGCCCGCTCGACCCAGCCTTCGATCTGGCCGTAGGGTTCGGCATCGGCATGAAAGACGGTGTTGGGGTTCTGAATGCCGTGCCGCTCGGTGTTGTAGCGGATGTGGTGGCGGTTGGGAAACGAAAAATGCACCCGGCTGATCTCGGGGCAGAGGGTCAAAATGGCCTCGCCCATGCGGTACAGCGTGTTCTGCACACTGGGCGAATAGTGGTCGGTGAAGGTGTCCAGAATGGTCTGGTACACGCGCCCCCACACGGCGTCGTAATCGCACTCTGGCACGGCGTATTCCCACTTGGCCGTGACCACGGTGGCAAGAATCCGGTCATTGGTTTCCGGCAGCGTGGTGAACTGCTCTTGCAGGTAGCCTTCCCAGCCGCTCTGGGTGGTTTTCAGCACGTACAGTTCGTCTATGCCGCTGGTCACGGTGAAGGTCTGACCGTCGCCCTCCACCACCGCCGTATGTTTGGGCATCTGCCGCACAAAGGAATGGTCGTGCTCCTGGCCGTCCACGCTCAGGCGCTGCCACTGGTGCTCAGTAAAATAGGCCGTGGCCCGCGCCACTTTCGGCCCCTGCGCCACAAAATGGCGGATCAGGGTTTTGCCGTATTCCTCCACGCTGCCCGTGAATCCGTCTACGGCGAGGCCGTAAATGGTGTTGCGAACGGTATCGGTTGCCAGCAAATCGGTGTTGTCGCCCGAAACGTGCGCGGCGTCGAAGTCGCCCTCCATCGCCACGCGCACCCACACGTCTTTGATCTCGTGGCGAGGCGCATCCCGGAAAACTTTAAACAGACGAACATCGGCCTTGCCGTAATTGTTGGCTCCCAACTTGACTTTTACCTTGGTGGGCACTGGCGTGGGCACTGTGGTAGGCACTGTTTCGGGCATCTTTTCCTCACTTGGTACTGAAGCCGGATTCTGTATCAAGGCCGGACTTTGCATCAAATCCTCACTCTGCACCAGATCCAGAACCCGCAGGCGGGCAATCCGGGCAATCTCGTGCAGGGCGGCGGCGCGTTCCTGTTCGGGCGAATTGCTCAGGCGGCGGCGTGCGCCTTCAAAAATGCTGTCTTTGGTATGTTCGCGCACGCAGACCACATAGGGCAGGCCAAATTTTTCGTGGTACGCACTGTTCAGCTCCTGAAATTCGGCATATTCGGCGGGCGTCAGGCGGTCCAGTCCAGCAGAAGCCTGCTCTCGCGCACTTTCGGCAGTCAGGTCGCCTGCCAGCGCCGCCTTGCCTGCCAGGTCCGGGTGGGCACGAATCAGGGACAGTTGAGCTGCGGGCGAATCCTGCTGAACAGCAGCGGCAAAAGCAGCAGCCACCGCCTCGGCATCAGCAAAGGGGCGCTGTCCAGCGGCGTACTGGGCATACTGCGGTGAATGCTCCAGCACCCCGGCAAAAGCGGCGGCAAAAGCCTGATCATCCAGGACGTTGATTTCGGGCAGGGTCAGGGGTCGTACTGGTTGTGAACGGGTCAAAAGAACCTCCTGGCGCGGCTTGCAGAGTGGAGAGAACAGAGGAGAACTCCGATTTACTTAGACGCCTAACTATCTGAATGGACCTATGGTAAGCATCGCACAGGTCGGCGTCAAGGGAATCCGGGCTGACTGGACGGCCACACAACGCCGCTCTTATCGGCCAGCAGGAACTGCATGTTAAGCTCAGCCCGGAATCTATGACCCCGCCCAAGACCCATCATCTACTGGAACGGATTCGTACAGACTGGCACCGGGAAGCGCCGGAGCTAGACCCCAGTCCCATGCTGCTGTTTTTGCTGCTGGCCCGCTTGCAGGGCGCACTGGGGCGGCATGTCGAGCAGACCTATACTCCAGCGGGCATCAATCCATCGGGCTGGGATCTGCTCTTGACCCTGCGCCGCAGTGCGCCCGATACCGGCCTGACACCCACCGAACTCAGCAACCTCAGCGCCATTACCGGAGCGAGCATCACCAACCGGGTTTCGCGCCTGATCGAAAAGGGACTCGTAGAACGCCGGGGCAGCGAAACTGACCGCCGCAGCGCCCGTATCCGCCTGACCAGACAGGGCCGGGAACTGGTCGATACGTTGCTCCCCCAGCACGTGCAGCATGAAGCCTCTGTGTTGGAGGCCCTGACGCTGGAAGAGAGAGCAGAGTTGGAGCGGCTGGCCCGTAAATTGCTGACGCATGTGGAAAGTGCCGAGTCGGAATAGCGCCGCCGCGAGCGACCAGAGCCAGAAAAAGCCCGCCTCCAACATCAGGGCGGGCTTTCTTATTTGAGATTCAACCTATCCAGAATTGCTTTACTTCAGCTTGCTCACTTCACGCGGGCCAGGGCTTCCTGCGCCAGCTTATAGCTGGGGCTGAGTTTCAGGGCACGTTCGTAATTTTCGCGGGCCTTGATGCGGTCGGGGGCCACACTGCCTGCACCACGCTCGTAGCTGAGGCCAAGGTAATAGGCATATTCGGGCGTGGTGCTGCCCAGTGCGGCAGCGCGGGTCAGGTTGGCACGGGCTGAACGCAGGTCGGCAGCGTCCAGATCGAGGCGGCCCAGGTAGTAATAGAACTCGGGGTAGCGCAGAGGGTCGAGTTTGACGGCCTGATTCAGTTGCAGGCGGGCAGTGGCACTGTCTTTGGACAGGTAGCTGACCACACCGTACTGCCCCACCGCATAGGCGTTGGTGGGCGACAGACGCGCAGCCTGGGCCGCTTCGGGTTTGGCAGCGGTGGTGTTGCCGCTGAGGGCCAGCAACTTGGCGTAGTAGGCGCGGTTGTAGGAGTCACGCGGGTTGGCAATCACGGCCTGCTGCAAGCTGTCGAGGGCCTGCGTCAGGTTTCCGGTGGCGTAGTACATATCGCCCAGATTGAACAGAATCACGTCGTTTTCGGGATTCAGGGTGCTGGCCTGCTTGAAGGCGTCGATGGCACTGCCGCCGTCACCCTGCAACTTGAACACGTAGCCGCGCTCATTCCAGACCTTGCTGAGATTCAGATTTTTATCTGGGCCTGTCAGAGCATTGGTCACGGTTTCGGCGTCGGTCAGAACTTTCAGAGCCTCGGCCAGATTGCCTGTCACGGTGGCGCGGTCACTGGCCCCGATAAATTGCTGCTGATAGGCCTGAGCCAGCGCAATGTAGCCGCTCACGTTGCCCTTATCGGCAGCCGTCAGGCGGCGCAGGGTTTCGAGCGCGGGAGTGTAGAGCCGCAGCTTGACCTGAGAACGTCCCAGACCCAACAGAGCTTCACTGTTGTTCGGCTCGATCTCAGTGGCAGCGCGGAAGGCTACATACGCCTCATCAAATTTGCCTTGCTGATAATAAAAAACGCCCAGAGCTACGTAATTGGCCGCAGGTGGACGAACAGGACGGGCGGGCGTAGTAGCTGGGGCAGGGGTGGTGGCCGGAGCCGCAGCCGGAGCGGTGACCGGGGCCACGGGTTGAGCAGGGACAGGAGCCGTCGGAGGCGTCTGCGCGGCTGCGCCGTTGATGAGGGCCGCTGCGAGGAGCAGGCCGAGGGTACGTCGTTTCACTCAAAAACCTCCGTGATCTGGCCCCCGCCAACGCCGTAGAGCGCGGCAGAAAGACCCGATCTGGGCTGGGATGCCCGTGCATGATACCGCACAAAAGATACCGAATCACGCCAGTAGACCGGGTGAAACACCTGTGAGAGTGCGTCATTACGCCAAAATTCCGTATTGTTGCCCCCAGACGCAACTTGCATACTCCAGTTTCCATGCGGCGCGTGATGCCCATCTGACCTTCCTTGACCCCCGGTCCTGGCAAAAAAGGAGAGCGTCCGGGGTGCGTCATCTCGGGCCTGATGCTCTCCAGACGAAACAGCACAGGCAAAACAGTCCAGACCAGGCAGCGCTTGGGCAGATGCTCTAATTGGGCCTATGTCTGATCTGCCTGCCGAAAACATTCTCCCCACTGTGCCCCGCCGTCTGGGCCTGACCGGAAGCATCGGCGCGGGCAAAAGCACGGTGGCAGCCCTGCTGCGGGCGCGTGGCCTGACCGTACTGGACGCCGACGAGCAGGCCCACAGGGTCACGGGAGAGCCGGAGACCTTGGCCCGGATAGAGCAGGCTTTTCCGGGCACGGTGCAGGGCGGCGTGCTTGACCGTGCCGCGTTGGGAGCCGCCGCGTTTGCCGATCCTGCCCGGCTCGCGGTACTGAACGCCATCGTGCATCCCAGGGTGCGGGCACGCATGGCGGCGCTGGAAGCAGAAGCCACGCTACGCGGCGAGCGCTGGCTGGTGCAGGACGTACCCCTGCTGTTCGAGGGCGGCCTGGAAAAAAGCATGGACGCCGTGCTGGTGGTAGATGCCCCACTGGAAATCCGGATTGCCCGCGTGATGGCCCGCAGCCACCTGACCCGCGAAGAAGTGTTGGCCCGCGACGCCCGCCAGACACCCGCTGAAGAGAAACGCCGCAGAGCCAGTTACGTGATCGAAAACAGTGGTGAAATCGCTGAACTGGAACCACAGGTGGACGCGGCGCTGAGGCAACTGGAAATTCCAGTTCAGCCGCCTGCACAGGCCACACAAAAAGTCGGCCCCAGCCGAAGCTGAAGGCCGACCTACAGACTGCTTTCTGCTTAGGCTTCGGTGTTTTCCCGGACGGCCTCTGCCGGAGCCTGTACAGGCTGGGCGTTCACCGGGCGCGGCACCGCCTGCCCGCCCTCCCTGGCGGCCAACGCTGCTGCCACGAATCCGGCAAAGGGCGGGCTGGGGCGCATGGGGCGACTCTTGAATTCGGGGTGGGCCTGAAGCGCCACAAAGAAGGGGTGGCCCGGAATCTCGATGCTTTCCACGAGGCCCGCGCCGCGTCCGGCCACACCCGGAGTCACGCCGCTGATCTCCAGGCCCGCCGCCTGCAGTTGGGCCGTGTAGACAGGGTTGACCTCAAAGCGGTGACGGTGGCGTTCGCGCACGGTGCCGCCCTGAGGAATGCCGTACAGCGCGGCAATGGTGCTGCCCGCTTTCAGTTGCATGGGCCAGTCTCCGAGGCGCATGGTGCCGCCCATGCCGTCGGCTTCCAGCTGTTCGGGCATCAGGTCAATGACCTTATGGGGCGCGTATTCATCGAATTCGCCCGAGTTTGCCCCCTCGATTCCGGCCACATGGCGGGCATACTCGATCACAGCGATCTGCATGCCCAAACAGATGCCCAAGTAGGGCTTCAGGCGAGTCCGGGCGTACTCGGCGGCGCGAATCTTGCCCTCGATGCCGCGAATGCCGAAGCCCCCGGGCACCAGAATGCCGTCAGCGTCGCCCAACTGCTCTTCCAGATCGCCCTCGCGCAGTTCTTCGGCATTGATCCACTTGATGTTGACGCGGGCATTGTTGGCGATTCCGGCATGGGTCAGCGATTCCAACATGCTCAGGTAGGCGTCGGGCATGGCCGTGTATTTGCCTGCAATGGCAATCGTCACCTCCCGTTGAGGGTGCTTGATGACGCGCACGGCGTTTTGCCACACGCCCAGATTGGGATGGGTACGCTCCAGGCCCAGCAGGTCTTCTACGGCCTTGCCCAACCCCTGTTCTTCCAGGGCCAGCGGCACCTCATAGACATGTGAAACGTCGTAGCTGGAAAAGACCCGGTTTTCGCGCACGCTGGTAAACAGCGCGATCTTGCGCGTGATGTCGGAGGGCAGTTTTTCTTTGCTGCGGACCATCACGATATCGGGGCTGATGCCCACGCTGCGCAGGGTTGCCACGCTGTGCTGGGTGGGCTTGGTTTTAAATTCGTTGGAAGTGCCGAGGTAGGGCACCAGCGTCAGGTGCAGGTACAGCACCTTGTCGTCGCCCTCATCGAAGCGGAACTGGCGAATGGCCTCCAGAAATGGCAGGCTTTCGATGTCGCCCACCGTGCCGCCGACCTCAATCAGCACGATTTCCGCGCCCGCATTCTCGCCCGCCGCCCGAATCCGGCGCTTGATCTCGTCGGTGACGTGCGGGATGACCTGCACAGTCTGAGACAGGTAGTCTCCGGCCCGCTCCCGGCGGATGACTTCCAGGTAGACCTGCCCGGTGGTAATGTTGCTGCCCACCGGAATATCGAGATCGAGAAAGCGTTCGTAATTGCCGATATCGAGATCGGTTTCCGCGCCGCTGGCCGTCACGAAGACCTCGCCGTGTTCGTAGGGGCGCATGGTGCCCGCGTCGATATTGATATAAGGGTCAATTTTGACTGCCGTGACCTTATAGCCGCGTGCCCGCAAAAGCGCTCCAAGCGAGGCGCTTGCCACGCCTTTTCCCAGACTGCTGACCACGCCGCCCGTCACAAATATGTATCGCATGTACTCTCCAAGCGCCGCCCCCACCAACCGGAGATCGGGGGCCAAAGGGAAGGAACCAACAAAAAACCGGGGCGCTTGGCCTCCGGGATTTCAGGTTAGCACGCCCGGCGCGGCGGGGTAAGACCCACAGGAGTCAGCACGGCCATCAGGGAGCCAAGCTGCCTAGGTTACGCGGAAAAACCGTGACTGTCCGCACTGTAGCTGCCGGAGCCGCCGTGGCGCTGCGTCCGGGCAGGTTCAGGACGCTTCCCCGCAACTGCTGTGACAGAGCAAAATTCAGCGTGACCGACACTGTGCCGGACGACTGCACAGTCGCTGGAGCAGGAGCGTCCTTCTGAACAAACAGCGCGGGCGTGCCTGCCAGAGCCAGCGCAGTGGGCTGGACGTAATCGAGCAGCAAGCGGCCACTCCCCCCTGCAGGAGGGGTATAGGGCGAAGCCAGAGACGCCAGTTGGGGAGGAACTCTGTAATTGGAGTGGTATTCGACCAACAGCCAGCGGTTGCCGTTTTGCGGGTCTTGCCCCGGATCGTTGTAGGAAGTCGCGCCGCTGACCCAGCTGCTGCGGAGAACAGGGTAATAGGCATAAAACTTATAACAGCCGTCTTCATTAGAAGGGCATCCTTTTGTCGTGTCTTCTGGCGGCTTAATAAATGCCAGCACCGGAACAGCCTGATCTCCCACCCGCCACGTACCGTCCAAAGGATGCTCGGTGGTGTAGCCGCCGCCCAGATTCAGGGTCGTTCCCTGAGGGAAAACGTAGACCGCGTCGCGCACCTGAGCGGCCAGGTAATTTTGTGCAATCTGCAATTCAGCCAGCAGCTCACTGCGGGTTTGCAGATTAAAAGCACTTTTTGTGGAAGAGGTAAACAGATCGAATGCGGCCACCATGACAATCAGGGCCAGGGCCATGCCGATCAATAGCTCAATCAGAGTCACGCCCTGAAGGTGCCTCCTGTGTGCAGGAATCAGATCAGTCATGGGCGGGGCACATCCACACTCAGGCTGGAAACGGCGTTCCCCACCTTGACCGTTACCTGAATGCGGCGAAGAGGTGGATCATCGGCGGGGGTACCGCAGGTTGCCTGTAAAACCCTGGTCGCCAGGACGTTGCCCTGCTGGTCAAGACTCTTGACATTGACTTCCAGAGGAGGGGTCATGACTGGCAGCGGGGCTGCAAGGCACACCTGGCGATAGTTCGTTTCAGACAGCCATTCACCCCGAACAGTTTCTATGATGCGCTGGGCTGTCTGTGTGGCGTTCGTTTGCTGATCGCTGCGCCGGGTCATGCTGAACAGACCCGTGAGCGGTGTAATGATGACCAGTACGATAATGCTGAACAACATGATGCTGACCAGCACTTCAATGATGGTAAAGCCTGCCTGATGCACAGCAACCGGTCTGGGACGTGCAGCGTTCGCAGTCCACCGGAGCGCAAGCTGCTCAGTCGCGCGATCCACTTAACATCACCTTGCCCGTCACGCCCACGACCTTGATGTACAGAGAAGGCACCTGAGCCACCCGACTCCGCACTTCCCAGACCAGTCCGATCGAATCGAGAGTGCCAAACGGTGGACGGTAAGCCACCTGAAATCCATTGGTCGAGGTCGTTGCCCACAGCGTAACGCCGTTTTCCAAAGTTTTGATCTGCACCGCTCCTGCGTTGGTCTGCGCCGCGTAGCCCCCCGTTCCGTTGACGATCGTCACCGGGCTGACCAGACCAGTTTTCTGGGCATTCACCCGCGCCAGGCGCAGATCGGCCATTACCTGAGCCGCTGCATTCCGCACCTCGGTACGGCGCAAATTTCCAAGAAGGTTGAAGGTCATCACCCCAGAAAGAATTCCGAGAATGGCGATGACCACCAACATTTCCAGCAGCGTAAACCCCGCCTGAACGCGTTTGGCCTGCTGCGTCACGGCGTACCGGTTTGTTGAGCCGTATTGACCATATCGCCACTCAAGCGAATTTTAGAGACGGGTGTACTAACCAGAATGTTGTTCTCCATTTTTTCGGTTCTCAACCCTACGGTCCAGTCTTCAGTAGGAAAGCCAGGAGGCGCTTTTCCATCATCCATGCGGGGGTCATACACAAAATTACGCCCATATCCCCGACCATCGGTCTTGCCGAAAGCGCCGTAATAGTTTTCGATCACGCCGCCGAGGAGCTGAATGTCGCCCAGCTCAAAACTGGTAGACTGCACAGGGCGGTCAAAACCACGCACGCGTACTGCTTTCTGTCCAGCCATCAAGACAGCCTGAATCCGGGCATTGGCAGGCAGAGAAGCACAAGTGCCGAATCCCTGGGTGCAGGAGGCCGGGCTGACCAGCTCCACATCTCCGGCAGAGGAATAGATTCCCAGCATGTTGCTGGCGGTGAGGTTGTTACAGGAGGCAGGCGTGACGGTTCCATCGGCGTTGCGGACGTGTGAGCCGGAGCAGGGCGGACTGGCATAGGTCAGGCTGCTGGTAATTGCCACGTTGTCAGTGGTCGCCAGGGTCAGGGCAGCGAAGGACGCAATACTCGGTTCCGGCGGAACGGCGTCTGCGGCTGGCCCTCCGTTCAGGTTATCAACCCTGCCCGTGACCGAGACGACTCCGTTGAAGAGGGCTGCCGTACCGCCGGGATTGGCCGAAATAACCCCGGCAGCATTGCGTTGGGCGGGCTGCCAGGAGCCGTCCTGTACCTGAATCAGCAATCTTTTGTCGGCCCCGTAGGCCAGCCGCGTGATCACTCCGTTCTGGGTGTAGCTGATAAGTTGCCGGGTCTGGTTCAGGATCTGGGCCTGCCGCAACTGCAACTCGGCTACGTCG
The DNA here is from genome assembly GCF_000378445.1 of Deinococcus aquatilis DSM 23025. Lineage (GTDB taxonomy): Bacteria > Deinococcota > Deinococci > Deinococcales > Deinococcaceae > Deinococcus > Deinococcus aquatilis. The sequence goes on along the minus strand of NZ_KB899719.1, from coordinate 19,043 downwards.
CCATTGATCGCTAGCCCCGATGACACCGCCAACGCCTGCTGTTCTTGGTTGTTGGTCGGCAGTTCTATATACGGCTTGTTCCAGGTCACGTCGTCGTCAAACTGCGGAGCATCACACACGTTGTTAGCTCTGCACACGACAGGGGCATTGGGGGAACTGAAATTGGCCACGGGCGTCAGCGCGGTGCTCCCACCGAAAAAAGCTCCTGGCTGGGGCACCTGGGTACAGCCTGCCGCTCCATTCACCACACCAATGGAGGCCTGAGGACAACCCGCAGAACTGACGCTGCCCCCAAACCAGGGCTTTCCTTCATAGAGAAAGTGCTGGTTGGTGTGTACAGGCCCGCTGAACATGGTGCGGTCTGTAAAGGTCACGCGGATATTGGCGGCCTCATCGTCGGGATTCGAAAAATGGTGGTTGGTGAACAGGGCGTAACGCGAAAAAGGCAGGCGCGAAAACAGCAGGAAATATTCAGGTTGTGCGGCGCGGGCCTGAATATTCTGGCCCGTGCCTCTCAACTCGCCCTTGACCTGCAGATCAGGAACCTTGAAATAAAGGCGGTAGGTGTTTTCCAGGGTGCGCTCGACCCGCAACGGCTGCATGCCGAACTGAGCGGCGTAGGTCGCGTCCTGCCCACCGGTATAGCTCGTTCCCTGTTGCCCCGAGAACAGATTCGACCAAAATTCAGAACGGACTGCTTCTGTGGCCTGAGCGATGCCCTCTACCCCAAAAGCCGTTTCACTCATGGCCCGGACCAGCAATTGGGTGCGGGGATTGATGCCCGTAGCCACGCGCCCCAGGCCCTGATTGGGTGCAAAGGTGCACAGGTCAGTCTTGCCGCCAAAGACGGGCAGACCCGGCAAGGCACAAAGGGCAGCCACGTCCGATGCCACCGAACTGTTCAGCACCTGGTCGTCGAGGGCCGACACATTCAGCAGTCTGGACATCAGGTCAAGCTGGGACTGCACCCGCGAAACGCCCGATTCTGCGGCATATCTGGCCTGCAAGATAGATTGTTGATCCGCACTTGATCGCCGGGCCGAGATCGTTACCTGGGCCGTCAGCACCATTGTCATAGCCAGAACCAGCATGACCATCAGAAGCGACACGATCAACGTCGCACCTTGAGTTCGGAGAGAGTTCTGCATACCCGGTCAGTATGGTGAAAAAGTGTTAGAAATTTCACCCCTGAGTGGGGGAAGTAAAATAATTCACAGTAGACCAGGGCGTTTTAAGATGAAGACAGTCATCGACAGCCCGGTCTGGGGGAGGTGAAAAGGTGAAATGGGAAGGGGGCCGTGCCCCTCCTCTTCCGGAACCTACCGCCTTTCGGAATTACCGCGCCTTCACCCGTTCCAGCAGCGCCGTATAGCGCTCTTCTCGCTGCCGGGTCGCGGCCTTTTGCCACGCCGAGGCCGTTCCCGCCGCGTAAAACCGTTCGCGGGCGCGGGTGAGGGCGGTGTAAACCAGATTACGGCTGAGCATCGGCATATGCGCCTCGTGCAGCACGCCCAATACGGTGTGCCACTCGCTGCCCTGCGCCCGGTGGACGGTGAGGGCGTACCCCAGTTGCAGATTGAACAGCTCTGCCCCAGCCAGTTCCACGATATTGCCGTCGAAATCCACCGTCAGGCGGCCTCCCTCGGCCTTCAGAGCCGTGCCCACCGTGCCGTTAAAGACTTCGTTGGTGTAGTCGTTTTTGGTCTGCACCACCATATCGCCGGGCCGGGCTTCTCCCTCGGCAATGCGGATGCCGCCCTCACCGGGATTGAAGAGGCTCTGAAGCTGCTGATTGAGCATATCCACACCCAGCGGCCCCTTTCTCATGGGGGTCAGCACCTGCACCTGACCGGGGCCGCCCAGTTCACGCACCATCAGGGCCACGCGGCGGGCACCTCCATCGGTATCGGTGAGGGTCAGGTTCAGGCGGGGGTCTCCCCACTCGGGTGCCTGACCGTGCAGCAGGCCGTGTGCAGCGCGAATGATCGGGTTTTCGGCGGCCTGACGGTACACGGTACTCAGGCGCACGGTGGGGGCCACATTTGCCAGGGTCAGCAGGGGCAAGCCCGCATCCACGGGCGGCAACTGGTCGGTGTCGCCCACCAGCAGCACCCGCGCTCCGGGCGGCACGGCGGCCAGCAGGGAAAGCATCAGCGCGTCGCCACACATGCTGACCTCATCCACGATCAGGAGGTCATAGGGCGCGGGTTCGAGGTGATTGTGCCGGAACCCCTGCGGCCCGAAGCCCAGCAACCGGTGAATGGTGCTGGCGCTGCGGCCCGTGACCTCTCCGAGCCTGCGGGCGGCCTTGCCGGTGGGCGCACAGAGGCCCACTTCCAGCCCCAGTTTCTCGGCTAAGTCGGCAACGGCGCGGGTGGTGGTGCTTTTGCCCGTGCCGGGGCCGCCCGTCAGAACCACCAGGCGCTGTTCTTCCAGCAGGTGCAGCACGCGGGCCTGATCCTCGCTGAGGCCCTTGTCGGCTCCGGCAGGCACCATCCAGTCACCGGCGGGCGGGGTCGCCAGCAGCGTGCGGATCAGGCTCGCTAGCTTCTTCTCGGCCCGCAGCACATGGGGCAGATAAATCCGGCTGTTGTCTCCGGCGTCTTCCTGGCCCTTCAGCAGGGGCGGCGTATCGTCGGAGAGGCGGCCCAGTTCCACGGCGGTTTCCACGGCGATGGTGGCCTGGGCTGCCGAAACACGGGTGTAGTGGGCCACCCCACGCTCGGCCCGGAAGCGGGGCAGATAGGAATGCCCCCCCTGCTGCGCGGCCTGCTGAAGGGCGTACACGGCAGCGGCAGTGAGGCGGCGGGCGTCGTCGTGCGGCATGCCGTGGGCCGTTGCCAGCTTGTCGGCGGTCAGAAAGCCAATGCCTTCCACCTCGGTCAGGGCGTACAGGTCGGTGGTCAAGCGCTCCAGGGCTACTTCTCCAAAGTGCTTGACGGCCCGCTGCGCCTGCGAAATGCTGAGGCCCAAGCCCTGCAAGCCCGCCAGCAAACGCCGCTCCAGCCCCTGCTGAGACCAACTGGAGACCATTTTATGCAGCGTGCTCTGGGTGACGCCCGGCACCTGCAACAGCTTTTGCGGATCACTTTCCAGAATATCGAAGGTGGCGGGGCCGAACATCCGGGCAATTCGTCCGGCCAGCACCTTGCCCACGCCGCCCACACGGGCTTCCAGATACGCCGCGATGCCCGCTTCGGTCAGGTCGGCGGGCGTGGCTTCCAGCACCATGTTCAGCACGCGGTACTGATAGCCGTATTCCCGGTGCTCCTCCATCACCACTTCGGCGCTGAAGGTGTCTCCGGCTTCCAGCGGGGCCATCACGCCGATCACGGTGGCGTCGGGGTCCTCTCCGTCGGTGTTGCGGATGGTGGCGGTCATGACGGTAAACCCCGTGTCAGAGCGGAAGCGCACGCGGTTCACGCTGCCCGTGACGCGCATGGTTTCGAGGGCCGGGGTCATGGTTGGCCCAGCCAGAATCGGCCCTGCACACGCCGGACAGCAAAAGGATTCAGAAGGGCGGGTGCATCAGACATAGAGCTACAGAATACGCCCCCAGCGGAATGACCGGAGGTCTTGGTGCAGAGATGCGGGTGAGGCAACATCGGGGGAACTCCTGTGGGTGGGGTGAATAGGGTCGTCAATTGGAGAACGGCGGGCCAGAAGACAGCGGCCAGCGCGTGCTTGGCTGACCGCTTATTGGGGAGGGGGATTTGGGCTGGGGCGGAGGCAATCGCTGCGCTCACTCACCCCCGCCCCAGCCCTCCCCCCTCAAGGGAGAGGGAGCAAAAACATGGTTTCACAGGTCTTTCTAGACCCTCACGCCCTCAGCTCGGCTGCACCAACCGCCGGATTTCCCCCGACGCGATATAAGATTTGCCGTCTGGGGCGGTGTTCACTTCGTCTACCACGTACAGCAACCCATCTTCGCGGATGCTGCGGGGAAAGCGCATGTTCCAGTCGGGTTCGTAGCCGTCCTGCACCACGCGGGCACGCAGTTTGCTGCCTTCTTTGACGCACTGCACCAGAATTCCGCCGCTGGGCGTATCGGTGGTGTCCAGATCGGCGGCAGTTTTGGCGGCCTTGGTCACGCCGGTACTGGCACTGCTGCGGCGACTCTGCCCGCCCCCGCCGATGCTGAGGCCCATCAAAGGATCGCTTTCGCCAGAGCGCACCACCCGGCGAATCTCTCCAGTCACGCGGTAAAAGCTTCCGTCGGCGCTGGTATCGAGGCCGCCCACCACGTACCGCGCTCCATCGGCCCGCAGCGCACGCGGAAACTGCACGTTCAGGCTGTGGTCGAAGCCGTCCGAAACCACCTTGACGCGCAACCGACCACCGTCACGGACGCACAGAAGTTCCACACCGCCCGCCGAATCTGCCACCACGGGCAGGGCCAGAACTGCCGTATCCACCGTGACGCCGCGTCCCTGAAGGTCGGCGCGGGAGCGGCCCAGACCCTGAAACGACTGATCGCGCAGTTCCTTACGGCTGTCGTTGTCGAAGCGGCGCGAGGCGATGCGGCCCGCGTAGTGTTCCAGTTGCTCCAGCTCTTCGGCAATCTCGAAATGCTCCTGCAGGCCCGCCGCGTTCAGGTCACGAATCAGGCCGCGCAGCACGGCTTCGGCTTCTGCGGCGCTTCCGTTGTCGGCCAGTTCCACGGCGCGTTCTTTGGCGCGGGCAATCCGCAGGCGGGCCAGGTCCAGCGTGACGCTGACATCGGTGGTGAAATCGGCCCCCAGCGGCGCGGCCAGGGCCTGCACCTGCACGGCCCCGGCGAGGCTCTGAATGGCTCCGTCCCGCACAGCGTCGGCCCGGAAGGTCAGGCCCAGCAGATCATGGGTGCCGCCGCTCAGGGCAGGCAGATTCAGCGTGACTCCCAGCAGCTTGTCCTCATCCTCGTACATGTCGCCCAGATCGAAGGTCAGAGAATCGGAACCGGGTTTATAGAGGCTCAGCACGTCGGCCACCGTGACGCCCGGCGCAGGCGTCAGCGTGACCGTGAGGTTCTGGGCCGCCACAGCCTTCAGCGTTTGCAGCTCGATGCCGAACACGTCGGCAGCATCGTCGGCAGACTGGATGAAATAGAAGTTGCCGCCCGCAGCGCGGGCCATGCCGATCAGGAGGTCTTCGTTGAAGCCGCCGCCAAAGCCCAGTGTAGTGGTGGTCACGCCCGCTTCGGCCTTCTGCGCCGCCGTTTTGGTCAGAACGCCCGTGTTCTGAACGCCCACGTTGGCCTGTCCATCGGTCAGCAGCAGCACCCGGCTCACCACCTGCGGCCCCGCCTGCGCCGCCACCAGTTCCACGCCCCGCAACCAGCCGCCCGACAGGTTGGTCAGGCCGCCTGCCCGAATGCTGGCAATCTTGGCCTTCAGCGCGTCTTTATCGGTCACGGCAGTGGGCGCGATCAGGGTCTGCACGGCGTCGTCGTACGTCACCACGCTCAGGGTGTCGCCCGCATCCAGCCCGTCCACCACGTTCTGAGCGGCGCGAATGGCGTGCTTGAGCAGGCTGCCGCCCATGCTGCCGCTGCGGTCTATGACCAGGGCCAGATTCAGGGGCCGCCGCGCCGCCTGAGTTTGGGGCAGTCGCAAACGCAGCAAAAGATCGGTGGGCGCAGCATTGCCTTCGATCAGTTGGGACTGGCCGAAGGAGTAGGAAACCTGCATAGAGTCGGTGTTTTGGGTCATGGCTTACCTCTGGGCTTGAGTTTGTGGAAATGGGGAGTGAAGGGTGGTTTAGAGAACAATTTAGAGCAAGAGCGGGAGCGGCGGGGCCAGAAGCTGCCCAGCTCGGCGCTGAATGGGATTTAGGTTTTGTTGAGCTTGAGGTGTAGCTGGTGGGCGCGTCAGTCGGTCTAAGTGTCTAAGGGCAGGTCAAGGGCAATCGCTGCGCTCACTCCCCCTGACCTGGGCCCTGAGACGCCCTCCCTACGCTTCCCGCAGCGGCTGATAGTCGCCCGGTTCCAGCCCCGCCGTCCACGCCACCGCCGCCGCACAGGTACGGATATGAGGCGGCACGCGCAGGGCGTAGCGCCCGCCAGTGCTGGGGCAGCGCACCAACACGGCTACCAGCGGCTCATCGTTGTCAAAGGGCACCTGAACGAGTTGGCGTTCGCCGCCTGCATCATGGTCACGGTGCAGGATCAGGCCGCCCACATCCTGCAAAAAGCGGTCCAGGCCGATGCGGTCCAGCAGCACGCGGCGGCGCTGGGCATTGCGGGTGTTCAGCACTTCATGCCCGGTCAGAGTTTCGGGGGCAAAAGCAAAGCGGGCATCCACCGGGACGCCGCTCCAGCGCAGGCCCGCCCGGATACTGGGAGGCAGGGCAGTCAGACCGCTGCCCGCAAGTTCCAGCGTCTGGGTAACGTGCGAATCGGGGTGAAGGGCCGCCAACGCCGCACATCCGCTGACATCCAGATGCGCCACGCTGAGGCCGCCGCCCAGCACGCGCAGGTCACGGCATCCGGCAAGGCTCAGGCGCGTGGCCCGCAGATCGGCATTCAGAACTCGCACGCCGCTGCCGTTCAGGTTCACGCTGTCGCGCACGCTGAGGCGACCCTCTATTTCCTGCAGGGCGGGCGTGCGGCGGGCACTCAGGCGCTCGGCGTGCAGGTCGGTGGGCAGGGCCGAAAGGTTGGGGCAGTCGTCTACAGTGAGCACCGTGCAGCGCAACCAATCGGGCAGGGCACGCAGCCACGCCGCGCCGCTGAGATTGAGGGGGCCGGACACCGTGAGGGCGGCAGGCACCGGCCCCCGCCTCAGCAGTTCGCGGGCCTCTTCGGGCGAGACCGCTTGAGACGCCACCACCGGGGGCAGGCTGCTGTAGCGCACCGGGAGCGGCTGTGGCAAAGCGGCGGAGGCCTTCGCAGGCGCAGAAATCTGAGGTTCCTGCTCCCGCTCCGCCTTCTGGGGTCGGGCAATGACCCGCCCGCCGCTCTGCACCCGGAACATCAGTCGAGCACCGTGCGGACGCTGCCGGGCGTGTATTCGCGCTGCTGCCACACCCGGTACCAGCCCATGGGCAGGCGAATCGGGCCGTGTTCTTCGTGCGTCAGGGTGGCGTGCGGGGCCGTGACATGCAGGTATTGATCGGCGGCCACAGTATTCCCCGCCACATCGTCGCCCGCGCGCTGCGATCCGAGGGCATACAACTGCGCCGCGCCCGCCTCGGCAATGCGGTGGCTGTGGCCCGTGACCTCACCGTAAGCCAGCGTCAGATGCGGTTGTTGGCGCAGTGGAAGGCTGGGTGGTTGAGCGGCTTGCAGCAAGACATCTCCGTGGCGGTATAGGGGTGCAGGCATGGGGGAAACCTCCTGAAGTTGACGAGTAGAACAGCAAAAGGCGGAAGCGTGAGGAAGATTTCTATTACGCCATCAGCATAATCAATTAGGCCAAGTCTGTCAAATGATGGGGAGGGTGGGGTTGTGAGTAACCCCACCCGTTGCTTCGCAACGCCCCCCTTGAGGGGAGGACAGAACAGCTTTTGTGCTCCCCTCAAGGGGGGCTGGCGGCGAAGCCGACTGGGGGGTTTACACGCGATTCCACTCTGTTCTCAGGCTGGCCCGTGCTATTTTTTCCGTCATGCGCGTATTACACACGGCGGACTTCCACGCAGGACGGAACCTGCGGGGTTTTGACCGCACGCCGGAAATTCATGAGGCCCTGACCGAAATTGCCGCACTGGCCCGCACCGAACGCGCCGACGCCGTGCTGGTGGCAGGCGACCTGTTCGATACGGCCAATCCCTCTGCCGATGCCGAAGCCGCCGTCTTCAACTTTTTCCTGCAACTGCGCGATGCGGGCATTCCAGGCATCGTGATCGCGGGCAACCACGACAGCGCGGCGCGGCTGGATTCGGTGGCGGGATTGTTGGGGTGGGTGGGCATTCAGGTGGTGGCCCAGCCCACGACCAATCCGGCGAATATGGTACGCACACTGGAACTGAAGAACGGCGAGAAATTGACGGTGGGCGCTCTGCCCTACCTGTCTGAACGAAGGCTGGTGAAGGCCGCCGATCTGATGGGCGGCGACGTGGGCGCATGGCGGCAGAAATACCGCGAGGGCATGGGCTTTTTTCTGCGGCGCTTGGGCGAGGGCTTTCGCGGAGACAGCGTGAATATGCTGATGTGCCATGCCACCATGGACGGCGCGAAACCCAGTGGCAGCGAGCGCAGCATGCAGTTTGACCTGACCAACAGCTACACCCTGTCGGGGCTGCAACTGCCGCCGGGGGCGCAATACGTGGCGCTGGGGCATGTGCACAAGCCGCAGCAGGTGTCGGATGCACCGCTGGCCTGCTATCCGGGCAGCATCATTCAGCTGGATTTTGGCGAGAGCGGCGAGAAAAAACAGGTGAATCTGGTGGAGGTCGAAGCCGGACGCCCCGCCCGCGTGCATGCTCTGCCGCTGGCAAGTGGCCGCGAACTGCGAACCCTGCGCGTGGATGTGGATCAGGTGGAATCCCGTCTGGAAGCCCTAAAAGGCTTTACGGGGCTGCTGAAGGTGGTGGTGCGTGCGCCCGCCGGAACTGCCCTGCCGGGCCTGAAAGACCGCGTGCTGAGGCTGGCCCCCAATGCCCTGGCTGTAGATCTGGACGCCGCGCAGGAAGACCTGGCCCTGCCCGAACTGAAGCGCGAGGGCCTGAGTCTGACCGAGCTGTATGAGCGTTACTGGCAAGAAAAACGCGGCGAACTTCCGGACGATCTGCGGGCCGCCTTCAAAAACGCCGATGAGCGGGCACGGCTGGAGGGAGAGGCATGAGGCCCATTCACCTTGAGTTGCAGGGCTTTACCGCCTTTCGCCAGTTCACTGAACTGAATTTCGATGATCTGGAACTGTTCGCCCTGGTGGGACCGACGGGCAGCGGCAAATCCAGCCTGCTGGACGCCATGACCTTTGCCCTCTACGGCTCCACGGCGCGGCTGGGGGCCAGTGGCCTCGACGCCCTGATCTCTCAGGGAGAACGCGGCCTGAGCGTGAGCCTGACCTTCGAGGTGGGCGGGCAGGTGTACCGCGCTGCCCGCACGAAGGGGCGTAAGCAGGCCGAAAACGACGTGCGGCTGGAGCGGCAAGACGCAGATGGGCGCTGGACTGGTCTGAACGACGGCGGCACCAAGGGCATCAACGAGCGGATCCGGCGGGCGGTGGGGCTGGATTTCAAAACGTTTGCCCGCAGCGTGATGCTGCCGCAGGGCGAATTTGCCCGCCTGCTACACGGCAACGGCAAGGAACGCCAGATGCTGCTGGGGGAACTGACGGGACTGGATCACGTTCAGGCCATGCAGAAGGTGGCCTCCGATCAGGCCAAGGAACTGAAGTACCGCGCCGACAGCGACCAGAAGGTTCTGGAAAACGAATATGCGGGCGTGACCGCTGAAGCCGTGGCCGCCCTGCATACGGAGCGCGAACGCCTGAGCGCCGAGGCGGAGCACCTGACCGACACACTGGAAAGCCTGCGGGCCAGACAGACCCGCCTGCGCGACACCGAGCGCGTGTGGCTGGCCCGTGAGGACACCCGCCGCCGCCTGACCACCTTGCAGGCCCGCACGGGCAGCATTCTGGACGGCGCACAGCGGGCAGCACAGGCGCGGCGCGTGGCAGGCGTGGAGCCGCTGCTGGATGCCGCGCAACGTGCCCGGATTGCCCACGAGCGGGAAGCCGCGACGCTGGGCCGCGCCGTGACTCAGGCAGAAGGGGCTGGACGTGCGGTGCAGGCCGCACAGACCGCGCTGGACGCCGCCCAGAAGGCAGAGATCACCATCCCCGACCTCGAAGCCCGCGCTGAGGCCCTGCGCGAAGCCGAGGCCGATGCCGCCCGCCTGCGCCGCGCTGGGGGCACGCCTCAGACCACCCACCCCGCGCCCCTGCCCTGGGATGAAGACGCGCACCACTCGGCCCGAGAGGCCGCGCAGAAGCTGGAAAAGCTGAAGCAGGAGCGCGTGCAAATAGAGGCCCAGAAAGCCGCGCTGCATGCAGACCGGGAGCGCCAGAACACCGAAACGGCGCAACTCAAGACACTGACCGACGAGCAGGAACGGGTCAAGCGCGAGGGTCAGGAAGCCAAAACTGCCGCAGAACGTGCTGATGCCGCCCTGAAAACCGCCCAGATAGAGGCCGGGGCCGCCGCCTACCGCACCCACCTGCACGCGGGCGAGCCTTGCCCGCTGTGTCTACAACGCGTGGAACACGTCCCGCCCGCTTCTCACCTCGATTTGGGCAAGCTGGAGCAGGAGGCAGCTGCACTGAAAACCAATCTGGAAGGCCGCCGCCTGCGCTACAAGGAAATCGGGCTAGAGTTGGCGAACCTGCGGAAATCAGTGGACGCCCGCACTGACGCGCTGAAAGACTGGGAAGCCCAGATCGGGCAGCGCGAACTGGATTTGCGCGAGCTGGAAAGCCATATCACGGGCGATCCACACACCGAGGCGCTGCGGTTGCTGGCGGGCCTCGCGGCGCGGGTGCGGGAAGCGGGAGCTGACCCGGCCAAACTCAGAAAGCAGGCGCTGGAGCAGGTGGCAGGCATCCGTAAACGCATCCAGGACGCTGCTTCTGCTCTGGCCCGTGCCCAGAGTGACGCCGCTGGAGCGCAGGCCACCTTACACAGTGCTCAGGCTGCCGCCACCCTCCGTAGCCACGAAGCTCAGGAGGCGCAGGCGGCCCTCGGCGCAGCGCTCACCGTCTTGGGTCTGGACGCTGCCCAGGCTCGCGCCGCCGCCCTGCCCGAAACCGATATCGCCGCGCTGGAGGTTGCGGCCCGGACGCACACCGCGCAGGTATCTCAACTGACGGAGAACCTGAAGGAACTGGAGCGGCAACTGGGTGTAGCACCGTTCGATCCGGCAGAACTGGGGCAGGTGACCCGTGACCTGACCGCCACCGACGCGGCCCTGACTGCTGCCCGCGAACGTGCCGGACAACTGCGCGAGCAGCAACGCACCGCACAGGAGCGGCTGGAGCGCAAGGCCGAGATAGAACGCCGCGCCGCAATCCTGTCCAGCCAGCACGACACCTGGAAGACCCTGACCAACAGCCTGCGGGCCGATGAATTCCAGCAATTCCTGCTGGCCGAAGTGGAAGCCCAACTGCTGACTCGGGCGGGCGTGCTGCTGCATTCCATCAGCGACGGGCGCTACCGCCTCGCGCTGGCCGACGGCGAATATGTGGTTCAGGACCTCTGGAACGCAGGCGAGGCCAGAGGAGTCAAAACCTTATCGGGCGGCGAAACCTTCCTCGCCAGCCTGAGCCTCGCGATTGCCCTCAGCGACTACCTCGCAGGCAATAAAATTCTGGGCGCACTGTTTCTGGACGAAGGCTTCGGTACCCTCGATCCGCAGGCGCTGGAAGCCGTAGCGGGCGCACTGGAAAACCTGCGAACACAGGGCCGCATGGTGGGCGTGGTCACGCACGTCGAAAGCCTGTCCGAGCGCCTACCGAGCCGCCTGCTGGTGACGAAGAGCGTGGCGGGAAGCAGCGTACAGAGGTTTTAAGAACTGTCAGTGGTCAGTAGGGAGCGGTGAGTGGGAAAAGAGGGGGCCTTGAAATTCAATTCAAGGCCCCCTGTCTTTTATCTCATTTTTTTGATTTTGACCTTCCCACTCACCACTTACCGCTTTTCATGCTGCGTCCCCGTTTCCGTCTTTCTCTGCCCGCGCAAAGATCATGCGGCCCACGTTGGTCTGCACGTTGTTGATGACCTGCACTCGGGTCGGTTTGCCCCGATATTTCATGCCGTCTTCCACGACGACCATCGTGCCGTCGTCCATGTAGCCCACGCCCTGCCCCTGCTGCTGGCCGCCCTTGGTGATGGTGATGGTCAGGTGATCCCCACTCTGAATCTGAGGTTTGAGGGCCACCGCCGCCTCGTGGATGCTCAGGACTTCCAGACCATGCAATTTGGCAATTTTGCGGAGGTTGCCGTCGTTGGTCAGCAGTTTGCCGCCTGTGTCGCGGGCCAGCCGGATCAGTTTGTCGTCTACGGTGGTCAGGGTAGCGTCGTCCCAGTCCTCGACCCGAATCGGCTGAATCTCGCGAAGTTCTTCCAGAACGCCCAGACCCCGTTTGCCCCGCGTGCGCTTCTGGGGATCGGCGTTGTCGGCCAGCACCTGCAATTCACGCAGAATGAAACCGGGAACCACCAGTTCACCCTCCAGAAATCCGGCGCGGGCCAGTTCCAGAATGCGGCCATCGATGATCACGTTGGTATCCAGCAGTTTGCTGCCCGGTTTGCGCCGCACCGAGGGAAAGGCAAACGCCCCGAAAGCGTCGGCGTGCTGCGTGGCGAAAGAAACGAAAAACGCCGCCAACACCAGTGTGACCAAGACGTTCCAGACCCAACTGTAAAACGGCAGGCCACGCAGCAGATTGCCCAACAGCACGCTGAGCAGCAGCGCCACGATCAGGCCGAAGGTGGCGGCGGCAACCGTACGCGGCGAAAGCTTTTCGTACCAGCGGGCAAACGCGGTGAGCCAGCGCCCCGCCAACTTCTCACCGCGTGGGGCGAGCAAAAAGCCAGTCAGTGCACCCGCCATCATCAGGCTGAGGGTATTGACCAGCGCCAGACCTTCGCCCACGCTTCCACTCGACAACAACATCCCCACGGCCCAACCGACCAGCAGGCCCACACCCACGATGAACAACCGAAACGCCAGCATTATTTTCAAGTGTACTCGTTTGCCATGCCTAGTCACCCATTCCCGGCTCGCAATTCGGGCCACTGGAAGGCGACCCGAGCAGGGACCGGGGCGAAGTTGCAGGAGAGCAAAGAGGAAATCGGCGTTCTGACCGAGCTTCTGTAGCCCGATATATAACCACATTGGTATTAAAATCTATGACGGCCACACGGAGCTTCCGCGAGGTTTCAGGTCGGTTTCTGTAGAGGGCAGCGAGATCCTGCGGCAAAAAAAAGAGGCCGGAGCAGTTGCCCCAGCCCTTCTTTTCCGTAACTGAACTGCCTGCTGCAATTCAGTCTGCGGCGTCGCCCTGCGCGTACTGGAGACGGTGCAGGCGGGCGTAATAGCCGCCTTTTTGCAGCAGCTCGCGGTGACTGCCCTGCTCCACGATCCGGCCCTTTCTCATCACCACGATCCGGTCACAGCCCTCGATGGTGCTGAGGCGGTGGGCGATGATGATGCTCGTGCGTCCCAGCATCACCTTCTGAAGCGCGTGCTGGATGCGGAGTTCGGTTTCGGTGTCCACGTTGGCGGTAGCCTCGTCCAGCACCAACAGGATGTCTGGGTTCTGGATCAGGGCGCGGGCGAAGGCCAGCAGTTGCTTTTGCCCGGTGCTGAGGGTCGCGCCGCGTTCGCGCACTTCGGTCTGGTAGCCTTCCGGCAAACTCAGGATGTAGTCGTGAACGCCCACGTACTGGCAGGCTTCGACCACGCGCTCATGCGAAATGTCGGGGTTGTTGAGGGTCAGGTTCCCCTCGATGGTTCCGGCAAACAGGAACACGTCCTGCAAGACCACACCCACGTGCCGCCTCAGGTCGTACTGGGCGAGGTCGCGCACGTCCACACCGTCCACCTTCACTGCCCCGCCCTGCACATCGTAAAAGCGGCTGACGAGGGCCGTGACGCTGGTCTTGCCCGCGCCCGTGGCTCCCACCAGCGCCACGCTTTCTCCGGGCTGAATGTGCAGGTCGATGCCGCGCAGAATCCAGCGGTCATCGCTGGCGGGCGTGTCGGCTGTCACGGTCTGGTCGTAGGAGAACCACACACCCTCAAAAGACACGCTGCCCTCAAAGTTATTCAGGGGTTTGGCATCAGGCTTGTCGGAAACCTCTTCCTTGGTGTCCAGCACGCCAAAAATACGCTCGCTGGAGGCCATCGCCGCCTGAAGGTTATTGAACACGTCGGCCAGATCCTGAATCGGCTGGAACAGTTGCTGCGTCCACTGAACGAAGGCATAGAGGGTACCGATGGTAAAGGCTCCGGCGGCCACGCCGTTTCCGCCCAGAATGTTCCGTGAGGCGAAGTAGAGCACCAACGCCACCGCCACCTGTCCGAGTACCGCGACGACGGGCATGAACAGCGAGAACCACTTCACCGAATTCACGTTGGCGGTCAGGAGAGAACGGTTGGACTGGTCGAAATCCAGAGCCGAGCGGTTTTCGCGCCCGAACAGTTGCACCGTCAGCATCCCGGTGATGTTTTCGTTCAGCTTGGTGTTCACGATGGCCTGCTGGGTGCGGGTCATGCGGAAGGCGTCGCGGAGTCTGGCCCGGAAAAAATTGGTGGCGAAGTACAGCACGGGCAGCACCGTGAACGAGATCAGGGCCAGTTTCCAGTTGACCCGCAGCATGATGATCACGTAGGCCACGATCAGGAAACTGCTCTGGATCAGGCTGACCAGACCGCCCGTAATGAACTGGTTGATGGCGTCCACGTCGCTGGTGACGCGGGTAATCAGGCGGCCCACCGGGTTCTGGTCGAAAAAGGCCAGATGCAGGCGCTGAAGCTTGGTGAACACGTCGCCACGGATATCGCGCAGCACGTTCTGACCGAGGTAGCCGATGGCGAGCGTAAAGGCGTAGGTGAGGCAGAATTCCACCACTTTCAGGGCCATGTAGCCCAGCGCGGCCACCATCAGACCCCGGTAGAGGTTTTCGGTGCTCAGCGTCCGGTCTCGCTCGAAGGGCACCAGATAGGTGTCGATGGCGTGGCGCTGGATCAGGGCGAACATGGGCTGGGCCACCGCGATCAGCAGGGCCAACACCACGCCTGCCACCACCAGCGGCACGTAAGGCTTCAGATACACGAAGATTCGGCGCGTCAGTTGGGCATCAAAGCCCTTCTGGTAGGCGTCGCCGGATTGGTCGGGGGCGGTCATTTGGTCACCTGTTCTTTTTCTTTGGTGGGCAGGCCGGGGGCAGACATCCGGCCCGTTTCCAGCAGGTTGGCGGCCTCGTCGGGAGTGGCGACCGCATCGTCGTCATCGTCCAGATCGGTGGCGAGGCTTTGCAGGCGTTCCAGTTCGGCGTAGTGCCCGCCCGCTGCCAGCAGTCCTTCATGCGTGCCCTGCTCCACGATCCGGCCCGCCTCCAGAACCACGATCTGGTCGGCGTGGCGCAGGGTACTGACGCGGTGAGCAATCACAATGACGGTACGTCCAGCACTGATCTCGCGCAGACCATCCAGAATCTTGCGCTCGGTTTCAGTGTCCACGGCGCTCAGCGAATCGTCCAAGATCAGGATGCGTGGTTCGCGCACCAGCGCACGGGCTACCGCAGTTCGCTGCCTCTGGCCGCCCGACAGGGTCACGCCGCGTTCGCCCAGCATGGTGTCGTAGCCGTTCGGAAAGCCTTCTATGTCGCCGTCCAGCCCGGCCAGCCGAGCCGCATTCCGCACGCGGGCAGGATCGGGTTTCTGGGGGATGTCGGGAGTCGGGGGCGCACCCACCACGCTGATTCCGGTGGGCACACGGGGCAGGTCACGGTTGCCAAGGCCGAAGCCAATGTTGTTGGCGATGGTGTCGCTGAACAGGAACGGCTCCTGCGGCACGATGCTGATGGCGTCCCGGAGGGTATTCAGAGGAATCACGCGCACGTCCTGCCCGTCCATCTTGACCACGCCCGAAGTGGGGTCTATAGAGCGGGTGATCAGTTGTGCCAGGAGGGTTTTGCCGCTGCCAGTGGGGCCAGTGATGCCCAGAAAGGTTCCGGCGGGAATGGTCAGGTCGATGTTCTCCAGAACGCGGGCGTTGCCGTAGTTCAGGCTCACGTTCTCGAAGGCCACGTCTCCCAGCAGGTCGCGAATTCGGGTGTTGGTGCGGTTGCGGTCATCGTGAACCAGCGGGCGGGCGTCCATCATCTCGCGCAGGCGCAGCCACGAAGCCAGGCCACGTTGCGTGACCCCGGTAATCCAGCCGACCATCAGCATGGGCCAGGCCAGGCGCTCCAGCGTGCCCACGAACTGCACGAACATGCCTACCGTGAAGGAGCCGTCGTTGGTCGGGCTGAGAATCAGGCGGCCCCCCACCAGCAGGATCAAGCCGAAAGCCAGCCCGATCAGCAGGCTGGCAAACGAGCGCAGCGGCCCTTCCACCTTGGTCAGCGCGATATTGCGGCGCAGCAACTCCAGGTTCATGGACTTGTAGTCGGCAATCTCGCGGTCTTCGATGGCGTAACCCTTCACCACCCGCGCCCCGCTGAAGTTTTCCTGCGCTTTGGCGGCGATCAGGCTGTTCTGCTCCTGCGCCAGCCGGTGGCGCTTGCTGATCTGGCGGGCCAGATAGAACAACACGCCCACGATGATGGGCAAAATGGCGATGACGATCAGGGTCAGTTGCCAGCTCAGGCCGAACATCACCGCAAAAGCGGTCACGAAGCCCGACACGATGTTGACGATCTGCCACGCGCCAAACCCCAACATTTCGCGTACGGCGCTGAGGTCACCCGTGAGGCGGTTCATCAGGTCGCCCGTCTTGGCGCGGTCGTAGTAGTGCTTGTCCAGCGTTTGCAGGTGAGCGAACAGGTCGCGCCGGATTTCGTATTCGGTCTGCCGGGAGGCCACCACGATCATCCGGCGCATCAATAACATGAATCCACCGGCAGTCAGAGCAGCCAGAACGATTCCCAGAGCGTAGAGGCCCGCTGTGGCGAGGGTGAGGCCCGCCGTGTTTGGGTCTGTATCGGTCTGTCCAGTCAGCCCGTCGATGGTCAGGCGAATGAAGTAGTAGGGCAGGAGGTTGACGCTGTTGGCGATGATGACCGCCACCAGACCGATGATGTACTGCCGCGTATGCATTTTCAGGTACGGCGCCAGGGTTCTTAGACTTTCCAAGGGAAACCTCGTGTGGGCCAGGACTGTGGAGCGCAGACAGGCAAGACCAGACCAAAATATGTGGAACACAACTCTATGGACACAACAACCGGGCGAGAAACGGAATAGGGAGACCTCAGGCATCTGGGCCGATTCGCAGGCCAAACACCTCGCAAGAGCGCCAGCATACGCCTAAGGGCGTGGGGTGAAATGCGCGTTATGGCGCATCTGTACATCTATGAACTTCTGCTTTAGGGGAATTCAGGGTGCAGCGTTCCAGATGTGCGTGTGCGTGCCCAGCGGCCGTTCAGGCCTAACTGGAGGGGCCAGAACAGACCAGGGCGCAGCGTCGGCGCAGGAATCAATACTGGAATGAGGCACCGGGCAGAGGCCAACACCCAGAAGTGCGCCGGCAACCGAACGTGTTGACACCTTCTGGGGGCAGTGCTACTATCCACACCCGGAAGAGACCGCGCAGGCGGGAACTTCCATGCTCAAGGAAACCGCTTTTTCGGCTTTCCGGCGCAGGCTCAAGGTGCCACTCTAGCTCAATCCGGTAGAGCACCCGACTTGTAATCGGAAGGTTGGGAGTTCGATTCTCCTGGGTGGCTCCAGATTTCACGAAACCACGCGTGAAATGGTAGTAATCGGGCCAAAACTGGGCTGGGTAGGTGGCCGAGTGGTTAAAGGCGACAGACTGTAAATCTGTTCACGTAAGTGTACGGCGGTTCGAATCCGCCCCTGCCCACCACAAGGACGCGGGAATAGCTCAGTTGGTAGAGCGTCAGCTTCCCAAGCTGAATGTCGCGAGTTCAAGTCTCGTTTCCCGCTTACTTTTTTTCCGCTCTTGTAGCTCAGTGGTAGAGCACTCCCTTGGTAAGGGAGAGGTCGTCAGTTCAATCCTGACCAAGAGCTCCAACCTGAAAACGCGGCCTGCGACGAGTGGGCCGCGTTTCTCTAGTCTCCACTTCAGTTTTTGCACATCACTTCGCCCTCTCTTCAGCACGGCAGGCTTGCTCTACCCCAGCGGGGCGCGGGCCTGTAAACTTGGAAGGATTGCCCGCCGCCCAGATGATGGGCCGGGTGACCCCCCTAGGAGGATTCATCATGGCAAAGGGAACGTTTGAGCGCACGAAGCCCCACGTGAACGTGGGCACGATTGGACACGTTGACCACGGCAAAACCACCCTGACGGCGGCGATCACCTTCACCGCCGCATCGGCTGATCCGAGCATCGAAACCCAGCGCTACGATCAGATCGACAAGGCCCCCGAAGAAAAGGCCCGTGGCATCACCATCAACACCGCCCACGTCGAGTACAACACCGCGGCCCGTCACTACAGCCACGTCGACTGCCCCGGCCACGCCGACTACGTCAAAAACATGATCACCGGTGCAGCCCAGATGGACGGCGCCATCCTGGTCGTCTCCTCCGCTGACGGCCCCATGCCCCAGACCCGCGAGCACATCCTGCTCGCCAAGCAGGTCGGCGTGCCCCACATCGTCGTGTTCATGAACAAAGTCGACATGGTCGATGACGAAGAGTTGCTCGAACTCGTCGAAATGGAAGTGCGCGAGCTGCTCTCCAAGTACGAGTTCCCCGGCGACGACCTGCCCGTGATCAAGGGCAGCGCTCTGCAGGCCCTCGACGCCCTGGTCGCCGATCCCAAGATGGCCCGCGGCACCAACAAGTGGGTCGACTACATCTGGGAACTGCTGGACGCTGTCGATAGCTACATCCCCACCCCCGAGCGCGACACCGACAAGACCTTCCTGATGCCCGTCGAAGACGTGTTCACCATCACCGGACGTGGCACCGTGGCGACCGGCCGTGTGGAACGCGGAATCGTCAAGGTGCAGGACGATGTGGAAATCATCGGTCTGCGCGACACCAAGAAGACCACCGTGACGGGAATCGAAATGCACCGCAAGTTGCTGGATTCGGGCATGGCGGGCGACAACGTGGGCGTGCTGCTGCGTGGCGTGGCGCGTGACGATGTCGAGCGTGGTCAGGTGCTGGCCAAGCCCGGCAGCATCAAGCCGCACACCAAGTTCGAAGCGAGCGTGTACATCCTGTCCAAGGACGAGGGTGGACGTCATAGCGCGTTCTTCGGGGGCTACCGTCCTCAGTTCTACTTCCGCACGACGGACGTGACGGGCGTGGTGGAACTGGCCGAAGGCGTGGAAATGGTGATGCCCGGCGATAACGTGACGTTTGTGGTCGAGCTGATCAAGCCCATCGCCATGGAAGAAGGCCTGCGCTTCGCCATCCGCGAAGGTGGCC
>NZ_KB899718.1 GCF_000378445.1 Deinococcus aquatilis DSM 23025 | reverse complement strand
GAGGGTGCACGGTGGTTTCATGCACGCCCCAGTCGTCGCCAAGATGCGCGAAAGTGCGGTACTCGCGCCAGAATTCCAGGGTCATCAGCAGCTGTTCAGCCACGCTCAGCGCGGCTGGGCGGCCAGATTTCTTCTTCCGCCCTTCGCGTTCATTCAGCACTGCTTCCATCTCGGCGAAGGTTTCCGGATAGACCCCGGTGCGTCGCCGAAACTGCTTGCGGTTCATCTTTAGCGTGCGTGTCAGACGATCTTGCTCCACCCTGCCAGCTTAGCCCACGACTTTCGCAAGAGGTCTATTGAAAGACGTGTGTAGGCGCTGGGCTATAGGCCGTGATAACAGCAACAAACAAGCAGGAGGGGTCGTGGGGCAGGTGTGCGGGCCGCTCCGTGCTACGTGTAACTCACCGATGCCATGACCCCGAATAGGGTCAAATCCGCATTCTTTCCTAGGCGTGATGGCTTACCTTGCCGGATGGTCTTGGCCGAGGCACCCTGCACCTGCTACGGTAGGGCTACACCGAAAGGAGGTGCTGCAAATATGACCCACAACATCTTTGATTCCCTGACCACTGCCCAAGGAACCCTCGCCCCTGCC
This sequence comes from Deinococcus aquatilis DSM 23025, assembly GCF_000378445.1. Lineage (GTDB taxonomy): Bacteria > Deinococcota > Deinococci > Deinococcales > Deinococcaceae > Deinococcus > Deinococcus aquatilis. Next base: position 68,239 of record NZ_KB899718.1, on the reverse strand, counting down.
CACTGGAGTGATTTTGCAGCATCAACCACCGAGAACACAGCCCGACCACTGCCGATTCATTAGCACACCGCAGGCCCAACCATGAGTCAGCGCGGCGGCCAGGACTGGCTGGATACCGAGCTGAACGACCTTGATACGGGGCCGGAACGCAAAGAGAAACACAAGGTCAAAAAACCGCTGGGCCGCCGCAAACTGGCGACGCTCAAAAAAGGTGCAGAGGGCGAGGCCGATGAGATCATCAAGCGGCTGACCGATCTGGGCCACATTACAGAAATCGTGGCCGAACTGAAAAGCGGCAAGGAAGCCACCGCCTACGTGGCACGCGGCCCACGCGGAAGCATTCTGGTGAAGCTGTACCGCGAACTGGAAGCCCGCAGCTTCAAGAACGACGCCATATACCGTGAAGGACAGACCATTCTGGACGAGCGGGCCAGAAAAGCCATGCAGAGCCGCAGCCTGAAGGGGCTGGCGATGCTTCAGATGGGCTGGGTCACGGCGGAATACGCGCACCTCTGGAAGCTGTGGAATGCGGGTCTGAGCGTGCCCGAACCGCTGGTGGGGCCGTCTCCGTTCGATTACGAAAAGACCACGCCCGCCGTGCTGATGCGCCTGATCGGTACCGAAGACGCCCCCGCCCCCCGCCTCAGCGACGCGGTCCTGACGCCCAAGCAGGCCCGGAGCGCCTGGGAACAGAGCCTGAACGGCATGGCGCATCTGCTGCGGCTGGGATACGTGCACGGCGATTACAGCACCTACAACCTGCTCTGGCAACTGGATTCACAGCAGGGCGATTCACAACAGAGCGTAGAAACAGATTCAGGGCCACAGGCCGAGCAAGACCAGAACGATATGCAGCACATGAACAGCCCATACAGCGCGAGCCAGAGCAGTGAAATTCAGAACGAGGAGGAAGGAACCGTGGTCATCATTGACTTTCCGCAACTCACGACCCGGCAAAACCCCAACTTTGCCCAACTGCTGCGCCGCGACGCCGACAGCCTGAGCATGAGCTTCCGTCGGCACGGCATTCAGACCGACGGAGAAGCCACCCTGAAAGAAGTGCAGAAGCGGGCGCTGGGGCCAGCACCGACGCCGCGTCTCTTGCTGCCCTGAGGTCTGGTGCAGCTCTGAGGGGAGAGGGATTCCGTATGAGGTTCCGGCACTCGTCTTTGCTTTCTCCCTCTCCCCCATTTCATCCCGCCCCGCTACACTGCCCTTATGCCCCGTACCCTGAAATTCCTGCTGGCCCTGCTACCGCTGTTGTTGGCGTCCAGCGCGGCCAAATCTGCCCGCCGCCCGCGTAATACACAGCCCCAACCCGAATGACCGCTCCTGCCGCGTGGCGCTCGGTGTTGTATGTTCCCGGCGACAAGCCGAGGGCCATAGAAAAGGCGCGGGGACTGCGGACCGACGCCATTATTTTGGACCTGGAGGACGCGGTGGCCCCCGAAGCCAAGGTGCAGGCACGGGAGCAGGTGCGGCTGGCACTGCGGGCGGGCGGCTGGCGCGTGCCTGTGCTGGTGCGCGTGAATGGTCTGGGCACTGAACACGAACACGCAGACCGGGAAATGGCGTTGCTGTCGGGTGCGGCGGGGCTGGTACTACCCAAGACCGAGGATGCCCGCGCTGCGGCGTCACTCAGTCTGGGTCTGCCGCTGTGGGCCATGATCGAAACACCTGCCGGGGTGCAGAATGCCGCTGCCATCGCCGCTGTACCGGGCGTGGCGGGCCTGCTGGTGGGCGCGAACGATCTGGCCCGTGCCCTGCGAACTCAGCCGCACCCCGAACGGTGGCCGCTGCTCTACGCCCTGTCTGCGGTGGTCCTGGCTGCCCGCGCTGCCGGAAAAGTGCCGCTGGACGCCGTATTCAACGATGTCACCGATGCAGACGGTTTTGCCCGCGAGTGCGCTCAGGGCCGGATGTTGGGCTTTGCGGGCAAAACGGTGATTCATCCGGGCCAGATTGCCGCTGCCAATGCCGCTTACGGCGTCACGGAGGCGCAGGCCGCCGAAGCACGTGCCCTGCTGGAGTCATGGGAAACCGCCCGCGCAGAGGGGAAAAGTGTAGCCACCCACCGGGGAGCGCTGATCGAGCAGATGCACGCAGACGAGGCACGGGATAACCTGACCTTGTGGGCACAGCAGAGACAACCGGAACCAACCTCTTGACCGCTTCCTCTGCGGCTCCGGCCCGCGTGGTGGTGGTGGGCGGGTCCAATGTGGATCTCAAGGCCCACACGCTGGCCCCAGTGATTCTGGGCACCAGCAATCCGGGCCTGACCACCCAGACCGCAGGCGGCGTGGCCCGCAATATCGCCGAAAATCTGGCACGGTTGGGTGTGGCAGTTTCACTGGTCAGTGCGGTGGGCCGCGACAACCTGGGTGACGCCCTGCTGGACGACTCCAAGGCAGCAGGCGTGGACGTGCGCTTCGTGTTGCGGGTCAACGAACATCTGACCGGCACGTACACCGCCATGATGAACCATGAGGGCGAGCTGTTGGTGGCGGTTTCTGACATGACAGTGCTGACAGTCCTGACGCCCACCACCCTGCATGACCGCCGGGCCGTGCTGCGCGGCGCGACCTGGGTGGTGGCCGACGGCAACCTCAGCGAACCCACCCTCAATCACCTGATGAAACTGGCCGCCGAAGCGGGCGTGCCTGTTGCCTTTGAGCCAGTCAGTGTGCCCAAGGCCCTGCAAATCCGGTCCTCCATCGAGGCTGGATTCCCGCCGCATACCATGACGCCCAATCTGCTGGAACTGGGCGCACTGGTGGGCCGCGAGGTGCCGGACGTGTCAGCCGAGATCCGGGCCGCCACACAGGAATTGCACGCGCAGGGCATCCATACCGTGTGGGTGAGGCGTGGGCAATTGGGCAGCCTGCTTTCTATGCCAGATACTTTTACCGAGCTGCCCACCGTTTCTGCCAAAGTTGCCGACGTGACCGGAGCCGGAGACGCGATGCTGGCCGCCTACCTCGCCGCGTTGCTGGCAGGTCTGACCCCCGCTGAGGCGGCCCGTCAGGGTCACGCCGCCGCCGCCCTGACCGTAGAAAGCACCCATACGGTTGCACCGACGCTGACGCGGGAAGCGCTCCTGGAAAGGCTCAAAGAGCAGTAGACAGCAAGAGCTGTGGAGTGTCGGGCGTGAGGCGTGGAGAGAACTCTGAAGATTCCTGTCACCTCTCCACGGACTACAGGCTGACGCGACCTCCTACCCCACCACCGGCTCTCCGCCCCCTTTGACCCGGTGATTCTCGGCCCAGACGTAGCGGGCAGCCAGCGTGCGGTAAGGTGCCCAACCTTCCAGCACCTCGGCGGGCGGCGTGTGCGGATGCAGACGCGTCAGTCCCTGCCTGAGCGCGAGGTCCCCCATGCTGAACACGTCGGGGCGGGCCAGCGCGAACATCAGGAACATTTCCACGGTCCAGCGGCCTATGCCGGGCAGCGGAATCAGAGCGGCGATCACGGCTTCGTCAGGCAGGGTGGACAGGTGGGCAAAATCCACCCGGCCATCCAGCGCAGCGGCGGCCAGCGCCTGAACAGTGCGAACCTTGGCCCAGGACAACCCGAAGGAACGCAAGGTTTCGCCGTCTACGGACAACAGGGCTTCTGCGGTGACGGTGGTCGGCGGTCCGGCCTCCGAACCCGATACAGGTTGACCCAGTGCAGGCTGACCCAGTACAGACTGACCCAGAGCCGCCACCAAACGCCCATGAATGCTGGCCGCCGCTTTCACGCTCAATTGTTGCCCGTTTACGCTGCGAACGAGGGTGCCGAACGGATCAGAGGTGGGCGTCAGCACCGGCAGGCTGCCCACCTGAGCGATGATCTGGGCCAACAACGGATCGCGGGAAAGGTGCAGCACAGCCGCTGCGTGGTCGGTGAGGGGCAGGTCGGGCGACGATGCGGGGGCAGACATGGCTGTATTGTGCCGGGCAAAACGGAGCAGGGCTGAACTCTCGGTCATCTTCTCATCACGTTCATCGGGTATGGATAGAGGCATGAAGAATGCACGCTTCCTGCTGCCTGCCCTCGCCGCCCTGCTCTTGGCCGGAGCCTCGGCCCAGACCACCATCGGCGGCATGACCATTACCCGCCCAGCCCCGGTCAGCCGCCCCGCCGCTGCTCCGGCCAGCGCCAGTTCCAGCATTCCGGCAGGCTGGCGCGAACTGCGCGGACAGGTGCTGACCCCCAGCCGGACAGCCCTGCCCGCAGGCAGCGTGGTCACGGTGGTCATCGAGGACGTGTCGCTTCAGGACGTGGCTTCACGCCAGATCGTTCAGATCCAGTTCTCCACGCCGCGCCTGCCCGCCTCCTATCAGATCGTCTACAACCCGGTGCGCTTTGCCGCAGGCCGCAGCTACGCGGTGCGGGCCACCGTGACCGACAAAAGCGGCAGGCTGCTGTACGTGACCGATACCCGAACCGAGTTGCCCACAGCGGCGCGGGCCATGCTGGACGTGAAGGTGATCAAGGTTCGCTGAGCGTAGATCGTAACGTGGGAAAGGCTGGAATCTAGCCCCCTATCCGCCGTTTTAGCCAGTGATAGCTGTCTTTGGGCGTGCGCTCCTGCGTTTCAAAATCCACGTACACCAGCCCGAACCGCTGCGAGTACCCCTCGGCCCACTCGAAGTTGTCCATCAGGCTCCACGCGAAGTAGCCGCGCACGTCGGTTCCCTGCTCTATAGCGGTCGCCACGGCTTCCAGGTGCGCCTCGTGGTAGCGAATGCGGGCCTCGTCGCGCACCCGGCCATCCTGAACCACATCAGCCTGAGAGCAGCCGCTTTCGGTGACGTAGATGGGCGGGCAGAGGTCGCCGTAGCGGGCCTTCAGGTTGGTCAGTGTCTGCGTGAGGGCTTCGGGCACCACCGACCAGCCGAAATTGGTACGCTCGCGGCCCGGCACGCCCTCCACTTTGGCCCCGAAAGGCGACTGCGGGTCGGCGGTCACGTGGTCGGGCTGATAGTAATTGACGCCCAGAAAGTCCAGCGGCGCGGCAATGGTGGCGAGGTCGCCGGACAACACCAGATCGAGGGCCTGCGGCGCGTGGGCGCTGACCAGATCCAGCACCGCCGACGGGTATTCGCCGCGCAGGATGGGATCGGTAAAGAGGTGGTTGTGCAGCGCGTCCAGTTGGCCTGCCGCCTGATGATCGGCGTCGCGGTCGGTGGCGGGCCACGCGGGGGCGTAGTTGTTGGCAATCCCCACCTGCCGCGCCCCGGCTTCCCGCAGGGCACGCACCGCCATGCCGTGCGCCAACAGCTGATGGTGTGCCGAGGCAAAGCCGCCCGCCAGCCCCAGCCGACGCCCCGGCGCATGGATACCCAGCATGTAACCCAGGGCCATCACCACGAAGGGTTCATTCAGGGTCATGAATCCGGCGGCGCGGTCAGCCAGCCTCTCCCCCACGGCAAAGGCATAGTCTTCAAATCGGTGGGCGGTGTCGCGGTTCAGCCAGCCGCCGTCGTCTTCGAGGGCCTGCGGCAGATCCCAGTGAAACAGCGTGGGCCACGGCTGAATGCCTGCCTCCAGCAGTTCATCGGTCAGGGCGTCGTAGAAGGCCAGCCCCGCCGCGTTGGTGCGCCCCCGGCCTTCGGGCTGCACTCTGGGCCACGCCACGCTGAAGCGGTAGGCGCTGAGGCCCAGTTCCCTCATCAGTGCCACGTCTTCCTTGTAGCGGTGGTAATGGTCGCAGGCCACGTCGCCCATATCGCCGTTACGGATGCGGCCCGCCGTATGAGAAAAGGTATCCCAGACGCTGGCCCCGCGTCCGCCTTCCTGCACGCCGCCCTCGATCTGATAGGCCGCCGTCGCCGCTCCCCACACAAACCCCGCCGGAAAGTCGCTCATGGAGCCAGGGTAGCAGGGCACGCGCCATGAGCCATAAACCGTGAGTCATCAGCCCTGAGTCATCAGTTCCGGGGCCTTATCCGGGACCATGAGCAGCGCAGGGGCGCAGACCAGTCATGATCCACGCCCCTCATAGGTGCTCAGAGCCTCAAGCCCAGAGCTGTTTTACGCTTCCCGCTGCCCCGTGACCCAGTAGCGCACACGCTCAGCGATGTTTTCCATATGGTCGCCCACGCGTTCCAGGCTGCGGCCCACCCGCATCAGCATCAGGGCCTTGGAGATATTGCGCGGGTCTTCGAGCATGTAGGTCACCAGTTCGCGCTGAATCTGCTCGTACAGGTCGTCTACCTCGTCGTCCATGCCGATGGTCGCCTCGGCGCGGGTCACGTCGCGGTCTGCGAGGGCGGTGCGGAGATTCTGGCTCATCTCGCCCAGTCGTTCCAGCATCCGGGCCAGATTCACGTAGCGCTTGAGCGCCGGAGCCTGCGCCAGTTCCGCGCCGTCTTTGGCAACGTGGACGGTGTAATCGCCCATGCGCTCGATGTCGCTGAGGCTCTTGAGGATCAGGGCCACCATCCGCAGGTCGCGGGCCACGGGCTGATGCAGGGCGATGATCCGCAGGCATTCGGCCTCGATCTGGGCTTCCTGGGCATCCACCTCGCGGTCAAGGGCACGGATTTCTTCGAGGCGCTCGGTGCGTTCGTGCAGCAGGATGTCGGCGGCCACGGGCAACATGCGTTCTACCGTGCCCAGCATATTCAGTGCACCGTTCAGCACGGCACGGAGGTCAGATTCGAGGGCTTCACGCATAGGGGTACTCCTGAGCAGCAGTCCGGGGACAGCCGGAAGAATGGGGAAAATGGCCGCAGTGGGCAGGGTCGGCAGCGACACCCGCCGGATGAGAGAAACTTACCATTTGACGGGAGTCGGAAGGGTCAGGGCAGCGTCAGCCGCAGCAGCGCTATCCGATCCCCGCCACCCCCGGCAGCGTAAAGCAGAACGCATTCTGCTGGCCTTCGCGCTCGGCCCACGCCTGACCGCCCCAGCCATGCACGATGGAACGCACGATATACAGGCCCATGCCGCTGCCCTGCCCGGTGGCCCCCTGCCCGCGTGTGTGGGCGCGAAACAGATTCTCGGAATCTGAAATGGCGGGACCGTGATCCAGCACCGCCACCTCGATCCAGGTGCCGCGCTCGGCGGTACGCACATGAATCGGTTGCCCATTGGGGCCGTATTTCAGGGCATTCTCGATCAGGTTCAGGAGAACTTGCAGCAACTTGTCGGGGTCGGCCCGCACCAGATGGTCCTGCCCAAAACTCAGCGTGGCCTGCCGCGCCAGCAGATCGGTTCCCAGCAGGCGCTCGGCGCGGGCAAAGGCTTCGGCCAGCGGCAGGGTGCGGGCGCGGGTGGGCCGGAAACCCACGGCGAGGTCCTCGACCAGCCTTGCCAGCCGTTCGGTTTCCTGCAACCCCTGCCGCACAAAATTCTGAGCGAGGTCGGTGGGCATGTCGTATTCCAGCGCCTCCAGCACCCCCCGCAGGGCAGCGACGGGGGTACGGAACTCATGCGACAGCACCGCAGTGGCCTCGCGGAGTTCGGCTTCACGGCGGCGGTGATCGGTCACGTCTTCGACGATCAGGGCGCTGTGGCTACCGTCGCGGGTGGCCGTGCAACGTAGCGTGCGCCCACTGACTTCCAGTTCCATCTCGCCGCCGCGCTCTGTGAGGGCCTCCAGCGTGTGCCGACGCACGATCTCCAGCACCGGACGTCCGGCGGCGCGGTCTTGCGGCACGCCCCACAGACGGGCGGCGGCGGCGTTCACGCGGGTCACGCTGCCCGCTTCGATCAGCAGTACGGCCTGGGGCAGCGCGTCCAGCCAGGTCCCCTGCGCAGACGCCCCCTCGGTGGCCGCCTGCGGAATCATGCGGCGTCTGTCCACGGGCGCATCCGGTAGCCTTTGCCACGCACCGTTTCCAGAAAGTCAGGCCGGGTGGGATCATCGCCCAGATGTGCCCGAAGCTGCGTGACGTGCTGATCCACCGTGCGTTCTCCTCCAAGAAAATCCGCGCCCCACACCCGGTCCAGCAGTTCTGTGCGCGAGTAGACCCGGCCCGCGTGCTGCGTTAGGAAGGCCAGCAGATCAAACTCGCGGCGGGTCAGGTTCAGGCGTTTGCCGCTCATGCGGGCTTCGGCGGAGCTGATGTCCACGGTGAGGGGGCCGTTGGTGAGGGTCTGCAGCGTATCGGGCAGGGTGCGGCGCAGCAGGGCACGGACCCGCGCCACCAGTTCTGCGGCGCTGAAGGGTTTGGTCAGGTAATCGTCTGCTCCCGATTCCAGCCCTTCCACGCGTTCGGCCTCGGCGGCGCGGGCGGTCAGCATCAGCACGGGCAATCGCCGCAGTTCCGGGTCTCCCCGCAGGCGGCGCAGGAAACCCAGCCCACTTTCTCCCGGCAACATCCAGTCCAGCACCAGGGCGTCGGCCTGCGCGAGTGCCTCTTCCGTGCCGCGTGTCGATTCGAAAGCTGTGACGCGCAGTCCTGCCCGCTCCAGATGAAAGCGCAGCACGTCGCGCACCGTACCCTCATCCTCAATTACAACCACGTGGCTCATTCCCCTCATTCTGACGTGTCAGGTCAGGCGGGTGTCAGGTGGAGTGATCTGGGGCAGTAAAGGAGAAGATGAGGGCGGTGGTCTGTTGTTGACCCACCCCCCATTGACCAGCCCCAATACAGGCCATTCCTGCCCCCAAAAAGCCTGCACGCCCACACCGCCCCAACTGGGCAACGCAGGCGCACAGGCCAGAATTACCTGTTTCAGCTCAGAGCAACGGTTACTCGGCCTGAGCGGACTCGGCCTGTGTGGTTTCGGTCTGGTTGGCGTCTGGATCGCGGGGCGTCTCCAGAAATTCCAGCTTGCGGGCATCGCTCCAGAGACCTTCGAGGTCGTAATAGTCGCGGGCATCTTTGGTCATGATGTGCACCACGATGCCGCCGCCAAAGGCCAGCAGCAACCAGCGTTCGCTGGGGCCTTCGACGCTGGGACGGGGCAGGCCAGCTTCCTGCGCCTTCTGCCGTACGTTTTCCTGAATGGCGTTGAGCTGAAGGCCCGCCGTGGCGGTGCAGATGATGAAGTATTCGAGAGTAGAAGAAACGTCGGTCAGGTCTAAAACCACGACGTCTTCGGCGCGGCGTTCGCGGGCGGCGTCCACGATGGCGCGGAGTTGGGCTTTGACCATCTGTGCAGGTTGGTGTGATGCTGGATTCATGGGTTCTCCGTAATGCTGTGTGCCGCCAAGAGGGGCACGACTTCTTGCTGATTTGCTCCGGTCTGGCTTGCTCTAGGCTGCACTGTTCCGGTCTGGCCCGTGCCGCTCTGACCAAGGCCCTGTCCATCGGGGGCGGTCTGGGCGGGGCCATCCGGATACGCCCGCAGTGCCGCGAGAGTCTCGCGGGCGTCCGTTCCCAGCAGAATACCTATTTCTCCGGCCTCTACGGGGAAACGCTCACCTTGCAGCCTGGGCAGACCCAGGGTATCGGCCAATTCACTGGCCGTCCCCACGTCGCTGCCCGTAAAGACCTGACTGGCCTCGGGGCTGGCTGGCACGGCTTCGGTGGTCACACTCGTGTAGCCCAGCGCCGCCAGAGCACGGGCCAGGCGGGGGCCGAGTGCAGCTCCACTGGCGTCCTCTATTCGGATGCTGACCTGACGTTGAGTTGCTGCACCTGCCGGGCTGCCAGCCTGGGTCCCCCACACCTGCGCCAGACGCTCACGGTTGACAGCCAGATTGAAAGAACCGCGAATCTCATCGGTAGGCAGCGTGGCAAAGGTCAGCTTGAGCCGGGGCAGATAGGGCAGCAGGGTCGGCAGCAGGTTGGGGTCTGCATTGGTCTCTACGCCGTTGCCGATCCCGCCCACAATCGTGGGGAGGGCGGCCAGCCCACGGGCCGATTTCAGGCGTGAGGCCAGTTGCGTCAGCGCCTGCTTCTGATGGTCTATGCGGCCCCAATCGTCACCGAAACCTTTGCGGACGCGCAGGAACAGCACCGCCGTTTCGCCGTCCAGGTGGTGGTTTCCAGCGTCCAGCTTCAGGTTCACGCCCGCCGCCTGATCTATCCACTCGATGCCGCCCTCCGGCACAGTCACGTCCAGGCCGCCCAGCGCGTCTATCACGCGGGAAACATAGTCGGTTCGCACGATCACGTGGGCGTCTACCCGTTCACCCGTGATTTCTTCCACGGCGCGGGTCAGCCCTTCAGGCCCCTCGGCCCAGTAGCGGCTGTTGACCTTCTGGGCGGCGGGTGAGGCGCGGTAATCGTAATCGCCTACGTTGGTGTCACGGGGAATATTCAACACGCTGACCCGTCCGGCATCCACCTTGACCAGCATCAGGGTATCGGTGTTGGGCGGCTGAATGATGCCAGTGCGCTGATCCTGGTTTTTGCAGGGCTGGCGGTAATAGCAGTACACGATGTCGCGGCCCGCCAGCAGCAACGTGAAGTGCGGCGCACTGCCCGCGACCAGCGCACTGACCGGAGTGGACGCCCCCGGCGAACTCAGCACCGCCGCGCCGCCCAGCACCAGAGCCGCCAGCGACAGCCCGAAGGCCTGAAGCGCCCTCAAGCGGGCCAACGGGCGGGCCGACTGGCGAGTTGGAGCGGGCACAGGAAGATCAGCGGGCGAGGAATCGGGCGGCAACAGGCTCACGCCCCCCACAATAGCCAGCGGGCATGAGGGGCGTTCTTCAAGACCGGGCAGCGATCAGCGTCTGACATCACGGGGCCGAACTCACGCGGCTGACATTCACGGGACAGGGCGAGTGCGGCGCAGCGATAAACGGGGAGCGGCGGAATCGCAGGCAGGAGCGTTCTCTGAGACAAGGCTGCCGGAAGTGGAGTGACCGTGATCGACACGCACCAGCGGCAGCGCATAGTAGGCCTGCAAAGTACGCGGATGAACCTGAATACCTCGCCCCTGAAGGTACGTGACTTTGGAGGCAATGGCACGGTGCAGGGCGGCATCAAGGTCATACAGGGCCATTTCCCGGATGTCGTCGTTCACGCCGCGTCCGGGTTCGGAAACATCGGCCACGTACACGCAGGCTGAGACTGGATTTCCACCGCGCGGCCCGGTGGTATGGTCTTCTACAGCCTCCAGCACCACCGGATCGCGGTAGCCCCAGCGTTCCAGCAGTGTGCGGGCCGCACGGCCATGCAGGGCCAGCGGGTGCGCAGCGTCTATGGCATGTTCGGGCGGCGCGAGGCGCAGGAGTTCGGCGTCGGGGAGATCACGGGCAATGTCGTGCAAGATGCCCGCCGCATACGCCCGCGATTCGTCGATACCGTTGGCACAGGCGATCTGGCAGGCAAGTTCTGCGACGCGCAGGACGTGTTGGTAACGCTTGGGGCGCACCATCAGGCGAACGCGGTCGTCCCACCCGACCAGATCGGCGAGGGGGTGACGCGGTTGGGGCAGTGCGGCAATCATGCGCGCATGTGGACAAGGCTCCACACCATAGAGCCGAGTATACGCCACGCTCAGGCACTCAAGCTGACGTAAAACATGGAATCGATTCCATCTGGGGCGGTGTTTGGAGGATAGACCAAATCGCCCTCCCTCTCTTTACGGCGCAGACCCGCTCCCTGTTTCACTGGCAGGCGGACGAACGACCGGAGCAGCGGCAGGAGTCGTCACCGCAGGAGGGATCACCACCCGCTCGACCGTCAGGCGCACGCTGACTTCCTCTAGGGCCTGTGCACCCGCCGGAATACGCAGGGTGACGGGCGCGGTGTAGGTTCCAGCGCGGTAGACCACCGTTCCAGCCGCCTCCCGCAGCCGCCCGAGGAGTTCGGGGGCCGCCACCACGCGCACGGTGCTGGGCTGAACACTGGCCGCTGTGATCCGCAGGCCCGCCGGAGGATCGTTCAGGACCACGCGCAGGCTCTTGACCGGCAGTTCTCCGGTGTCTATTCGGCGTACCGTGACGCTGGCCGGGCTGGTCTGCACACCCTCGACCGGGTTCCCGTCCTCGTCCAGGGCGATCAGTTTTACCTCGCTGGCCTCGCCGGGCAGCAGGGGCGCAGGGCTGGTAATCAGGCGGCGTACGGTAGCCACCACGCGCCCCGCACCGCTGACGGTGGCCTGTGCAGGCGCGACCTCGTAGCGCAGCAGGCTGGTATCGGACGGAGAGGCCACGCTGAGCGTGACAGCCAGGGTCCGGGTCAATTGGGCATCCACGAACCCCTGCACCCGCTCCGGTGCCTGCCGCCGCAGGCTGGTTCCGCCCGGCACCTGCACCGTGATCGGGCGGTTGAAACTGCCTTCCGGTACGCCTGTCACGTCCACCACCGCTTCGATGGTCTCGCCGCTGAGTTCGCGCAGACGCTCCGGGCGGCCCGACAGGGTCACGCGCACGGTGCTGGGGTTGAGGTCGCTGGTGGCGCGACGGGTGCGGCCCCCGGTGGTGTCGCGCACCGTTACGGGCACATCGAAACCCTGTTCCACATTGGCGCGGCGGTCGGCGGTCGCCACGAACCACAGCGTCAGGGCCACCACCAGCGACAGCACTTTGGGCAGCAGGTTATGAATAATCCGGCCCCACACATAGCGCGGCCTGAGCCAACGCTGGGCCGCGCCCCACAATCCGCCGTCATGACTGCTGCCCCCGCTCATGCTGCCTGCACTGTCTTCCTGAGCCGCGTCGTGTCCAACCCGGTCATGCTCTCTCCGGGGGCAAAACCTCATCGGAGTCGGGCGGCGCTTCTCCTTTGCGGCGGGCAGGCGGCGAATCGGGTTGGTCGTAGACCAGCGTCCGGAGTTGCTCGCGTAACTCGGTGCCGTTCAGGTCTGGCCCCAGCCGTCCTCCCAGCGCAATTCTCATGCTGCCGCGCTCCTCGCTGGCAATCAGGACCACCGCGTCGGTCAGTTCCGACAGCCCGATGGCCGCCCGGTGGCGGGTACCGTAGCGCCGGTAGGTCCCGTCTCCGGCCTGAAGGGGAAACAGGCAGCCCGCCGCCACCACCCTCGGCCCCTGCACGATCACGCCGCCGTCGTGCAGAGGCGCGTTGCGGGCAAACAGGGCTTCCAGAAAGGGCACGCTGACCACGGCGTCCAGCCGCACACCTGTATCGGCATATTCGCCCAGCGGTGTGCGGCGCTCTATGGCGATCAGCGCCCCGGTTTTGCGCTCGGCCAGGCGTTCCAGCGCCCGCGCGAGGTCCTGCAGGGCGGCCCCGCCGCTGGCTTCGCGGCCTCTGGGACGCCCGACCCGCTCCAGTGCGCCGCGCAGCTCGGGCTGAAACAGCACGATCAGGGCAAACAGACCCACCGTGCCTGCCCGTCCCAGCAGGTAACTGAGGGTGGTCAGGCCCAGCAGTTGTGCCGCCACCCACACGCCCGCGAACACCAGAATGCCGCGCACCACGTTCACGGCCCGCGTACCCACCACCAACATATAAGCCTGATACACCAAAAACGTGACCAGACCGATGTCCAGCACATCACGGGCACTCAGGGAACCGAGGGGGGACGGCACGGGCGTTGACGACTCCTTCCCGCCGCAGCACAAAAACGCGGGCTGGGCGGCACGGCACCCACTATACAAGCCCCCACCGTGGGGCTGAGTCTGGACAGGATGTGAAAGGAGCCGAAGAGATGAACTGGACGGCTCAGCCCGGCTCTGCACAGCTGTAACCCGACAGACACCCCTAACTTCTGGGCCACCAAGCCTGCGCCGCTCACCCGTTCCCCCGAATGACTCTTTGAAAACCGCGCGGAATCCAGCCCTCAGCCGCACCCGCCCGAACCTTTATCTTCTGTTTCCCTTTAGTTTTGCCCGGTAAGGTACAGGGGGGTAGGCTAGACTGCCCGCCATGATGCGTCTAGCCATTCTCGCCGACCTGCATGCCAACCTGGCAGCAACATTGGCGGTTCACGCAGACGTCGAGCGGCGCGGCATTTCTGAAATGTGGGTATTGGGTGATCTGGTGGGCAAAGGCCCGCGCCCGCGTGAGGTGGTGGAGTGGACTCAGGCCCACGCCTCCCGCGTGATTCAGGGCAACTGGGACGCCCGCGTTGCCGGGGCCACCAACCGCCCCCAGGACCTCTGGCCGCGTAGCCGCCTGACACCTGGGCAACTGTCTTACCTCGGGGAATTGCCCTACGGCATAGAGGAACAGTTCAGCGGCGCGTGGTGGCGGTTCGTGCATGCCAGCAGCCGCGGTCTGTTTCACCGCCTGTACCCGCACAGCAGCCTTGCCGAGCAACTGGACGCCTTCTTGCCCAACAGCCAGTACGCCCTGTCTCAGCACGCCGACGCCCTCGTGTACGCCGATGTCCACGAGGCCCTGATGCTGGATGTGGAAGGCCGCCCGCTGATCAACTGCGGCAGCGTGGGAAATCCACTGGACAGCACCCTGCCCTGCTATCTGGTGCTGGAATTTGACCCCCACAGTCCCGCCCACAGCGCGACTTTCGTACGCCTCACCTATGACCGTGACGAGGAGATCAGCGCGGCAGAGGCCAGTGGCATGCCCTTTACGCGGGAATACATCGCGGAACTTCTGACCGGGGCCTATCAGAAACGGCGGGCGCGAACGGGGGAATAGCGAGCAGGAAGTGCCCTTCTGCCCTTTCCGCCGTTGTCCTCTACAGTGCGGAGAATGAGACAGAAGGTTGCTTGGTGGGCTGTTGGGCTGACTGCTTGGTGGGCTGCCGGATTAGGCGACATAGCTTTGGGCAGTGGAGCGCAACCCCGAATTATGTTGTACGTCCTACGTGAGCTACCGGGAGCGCGGCAGGTGGCCAAAGTTCCTGATCCACAGCTCGGCAACGTGAACTATACCCACCACCTGACCCTTCCGGGAGTCGGGCCAGTTTTCCTGACACTGGGCGCGTTGGAATCCAGCAGCACCCCCAACCTTGTCCGCGTCTGGGTATCCTCTCCGCACGCGACACCTCAGCAGCAGCGGGCGCTGGTGGCCGTGGTTAAACATGTCTTGAACCGGTGTCACGGCCCCTCCACGCGGCAGCAAAGCAGGGCGCTGCAAAGGGTAGCCCAGCAAAACTGGTGGCTTGATCTGGGGCAACAAGAACAGCAAGTCGGCTCCCTCAAGATCAATTGGAGCGGCAGAGAAGGACTGAATGTCGGAGGCTACGAGGTCAGCGGAATCTACGTGGAGTGGCCCAAGAATCAGGGCCTGTGTACGTGGTAGCCCACCTTTCAAGCCCAACCCTTCTTTCAAGCAAAACCGCCCTGACCCGAATGCAGATCAGAGCGGAACAGCGTTTCTGAGACTTACGCCCGCAACTCACCTTTTTCGCGCATGGCCTGGGTCAGTTTGGCGGGTTCAAAGAGGTTGGCTCCCTCACCGTAACGGGCTTTCACCGCACGCTGCACCAGCCACACGGCGGCAAACACGCCCACCAGACTGAGGGCCAGCGAGGGCGCCCGCATCAGCGCATTGACCTCGGCCACCTGAGCATTGAAGGCGTCCGAGCCAAATTTAGCCACCACCCGGCCATAGTTCACAATGCTGTTGATCACGCCGCCGATGAGATCGAAGACGGCGAAGACCACCGTGCCCAGAACCAGACCTTTGTGCACGGCAGGGTCGCGCATGGCCTGTGCGGTGGCGGCGCGGTGTTCGGGACTTTCACCTATGCTGGTGGCATCCAGAAACACCCGGAAGAGGGGCACGCTGGTGGCCGCCGAAATCAGAAATAGGATGCCGGTGAGGTAAGAGCGGGCGCTGTCTTTGATGGCGTACCAGAAACCGTCCACGTACCAGAACGCCAGAGCGCCGCTGAAAATGGCGCCCACGCCGCCGATCAGGGCCACCGGGCTGACGTTGCGGTTGACCAACAGATCCCACAGCACGTAGGCGACCGGGATCAGGGCGGCCAGCAGATAGGACCGGATATTGCCCGCTGTGCCGCCGCCAAAGACCGTGTCGGCCACGCTGATGCCGCTGCCCAGAATGTTGGGACTGAGGATCAGGATGGGAATGAGCAGGGTGAACACCAGATCCCAGACGGTTTTGGGAACCCGTGCCCGCGCTTTGGGCGCAGGTGCAGGTGCAGAAGCAGGGTCAGTCATGGGCTGCATTCTCTCATTCCCGCATGAGGCGCGGCGAGAGGAATCTGCCCCCCGCTATGTGATGGCTTCCTGCCCGCCTCACCCTGTACGCTGAACTCACCATGAAACCAGTCACGGCGTTGGTAGGTCTGTTGTTCGTGTCGTCGGCTTTGGCCTGCCCGGTCAAAAAAGGCTTTATTGCGGGCGGTCTGATGCCGACGCCTGCGGGCTACGCGCCCAAATGTGACGGCTGGGCGGCCAGTTCCAAAGAGGGCCTACAGTCTTCCCTGGGAACAGGACAAAAAATGAGCTGGTTCGAGATGTACAGCGTGGACGCAAAGGCGCTGAAATTCGACAACCTGATCACGCAACTGACGCGCCGGGGGTACACCTTCGTGATGAAGACCGACTACGGCGGCACACTGGGGCGGCGACTGCGCGACAAATCAGGCCGGTTTCTGGATGTCTCGGCCCGCAAGATGGAAGGCAACAAATACTTCGTCAGCCTGAGTCTGATCAAGTTTTAGAGGCAGGGCCAGAGGCGGCGAGGTTCGCCGCGCTAGGCAGCACGCTCGTTTCGTTCGGCCTGCACCAGAACGCGCAGCAGGGCGCTCAGGGGATCAAGTGCGTGGGCAGAGGCCATGACCATGCCGCCGTGCAGAGTGGCCTCGTAAACGCTCTGATCGCCGTTTTCATCAAATTCGTTGACCAGTTCCAGCCGCACACGGTGGTTGCGGCGGGCCGCCCAGTGCATCAGGTGCAGGAGCAGGTTGGGTGCGTCTCCGCGCAGCCACTGAATGTCCTGGGTGCCGTGCGCCACCGACATATGGATCCGGGGCTGTTCAGGAATACCGCTTCCGGGAATGCTCCGGTACCCGGCATAAAAGTTCTCACTGCCCGTTGCAGCAACGCGGTGCAGTGCGCCCATCTCCAGGGCGGCAAGGGCGCGCAAATCAGGAAGGAGCGTGTCCACAGGGGCCATGCTGTCAGGCAGGAGCAGGGGGGGCTGTGTAATTCCATACCTTTCGGCCTGATCCTGGTCCGGGACTCGGCTCTGATCAGGGTACAAAAACTGCCTGGTCAGGAAGACCGAGGATGGACTTCCTGACCGCAGGGCGCACTTTCAACTCTCTTCAGACCATGCCTATTCGGAAAGATCAAACACAGCATTGAGCTGACGGCCCCCCCATCAGGGTGGGTTAGCTGACTTGACTGAGACTGATGAGCAATCTCAGGGGCTGCTGGGCTGCAAGGGGTCTTGCGAGAGTACCGGAGCGCCGTCCAGCACCCTTACCCCCAGGTTCAGCAACTCGTCCTGGCCCTGGGTCAGCAGGCGGGTGGTGGATTCGTCCTGCTCATCGGGAATGTCAGGAGTCAGGCGGGTGGGATAGGGGGTGCCGTCAGGCTTGGCGTAGTTCAGGATCGTCAGTTGCAGGGCGGCCTCTTCTCCAATAGGAAAGACGCGGGTGGCGGTGTTGCCCACGCCCGCCGTGCGCTCACCGAGAATCGGGCCACGCGCCGCATTCTGGATCTCGAAGGCAAAGAATTCGCTGCAAGAGGCGCTGCCCTGATCGACCAGCACCGACAGCGGCCCCGTCCAGAGTTGAGGATTGGTCACGATGCCGCTGGTTCGGCCTGCCTCGACCCGTGCACCCCGGCTGACCAGCGTGCGGCTGTTGCCCTCAGCGCTGCGGGCCACCCGCGTAAAGCTGGGCACAAAAGCACTGACTGCGCCGTCGCACTCCTGGAGGCTGCCGCCACCGTTGCCGCGCAGATCCACGATGATGCCGCGCACGCCCCGCGCCCGCGCCTGCCCCACCAGATCATGCACGCCCTGCGCCACTCCCCCGCCCGAAATGAAGGTGGGAATCCGCAGCACAGCCACGTCTTCGGTCCCGCCGGACGAAGAAACGTAGGTCAGGCGCGGCAGATCACGGGTGCTGCTTTCCTGAGAAGTGACGTTGACCACCCGTTCTACGCCGCGTGTGCTCACACCCAGATCAATGGGCCGCCCCGCTTCCCGCGCTGCCCGGAGGGCGTCGTAGGTGTAGGGCTGACCGTCGATGCTGGTGAGGACGTCGCCGCGCAGCAACCCCGCTGTCGCCGCCACGCTATTGGGCACCACCTCCAGCACCACCCGCTGCTGACCGTCCAACAGGGCCAGCTTCACGCCGAATTGCCTGCGGTTGCCGCCCGTGGCACTGGCGACGAATTCCTGAAAATCCTCGGGGTTCTGAAAGAAGGTGTGTTCGTCGTCCAGCGCAGTGATCTCGGCCTCTATGACCGGGTAGGCCTTTTCCTCGGCGCAGTTGGTGGGCGTGGGCGCACAGACGGCGTCCAACCGCGCCTGATATTCACGGTTCAGGGCCGCACGGTCTACGGTAGATAGGCCTCCATACGAGCTTTGCAGCAGTATGTTGACCTGATCGAACACCGCCTGTGCCGGAGACACGTCGGAGATGGCCCGAGTCCCGGTGGACTGGCTGCCAGCGCTCCCCGGCCTGCCCACCTGTGACTGCGCCAGAGCGGGCAAACTGAACATCAGCGACAGCGACAACGAGAGCTGAAGAGCAGACGTGAGCGCCGACCTTGGGGCGCGTGGGATGCGGCGCTGCGTAAGCTTCATATTGACCCTTATTCTGCTCTGAACAGATGGGAAATGGGTGGGAAGCAATCCCGACCAGGGTTACAAAAATCCCGTGTTATCCGATACTTTTGGGGGCTACCGTCCCGCTGGGGGCAGCCTGAAAAACTCTAGGAAACGCCCCCTGGCAATCTGCTCAGATCAAATTTTGCCCGAAACATCGCGAGATTCTGCTGGGCCTACCCTGCACTGGATTATCTGGGGAATGACAGGGTCAGAAAAAAGGCTTCTGGCACTTCCATTCCTCAGGTTTTCCCCAAGACTTTCACTCTGCTTGATCAACGACCAACATCTTCGGCGACTGCCTTAAGAAACTTGGCCTAAGACAGCGGACGGTGTTGGTACAACTCCACCATCCGGCGCAGGAACCGCAGACCCGGAGTCAGGCTGCTGTGCTGCACCCATTCGTCTTCACGGTGGGCATTGCCACCCCGGTACACGCCCACTGCAATGGCGGGCAAATCATGTGGCACGGCAGCGTTGGCATCGGTGCTGCTGGAGGCCAGACGCAGATCCATGCGGCCTTCGCGGGCCGCTTCGTGGGCCATATCCAGCAGCGGGCCGGAGCGCAGGTCACCGCCCGGACGGTCTCCAACGCGCTCCAGACGCACATTCACGCCCGCCTCACGCGCCGCGTTATGCAGCACGCCCTGAGCGCGGGTGTCCAGTTCAGCTAGTGCCCGCGCATCCAGCGAGCGTAGGTCCAGCAGCAGTTCAGCACTTCCGGCAATAGAATTGACGCTGTTGCCGCCCGACGCCAGCCCGACATTCAGTGTGGTGCGCGGCGTATTGGGGCGGTGCAGGGCATACAGGCCCGCAATGGCGATCCCCAGCGCGTGCAGCGCACTCGGAGCCTGATCACCCCAGGAGTGACCCCCCGGCCCGATAAAGGTGGCCCGGTAGCGCCGCACGCCCACCGCCCGCGTAACTGCGATGCCCAGGTAACCATCCACGGCCACAAATGCACCCAATGAGGCCCGGTGTTTGGCGATCAGGTGCTTGGCACCGCGCAGGTCGCCCAGCCCTTCTTCTCCTACATTGGCCGCCACCCAGAGGGGCCGCCGCAGGGCCACCGGCTGCGCGGCGTATTCTTCCAGCAGCGCCGTGACCACCGCGAGGCTGGCACTGTTGTCGCCCACACCCGGCCCCACCAGCCGCGTTTTTTCATCGCGTACCGTGACGTCGGTGCCTGCCGCGAACACCGTATCCAGATGGGCGGCCAGCAGCAGCGCGGGTCTGCCCTCGGTACCGGGCGGGGTGATGCGGGTCAGGACATTGCCCACCTCGTCGCGCTCGCAGGTAAACCCCAATTCCTGCCACAGTTGGGTGATCAGATCAGCACGCGCCCCCTCCTCGAATGTAGGGGCAGGCGTCTGCGCTATGCGCGGGAGGTACGACAGAGGCATTACAGGCGATTCTAACGGTTATAGGCCGCAGAACAGTAAGGCGAGTGGTCAGCCGCCGGGAGATTGGGCGATGTCCGGGGAGGAAAACGGCCTACCGACCAGCCTGCTCCGGCAGCGGCCCCTCTAAATGGCGCATAAGGCACCTACACCGCACAGGTTTCAGCAATCACGGTGAAGATCGAGCCATGTACATCAGCCCATTGCAGATCAAACCCGTGCAGATCGAACGCGTGCAGCTCAACCCGGTGATCCAACACAACTCCCCCCGACCACACAGGCCAGGGGGAGAGATTCAGGTCGCGCTGATCTTCAGCGGCGCAGCATCTTGCTGCCGATCATGGCGGCGAGGCCTACCAGTCCGGCCTTGACCATCGGGTTGCTGAGCATGCCTCCCTGACCAAAGGCCGCTTCAAGGGGGCTGCGGCCATCCTGAGCAGGAGCCTGGGCCGTACGGGTAAAGGCGTCTGCGAGATCGTTGGGATCATCGGCCCGCACGCTCTGGACGGGGTTGGCGCTGCTCTGCACGATGGCGTCGCCCATCTGCTGGCGCTGATCGGGGGTCATCTGGTTCATGTAGCCGCGCAACAACTCGTCGCGCTCCTGCGGCGAGGCGTTTTGCAGGTAATCCTGAATATAGGCGGCGGCTTCCTCCGGGCTGACCACACCGTCGGCGTTGGTATCGCGGGGATCAAGGCGGGCCATCTGTTCGTGCCGGTCTTTTTGTTGGAAAAACATGGTGAAACCTCCTGAGGGGGCGCGGCTCCATGTCCGGCAGCGTGCCAGAAACCATAGACCCGAGAATTGAGTGCGGCTCTTACGCTACGAAGCCGCCCGGTCAAATAGGTGAGGACAGTCTAAGGCAGGGCTTTACAGCGCCTGAACCTCGCGTGGGGTGGGTCCCCGAGCAGCACGGCAGCAAGAGGGACAATCTGGCGCTGTACACGGCGCTACATTGGCAGGCGTATGCGTTCTCTCGTCCTGATCGGTCATGGTTCTCACCTCAACGGCGAGTCGGCGGGCGCGGTCTACCGGTACGCCGAGTTGATTCGCGAGCGCGGCCTCTTTGATGAAGTGGTAGAAGGGTATTGGAAAGAAGAACCCTCGCTTCGGCAGGTGCTGAAAACCACGGCCAGCACCGATGTCACTGTGATTCCCATGTTTATCAGCGAGGGCTATTTTACCGAGACGGTGATCCCGCGTGAAATGGGCCTCGGGCATCAGGGGCCAGTGCCGCCCGAGGGTGTGGCCCGCGTGCTGGGCGGCAAAACTGTGCGTTATACCCTGCCCTACGGCGTGCATTCCAGCATGGCCGACGTGATTCTGGAGCGGGCGCGGGAAGCCCTGCCCGACCTGGGTGACGAAGGCACGCCCCCAACGGCTCTGGTCGTGCTGGGCCACGGCACCACCCGCAACGAAAACAGCAACCGCGTGGTCTACGAGAACGCCGAGCGGCTGCGGCATACCGGGCTGTTTACCGAGGTGGAGGCCCTCTTCCTGGACGAAGAACCCAAGGTCGGTCTGTGGCCCGAGCGGGTGCATGCGCCGCGTGTGGTGGTGGTTCCCTTCTTTGCCTCAGAGGGCTGGCACACGCTGGAAACCATCCCGGAAGATATGGGCCTGACCGGGGCCGTTACCGAATTTCCCGAGAACCCACATGGGCCGCAAACGGTGCACTATGCCCGCCCAGTGGGCACCCACGCCCGCATTGCCGAGGTGATCCTGCAACTGGCCGAGGAAGCACGCGGCACAGGTGGGCGCGGCGGCGACGAAGACCGGCTTCATGCCCAGGCCTGGACGGCCTTCATGACGATGGCCCGGCGTGGAATGCGTGTGGGCGAGGTGATGATTACGCCGCAACTGGGCATGTTCGAGGTTCGTCACGCCCTCGATGAAGGCATTCCCGGCGGCGACCTGACCACCACCGTGACGCCCGAAGGTCTGCGCGATCAGACCCGCCGCGATGAGGGCGGCCACCACCGCCCGGTCCATACCCTGCGGAATCTGCCGCGTGGCTGGCGGGCCGTACTCAGCGAAACCGACCTGCCCCGCGCCATGCATGCGCTGTATCCGGCAATTGTGGAAGAAGGCTACGCGCACCAGCAACACGCGTTGCGGGCCACGCCCTGGGCCACCACCGCCCGCCGCCAGACCGGAATCTATGCCAAGGTGCAAAAGGCCACCCCGGAACAGGTCGAGCATGTGGCCGAGGACGTGTGCAGCGGTTGCCTCCGCACGCGCCTGTGGGCCGGAGAAAACCTGCCCCGTACCTTCTTCGACGGTGTGCCGGGAGCCATTCCGTGCGCCGAAGCCTGCACTTTCCTGGTGGCCGAAGTGCGCGAGGAAGTGAGCGGCAAACGCGGAACGGGCGCAGGGCACAGCCACTGAGGAAAGGTCAGATCAGAAGGTCAAAAAAGACAGGCTGCGCATCTATATCGCGCAGCCTGTCTTTTTTCTTCTCCTTCCATTCTCATGCACTGAGGCATAGTCGCGTCCCAGTGGGTTCTTCCCTCTTACCCCAACTCGTGGTACTGGCCCCGGAAATACACCAGCGGATCGTCGTCGGTGTAGCGGGCGTATTCCACGAATCCCAAATAGAGGGTGTGGTCGCCCGCCACGATGACCTCATGCTTGCGGCACACCAGTTGAGCGATGCAGCCGCCGATCAGGGGCAGGCCCTCATGCTCGAACCAGGGCACGTTTTCTTCGGGGCCGGGGCGTCCGGCAAAGTGGTCGGAGAGGTGACGCTGGGTGCTGCTGAGCAGGTTCACGCCGAAGCGGGTGGTTTCGGGGCGGCCCAGGACCTCATGCATGTGGGCGCGGTGATCCACACTGACCAGGATCAGCGGCGGCGCGAGGCTGACCGAAACGAAGGCGCTGGCGGTCATGCCCCGGCGCTGCTGGCCGTCCAGAGTGGTCACGATGGTCACGCCGCTGGCAAAGCGGCCCAGGGTCTGGCGAAATTCAAAGGGCGTCAGGCCGCCGTCGGCCTCGGGGGTGGCGCTCTGGTGGGTCATGACGGGCAGTGTAACGCGGCAGGCACAGCACCTGAAGATGCACGGGGGTCAATATGCGCCGTGTCCCCAAAGCTTAAGGCTGGGCGGGCGCGACCACTGGCGCGGCTTTGGCAGGCGGCAGAGCTGGAACAGGTTGTAAATCCCTGACCAACAGATCAGGCAGGCGCACCACGCCGCGTGCCGGAATGGTATCTGTCCAGCGCTGCCCACTCACGCGGATTTCGGTGCTTCCGGCAGGCAGGGCCGCGAAGCCGTAATAGCCGCTTCCGTCGGTCAGTGAGCGGGCCACCACCTCACCGCCCTGCAGCGCCTCGACCACGCGGTTGCCCAGCACGGGTGCGCCCGTAACCCGGCCCAACAATCCCCGTGTGGTGGGCGGGTTGGCCGTCCAGCGGGCAGGCACATTCAGCGCGGCTCCGGGGGCCGTCAGCAGGGCACGGATGACATCCAGCCCCTGCGCGGTGGTGGCTTTGCCGCCGTAGACCTCGACGTTGGGTGTGCGGTAAGAGTAGCCCACCCAGCCCAATCCCGAATTCACGGCGCGGGCGGCCTGTGAAGCAATGACGGCAGGAGAATTCAGATACAACGCCGTACCCACCGCCAGTTCAGCCTGCCCTCCATCGGCACGGGGACGCATGGTAGCGGCAAATGTATTCCAGCCGTCGAACCACGCGGCCTGATCTGCCACACCGTCACGCTTGTAGTTCATCAGGACATTCAGGTCGATCAATCCGTCGTGCATCCAGGTGGGCCAGTCCTGCAACACGTCGTTATAGGTGCGGGTCCGCCGGAACGACACCAGGTCGCCCGCACGCGGCGGTTGCAGATAGGTGATGGTGGCTGCCGTGACCCACAGATTGGAGCGCACGCCCTTCACTTCCAGCGCAATTCGGCGCACGAGGGCCGTGACCTGATCGCGTTTCCAGTCCAGCCAGGCGGGATCGGCGGCGGCGGGAAGGCCACTGGCCCCGGTTTCGGCATTGAACCGGGCGATGACTTTGGGATCGTAGCCCCACACCCCGCCGTCGGGGTAGCGGATTCGGTCGAGTTGGACACCGTCCACGGCGTAGTTTTTGACCAGACTGACCACGCCCGCCGTGATGTAGTCGGCGGCGGCAGGAATGCCCACGTCCAGCCAGGCATCGCTGCCCTCCAGGTACGTTCCGTCGGGTCGGCGGGAATACCAGGACTGTGCGCCCATATTCGGCCCGTGCGTACGCGAAATATGGGCCGGATTGCTGTTGGGCACGGCAGCGTTGGCAACGCCCGTCACGCTGGCCCAGGCGATGACCCGAATCCCACGCGGCTTGGCAAGCTTGATCACGGCTTCCAGCGGATCGAAACCCGGTTGCAGATCGGCGTCGGTGACCATTGGCAGGCTGGAGCGGCGGCACAGGCAATCGGAGCGGCGAATGGCCTGCACGAACAGCGTATTGATGCCCATCTTGGCCGCGTCGTCTACCATGCGCCGCACCTGCGCCGAGGTTTTGAGGCCGGGGCCGAAGGCATCCACCCACAGGCCGCGCACGCCAACGCCCGCCGCCGGAGTTGCCGTGGGAGCAGGTTCGGCAGATACGGGCACAGGCTGTTTGGAGGTGTCTGTGGGGGCAGGCGCAGGAACCGGAACGGGTGGGGGAACTGCCGCCGATCCTTCCGCCGTACCTCCCGGACTGGGCAGCACCAGAGCCAGAGAGAGGGCAAGAGCGGCGGCGCGGCGCAGGGGGTGCAAAGGGGGCATAGGTTCGGCGCTCAGGCTAGCGCACCACTGTCGGCGGCGGGTGAATGAAGTGGAATGGCCTCAGCTCTCGCCCGCTTCCTCATCGTCTGCATCGGTTTCGGCGGCCACAGGCGCGGGGTTGCGGTTTTTGCCAATTTCGCGCACGCGGCCCGAGAATCTGCCCTTGATTTCCTCGTACATGGGGTGGGCGCGGATGTCGGCGGGGCGGCCCTGCGCGGCCTTGAGTTCGGGCGGAGTCAGCGGGGGTGCGGGCCTGGCCGGTTCGGGACGCGGAGCCGGAGCAGCGCGTTCGGGCATGAAGGAAGCGTAGGGAGCGTCGTCCAGCGGCGGCGGGGAGGCGCGAACTGATGACGCGCCACTCTGAAACTCGTCCCCGAAATCGCCCCAGTCGGGTTCTTCGGTGATCGCTTCCACGATATACAGCTCCCGGCTGGCCCCCACAGGCGTAATGCGGTCTCCTCCGGCGGCGTCGCTGGGTGCGGGGGGCGCGTCGGCGGTGTGTTCGGCCTCCCAGGGCGCGGGGGAAACGGTGGGCAGCGGCGCGGCGGCCACATCGTCGGGGCTGGACCGTTGCGGCGGGCGCTGGGCGCGGGCGGGCGCGATCTCGGCGGGCGGCTCCAGCGTGGCAACCGGGGCGGCACGCGGTGCAGAAGCGGGGGCCGGAGCAGTGGTTGCGGGTTCTATGGGCGCAAATTCTGGCCCCCGGCTGCTGCTAGCAGGCCGCTGCGTACGCGTGGGCTGAAAGGCGGGCACCTCGGAGGCGGGCGGGATGGAGGCAGGGGCGGGATTGGGGGGTGCAGGACTGGGCGCGGCAGCCTTGGCACGGGCTGGGGCCGCAGTCGGGGCCGCCTGAGCCATTGCCCCCCCGCCCATTTTCTGCCGTTTGGTGCCTTCCGGCGTCACCAGTTCAAAGGCCACCGGGCCAAACACCCGCAGCACCAGCGCGGCCAGTTCGTCGTATTTGCTCACGACCTGCTTGGCATGAAAGGCGTTTTTGTCGTCGTAGGTCAGGCTGACAAATCCGGCTTCGGCGTGCGTGCGGGCAGGCTTCAGAAAGGCCCGGAGCTGCATACTGGCCTGCCGGGTCACGTCGGCCCAACTGCCCTGCAGGGCGGCGGGCGCGGCCTCGCCCAGATCTTCCAGTGCGGCGCTCACTGCTTCGCGCACGGGCGCAGACCCCGTTCTGCCGCCCACACCCTGCCGGGTTCCCGGATCAAAGTCGGCCACCGCTGCTGGGCCAGCCACCGCCCTTGCTCCGCCCGCTTTCAGGCCCGCCAGTTCCTTTTCCAGACGGTTCAGGCGCTGGGTCACGTCGGCAGGCACGGCGGCGGCAGCGGTCTGGGTGCGCCCCGCACTGGTCGCCGCACCCTGTCCAGCATCGGCGGCCAACAGCGCGTGGGTAAGGGCCAATTCCAGGCTCAGGCCATCGGCGGAGCGGGCAAAGCGGGAATCCTGTTCGTCCAGCGCGGCCTGCAATTTCAGCAGTCTGGGCACGTCTGCGCCGTCCATCTTCTCGCCGCCCAGACCCAGTTCGGCGTGCAGGGCCAACCCGAAGGCCGCCACCAGGCCCTCGACCACCGTGCGGGCCGCGAATCCGTCGCGGTAGAGGTGGCCCGCGCCTGCCAGTGCGCCGCCCGCATCGCCCAGCATCAGGGCCGAGGCGATGCCGCGCACCCGCTCGCTGGGAGGCAGGCCCAGGGCGTCCTCGACTGCCGCCCGCGTGACTGCCGTGCCCGCCGCCAGCATCCGCTCCAGCAGGCTTTCGCCGTCGCGCATGGCTCCATCGGCCAGGCGCCCGATGAGTTGCAGCGCGTCTGGGTCGGCATTCATGCCCTCACGCTGGGCCAGACCTGCCAGTTTTCCGGCGATCTCTTCGGGGGTCAGGCGGCGAAAACGGTAATGCTGGCAGCGGCTCAGAATGGTCGGAATGATCTTTTCCGGCTCGGTGGTCGCCAGAATAAAAATGACGTGGCTGGGCGGTTCTTCCAGCGTTTTCAGCAGCGCATTGAAGGCGTTGCGGGTCATCATGTGCGCTTCGTCGAGGATGTAGATTTTTTTGCCGCCGCGCATGGCCGCCAGACCCACCTTCTCGCGTAGGTCGCGCACATCGTCTACCGAGTTGTTACTAGCCGCGTCGATTTCCAGCACGTCGGGATGGTTGCCCGCCCGCACGCTGAGGCAGGATTCGCACTCACCGCAGGGTTTGGGCAGCGGCCCGGTGCAGTTGGCGGTCATGGCGATCAGGCGGGCGGTGGTGGTTTTGCCCACGCCACGCGGCCCCGAGAACAGGTAGGCGTGCCCCACCCGGCCCTGCTCCAGCGCCGAACGCAGCACATCCTTGACGTGTTCCTGACCCACGACTTCATCCCAACGAATGGGCCGCGCCCGCTGATAGATGGCGCTCATCGGGCGGCCTCGGTGGTGGGGTACAGGGCAAGACTCAGAGGCAAAGTTGGCCCCAGCAGACGGTATTTTTGCAATGACCACTGACCGATTTCCACTGACCCCTGCCCCCACAATTCATTCACCTGCACAGTCTAAAGCGGAGGCGGGACGGGCGGGGTGAGGTAGGCGGGAGTTGGTTACGGAAGCCCGCGCCCCTCCCCTCTAGACTCGGCCCGTGAACGCTGCTTCAGCCCCACAAGCCATTCCCATCCCCGCCCTGCGTGAGGCGCTGCTGACGTGGTTCGACCACTCTGGGCGGGCGCTGCCGTGGCGGGCCGGGGCCGAAGGCGCACGCGATCCCTACCGGGTATGGGTGGCCGAAATTCTGCTTCAGCAGACGCAGGTGGCACGCGGGCTGGTGTATTACGAACGCTTTCTGACGGCCTTTCCGAGTGTGCAGGCGCTGGCCGAAGCCCCCATAGACGCCGTGCTGAAGGCGTGGGAAGGCTGCGGTTACTACGCCCGCGCCCGCAATCTGCACCGGGCAGCGGGCGTGATCGTTGCGGGCGGAATGCCCAGCACCTACGCGGGCTGGCTGGCCCTGCCGGGGGTGGGGCCGTACACGGCGGCGGCAGTTTCCAGCCTCGCCTTTGGCGAACAACGGGCCGTGAACGACGGCAACGTGCGGCGCGTGCTGGCGCGGCTGTACGGGGAACGCCTGCCCACCGAACCCTGGGTACAGGCGCGTGCCGATGCCCTGCTGGACTCGGGCCGCCCCGGAGCCTTCAACGAGGCAGTGATGGATCTGGGCGCAACGATTTGCACGCCCAAAGCCCCCCGCTGCGCAGTTTGCCCGCTGGCCGCGTGGTGTGAGGCGCGGGCCAGCGGGCAGCCCACAGCGTTTCCGGCCCCCAAGGTGCGGGCAGCGGTGCGGGAAGTGGGGGCGGTAGCCGTCCTGATCGGCAACGAACACAGCGCCGTACTGGAACGCCGCGAAGGAGCGCTGCTGGGCGGTCTGATGGGCCTGCCATCGGAACTGAGGGAGCCAGATGAAACGGCGGCGCAGGCTCTGGCCCGCCTGTGCGCCCGTCTGGATGCCGTACCGGGGACGCTGTTGGGCACGGTTTCGCACACCATGACCCACCGCCAGATCACGCTGGACGTGTACGCCGCCCAATCCGCGCACCCAAAAACGCCCGTGCAGGACGCCGCCCTGTCGCGGCTGGATCACAAGGCGTTGGAGTTATTGGCGGCGCGGCGCGGGTCTTTGTTTGATTAAGTAGCTCCTTGATCCCCTTTAGGGTCTCCGAGCAGAGCGAGAAAGGACGTCCTTAGCTCGCAGCAGGCCACTGCCCAGCCTTCACCAATCCGGCCACCAGCGCGGCAATATTCCACGCATCATCCTCGCCGCAGTGGTGGCGGCCTTCCAGCGGCAAGCCTGCATGAGCCAACGCCTGCGCCATGCCCAGGCGGGGCAGGTGGTGGGCAGCGGCATACACCTGTTTGGCATTGCTGTGGCGGGCGCTGAAAGGATACCGCAGGCCCGTTGCGCTGCATTGCCGCCTGAACTGATTGCGGTCATAGTCGCCCCAACTGGCCCAGGCGCGGGAATCGGCGTGGTGGTCGCGGCGCAGCACCTCGCACGCCTCAGCAAAGCTCAGCCCATTCCGTACATCCGCCGCAGTCAGGCCCGTGAGTTCGGTGCAGAAGATGCTCACCTCCGAGCGCTCGGGGCGCACCCTGATGCTGCGGCGCTCCACGCGTTCCAACGTGCGGAGATTCAGCACGCACAGGCCAATTTCTATGATTTCGCTGACCTGTCCGGGCGGTGGCTGGGCGGCCCAACAGGTAGCCTCTATATCAATGATGTTCAGCAGTTCGGTCGGAAAATCGGGCTGGGTCATGGCTGTCCTTGCAGCACGGCTTAAAGCAGGCTGGCAATGCTCAGGCTAGAGCCTCCCCGTTCGCCGCGCCTCTGCCAGATGACTTGCCCACCGACCTTCCCAAACGGAAGCGCTCCACACCCTGTCCGTGTGAAGCGCCCGCCCGTTCTCAACCGTGCCGTCTACCCCTGTTCCACCCAGCGTCCGGCGTTCAGGCTCAGGCTGGCTTCGTCGCGGGCGCGGGCCAGTCGCCAGCGGCCCTGTGCATCTTGCTGGGCGGCCCAGACAGAGGCCTCGCCCTGGGCACTGAGGGTACGCAACCCCAGAGCGCTGGCCTGCTCCAGCAGATTCGCCAGTTGCACGGCTCCAGCGTCGTGAATCCCTTCCAGAATCACGCCGCCCTGCACCAACCAGGCGTCTTGAGGGCGACCGTTACCGAACACAGCCGCGCCCGTTGCGACCGGGCTGCCCAGCGCACTGCCGCCCAATCCTTCACCGAAATCGAATACGTCCAGCAGGCCGCTCAGGGCGTCCGCACCAAAGGTAGACGTGACTTCCTGCGCGGCGCGGTACTCGGCGCGGGCTTCTTGCAACATGGCTTCGGCCTCGGCCAGGGTCTGCGCGTAGTTCTCGCGGGCATCCGCCGACATCGGCCCCAGGCGGCGCTGGGCACGCAGCGTATCGGCCAGGCGGCCAAGGCGCTGGGTGGTTTCTCCGGCCAGGTGGCGCACCGTATCGTATTCGTGCACCACATGGTCGGCGCGGGCGTCGAAGTCTTCGCGTTGCTGGGCGGCCTCTCCCATCCGGCGTTCCAGCAGCGTCCAGAGTTTGGCCGGATCCACATCCTCGCCGCGTGCCAGTGCAGCGCGGGCAGTCTCCAGCGCGGGGGCCAGGTCCATATCTGCGCCGGGCACGTCGCGGGCGGCGCGTTCCACGTCCATCAGTTCGCGCTGGCGTTCCAGCAGCAGTTCTGCGGCGGCCTGATCGAGGTCTGGGCTGGTCAGGGCACTCAGAGTCACGTTCAGTTCGCGCAGTTCGTCGGTTGCCAGACCACCCCCCGACAGGGTCATGCGGGCCACGTCCAGTGTCAGGCGGGCGGCCTGTACTGCGGCGCTGTTCGGCAGTCCGGCAAGCTGAGCCGCGATGGTGTCCAGCTCGGTACGCTGCACGCTCAGGGCCGCGTCACGCGCCGCTTCCAGTTCGCTGCGCCACGCGCTCACCGCTTCGGGCATCAGCGAGCCGCCGTGCTGCTGGTTCTTCAGTTTGTTGTGGCGGGCATCCAGATCGGCGCGGGCATGCAGCAGCGGCCCAAATTCACGGCCCAGATCGGCCAGCTGGCGGGTGGCGTGCTCCTGCTCCAGCACCAGCACGCGGGCCTGCATTTCGGCCTGTACCTCGGGAGATACGGGGGCCATCTGGGGGGCGTCCACGTTCCCCTCGGCGGTCAGGGTCTGCACCACCGAGGATTCCAGTTGCTTGCGGAGGTTAAACGTGATGTTGCGGGCGCGTTCCACCTCGGCAGGCAGCAGCGTGCCCTGCTTCTGGGCATCGGCCAGCTGGGTGATTAGGTTCTCCAGGCGGCGAACCTCCTTGCCGCCCATCGCCTGCACCCGCCGGAAGGTGGCCTGCAATTCCGCGAGGTCCTGGGCCTGAGACACCAGCCCTTCTTGCAGGCGGCGCTCCATGCGGGCAATCAGGTCCTGGCCTTCTTGCAGCAGCATCCCAGTGTCTTTTCCGGCCTCTTCTTCCTGGCGTGCTACGCCCAGGATTCCGCGCAGGCGCTGGGCCTCGGGCCAGTCAAAATACAGGCCGAACCGCTTGGCCCCGTCTTCCAGTTGCGCGATGGCGTTTTCGGTAAAGCTGGGCAGCAGGCGTTCCTGCGTGGTCTTCAGGAGCTGATCGATCACGTCCGACACGCGCCGCTTGGCGAGGGCTGCCGGAACACTCAGTTGCAGGCGCTTGAAGACTTCCCGTTTCAGGATGTCTTCCAGCATCACGGCGTCAAGTTTGTCGGATGTGGTGCCGCGTGCGTGGGCGGCGTCTTGCAAAATGCGCTCCAGAGCGCGGGGCGACACCAGGTCACCCAACATCCGCACGGGCAGGCGGTGCAAGGCGGGAGAAGTCATGCGCCCAGCCTACTGCCGCGCCCACAGCGTGTCGTTGTCGCTTTCGTCATTGACATCGGCTGTGTCCCGGAGGGTGCCCCGTGGCTGCATTCAGCCTGTAAGAAATGGCGAGGGGTGAACAGAGAAGACGTGGTGGCTGCACCGCCAGCGCTCCGGGCGAGGACAGAACTGGTCAAACTCCTGTGCCCAGACGGACTCCAGTTCATACTTCCTCGTCCCAGTCCAGACTCTGCTGGGTGGCGTTCTGGGGCATGCTGGGCTTGCCCAACAGTCCGAACTGCTCGCACAGGCCCCGGAAACCGAAGGCGGTCAGGCCGATAGCCAGCGCACTGGTCAGCGCCCACAGCGGTAATCCATACGCGCCCTGCCACAGGCTGAAGTTGGTGGCCGAACGCAGGAAGCCCACGCCCGCCGCGTCTCCCACCGCGCCCAGCAGGCCCAACAGACCCTCAAGCAGCAGCGGCAGCAACAGCAGAATCAGGCCCCCGGAAATGGCCCGCCAGTAGGTGTTGCGGCCCCCGAAGGCAAGGTTAAGCAGGTACAGAGGCACAAAGGCCAGCAGTGCCAGCAGCGCGAACATTACCACCCGCAGCCAGCCGCCAAACGAGCGGGATACGCCTGCCGACACCGCATTCAGGAGGCTGACAGGCTCCCCGGCGACCCGGCGTTCCAGGTTGCCCACCTCTCCGATCAGCGCCTGAATATCGCTGGGGCGCAGAGCCTGACGACCCTGGGCGGCAGTCAGGTCTTGCACGAGGTCGGGGTAGCTGCTGTCGCTCCTGACGGCCTCGGAAGTGGTCGCCAGCGCCGTCGTAGCCGAAACGAGCGCCGCTCGCACAGCGGGGCCGTCGGCATAGCTCGCCGCATTCAGGGCGCGGCCCAGTGCGCCGTACACGCCGTCCATGCTCCGCGCTCCGGTGGTGGCAGGTGCAGGGGTAGTAGGAGGCGTGGGAGTGGTATCAGGCGTCGGCTCCGGCGTGGTGATGGGGGGTGGAATGGGGGCGGGAGTGGAATCAGGCGTGTTGCTGCCCTCACCGGTGCTGCCCGTTGCCACTGCTTTCGGCGGATTCGCCAGAGCGCGGTTCAGGGCCGCCGTTCCGGTTCTGAGCGCTGTCAACGACTGGGTCAGAGCCGCTGTCTCGCCTGCGGACAGTTGCTGGAGTGCCCCCGTAAACTGCTCTACTTTGAGGGTCCCGACGCCCTGCGCGTTCTGAACCACCGTAAACCAACCGGTGGCCCGCGCCAGATTCAGGTAAGCCGCGCCGCTGCGAACCGGGCGGGCCGAGGCCAGAGCCGCACTGACCTGAAGGGCGGCCGAACGTTGCAGGCGCCAGGCCACGCGCTCCAGCCGTCCAGCCCGCGCATCGGTGCTGAGGGCCTGCGCCGCCGCCGTGCTGAGGCCGAACTCACGCGCCAACACGCGCAGTTGAGCGTCGCCGTTGGCTGGCGCACCTGCCAGGAGGGTC
This sequence comes from Deinococcus aquatilis DSM 23025, assembly GCF_000378445.1. GTDB lineage: Bacteria > Deinococcota > Deinococci > Deinococcales > Deinococcaceae > Deinococcus > Deinococcus aquatilis. Next base: position 35,649 of record NZ_KB899718.1, on the reverse strand, counting down.
AGGGTCTGGTCTTGCAGGGCACGGCGCATCAGGCCGCGTGCCAGCAAAACCTGTGCCTGCACCTCGGCGGGTGTGCGGGCCAGGGCCGCCCGTGCGCCCGCAAGTGCGTCGCTGATCCCGCCCGCGATCTGACGGTTCCTGAGGGTCGGTTCGAGTTGCTTGAACGATTCCGTTGCCCGGTCAAGCTGCGTCAGGGTGGCTTCCGCGTTGGTACCGCTGGTCTGATAGGCCGCGTCCAGATTGGTGGCAACAGCGTTATAGGCGCTCAGGTCCTGGGCACCCGCACTGCCCAGCACAGCCAGCATCAGCGTGCCAGCGGCGCAGGCCGAAGCTTTGGCCCAGCCTCTGTGCCTCATTGCGTGTGCCGCTTCAATCTTCCTGACAGCCTCGCCAAGCTTCATGCGGTCACCCGGACCTGAACCTGACCCAGCTCGGCCAGTAAGCGTCCCACATTGATATTCGGCCCCGCCACCACGGCCAGGCAATACTGTCCCAGCGGCCTCATGCATACCGTCTGGCCGCCCAGATCCGCCGACATCAGGGTCAGGGAACGTTTTTGAAACAGCATGGCGGTGGCCGCAATGACCCCGCTGAGGCCCGCCGCATCCCGTAGCGCCCGCACGCGCAACACCTCTCCGGTAGAGCGGCACACCATCACACCCAGCACGCCCTGCATCCGGGCAAAATCCAGAATCAGGTCGTCCTGACCGCTGGCCGAGTCGAGCGCGTAGGTCTTGATTTCCGCTGGCCCGGTGTAGTCGGGGTCGTCAAACTCAAAATCGTCGGCGTTCAGGTGCGGCAGGTCGTCCCAGCGGGTATTGGTCATCACGGGGTTTTCATCCCAGGCAGCCACCGGGCGGGTGTCGTTGAACAGGGTCGGCGCTTTGGGGTACTGCACCTCCAGGCGGCTGGCAAGAGCCTGCAACTCGGCGCGGGCGCGGGCCTGCGGCAACACCGTGGACAGGCGGTTGAGCAGCGGCCCCGACAGTACCCGCTGCATCTCCAGGGCGCTGACGCCTTCCGAAGTCAGGTTCTGTTCGCGCAGCGCGGCACGCAGCATTGTTTCGGCGGCACGTTCAGACACACTGCCTGCAAGGGCACGCACAATCATGGAGTACACAGCGTTCGTCATGGCAAGAACCTCAGAAGAAGGGGCGGGCAGAAAAGGGCGGAGGGATCAGGAGCGTGCTCCGGAGGGCGAGGGGGTCAGGCGGAAGGAGGCTGCGGCGCATCGGCAAGAGCGGCATACCCCGTCTGAATCGGCCTCTTCCGGAGCAACACGGGTGAGCAACGTGAGAAATCCTCACGCGAGTATAAAAGCGTCTGCCTTACATTTTTGTTTCACCTGCGGCACTTTTAGAGCATTTATCACAAAGGTTCTGACGGTCTGGACGTGAATCAGACCACGGAAAGAGCCGGGTACGCAACTGGCCGACCAATTCACAAACCCGCACCGCATGTACTGATAGCGGCATGTCTGCCCGAACCGGACAACCTCCACCCCCACACCCTAAACTGCACAGCATGTCTGTGACCCTCTCGGCCCGCCTCAGCACCGAACTTTCGGCCCTGCGTGACAGCGGTCTGCTGATCCGCCCACGCGTGCTGGAAGCCCCGCAGCGTGCCCGCACCCGCGTTGACGGCGTGGATGTGGTGAACCTCGCCAGCAACAATTATCTGGGCTTTGCCGACCACCCCGAGATTAAGGCGCGGGCCACCGAATACGTGCAGACGTGGGGCGCGGGCGCGGGCGCAGTGCGGACGATTGCCGGAACGCTGCAAATTCATGAAGACTTCGAGACGCAGTTGGCCGAGTTCAAACACACCGGTAGCGCACTGGTGTTGCAGAGCGGCTTTACCACCAATCAGGGCGTGCTGGGCACCCTGCTGCAACCCGGCGACGTGGTCGTCAGCGACGAACTGAACCACGCCAGCATCATCGACGGCCTGAGGCTGACCAAAGCCACCAAAAAGATTTACAAGCACAGCGACCCCGCTGACCTGGATCGCGTGCTCAGCGAAAACGACACCGAGGGCCTGAAAATGGTGGTCACAGACGGCGTCTTCAGCATGGACGGCGACATCGCCCCGCTGGATGAACTGGTGGCCGTGGCCCGCAAATACGGCGCGGTGACGTATGTGGACGACGCCCACGGTTCCGGGGTGCTGGGCGCACAGGGGCGCGGTACGGTACACCATTTTGGGCTGGAGGGAGCCGACGACGTGATTCAGGTGGGCACGCTGAGCAAGGCGTGGGGAGCAGTGGGCGGCTACGCGGCGGGTCACGCCGATCTGCGTCAACTGCTGATCAACCGCGCCCGCCCCTACCTGTTTTCCACGGCCCAGCCGCCCGCCGTGGTGGGTGCTCTGGCCGCCGCCCTCGAACTGGTCGTGCGCGACCCCAGCCTGATGGAGCGCCTGTGGGACAACACGCGGTACTTCAAGGCAGAACTGGCGACGCTGGGCTTTGACACGATGGGCAGCCAGACGCCCATCACGCCCGTGCTGTTTGGAGAACCGGAGGCCGCGTTCGAGGCCAGCCGCCGCCTGCTGGCGGAAGGGGTCTTTGCCGTGGGGCTGGGCTTTCCCACCGTGCCGCGTGGACTGGCCCGGATTCGCAACATCGTGACCGCCGAGCACACGAAAGAAGACCTCGACTTTGCGCTGGGAGCCTATGAACGGGTGGGCAAGGCGCTGGGCATCATCGGGGCATGACCCCCACCACCAATCCCATCAGTTACCGCGTCTGGACCGCGCCCGAGCTGGCTGCCTTTGACGTTGCCGAGTTGGGCAAACTGCGGGAGGCGGCGTGGGGCGGATCGGATGATGGGCTGTGGTGGACACCCGTGCTGGAACGCAGCCTGACGTGGATCACGGCCCACGACGGCGCGGTTTTGGTGGGCTTCGTCAATGTGGCGTGGGACGGCGGCGTACACGCCTTTTTGCTGGACACCAGCGTGCATCCCGATTGGCAGCGGCGCGGCATCGGAACCCAGTTGGTGCGCCGCGCTGCCGAGGCTGCCCGAACCGGAGCCTTGGAATGGTTGCATGTGGACTTCGAGCCGCACCTGACAGACTTTTATGCCGGGTGCGGGTTTCAGATCAGCTCAGCGGGCTTATTTCGTCTGAAGTAAACACCCAGGGCCACACGCCCCCGCCCCCGCGCCTATCATCAACGCCATGAATGCCCCGCCGCCCAGCTCCGTGCCGCCCGCCTCGATGCCCCCCGTCGGAGACAAGCAGGACAAGGGCCGCGACGTGCAGGCCATGTTTGCCAGCATCGCGCCCCGCTACGACCTGCTGAACCGGGTGCTGAGCCTCGGCATAGATCGCTCCTGGCGGCGAGAAGCCACCCGCGAAGCCCTGGCACTGACGGGGCCGAGCGGGAAGGGCGCACGGGTGCTGGATGTGGCGACGGGCACGGCAGATTTTGCGCTGGAACTTAAAACCGCAGCCCCAGAAGCCGAGGTCATCGGCAGCGACTTCGTGCCCGAAATGCTGGCGATTGGCCGCGAGAAGGCCACCTCCCGCCAGATCGACATTCTGCTGGAAGAGGGCGACGCCCTGAATCTGCCGTACCCCGACGCCAGTTTCGACGTGATCACCTGCGCGTTCGGCTTCCGCAACTTTGCCGACTATGCACGCGGGCTGGCCGAATTTCACCGGGTCTTGAGGCCGAATGGGCGGCTGGTTATTCTAGAATTTCCGCCCCCACGCGCTGGGCTGTTCGGCAGCGTGTTCCGCTTCTATTTCCGCCAGATTTTACCGCGCATCGGGGCCTTGGTCAGCGGCAATGCTGGGGCGTATACCTACCTTCCCGAAAGCGTACTGGCCTTTCCCGACCCTGAACGGCTGGCGGGCCTGATGCGGGCCACGGGCTTCCGCACCCGCTTCAAGCTGCTGAGTGCGGGAATCGCGGCGATCCATGTGGGAGATAAGGGGTAACGGGCGGCAAGGGTAAACCCCCCCGTTGCTGACGCAATGCCCCCCCTTAGAGGGGAGGACAACTGCTTTTGTGCTCCCTCTAAGGGGGACTGGCTGCACAGCAGACCGGGGTTATCCCACCCCACACCGTCCCCGCCCGAATCCGTGTGAGGCCGTCGTCCACGCAGTGGGCGGGCCAATTCCAGCCCAAAATGAACTGGCGATTCAGCTTCAGATGAGGGAAACTACCGAGCCAGAATGCAACAAGATCACTCCTGCCGAGTGCAACGAAAACTCCCCTGACCCCTTTGGGGGCGGGGGCTGGGGGGTGGGGGTAAGCCGTGGCAGAAGACCAACAATCCCCCCTCTCTCCCCCACCCCAACTCAGCCCCAAATCCCCCTCAGCCACCTAGCCCATGCCCCGCCACCCCGGCATGTGCAAGGATTCGGGTCTGAGGTTCCCGCATGACCGATCCACTCACTCCCGCCGCCCCTGCCCTGGTCCCCACAGACACCACCCCGCCCGAAATCGGCCTGCCCGAACTGGCCCTCGTTGCCCTGATCGGCGCGTCGTCGGCGGGCAAAAGCAGCTTCGCGGCACGGCACTTTCTAACTTCGGAAGTGCTGAGCAGCGACGCCTTCCGCGCCCTCGTCAGCGATGATGAAAACAGCCTGGAGGCCACCAAAGACGCCTTTGAAAGCCTGTTTTATGTGGCGGGCAAACGCCTGAGCCGGGGCCGCCTGACCGTGATAGACGCGACCAGCGTACGCCCCGATGACCGCCGAACGCTGGTGGATTTAGCACGGGCGCACGACGTGTTGCCTGTGGCGATTGTGCTGGATCTGCCGCGCAGCACGCTGGAAGCACGGCACGCGGCCCGCCCTGACCGGGATTTTCCGGCGTCGGTGATCGTGCGGCAGATGACCGAGCTTCGGCGCACCCTGCGCGGGCTGGGCAAGGAGGGCTTCCGGCATGTGTGGGTCTTGCGCTCGGAAATGGAGGTCAATGCGGCGCAGGTACGGCGCGTGCCCCTGCACACCAACCGCCGCGACCTGACCGGGCCATTCGACTTTATTGGCGATGTCCACGGCTGCCTGCCCGAACTGCGCGAACTGCTGACCCGGCTGGGCTACGTGCCCCACGGCGAAAGCCCAGAAACTGAACACTTCATGCACCCGCAGGGCCGCACCGCCGTCTTTGTGGGCGACCTTGTGGACCGGGGGCCAGACAGTGTGGGCGTGCTGCGGCTGGTGATGAAGATGGTCAGGGCAGGCGCGGCGCTGTGCGTGCCCGGCAACCACGACGAAAAGCTGAAGCGGGCGCTGGAGGGCAAAGCGGTTCGGGCGCTGCACGGTCTGGACGCGACTCTGGCCGCGCTGGAGAAAGAGGGCGAGGACTTCAAACGCGAGGTCAAGACCTTCATAGAGCGCCTCGTAAGCCACCTCGTGCTGGACGGCGGGCGGGTGGTGGTCGCCCACGCGGGGTTGCCCGAACAGTATCAGGGCCGCAGCTCGGGCCGGGTGCGGAGTTTTGCCCTGTACGGCGATGTAGACGGCAGCAAAGATGATCTGGGCCTCCCGGTGCGCCGCGACTGGGCACGCACCTACAAGGGCGCGGCACAGGTCATCTACGGCCATACCCCGGTGGCCCGCCCGGTGTGGGTCAACCGCACCATCGACATCGATACCGGGTGCGCGTTTGGCGGCCACCTGACGGCGCTGCGCTACCCCGAGCAGGAGTTGGTGAGCGTGGCGGCCCATGCCCAGTACGTCGTGCCCCCGCGCCCGCTGGCCGAAGCCGAGGCCGCCGAAGCCGCCACCTTCGATCTCGCCACCTTCAGCCAGCCGGGGAAGATTCATACCCGCACCTTTGGCGGCATTCTGGTGAAGGGCGGCGAGCGCATGGCCGCCGTGGAACTGTGGAGCCGATTCGGGATAGAACCCGGCTGGGGCGTGTATCTGCCGCCCACCATGAGTCCGGTGGAAACCAGCAGCCAGCCCGAGTATCTGGAACATCCCGCCGAGGCGTGGGCCTATTACCGCGCTCAGGGCGTGCCGGAAGTCATCTGTCAGGAAAAACACATGGGCAGCCGCGCCGTGCTGGTGCTGGCCCGCACCGGGGAAGCCGCCCAGCGGGTGTTTGGGAGAGAAGGTGCGCCTGACCGCACAGGCCGGATTTATACGCGCACCGGGCGGGCCTTTTTTGCTGGGGCCGTGTCTGGTCGGAATGGGGCCGACTGGGAAGCCCTCATTCTGGCCCGCGCCCACGCTGCCGCCGAAGCTGCGGGCCTGTGGGACACCCTCCAGTCAGACTGGGCCGTGCTGGACGCCGAAATCTTGCCGTGGAGCCTGAAGGCCGGAGAGCTGCTGCGCGGGCAATACGCCGTCGTGGGAGCCGCCGGAAACGCCGTGCTGCCCGCTGCCGCCGCTGCTCTGGCCCAGGCTGCCGAGCGTGGGCTGGATGTGGCCGCCCTTCAGACGAGTACCGAGGAACGGGCCGCCGCGCTGCACGCCTACCGCGAGGCTTACCGCGCCTATGTGCGCCGGGTAGACGGCGTGGACGACGTGCAGATTCGGCCCTTTCACCTACTGGCCTCGGCGGGGGGCGTGCACAGCGACAAGGACCACCTCTGGCACCTGAACACGCTGGGCAGGCTGGCCGACGCCGATCCGGGGCTGTTTGGCCGCACCGATTACCGCGTGGTGGCCCTCAGCGATCCGGCAGCCGTGGCCGGGGCCGAGGCCTGGTGGCACGCGCTGACGGAAGCGGGCAGTGAGGGCATGGTCGTCAAGCCGCTCACCTTTCTGGATGCCGAGAACCGCAGCCTGCAACCCGCCGTGAAGGTGCGCGGGCGCGAATATCTGCGAATCATCTACGGCCCGGAATACACCCGCCCAGACAACCTCAAACGGCTGCGGGCGCGGGCACTGGGGGCCAAGCGAGCGCGGGCATTGCGCGAATTTCATCTGGGGCTGGAGGGGCTGGCGCGGCTGGCCGAGGGCGCAAGCACCAGCAACGTACAGGAATGTGTGCTGGGTGTCCTGGCGCTGGAAAGCGATCCGCTGGACGCCCGGCTGTAAACAACGGAAGCTTGTTTGAAAACAGCAGGGGTTGAGATTCACCGCAGCCAGAGCACTTTCATGAGACGTTTTCAGGCTGTGGTTCCGGCACTTTCTACAGGGGAAAGGTAGCGTCCCAATTTAGTCAGAGCAGAACGTTAGACTTTCTTCATGTCCACTTCAGATTCAGCCGGAAACCAACCGTCTGGCCCTCCTCAACCCGCGCTTCTCGGCCACCCTGATCAGGAAACGAAGTTTGCCGTGTACCTCTGTCCTCCGGCGGTCAGCGACCTGTACCGGGTCGGCTCGGGGCTGCTGGGCTATGACGTGCGGGCGGGTCAGACCGTGCCGATGCCTGAATTTATGCGCTCAGAATGGCAAACTGACGCCAGACCCTACGGGTTTCACCTGACCGTTACGGAGGCGTTCAGCACCGACCCAGCCAACTGGCCGCAGATCGAGGCCGAGGTGCGGGCGTGCGTGGCCTGCCTGACGCCCGGCGCGTTTCTGGGGCTGTCGGGAGGACGGGTAGAAGCGTGGGAAGACGGCAAAGTCTGGGTGCTGCGCCTGAATGCCAGCCCAGCCCTGACCGTGCTGCACACGCTGCTCTCGGCCCGCCTCGCACCGTATGTGAGTGCCTCGCCCTTTGACTGGGAGGTGCGCGAGGGCAAATACGCCCGCCCCCACGAGCAGGCACGGATGCAACTGCTGCATACCCCGCGTGGACTGGATTCCTGGCAGCCACACTTTACGCTGGCGCAGCCCTACAGCGGCCACGACCCCGAACGGATGCGGCATGAGTTGGAAGCGCGGCTGGCTCCTTTTCATTCCCAGAGTTATGCGGGCGTGACCCTGTTCGAGCGGCGGGCGGGTGAGACGCGCTGGCGTGTGCGGGCCGACATCCCCCTGATGGGGGCAACAGCCCTGGCCGACGGGGATCACGAAACTTCACGCGGAGGAGGGGCTGCCTCGCCTACACTCGGAGAGATGACGAACGACGCCAACTCCCGTCCCACTGGAAATCCCACTGCCCCCACCCGCAAACGAGTCGTGGTTGCGACTGGAAACGCCGGAAAAGTGCGCGAGATTGAGGAAGCCCTCGGCGGCCTGAACTGGCAGATGGACGGCATGGGAGCCTTCCCGATGCCCGAAGAAACTGGCGTGACCTACGAAGAAAACGCCGCCATGAAAGCCTGCGCCGCCGCCATTACCATGAACCGCACCGCGCTGGCCGACGATTCCGGCCTGGAAGTGGAGGCCCTGGGCGGCGAACCGGGCGTGTATTCGGCCCGCTACGGCAACCGCACCAGCGACCTGGACCGCAACATGTACCTGCTGGAGCGCCTGCGCGGTAAAACCAACCGCCGCGCCAAGTTCGTCAGCGTGGTCATTCTGGCCTACCCGGACGGCCACCTCGAATCCTACCGGGGAGAAGTGCCCGGCGTGATTCTGGAAGGCCCACGCGGTGAGGGCGGCTTCGGCTACGATCCCCTCTTCGTGCCCGACGGGGAAACGCGCACGCTGGCCGAAATGAGCCTGGCCGAAAAACGCGCCATCAGTCACCGGGGGCGGGCACTGGCCGCGCTGATGGAAGCGCACCGGGCCGGGGAGCCGGAGCGGGAAGTGACGCGACTGGAGTAGGAAAAACTGTAAGTGGTGAGTAGGAAGTGGTCAGTGGGAAGGTCAAGAGATTAAAAAGAGTGGACTGCACCAACATTCTGTGTGCAGTCCACTCTTTTTATCTTTTCCCACTCACCACTACCCACTCACAGTTTCACTGCCCGATGTACTTGGCCCACCCCGGCTGCCAGTGTGCGAACTGCCCATGCGCGTACACGCCGAACGTTGGGGCACGAGGCCGGGTGCGTAGGTGCATCCCGGCCTCGTCGGGGGTGCGGCTCCCCTTGCGCTGGTTACACACCCTGCAAGCGGTGGTGACGTTGTCCCAGTTGTGCCGCCCGCCACGCGAACGGGGCATGACGTGATCGAGCGTGAGATCGTCGGGCGAGCCGCAATACTGACAGGCAAAGGTATCGCGGCGCAGCACGTTGCGGCGGTTGAAGGGCACTGGATGCACGCGGGGACGGCGCACATAGCGGCGCAACCGGATCACGCTGGGCACGTTGATGGTGGTGCTGGGCGACCTGACGACATCCGCACTGTCTTCCAGCACCTCGGCCACCCCGTACTGCACGAGTGTAATGGCGCGTTTGGCGCTCGTGACATGCAGCGGCTCGTAGGAAGCGTTCAGCACCAGCACACGCGGGGCGTTCAGATCCGGCGCAACGCGGGCGGGCGGCCTCGCTGCTTCCTCTCCTCCATTCACGGTTTTGATCACACTCGTCGGGGTGTTCATGCCTTGCATAATACGGCGCGGCTGTAAGCCAATTGTTGCGCCGGGTGGCTTAGCTGTGGCTTACACCAAGCGCGGGAAAGGGAAGCGGGATCAGGCCAGTCCCAGCAGTTCCAAACCAGTAATCTTCAGGCCGCCGCGCATGAATTCCAGTACTCCATCGGCCACATACTGCACGGCCAGTGCGCCCAGCAGCACGCCCAGCACCCGCGTGACCACATGCACTCCGGTCAGGCCGATCAGACGGGCAATCTGGCCCGACAACCGCAGGGCCAGGTAACACAGCAGCAGTACGCCGAACGTGACGACAAAGACGGCACTCAGCAAAAAGCCGTCGCCGTGCGCGTCGCTGGCTAAAATCATGATGCTGGCGAGCGTACCGGGGCCAGCGATCAGGGGAATGGCAAGCGGAAACACGCTGATGTCCTGGCGTTCCTGGGCTTCCTGTTCCTCTTCGGGCGTTTCCTTGCTGCCGCTGGGCCGCGCAAAAACCATGTCCAGCGCGATCAGAAACAGCAGGATGCCGCCCGCCACCCGGAAGGCGCTCAGGCTGATGCCCAGATGCTCCAGCAGGGCACGCCCGAACAGCCCGAACAGTAAAATGATGATGCCCGCCACCACAGATGCTTTGAGCGCCACCCGCCGACGCTCGAAGGCGGGGCGGTTGCCTGCCAGTCCGATAAAAATGGGGGCGAGGCCGATGGGATCCATGACCACCAGCATGGTCAGGAAGGTTTGCAAGCTGATGCTGGAGAGTTCGGCCACGTTCACGCCCTGTAGCGTACTCTGACGGGCGTCACGGAAGCGTCACCCCAGATCAATTTCAGATCAATGTGCCGCTGTCAGACCTTCAGGGACGGGCGTTGACTTCCAGGGTGCCCACCGCAGCCACCGACTGGCCCTTCACCGTCTGGGTGGCCTGCACGCCCACCGTATAGGTATTGACGCCAGTGCCCTCCTTGATGTTGATCTGCACTGGAAACTGCTCGCCTGCCCTGACCTGCTTTTTGGAGAGTTGCACCGTAATTCCGGGCGTATCGCTCTCGGCGGCCAGCGTAAACAGGCCCGGATGCGTGGTGGGCGTGTAGCCACCGACCCGGCCCGTGAGGGTGCGCGACTCGCCCACGCGCAGGCTGAGGGTACTGATAGATGAACTGCGGTCGTTGGGGCCACCGGCCACAGACAGCACCACATAGCCGCCTGCACATCCCGTACCGCGTAGCGCCCCGATATCCCGCGCTCCGACTGACAGGGCAGGCAGAAGCGAGGCCACCACCAGCCCCAGCCCCAGCGCTGCCCGTCTGGGCCGCCGGAAGTTGAGGGCCGTAAAGCCCAGTCCACCCGGCCCCAGCAGCAGCGGCAGCAGCAGCGCCAGCAGAGTATGGCCCTGACAGGGATCGGGCAGCAAGGCCCCGCCCAGCGCCCGCACGCCAAAAACCAGCGCTGCGCCCAGTCCCCATCCCAGCAAAAAGGCCGGAAGAAATTCCGCCGCACGGTAGGACGGAAATTCATTGGGGGCAGGGGAAAGCGGCAGACTCATGCGCTGAGGCTAGCGCGGCGGGGCGGGGACAAAGAGGCAGAACGCCAGATGCGTGGCAGAGAAAACTCTGCCGCCACCAAGTCCAGAACTCCAGAAAGACCACGCCAGCCCGTCATCCAGCGGGATTGGAGGGCGGGTTCGTGGCCCATGGCCCAGAGCGTCCCGAAGTCAGAGACTGTCTGACGCGGCTTTGTGGGCGCAGGCCGTACACACACCCATAAATTCCAGCCGAACTTCTGTGACCGCGAAGCCTGCGGGCAATGCCGCCGCCGGAATACTGGGAATGGCCGCCGCGTCTACATCGAAAATTGCGCCGCAGCCCCGGCAAACCGCGTGGTGGTGGTACTCGCCGCCGTGTTTGTAATCGTAGCGGGTGGCCTGACCAGCACGCTCGATGGTCAGCAATACGCCGTCCCGCACGAGGGCGTCAAGGGTACGGTACACGGTGCCGAGGCTCACGCTGGGCAGCGATTGCCGCACCTGTCCATGAATCCACGCCGCGTCAGGGTGGGCACGCGAGGCCCGAAGAACCTCGATTACCGCCTGCCGCTGCCGGGTTTGCCGCACCATCGTCATGGGGCGAGGATAGCAAATGGGACACCGAGGGACTGTAAGTGGCGAGTGGGTAGCGTCCAGTGAAAAAAGCGCAGGCGGAAAGGAGCATTTAGATTATTTTTGAAGCTGTAGAGCGGCCAAGAAGATTCAGTCCACAGCACAGGCCCGCCTTTCTCACTCACCACTGACCACTCCCCACTTACAGCGCGTCAGCGCTCTACGGCCCATATTTCCCACCCTCCGGCAACGCCTCGCCCGCATGGATGGCGCGGGCCACGTTCAGGGCTTGCGGCAGGTCGGTGGCGGCGTACCAGCCTTCTTCCAGGCCGCCTTCGGGTTTGGTTCGGTAGGCACAGAGGGTCGGGCCGTAGCTGCACGCGCCGAGGCAACCGCTTTCGGTGAGGCGCACGCTGCCGCCCTTTTTGTAGTAGGCCAGAGACTCGCGCTCCAGGGCATTCCAGAGGGCGCGGTGCAGCAGCGCAGAACCCCGCGTCTGACAACTCTGGCCCTGACAGACCAACAGGTGTCCACGGGTGGAAAAATAAAGGGGGCCAGACGAAGAGGAACCGGACATAGATGCCTAGGCTACAGACCAAAGCGCACTGGATTGGCCTGCTTGCTTTCAATCTGGGGCGGGTAGATTGGGCCTATGCCCCCCAGAAGTCTGCTGTTGGCTCTCCTGATTACCTTCATCTGGGGGGTCAATTTTGTGGTGATCAAGCTCAGTGTCACCGACGCGCCGCCGCTGCTGGTGGCCGCGCTGCGCTTTGCTCTGGCTGCCCTGCCCGCCGTATTTTTTGTGCCGCGCCCGCTGATGCGCTGGCAACTGCTGGTGGGTTACGGCCTGGCGGTGGGCGTGGTGCAGTTCGGGCTGCTGTACCTCGCCATTCAGTTGGGCATGAGCGCGGGCCTCGCCAGCCTGCTGATGCAGATGCAGGCCTTTTTTACGGCCCTGCTGGCGGCGGCCCTGTTGCGAGAAAAGCTGGGGCCAAATCAGGTGCTGGGCATGGCGCTGGCCTTCACGGGCATGGGTGTGATCGGGTTGCTGGCCGACCATCAGACCAGTCCGATTGGGTTTGTGCTGGTGTTGGTGGCGGCGGGCGGCTGGGCCATCAGCAACATTCTGGTCAGGGCGGCGGGCAGCGCCAACATGCTGAGCTTGGTGGTCTGGTCGGCCCTGATTCCGCCCATTCCCCTCACCCTGCTGGCGGGCGTCACCAGCGGTTGGGACGCGGTGGGCCGCACCCTCACGCACAGCGGCCCCGGCTTCTGGCTGGCGGTGGCCTTCATGGGCTACTTCAATACGGTGCTGGGCTTCGGCATCTGGAACTGGCTGATTCAGCAGCACGGGGCCAGCCGGGTCGCGCCGCTGTCTTTGCTGGTGCCCGTGTTCGGCATGGTCAGCAGCGCCCTGTATTTTCAGGAGACCTTTCCGCCCCTGAAATTGCTGGGAGCCGCGTTGGTGTTCGTGGGCCTGATCGTGCATGTCTTCGGCGGCGTGTGGCTGGGGCGCTGGCGGGCGGTGCAGGGGTAAGAATCTGTTCTTTAAGCTTCCAGAGTCTCTAAACTCTTAACTGACATGCCATTCAAATGGGTTTCTATCGTCCTACTGATCTGCCCACCTCTGCTGATCGGCTGTCAGGCCAGGAAGAAGACTCCGACTAACCCACAGATTCAGATGTTTCAGCTTGAGCCACCGGATGACGTATGGCACCGTGTTGCCCGGAGATTTGTCAGGCAGCTGCCTCTGACTTCTACCATCTTGGTCTTTCCTGACTCTGTTCGGGTCAAAGATTACCGAAATCTGATTCTTTTCAATACTTTCAACCATACTTCCCATTTAATCGGCCAGCCTCAATATGACAAAAACAGCATCAGTTTTCATTTTCCGAAAGATTGGATTTCAGATTTTACATACAAAACGAAATATCTGATTCTCTCTACCGATAACGCTAAACCAGAAAATTCGGAACGCCTGAACATTGCTGAGATCTATACCGAGGAAGAGCCGATAGAATTTGAATGGCTGTCATCGACCCTACAACTTGGAACAGGGCGACCTGTCATCAAGGCACAGCTCAGAAACGCCACGGGCTTTCAGGTGTCTGGTGGTCAGTTCAAAGCTGAATTGGTGTGCGACCAGCGGTCCGCTCAGGCGCACAGGGCCGTCTCTTTTTCTGCCGATCTGACCGCCTTCGGGCCTCAAGAGTCCAGGGAAATAGTGCTGAACACCGACAGGCAAAACGACTTCCGATCCGACTGGCTGGCGGATGTGCCTTTTCAGAAATGCCGAAACCACGCCATCCAGAGCACTCTTTTCCGGCGCTCTGTCCTGCGGGTCGCTTCTTCAGACTGAATTGCTTGCCCTAGCCCTGCGGCAGCACCACCAACCGTCCCTCATGCCGGAGGACCTGCGCCTGAATGCCGTAGGCGGTGTGCAGCAGCGCCGGCGTCAGCACCTCTGCGGGGGAGCCAGCCGCCAGCACACGGCCCTCATGCAGCAGCAGCAGGGCGTCGGCACGGGCAGCCAGATTCAGGTCGTGCAGCACGGCCACCACACCGAGGCCGCCCGCGACTTCGCAGCGCACGTAGCGCACCACGTCCAGCGCGTAGGCCAGGTCAAGGTGGTTGGTGGGTTCGTCCAGCAGCAGGAACCGGGGCTGAGAAGCCAACGCACGGGCCAACGACACCCGTTGCCGTTCCCCGCCCGAGAGTTCGGACACGCGGCGGTGTTCAAACCTCAGGGTATCGGTGCGGGTCAGGGCGTCGGTGACGGCCAGTTCGTCGGCGTCCGTCCAGGGGCGGGTGGGAATCAGGCCCCAGCGCCACGCCCCCGCGCCCCGACCCAGTGCCACCACATCGCGCACCTGTGCCGTGTCGGGCAGTCCTTCTCCCTGCGCCAGATAAGCCAGCGTCTGGGCACGCGCTGCACGGGGCCAGTCTGCCAGCCTGCGCCCCAGCAAGCGCACCTCGCCGCGTTCGGGGGTACTCAGGCCCAGCAGCGCCCGCAGCAGCGTACTTTTGCCCGCACCGTTGGGGCCAATAACGGCAGTAAATACGCCCGCCGGAAAGGTGGCATTCACGTCTTGCACGGCGGCGAATGTTCCAGCCCGGACGTGCAGGGCGCGGGCTTCGAGGGTCTGGTGTTCTAGGCTCTGGGGTTCTGCGGTTTGGGGTTCTGGGGTCTGAGCTACTTGGATTTGGATGTCTTGGATTTCAGTCACCTCGCTTTTGGGGGAAAAGAGGCAGGGCAAAGGCCATCACGTTGCTGACTCCCAGACGCCCTTCCTCCCCCTCAGTCACTGCGCCCACGCGCCAGCAGCCACAGAAAGAACGGGCCGCCCAGCAGGGTCGTGACCACGCCCACCTGACTGAGAATGGTGGTGCGCGACAGCAGGTCGGCCAGCACCAGCAGGGCCGCGCCCGCCACGGCACTGACTGGCAGCAACACGCGGTGGCCCGCACCCCACACCAACCGCACCAGATGGGGCACCACCAGCCCCACAAACCCGATGATGCCCACATAAGCCACCGCCGCCGCTGTGGCTGCACTGGCCGCCAGCACCACCAGCAGACGCAGGCGCTCTACGGGCACGCCGAGGCTGCGGGCGGTCAGGTCGCCCAGTTGCAGGGTATCCAGCGCACGGGCCAGCGCCATCAGCACGCCGCAGCCGATGACCGCGTAGGGCAGCACCGTGACCACATCGCGCCAGCCGCTGAATCCGAGGTCGCCCAGCGTGTAGGCCAGCACCTGCCGCGCCCGGTCTTCGCCGCGCAGGATCAGAAAGGTGGTAAAGGCGCTCAGGACGCTGCCCACCACCACGCCCGCCAGAATCAGGCGCGTGGGCGGAAAGCGCCGCCCCTCCCGCGAAAGGGCCAAGGTGGTGCCTACCGCTGCCAGGGCAAAAGCCAGCGCCGACAGCGGAATGCTGGAGCGGGGCCAGCCCGCCACAATGCCCACGGTGGCCCCCAGCGCCCCGCCACTGGCGACGCCCAGCAGGTAAGGATCGGCCAGCGGATTGCGGAACACGCCCTGAAAGGCCGCCCCACAGACCGAGAGGCACGCGCCCACAATCAGGCCCATGACCACGCGGGGCAGCCGAATCTGCCACACGATGATGTCGTTTCCGCTGAGTTCGGCCCCGCTGCCGAGGCTCAGCAGCCCGCGCCACAGCGCTCCCAAGACCTCGCTGGGAGGAATGAACACGCTGCCGAGGCCCACCGCCAACACGATAGACGCCAGCAGCACAGCCAGCAGCGCCAATGTGCGCGGCAGCAAGCGCCGGGGCGGGGGAATGGATCGTGGATCGTGGATCGTGGAGAGCACCTTATTCCTTGAGGGGATTGAAGCAGAGGTTTGGAAGAGGATTTTTGTAAGTGGTCGGTGGTTAGTGGAAAAAGCGTGTGAGCACATCATCTCTGAATGGCCCTTCCCGCTTTTCCCACGTTCCACAATCCACGTTCCGACCACCACCCCTTACTTGAACAATTCCGGGTGAACCAGCCGCGCCAGTCCACGCAACGCTTCGGGCAGGCGGGGACCGGGGCGAGACAGGATCGTGTCCAGTCCGGCGGGCAGGGCCACTACGCGGCCTGTTTTGACTGCGGAGGTGGTGTTCCAGCCGGGGCGGGCAGCCACCGTTTTGGCATCCACACCCAGGATCAGTTGGGGGTTGGCCTTCACGATAAATTCGGGATCGACCTTGGGAAAGTCGCCCATGCTGGCCGGAATGATGTTGCGTGCGCCCGCTTTGGTCAGCAGCACACCCATAAACGAATTCGGGCCGATGGAATACGGCGTGGGGTCAATCTCCAGATAGGCGGTAGGCTTTCTGACCACGTTTTTGGTCAGGATTTCGATCCGGGCAATGTCCTGACGCATCTTCAGCACCAGCGCTTTGGCCTGCGCTTCGCGGTTCACGAGGCGGCCCAGCAGCAGCGTTTTGCCGAACACTTCGTCATAGGTTTCGGGATTGATGGCAATGACCGTAATTCCGGCCTGTGTCAGCGGTTCGGCCAGCTTGCCGTACTGACTGATCAGCACCAGATCGGGCTTGAGGGCCACCATCGCCTCTATGTTGGGATTGTACAGGCCGCCCACTTTGGGCAATTTGGCGGCCTGCTGGGGATAATCGGTGTAGTCGTCCACGCCGACCAATTTGCTGCACGCGCCGATGGCACACAGCGTTTCGCTGGAACTGGGCAACACGCTGATAATGCGCTTGGGTTCGGCCTTCAGGGTCACTTTGCGGCCCAGATCATCGGTGATGGTGATGGGGTAGGTGGTCGCCGAAGCCGAGGCAAACAGGGCCAGAGCAGAGGTCAGAGCAAAAGCTGAAATCATCTTCATGGTGGATCTCCCTTATGGGCAATCCTCCGCAGAATAAAAAACGCCCCGACATGGGGGCGAAAAGTGAACACGTCCGGGGCCGCTTCCCACACATGGGAGCCTTGCCCTAAAGCGTCCCTCCTTTCCGCGAGAGGTGTGGCCGCATGCCCGCGCACTATGTCTTGACATCGGGGTCTTGACACTCGGCGCGGGGCAGGGACAGGCAGGGTGTTCGGACTTTGCCGCCAATAGAAATCAGGGCTTTACCGTTGCGCGACAGTGCCGGACTGTGCTGATTTGTTGACCATGCCAACTGCTCAGCAGTCACCGGACTTCCCCCACGCCTATCCGGGGCAGTATACGGCGCACGGGTGAGAGGGGGCTGCCCAGGGGTCCAAGGTGCTGGGACAGTGAGCGCCAGCGATTGCCCTTCTCAGACCCCTAACCCCCAGACGGCCTTTTCTGCCCCTTAAATCTTCTCTCCTACCGGCTGCGCCAACTCTGCCAGCCGCTCGCCCACTTCCACAGTCAGGGCCTTGATGCCCCCGCGTGAGGGGATGGGCGGGCCAAAGCGCACGATCCAGCGCCGCCCCACCCGGCTGATGCCCACGGGCAGGATCGGGGCGCGGCCTTTGGCGGCAATCAGGGCCACGCCGCCGTGAAGTTCTCCGCCGCCGCGTGTGCCCTCGGGGAAAATGCCCACCGTGCCGCCCGCTGCCAGGATTCGCACGCTGGTTCGCACGGCCTTCACGTCGCTGATGGTGCGGTCTACCGGGTAGCTGCCGCCCGCCGTGATCAGCGGCCCCGTGATCGGCCCGAACAGTTCTTTTTTGGCCATGAACTGCATGTAGCGCCCCGGCGGGAAGGCGCGGGCAATCAGAAACGGATCGAGGCCGGAACGGTGATTGGCCGCCACCACCAGCGGCGTTCCGGGCGGCGGCACATGCTCGCGCCCATGCACCTCCAGATGCATTCCGCTGAGCAGGACGGGCAGGTAGGTGATATCCACGACGAACCGGTACACGCGGGGATTGACCACCGGGGCCAGTTCCGCTTCCTTGGGCTTGGTGGCTGGTGCAGAAGATGAAGTGTGGGCCGAAGCTGAAGAATCAGCCTCCGAGCGGGCCGTGTCGGCACTGAATCTGTCGGCACCCGAATGAGAAGAAGGGGCGGAGTCGCTCATAAGGGGCAGCATACCCGCGCTAGGCGGTTTCGTCTTCCTCATCTCTCTCTTCATCATCTGCGTCAGGGTCTTCCCCGCTCTGGGTCTCGGGAATTCCGACCAGTTCGGTGCCCCAGCTTCCGGCCAGCACCGCCCGCACCGCCTCTATGCGCCCCACACAGGCGGCATAGGCGGCTTTGGCCTCGTCCAGCAACGGCAGCACGCGGTCAAGGTCGGCCTCACCCGATTCCAGTTCGGCGGCAATACGCGACAATTTCGCGTAGGCGTCGCGGTAGCTGAGAGCGGCAGAAACGTCAGGCATAGGCCAGATTCTAGCGCCGCAGCAGGTTAGGCTGAAATCTATGTCACAAAGCCCCACGCCGCCAGAATCTACACCCCCGAACTTTACGGCCCCGGACTTCACCCACTTCGACCTGACCTCTCTGCCCGCCTCTGCCTGCTACAAGTTGGTCACGGGCGTCGTGGTGCCTCGCCCGATCGCCTGGGTCAGCACGCTGGGAGAGGGCGGGCACGTGAACCTCGCGCCGTATTCCTTCTTTGGCCTGATGGGGTCCGATCCGCCCGTGGTGGCCTTTGCCCCCGGAGACCGCGCCGATGGCGTACCCAAAGACACCGCGCTGAATATCGGCTCGGGCGGCGAATTCACAGTCAATCTGGTGTCGGCGGAGTTGGCGACCACCATGAACGCCACCGCCACCGACTTTCCTCATGGCATGGGCGAGGCTCACGCGCTGAACGTGCCGCTGGCAGACGGCATCAAGGTGCGCGTGCCGCGTGTGGCCGCCAGCCCCGCCGCGCTGGAATGCCGCGAAGTGCAGACCATCCTGATTGGCCGCACCCGCATCATTCTGGGCGTGGTTCTGGGCCTCAGCCTGCGGACCGACGCCGTGCAGGACGCCGAACGCCACCACGTGGATACAGGCGCACTGGACCTGATCGGGCGCATGGGCGGGCGCGGCAGCTACGCCCTGACGCGGGAAACGTTCGTCATAGACCGGGTCAGTTACAGCGATTGGGAAAAGCAGCAATAGGTTGTAAAGGGTGGGCTGTCGGGAAATGCTCCAGAGAAGACCTGTTCTGTCCCCGTTACAGGAACGCGCCACCATCTGCATGAGAGCCGGGTGGTAGGCTCCGGGGTGGTTATGGATACTTTTGACGTGATGGTCATCGGCGGCGGCCCAGCAGGATATGTGGCCGCGATTCGCGCCGCGCAGTTGGGCTTTCGTACCGCCTGCGTGGATGAATTTACCCGCAACGGCAAGGGCAGTCTGGGCGGCACCTGCCTGAACGTGGGCTGCATTCCCAGCAAGGCGATGCTGGATTCCTCCGAAAAATTCGAGATGATCCAGCACGACGCCGCCGATCACGGCATCGACGTGGACGGCGCACGCGTGAACCTCTCCAAGATGCTGGCCCGCAAGGCTGGCGTCGTGGACAAACTGACGGGCGGCGTGGCCTACCTGTTCAAGAAAAACAAGATCACCTCGTTTCACGGGCTGGGCCAACTGGTGCGGCAAGAGGGCGAAGGCTGGGTCATCAATGCCGCCGGAACCGAAGTGCACGCCAAGCATGTGATCGTGGCGACGGGCAGCAGCCCCCGCGCACTGCCGCTGGCCCCGTTTGGCGGCCACATCGTGGAAAACAGCGGCGCACTGGAATTTTCCGAAGTCCCCGCCAAGCTGGGCGTGATCGGCGCGGGCGTGATCGGCGTGGAACTGGGCAGCGTGTGGCGGCGTCTGGGCGCACAGGTCACCATTCTGGAAGCCCTCCCCGGATTCCTGATGGCCGCCGACGACGCGATCAGCAAGGAAGCCCTCAAGCAGTTTCAGAAGCAGGGGCTGGAATTCCACTTCGGCGTGAACATCACGGACGTGCAGCAAGACGGCGCGGGCGTGACTGTGACCTACACCGAAAAAGACCAGACCGTGACGGCGCAGTTCGACAAGCTGATCGTCAGTATTGGCCGCGTGCCGCATACCGCTGGGCTGGGGGCCGACGCCGTGGGGCTGGCGCTGGATGAACGCGGCTTCGTGAAGGTGGACAGCCACTACCGCACCAACTTGGCGGGCATCTACGCCATCGGGGACGTGATCGGCGGCGCGATGCTGGCCCACAAGGCCGAGGAAGAGGGCGTGGCACTGGCCGAAATGCTGGCCGGGCAGGCCGGACACGTCAATTACGACGTGATTCCGTGGGTGATCTATACCAGCCCCGAAATCGCGTGGGCCGGTCTGACCGAAAAGCAGGCCAAGGAGAAGGGCCACACCGTCAAGACCGGACAGTTTCCGTTCAGTGCCAACGGACGCGCCCTCGGACACGGCGACCCTCGCGGCTTCGTGAAAGTGGTGGCCGATGCCCAGACGGACCGCCTGCTGGGCGTGCATATGGTCGGCCCAAATGTCAGCGAACTGATCGGGGAAACGGTGGCGATCATGGAATTCGGCGGCAGCAGCGAAGATCTGGCCCGCACCGTACACGCCCACCCCACCCTCAGTGAAGTGGTCAAGGAAGCGGCCCTGGCTGCCGACAAACGCGCCCTGCACATGTAAAGCGGGCGGCGGGCTGTTCGGAACACAGGGACTTTATGGCCCCGAAATCCGAATGGCCCGCGCCCAGATTGTGTCTTTTCGCGGGGTGGGGTTGACGTTTCCTCGCTGGTAACGCTATAGTTCCGCCTGTCCGAAAGGACGCCTTGAGAGGCAGTCAGCGAAGCTTCATGCATGGATCAAACTGATCTCTGTAGAACGCCGAGCAAACTGAAGTGGTGTGGCCCCATCGTCTAACGGTTAGGACACTACCCTTTCAAGGTAGCGATACGGGTTCGAATCCCGTTGGGGTCACCAACCTAAACCTCCGCCTCGGCGGGGGTTTTTGCTTTATCTGACTGCCCATGTCTGCTTTGAGATACGTTGACCTTCGGCTGTCCTGCATGTGCTCTGTGCCATGATTCCGGTGTGAAAGCCATCATCCCCGCTGCCGGACTGGGTACGCGCCTTCGTCCGCTGACCTTTACGCGCCCCAAGCCTGTGTTGCCTGTGGCCGGAGCGCCCATCATCGTTCATGCCCTGCACACGCTTCAGGCGGCGGGGATCACCGAGGTGGGCATCGTCGTCTCGGATGCCACCCGCGAGGAAATCCGGCATGTGCTGGACGGCCTGCCGAATATGCAGATCACCCTGATCAACCAGCACGAGCAGTTGGGCCTGGGTCACGCGGTCCTGACGGCACGCGAGTGGGTAGGCAACGAGGATTTCTGTGTATACCTGGGCGACAACCTATTCGAGCATGGCGCGAAGCCTTTCACCGACGCTTTTACGGCCAACCGTCCCGCCGCCCTCATCGCGTTGGTCGAGGTGGCCGACCCCACCGCCTTTGGGGTGGCCGAACTGGACGGCGACAACCAGATCAAGCGGCTGGTCGAAAAACCCAAAGTGCCGCCCAGCAATCTGGCCGTGGCGGGCCTGTACTGCTTCACGCCCGAGATTTTTGAGGTACTGGACGGGATGCCGCCTTCTGCACGCGGTGAATACGAGATCACTGACGCCATTCAGGGCCTGATCGAGCGTGGACGGCGCGTGGTGGGCCAGCGCGTGGAGGGATGGTGGAAGGACACAGGCCGCCCCGCCGACCTGCTGGATGCCAACCGCCTGCTGCTGGAACGCATCGAATCTGACCTACAGGGCGAGGTGACCGATTCGCGCCTGACAGGCCGCGTCGTTATCCCGGCTTCCTCCAGGGTGGTGCGGAGCAAGATCGTGGGGCCTGTGCTGCTCGGTGAAAACGTGCTGATCGAGGACGCCTATATCGGCCCTTTTACCAGCATCGGCAGCGGCACGGTGGTCCGAATGGCGGAAGTGGAACACAGCGTCATCGACACGCAGGCCCAAATCGAGAACCTGAATACACGCCTTCAAGACTGCCTGATCGGGGTCAAAGCCCAGGTGCGGGGCGGGCGCACGCTGCCGCGCACACACAAACTGACCATTTCGGACGCGAGTTTGGTGGAATTGGCGTAATGATGGGGCAGTGACCGACTTCCACCTGCTGCCCCCAAATTTGCCCGCGCCTGTGGATGACGGAACCTGCGATCACCTCACGGGCCTGACGTTTCCTTCGGTGAGGTTGCCTGCCACAGACGGAAGTTTCGTCGATATCGCCGCGCTCTCAGGCCGTACCGTGCTGTATGTCTATCCGCGCACAGCCACGCCGGGAATGCCGCTGCCGCAGGACTGGGACGTCATTCCGGGGGCGCGGGGCTGCACGCCGCAATCGTGCGCCTTCCGGGATCACCACGCCGAATTGCAGGGACTGGGAGCCAGGGTCTTTGGCCTCAGCACCCAGACCACGCCCCAGCAGGCCGAGGCTGCCGCACGCCTGCATCTGCCTTTTCCGCTGCTGTCGGATACAGCGGGCGAGTTGGCGCGGGCGTTGCGGCTGCCCACTTTTGAGGTAGAGGGGCAACGGCTGCTGCGGCGCGTGACCCTGATCATCAGGGACGGTGGAATAGAGAAGGTCTTCTATCCGGTGTTTCCACCCGACCAGAACGCACAGGAAGTCCTGAATTGGCTTCAGCAGCAGGCCTGAGCCTGCCCAACACCTGAAACGGATTCCCCCCGCTCCTAAGTCTTCTGGCCTGCTGCATCGTGCCCAGTGCCCGGTAAAGTGGGGCGCTGCGCCCTATCATACGGAGATGAGCGATACGCCCCGGATTCACCTTGGTTCACTGCTGCGTACGGCGGGCGACGCCCACGCAGAAGGCGAACTTGACCACCTGACCTACTTGCAGGGCGACCTGACGCAGACCCTTCAGTTTGCCGAGCCTGCCCCCTTCGACATCGAGATCAACAGCCTCGAGGGCGACGAAATGTACCTTCAGGGCACCTTCGAGCCGACCCTGATCATGGAATGTGCCCGCTGCCTGCGCGAAGTGCCGGTACCGCTGGAGATCGAACTCGGAACGCTGATGCGCTACGACCCCGCCGTGCAGGAACCCTTTTTGGAGGAGGCCGACACGGGCGAGGAAATCCTGGTATTCGGCGACCCCGACCTGAACCTGAGTGCCTACCTTGCCGAAACGACCCTGCTGGCCGCGCCCCTGAGTGTGGTCCACGACGAAGCGTGCAAGGGCCTGTGCCAGGTGTGCGGCCATGACCTGAACGAAGGCCCCTGCGAGCATATGGCCCAGGTTCCAGTCGAAGAAATCGACGACCAGTTGGGCATTCCCGAAGGAACGACGCACGCCAGTCAGAACCCGTTCGCGGCCCTGCGCGACCTGAAGTTGTCCGACGATTGATGGCTGACTCTTCAGCGCCCGAACTGACGCACTTCAGGGACGGCTTGCCCCGCATGGTGGACGTGACTGATAAGGCCGCCACCACCCGCACCGCCACCGCCGAGGGCTGGGTACGCCTACCGCCCGAGGCCCGCGCCGCACTGGAAGCGGGAACCAATCCCAAAGGCGATCCCCTCACGGTGGCGCGGTTGGCAGGACTGGCGGGCAGCAAGCGCACCGCCGACCTGATCATGCTGTGCCATCCCATTCCGGTCACGGGGGCCGACGTACAGGTGACGCTGGAAGCAGCGGGCGTGCGGGTCGTGGCAACGGTCAGAACCACCGCGCCTACCGGTGTGGAGATGGAAGCCCTGACTGCCGTGACCGTGGCCGCCCTGAACGTGTACGACATGCTCAAGGCGGCCAGCAAAGCCATAGAGATCACCGGAATACGCCTTCTGACCAAGACGGGCGGCAAGAGCGGGGATTACGTGGCTGCCCCAGCAGACTGAGAAAGGCGTCCGGTGATCTGGGACAGCTCGGCGCTTCCCGGTCAGGCGGGAACCCGGCGCAGTGTTTTAACGTAGAAGGAACGTATGGGCGCGGAGCATCTCAACTCACTTCATTCGGTCGCGGCGGGCAACCCTCCGGCGTGGCTGGAGTTGCTGCACCGTGAGGCGGAAGATGAACTGACACCGCAGGAACGCGCCGAGTTGGAAGCCCTGCACGACCACCCGGAAGTACAGCAGACGCGGGCGGTCCTGACGAAGATCACGGCGGTGCTGTCTGCGCTGGAACGTCCCGCACCACCGGGCAGTGTGGCCGCAGCCGTGACGCATGACATCAGTTGGAGCCTGCGTTTTGACGGTGCTGACCTACAACCCCCTGCCCTGCCTGCATCGCTGGCCGCACAGATTGCCAGCGATATTGCCTGCTCGGGCCAGTTGATTCCCCCTCCCATCCCCCACTCGGTGGCAGCGGCAGTCGTTTCTGGCGTGCGCGTCAGTGCGGCGCTGGAAGCCACTCCCGCCCTGCCCCACAGCCTCGCCGCCGATGTGATACAGGACATCCGGGCTTCTCGCTGGTTGGTTCGGGACACCGCAGTCTCACCCCGCAGCCTCGCCACCGAAATCGCTTCGGATATCGCAGCCTCGGCCACTCTGAGCCGCACTGCGCCGCCCGCTGTTCCTTCGGTGGCGGCGCGGATTACGGCCCGGATTGCTGCGCCGCCCGTTCCCTCTGCGCCCATTCCATCTGCCTCTGTTCAGGCGGTGCCTTCTGCGTCCACCTTCCTGACTCAGCCGCAGGCCAGCAATCCTGCACCGCTGCTGCTGGTCTCGGCCCTGCTGGTGGGCCTGATCCTGCTGGCGATCACTTCGGCCTGGCCCAACCTGGCGGCGGGGGCATTGGTCCTGCAAACCCTGTTGGCGCAGGTATCACCGCTGGCAGGCGTGGGGCTGGCGCTGCTGCTGGCAACCAGCGCTCTGGTCACCTGGCGGCCCCGGCCCACCGTGCAGCGGTTTGGGGCAGCGGCGTTTGCGCTCTCAGCCGTACTGACAGTTCCCGCCGTGTACAGCGTGGCGGGGCGCAGCGGCGTCACCTTCGGCCAGAACATCACGGTCAGTGGTCCGGTGGTGGGCAACGTGATTGCGGTGGGCGGTCAGATCACCCTCACGGCCAATGCGGTGGTCAGCGGCGAGGTGGTCACGCTGCTGGGTGATGTGCGGCGCGACCCCGGCGCACAGGTAGCGGGCCGCGTGAATGCCCTGCTGGGCCGCGCCCCCGGCGACAGGAACGCCCTGCAAACCCCTCCCCCGGTGGGCATCGGCATGGCGACTGCCGCCGCATTCCGCCCCGTGCTGGGCTGGCTGGGCGCTGCTGCATGGCCGCAGGTCTTCCTCACCCTGACAGGCGGCGTGCTGCTGCTCCTGTTCGTGGGCGGAATGGCTCCGGCACTGGCGCGGCGGCAACGTCATGCCCCAGTTCGCACCCTGGCACTGGGGGTACTGGCGTTGGCCGCTCTGGTCGGTCCCGCCTTCGGCCTCGCACTGGCCGGAATGCTCGGCCCCGCCCTGATTGCCACTGCCCTCGCTGCACTCCTGATCGCCACGGGCCTCAGCGTCAGCGTGTACGATCTGGGCCGTGCGGTGGCCTACAGGGTGCGCCTGCCCGTGCCGGACGCAGTTGGGGCACTCGTAGGCCTGAGCAGCTTTGCTGCCTGTCTCAGCGCCCCCACATTGGCTTTCGTACTGGCCCTGATCGGCGGCACGTGGGGTGCGGGAACCCTGTTGCTGACGCGTGGGCAGGGCACCTCCAAGCCAGAAACGGTGTGGGTGGACGCGGCCTAAGACAGAGGGCAAAGGGAAGCCGACACCTTGCGTGAGCACAGGCCTATAAAATCAAAAGTCCATGAAGAAGGGCCAGAAACTCGACGTTTCCGGCCCTTCTTCGTTATTTGGAATCCCAAACCAATCTCAAGTGCTCGAATTGGCTCAGTTCAGGATGCGTTTCAGGTGCAGGTAGATTTCGTACCAGTCCTGCTTGTCGCGGGGGCGCTTGCCACGCAGTTCGATGCGGGACAGGGTGCGAACCCAATCGGGCGTGATTTGCGGCCCCAGCGTGGGGTCGGCCACCAGATCCGATAGACCTTTGGGCAGGGCTCCTTCTGTGGACGCGCCGTAAAATTCAACCCCTTCCAGCAGATCGTGGACCGTGATGGCGTAAGCCCCGGCCAACGTTTGCAGGGTCTCCAAACTGGGGTTGGTGCGCCCGCGCTCCAGATCGCTGAGGTACGGAACGCTGATTCCGGCGGTCTCGGCAATGTCCTTGAGCCGCAGCCCGCGTTCACTGCGGAGTTCGCGAAGTCGTTCGTGCAGTTTCATATGTCACCTCCTAGGCTGCGGCGTGCGTATCGGTGGGCTTCTGGGACCACACGACACGGTTTGCCTGGGGATGCGGTCGCTTGAAGGGGCGCGGCAATTGCGTTTGCCTGTGAGCAGAATCAGGCATCCTTGGTCGGAGTGTAACACCGCTTCCCGCTACGGTCAATACAGAATGTGGCCTCATGCTTCTTGCCAGCTCGGAGCCGCTCTGCTATTATCGTAATCAAGAACAGGATTCGCCGTCCAGACCCCGGCCTTACCGGCACCAACTCAGCAACACTCTTCAGTTGCCTCGCAGCGCCCTACCCGCTGGAAGGAGTACCTCTATGCGTGCCCTCGATATCATTGCCGAAAGCATTCGTGTCGGCTTTGTGCATCCCACGACCGTCAAAAATACCCTGATCGAAGCCGAGAACGAGGGCGGCCTGAGCGCCGTGCGCCGGATCGAGCGCCAGCTGAGCCTGGGCACCAACGCTCTGCGCGAACGTCAGCATCCGCATACCGCGCTGGCCCAGACGTGGCTGAGTGCCAGCCGGGCCTACCTGATCACGCAGGCGGAACGCAAACACGCCGTCTGACTGAATAAGAGATAAGAGAAGGCCAGAGTTTGGGGGATTCCCCACTCTGGCCTTCTTTCCAATTCTTTCCACCAATCACTCTCAGCTCAGGCCGTAAATTCCCTCGTACTTCTCGTGCAGGTAAGCCACATAGGGGTCGGCAGTCAGCGGGCGGCCCGTGGCAGCCACCGTGATCTGCTCGGGCGTGAGGCTGCGGCCATGTTGATGCACATTCTCGGTCAGCCATGCCAGCAGCGGCGCGTACTCGGCCTGATCGATCCCCGCAGCGATGTCCGGCGTCTGGCGGGCGGCTTCCAGAAGTTGCACGCTCAGCAGATTGCCCAGCGTGTAGGTGGGGAAATAGCCGATGAGTCCGGCTGACCAGTGCACGTCCTGCAATACGCCCTCGGCGTCATTGGGAGGGGTCAGACCCAGATATTCGCCCATCTTGGCATTCCACGCTTCCGGCAGGTCGGCCACGCTCAGACTGCCTTCCAGCAGCGCCAGTTCCAGTTCAAAGCGCAGCATCACATGAAAGTTGTAGGTCACCTCATCGGCTTCTACACGGATCATGCTGGGATTGACGCGGTTGACGGCGCGGTAGAGCGTTTCGGGGTCGAGACCTGCCGTGACTTCGGGGGCAGCCTCGGCCAGCGCCGCAAAATGGCGGTTCCAGAACGGGCGTGAGCGGGCCAGCAGATTCTCGAACATGCGCGACTGGCTCTCGTGAACGCCCAGACTCGTGCCGCTCGATACCGGGGTACGCTCCCAACGCTCGCCCACGCCGCGCTCATACATGGCGTGCCCGGTTTCGTGCAATGTGCCGAACAGGCAGGCGGGCCAGTAAGGTTCCACGCGGGTCGTGATACGCAGGTCACTGCGGCTGAAATTGGTCTGAAAGGGATGGGCACTCTCATCCTGCCGCGCGAAATCGGACTTCAGACCGAAGGCCTCGCCCGCCATGCGCCATGCAAAAGCTTTCTGGGCTTCGGGCGCGAAAGGACGCGTCAGCACGCTGTAGTCGGCAGCGTCAGGGGCAGCCACGATTCGGCGCAGGAGTGGCAGGGTGCGGTCACGCAGATCGGCAAAGACCGTCCGCACGTGCGCGGCCCGCATTCCCGGCTCGTAGCCGTCCATCAGCGCGTCGTAGGGATGTGCCTCATAGCCCAGCAGATCGGCCTGCCGCCGCGCCAGATCGATCATTTTGGTCAGGTGCGGCGCAAAGGTGGCAAACTCGCTGTGCTTGCGGGCCTCGATCCATGCATGGTGGGCCTCGTTGCGGGCGCGGGACTGCTCCTCCACAAACTCGGTGGGAAGTTTGGTGGCCTTGCCGTGATCCCGGCGCGTGACCTGCACGATGGCCGCATCGGTGGGGTCGGCGGGTTCGCCTACCTCGGTCAACAGTTCGGCGGTGCGGCCCGCAGTAAACATCTCGTGCGCCAAGCCCTCCAGCGTCGCCATCTGCTGCCCACGTACCCGCGCCGCTTCAGCGGGCATCTGCGTTTCCTGATCCCAGGACATCAAACCTGCCGCCGCGCCGAGATCGCTGATCTGTCCCAGACGGCGCTTCAGTTCGGGCAAGGCCAGATCGGGCGAATCGGTAGGGACAGCGGGCACATCTGGCGTCTGGGCTGACGTGTTCGATGAGGTGGTCATGGCCTCTCAGGGTAGCGTGTCCGGGCAAGGATTAGGCCAAATAGCGCAGAGCTTGACACTGATGTCAGGCGGGCTATTGCCACCGCTCCCGCAACTCCCCCGCCTCGTTCAGCAGCAGGGGGCGCACTTCTCCAATCAGGTAAAGGCTGCCGCACACGACGGCCAACGGCTCTGAAAAGCTGTTCAGGAGGGTCAACGCCTCGGCAGGAGAGTCGGTCAGGTGAACGGGCAAGTCCCCAAACAGCGGCGCAAGAAGAGCGGGGTTGGCCGCACGGGGACTCAGCACCGCCCGCGTCAGAATGACCCGCGACGCGAGCGGGCGCAGCGCCTCTGCCACAGCACCCAGATCCTTGTCGGCGGCGGCACCGAAGATGAAGGGCACACCTTCTAGGCCCAGTTGCGGCAACAGGTCGCGCAGGGCGGCGGCCAGAGCCTGTGCGCCCGCTGGATTGTGTGCACCGTCCAGCAGCACGCGCCCACCATTGCCACTGGGCAACACCTCCATCCGTCCGGGCCAGCGGACTGCCGATGCACCTTGCTGGATAGCTTCCCCAGACACACCCAACCGGAAGGCGGCCAAGCCAGCCAGCGCTGCATTTCTGGTTCCATGTGCCCCCAGCAGCGGTGTGCGGAAGCTGAGGCTCCGGTTGTCCGGCAACGGCATGACCACAGCCCAGCCTTCCCAGCCCAAAGATTGGGCCTGTATGTCACCCAGCGCCCACAGATCCGCCCCTTTGCTCTCCAGAATGGGCCTCAGCGCAGGAGCGATATCGGTCACAGCAGGCCGCCCTGCACGCAAAATTCCGGCTTTCTCAGAGGCAATGGCCTCCAGCGTATCGCCCAGAATGTCGGTATGATCCAGCGCCACATTGGTGATGACGCTCAGCACGGGATCAAGTGCGTTGGTGGCGTCCAGCTCCCCGCCAAGGCCGACTTCCATCACGGCCAAAGTCACGCCGGATTCGGCAAATAAGAGACAGCCCAAAGCCGTCACGATTTCGAAGAACGACGCCTCGACTGCCTCGGCATGAGGCCGCACCCGTGCCAGAGCATCGGCCACCGTCTCGGCAGACAAGTCCTGCTCCACCACCCGGAACCGCTCGGCAAACTGTGTCAGATGCGGACTGGTAAACAGGCCAACGCGTTCTCCCGCCACATTCAGGATGGCCGCGAGGGTCGCGGCGGTGCTTCCTTTTCCGTTCGTCCCCCCCACCAAGACCACCCGGTAAGCCTGCTGTGGGTTGTTCAGCCGCGCCAGCAACGCCCGCACCCTTCCCAGACCCGGATGCACTCCAAACCGCTGCCGGGCAAACAGCCAGTCCAGGTCTGAAACCGGCAGATCAGAGTTGGGCAGATCAGGCAGGCTCAAGCTCTGGCTGCAAAGTAGGCTTCAAGCGTGGGCACGACCTGCTTTTTACGGCTGATGCGTGCGCCAAGATCGGCCACCTGCCCCACCGTCGGCACACCGAACGCCTCCTGCATAATTTTTTCTTCTGTAGCACTCAGAACCAGCGTGCGGTTGGACTCGTTCAGAATATCCACGACGCTCAACAGCACGCCGTTCAGCCCATCGGCAGCTTTAACCTGATCCATGGCCGCCAATAATTCGGCCTGCCGCCCGAACACGTAAGCAGGATTGGTCGTTTCAATCACGCCCAGACCCCAACGCTCCACCGTTTGAGGCTGGGCCGGGTCACCAAAGGGAAAGACCTTGTAGTCCATCCTCAGCAGCGTTTCAGCGGGTGTATCACCCAGATCGCTTTTGGCGGCGAACATGGCGAGTGCGTAGGCCTCGACATCTGTCACGCCCGCAATCGGTGCGAGGAAGGCCACTGCCTCCCGGTCTGCCTGAGTGGTGGTCGGGCTACGAAAATGCAGCGTGTCGCTGAGAATCGCACTCAGCATCAGTTTGGCATCCATAACCTCTACAGACAGATGGGCTTCCAGATGCAGCTTGAGAAGCAGTGTGCCGGTGCAGCCCACTGGCTCAAAACGCAGGTAAGCGGGCTGCGAGGTGGTCAGGTCTCCCAATTTGTGATGATCCACCACCCGCGTAACGTCCAGTTCACTCAGGTTGGCAACCGACTGAGCGCTCTCGTTGTGATCCACGAGGGCCACCTTTGAGCCGGGCGCAAGCTGGGGCAGCAGCGGAGGTGCCTCCACTCCCAGCTCACGCAGCACAAACGCCGTCTCAAAGTTCAATTCGCCCAGGCGGTAAGCCTGCGCCTCTGTCCCCTGCCGTGTAAGAAGGCGGGCATAAACCAAGGCGGCGGAGATGGCGTCGGTATCGGGATTCAGGTGACCAAACACAGCAAGCATAATCAGCAGTTTAGCGGTTCTGTGTCACTCTCAACCAAGCAGCCAAGACAGGCAAGCAAAAAGGCCACCCCGAAGGATGGCCTTTGCTGTTGCTGATCCTGAACCGGATGGCTCAGGGAAGAGCGGTTTAGAACTTGAAGGTGTAGTTGACCTTGAAGCCTTGAGCAACGCTGGTAGCGTTGGTGTTCAGGTCGGTGTTGCGGAACACGCCGTAGTTGGCAGCGAGGCCGTTCCAGCTGAGTTGGCCGAATACGCCGTATACCTTACCGTTGGCCGAGCCAGTGTTGTTGCCGCCAAATGCGTTGCCACCGAAGGGGCCTGCGTTGGGGCTGTTGTAGATACGGTCTGCAGCGGCACTATAGGTAGCGCTGACGCCGCTTGCGCTGGTAGCAGAAGCCAAGTAAGTTGCGCCGTTGCCATCGCTTACACCGAAGCCCTGGTAATAAGCACCGCCGATGCTGGCCGTCATGTTAGGAACCAAGAACTGGTTGAAAGTCACGCCGCCCTGAGCAAACAGCTCAGTAGTGCTGTTGGCACGAGGGGTGCTGCCTGCCGTCGTGATGCGGTTGGCAAAGTTAGCAAACACACTGGGCTGAAGAGGTACACCAGTCAAGGGCTGTGTGCTGAGTTTCACACCATATTTCACAGTGTTGTAGGTGGCCGTTGCGCCGACTGTGGCTGCTTGATCAAACGCAGGGGCGTCATTTGTAGTCTTGAACAAGTGGTAGCGGGCAAACGGCTCAATCTTGATGCCAGCCAAGGTTCCACTGTAGCTACCGTAGACTTGGAAGTCATTGGCGGTGGCAGCAAGGGTGTCTGTCGTACTGGGCGTTGCCGTGTTGTCGCGGCGCAGGTCATAGAAGAAGGCGTCGGCAACAGTGAAGGTCAAACCGGGAATCAAAGCGTTGGAGGCTGCACCATCGTGCTTCAGAACGCCGCCAAAAGTACTGGACTCACCAAAAGGTACAGCGGCAGTGTCCATGTAGCTGTAGCCGATGTCGTAGCCACCAGCAGCAAGAGCAGTTCTCGCGCTCGTAGTGTTGGTGGAACGGTTGTAGAAGCCTGTGAGGCTCAAGGCAGCCAGCTTAACGCCCGCAGCAACGCCGAAGCTGGTGTTGCGCTCAGTGGCAATGTAAGGTGTAGAGCTGTCGACGTACGCAGCCAAAGATACCGGTCCGAGGTTGGTTGCGGCAGCTGCACCATAGCCGACTTGGTTTGCACCATAGGGGTAACCATTGGTACTAAAGCGCGTGTAGTACTTGGCGTAATTGCTGGACATGCTGGCTACACCATCGGCATAAGCAGGCTCAATGGCACGGTAGTTCGCTGCAGCCTTCACAATACCCAAGTCAGCCTTGACATCGGTGTAGAAAGCCAAGTCAGCAGCATTAAACGCGCTCTGCAGGGTACCTCCACCGGCCACGAAGTTAGCTGTAGTGCTAGGAATGCTGGCAACGCCAACACCCGTTACGCTTACTGGACCAAACTTGACGTCATAGTCAACGCCATAAGCACTACGGTTGCCATCATTCTGGGCAAAGGCGATACCAACGGTGCCGATTCCACCAGGATTGACACTGGCACGTACCCCGTAGTAGTTACCCTGCAGACCAACACCACTGATGTTCGCTGCAGCGTCGGTTGCACTACCAGCGACGATGGTTAACTTAGGAGCAAGAGGCAGCTGAGTGGCCTCAATGTTGGCTACAATGCCACGACGCTTGATAATGCTATCGGCATCGGCATCGTTGGCAAACAAGTAGTCATTGAACTTGAATTTACTGTCGTACGGCTGGTAAGTAACATCGAACTTCTGTCCACTGATGGTACCGCTAGCGCTGGCGTTGTCAATGTTTACAGTGACATCGCTGGTGCCCGAACCTTCATTGTTGGTGTAAAAGTTGATGGAAGCATTGTTGACCACAATGGCACCGTTGGCAGTAGTCAGGTTGCTGGCATTTACGCCGAAGCTAACACCCGCACCACTGAAGACCTGATTGGCTGTGTCAACACAACGAACATTCGAGTTGTAGTTGGCCAATACGCCATTTGCATCATTGCAATCCGCACCGCTGCTGAACACACCATCAGCGAAGGTCTGACGGGTCAGACGATCAACGTCAAAGTTCTGGGTACCACTGATCAAAGCGAGGCGTCCATAGGTCGCTTCAATGGTGCCGTTCACGCTGAACTTGGGAGCGTTTTCCAGGGTGGTCACGCGGCCAGCAACGCCGGTCACGCGGTTGTCGACGGCGGTCACGCGGCCCGACAGGTTGTCGAAGTCGGTGCGGGTGACAAAGTCGGCCTGAGCGGCTTCGGCGGCGCTGACACGGTCCTGAAGGTTCAGGATGTCCTGGTTCAGCAACACGGTCAGGTCGTTCAGAGCAGCGATGGAGCTGGCGTTGTCGTCAACATCGGCACGCAGGGTGTCGTAGTCGTCGGCGCGGGCGCTCAGTTCGTCAATCTGGGTCTGAATGCCGGTGATGGCGGTTTCGTCGCCAGTAGCACCAGCGAGTTCTTCCACACGGGCTTCGAGGCGGGTGAAGTCGTCGCGGTTGACGGCGTTCTCTTCAAGGTCGCTGACGCGGACGCCGAGGGCGGTCAGGTCGGCGGCGAGTTCCTGAATGGCGTTCTGAAGCGCGGTCAGGTCTTCGGCGGTGATGCCGCCTTCGTTAGGCGCAACAACCACTTCACCGGTACGGATCTGATCCAGCACGCGGGCGATGATCACGGCGGCTTCGTAACGGGTCAGGTTCTGCGTGCCGCGGAAGGTTCCATCGGGGTAGCCGAGGATGATGCCGCGCTCGACCAGACGGTCGATAGCATCTTTGGCCCAGTGACCAGCAGGAACGTCGGTCAGGGTGGGTGCCTGCGCGGGTGCGGCAGGTGCGGTGTCTTGCGCGGCGGCGAAGCCGAAAGACAACGCGGCGGTGAGAACCAACAAGCTCTTCTTCATCATGAAAACCCCCAAAAGGTGTCGCGCGTCGGAAACCTGATCCGGCTCTAAAGATGACGATGGGGCGAGTTGCCGGGTTTCCTCTCCCGAACTAAGGCACCGTGTCATGTCTCTTTCGCGCAACCTGACCGCCCATAACCCTAGGGCCGTGAGAAGTTCAGATCATGGGGATGATACAGGCATGAAGATCTCACGGTCAACCCTGAGAGGGACATAAACATCCATTTTTAGGCCATAACGCGTGTTTCTGACCAACCTGTGAAGGTCTATGAGAAAAACAGTGCGAAGAAGTTCTCACAAATGCAGTTAGCAAGGTCATCGCCAGAGAGAGCAATCCCGAGACACCTGGGGCGGCAATATAGGCAAGTTAAGCGTATGGGACGCTATCTGACCGCTTTCTTACTGTGAGATTAATTTGGGAAGGTTTCTGAGATCAACCGTTGAGTCTGCTGGCCAATCCTTACCTCTCTCATTAAACCGCAATAATGATCAGAATTCGTCTGATTACCTTGTGCCTACTTGATCTTGCTGCAGTGTGGCCTGAAACCAGTCCGGAATCTGCCCCTTGAAGTAGCGTTCAGCCCAGGTGGTGGCCCACTGTCTGAACTCACCCACCGCGATTGCATCCCTGGCCCGCTCGACCAATCGGTGTAAATAGCGCAAATTGTGCAAGGACAGCATCCTCGGAGCCAACAATTCTTCTGCCCGGACAAGATGCGCCAGATAAGCCCGGGTGTAATGTTTGCAGGCATAGCAGTCGCAGTCGGCGTCAATCGGCTCCAGCTGTTTTCTGGGGGCACTAGAGTTCATATTCAATCGTCCATCGTCGGTGAGGGCGTAACCAAAGCGTCCGGTGCGGGTTGGATACACGCAGTCGAACATATCTACGCCCAGAGCAATACCCGCGACCAGGTCTTCCGGATGTCCCACACCCATCAGGTAACGCGGCTTGTTTTCTGGAAGCCGGGCGGCGGTGAAGGCAACTGCTGGATACATTTCTGCCTTGCTCTCACCCACCGCGAGGCCGCCTATAGCGAATCCAGGCGTTTGAAAGGACAGCGTCAAATCCAGACTGTGCTGTCTCAAGTCCTCGTGAATGCCGCCCTGTACGATGGCGAATAGGGCCTGGTGGTCATTATGCTGCACAGCGACGCAACGCTCCAGCCAGCGAATGGTACGTTCCAGACTGCGCGTGATGTATTCCCGCTCTGCTGGAAAGGGTGGGCACTCGTCGAACGCCATGATGACGTCTGCACCCAATGCCTGCTGCACTTCTATGCTGCGTTCAGGCGTCAGTTTAACCATACTGCCGTCCAAATGGCTTTTGAAGGTGACGCCTTCTTCCGTAATTTTCCGCATGTGGCCGAGGCTCATGACCTGAAAGCCGCCGGAATCGGTCAGGAAAGGGCCAGGGTAGGCTGTAAATCCGGGAAGCCCGCCGTGCGCCTTCACCAGCTCTTCGCCGGGCCGCAACATCAGATGATATGTATTGCCCAAAATCATCTGAGATTTGATCTCTATCAATTCCTGTGGACTGATCCCTTTGACTGTGCCCTGTGTTCCTACAGGCATAAACATAGGTGTGGTAACAGTGCCACGTGGGGTGTGAAACTGTGCCACCCGTGCACGACCATCCCGGTGCTGAATCTCGAACTCGAACATTGATTCTATTCTGCCGTACTCAGGCTGAAAAATGGCTCCATCAGTTGACCTACGTATGCTGCTTTATAGATAAGAAGGCACGAAGAAGCCCCCCTCTGATGGAGGGGGGCAAAGTTGGAGCGGGAGACGCGATTCGAACGCGCGACATCTACCTTGGCAAGGTAGTGCTCTACCAGCTGAGCTACTCCCGCGATAAAAAAAACCCCCGCGCTGACCGACTTTTCCGGGATGCTGCCATCCGAGTATCATTGGCGCGGCTGCGTTTCACGACCCAGTTCGGCATGGAGTGGGGTGGGTCCACAGCGCTGTGGGCACGGGGGTGTCTTGGTTTGGGGGACTGCTGAAAAAACAGTGCAAGACGGTGAGAAGAGCTTGAGGGCAGGGATAATGGCGGGGGAGGG
>NZ_KB899717.1 GCF_000378445.1 Deinococcus aquatilis DSM 23025 | reverse complement strand
GGCACAGGGGATGGCGGTTGAAAAACCGCTCAATTCGGCGAATGACCGACGACGCCCCTGCGCTTCCCGGGAAACGCTCAGCCAGCTCCCCATGCCGGACGTCCTTGGCTTGAAGGAGTGCCAGGACAACGAGAGAAAGCAGTTCCACTTGGTTTTTGCGGTACTCCGGGAAATGAGCACAAAAGCAGCGCGTCAGATGGGTCAGCGTGGCAGGGGACGCGTTCTGTTTTGACGGATCAGACGGGAGATTTCAACCCCTCAACAAAGTGTCGGGTACTGAGGGCTAAAACATATCTGATGAAATCGGGGGCAATCCAAAGCCCACAGCGCGGTTGGGTACAGATCACCAGCCGGGGTCAAGCTCTTCTCAAAAAACATCCAGAGGTCGTAACGAACAAAGTTCTACTTGAGTTTCCTGAATTTGCGGCCTTCCAGAAGACAGGCACGACGAATCAAAGCAACATTCCAGAAGTGCCCAAAGACAGCCTCTCTCTCCTTTCGCCCGAGGAGGAGTTGGGGCGTCTTTATTCGGCATTCAACGCATCTCTCACCAGCGAACTACTTATACAGATCAATCAAATCTCGCCGCAACAATTTGAACGTCTGGTCGTAGAAGTTCTGGTGGCTATGGGCTACGGCGGCAACGTTCGTGATGCAGGGCAAGCATTGGGCCGAAGCGGGGACAATGGAATTGATGGGGTCGTCAAACAAGACCCTTTGGGACTGGACAAGGTTTACATCCAAGCCAAACAATGGACGGGCAATGTAGGCAGTCAGGAAGTTCGCAACTTTTCAGGTAGCTTGACCTATCACAAAACCACCAAAGGCGTCCTGATGACCACAGCGGGCTTCAGCGCCAGCGCCAAAGACACAGCCCGCCAGATCGGGAACATTATTCTGATAGACGGCGACATGCTGGCCCAACTGATGATTGAACACAATGTAGGAGTCGTCACCCGCGAAACGTATAAGATTCGCCGCGTTGACAGTGAATATTTCGAGGAACTCTAAACCTCACCCACCCAATTCCTTAAACACTGCCCGGCTGATCACCAATTGCTGAATTTCGCTGGTGCCTTCGTAAATTTCGGTGACTTTGGCGTCGCGGTACAGCCTCTCTACGGGGTAATCACGGCTGTAGCCGTTGCCGCCAAAAATCTGGATGGCGTCGCGGCTACAGTTCACGGCGGCGTCACTGGCAAGCAGTTTGGCAATGCTGGCCTCTTTGCCGTAGGGCTGGCCCGCGTCCTTCAGCCACGCGGCTTTGAGGGCCACCATCCGGGCGGCCTCGGTGTGGGCGGCCATCTGCGCGATCTTGAACGAGACGCCTTCAAATTCGCTGATGCGTTTGCCGAACTGCTCGCGCTCCAGAGCGTAGCGGGCAGCGTGTTCCAGCGCACTGCGGGCAATCCCCAAAGCCTGCATCGCAATGCCGATGCGCCCCGCGTCGAGGCTTGCCAGCGCAATGATCAGGCCCTGTCCCTCCTCTCCGACCAGTTGATCCGCGCCCACGCGCACGCCGTCGAAACTGACAGTGGTGGTGTGGGCAGCGTGCAGACCCAGCTTTTCTTCAGGCTTGCCAAAGCTGAGGCCGGGAGCGTCATGCGGCACCACAAAACAGCTCACGCCGCGTGCGCCCGCGCCGCCTGTGCGGGCCATCACCAGGTAGGTGTGCGCCTGTCCGCCACTGGTAATCCATGCTTTGCTACCATTCAGAATCCAGCCATCGCCGTCAGCTTCGGCCTTCAGGCGCAGGCTGGCGGCGTCGCTGCCCGCACCCGGCTCAGTCAGGCAGAACGCGCCGATATGCTGCCCGCTGGCGAGGGGGCGCAGATACTGCTCGCGCTGGGCATCGGTGCCGTAGCGGAGGATCATCTGTTCGGGCAGACCGTTCTGTACGCTGACGATCACGGCCACGCTGGCATCAGCCGCCGCGATTTCTTCGAGGCACAGGGCATAGGTCACGCTGTCCAGCCCCGCGCCGCCCCATTCTTCGGGCACGGTGGCCCCCATCAGGCCCAGATCGGCCAGCCCCCGCAACTGCTCATGCGGATATTCGCCGCTGCGGTCGAACTCGGCAGCTCTGGGCGCAATCTTGGCGCGGCAATACTCGCGCACGTGCTGCACGATCATTCGCTGCTCATCGGAGAGGGCAAACGACATGCCGGGGGCAGTGAGGGTGGCGGTCATGGGCACAGGCTACCAAACGTACGTTAGGAACAGGGGAAGTGGCGGGACAATGTCAGGGGTCAAGAAGAGCAGGCGCAACAACAGCTACGACGCCGCCACTCCGAGCCGTCCCTGCTGGGTACAGCGGCAGACTTCCCTGATTCTCCATTCCCTGCTTTACAGCTCTGCCAGCCTCCGCAGAGCTTTTCCAGTTTGAGAGGAGAAGCTGAGGAGTGGGCCAAGCGCCGCAGCAACTCAGAACTCTAGCCTTGAATTTACCTGGCCAGTACCCGCGCCAACTCTTCCTCAATCCCTCGCCCACGCCAGCGCGACTCTATGTATTCGGCCTCTCCCCCATCCCAGCGCAGTGAGGCACCGATGACAGCCCCGCCAGCAATAGCCAGAGCAGCAGCAGTCAGTTCTTTGACTGGAGCGCCGGGGCACAGCCGGGCGGCGGCGTTTCGCAGGGCTGGGGCCAACGGCAGAGGCGGACGGGTAACGCGGACACGGGCAGGCAAAGACACGCGGGCCAGTGTAGCGGCTGGGGCCGAGGGGCGGGCATAGGCAAGTGGCCCCCGATGGCGGTAATGCCGAGTTTTTCACGCCATTCCAACTCAGCCCAACTACAATGCCCCAAATGAAGGGTTCGTCAGAATTACAGGAGGTTCAGTGCGCGTCGTCGCATGGATCCTGACCCTGTCGCTGCTGGTCTTCGGGGTGGGGCTGGCTGGCCTGACTCTGGGGGCATTCGCAGCACTGAGTGCGGGTGCGCCTCTCTGGTTACGCTCGGTGGGCACTCTGGAAAGTGCCATGAGTGCCGGGCTGGGTTGGGCCGACGTGCCGGGATTTACGCGGGCGCTGGCTCTGGCTGTGCTGACCAGCGCAGTCGCCGCGTTGGGGGCGTACATCAAGCCCCGCTGAACTCCATTTCCAGCTCGGCAACTCGGGGCAATTTTAATTGGATGAGGCGTGATTTAAGCTCTCCTCATACCCCGTGATACCATGACAGGGTTTTGCGCCCGGTCAGGATCTAAAGCCTGCGCCGAGCTTCCCCAATTGGGAACCGGAGGAAATGCGTGCGGTTGTCTGAAGATATTGGCATTGATCTGGGAACGGCGACGTTCCTTATTTACAGCAAGACCCGTGGTTTGGTACTGCAAGAACCCAGCGTGATCGCCATGACGCGCGACAGCAAGCAGGTCAAAGCGGTGGGCGAGGAGGCTTACCGCATGATCGGGCGCACGCCGGGCGGAATTGTGGCTGTGCGGCCCATCAAAGACGGCGTCATTGCCGATGAAGGCCTGACCGAAAAAATGATCACCATGTTCCTGCAAAAAGTGCAGGGCAATGCTGGACGCCTGTTTGGGTTCAAGCCTCAATTGATGGTCGGTGTGCCCAGCAACGTCAGCGACGTAGAAAAACGCGCCGTGCTGCGGGCCGCCCTGAATTCCAACGCCAAACGTGCCTTCCTGATCGAAGAACCGTTGGCCGCCGCAATCGGCGCGGGCCTGAAAATTGCCGAACCGATTGGCAGCATGGTCGTGGATATCGGGGGCGGCAGTACTGATGTGGCCGTGATTTCTCTGGGCGGCATCGTGGTCAGCGAATCCATGCGGATCGCGGGCAACGAATTCGATGAAAGCATCATCCGTTATGTGCGCCGCAAGCACAATGTTCTGATCGGTGAACGTACCGCCGAAGAAATCAAGGTGAAGGTAGGCGCGGCCATGCTGCTGAATGACGGCGAAAGCCTGACCGCAGAGGTGCGCGGACGCGATCTGGTCAACGGCCTGCCCAAAACCATTTCCCTCGACAGCCATGATGTCGTCGAAGCCCTGTCCGAACCCGTCTCCAAGATCGTGGACTGCGTGAAGCGCGTGCTGGAAATCACGCCGCCTGAACTGGTCAGCGACATTATCGATCGGGGCATCGTGATGACGGGCGGCGGTAGCCTGCTCCGCAACTTCGACGAGTTGCTGCGCCAGACCACAGGGATTCCGGTGGCTGTGGCCGAAAACGCCGTGGAAGCGGTGGCCGTGGGCACTGGCATGGCCCTCGAAATGATCCCGGTGCTGGGCGACAGCCTCGTATCCAGCGACAACTACCTGCGCCGCTGAACAGCGTCTAAAGGTCAGGAGTCGAAGGGTCCAAGAATGATTGGGCGAAAGAGTAGGCGCGGGCCGGATAAGATGGCTGCGCCTACTTTTTGGTTCTGGCCCCCGCCCCTATTTTCCCTTCGCCGCTTAGACCCTGAGATCACGTCCCTCGAACTCGCGCCCACACTCTCAATAGGAGCCACATGACCGAACCCCTGCTGATCCAAGACGTTCTGAAAATCCTGCCCCACCGCTTTCCGTTCGTGATGATCGACCGCGTGCTGAGTGCAGAAGGCGGCGTGGTTCATGCGCTCAAAAACGTGAGCATCAACGAGCCGTTTTTTACCGGGCACTTTCCCAGCGAACCTGTAATGCCGGGCGTACTGATCATCGAGGCATTGGCGCAGGCCAGCATGTTCTGTATGCGCGATCAGATGGAACCGGGCCAGATTGGCTACCTTGCGGGCATTGAGGGCGCACGCTTCAAGCGCAAGGTCATTCCCGGCGACCAACTGCACCTGCACGCCAAGCTGGAATTTTTGCGCCGGGGCCTGGGCAAAACCACCTGCCGCGCCGAGGTGGACGGCGTGGTGGCCGCCGAAGCCACCATTCTCTTTGCTGTGGCAAAAGGGTGAGGAGTGTGGATTGTAGAGGGTGGATCGTGGGAAAAAGCGGGCCGACCACGAGCCACAATCCACGATCCATCCACCGTCCCAAAGGCACGGCATGACCCGCCTCTCCCGCTACGTGACGCAGGAACTCTGGCCGCCGCTGCTGGCCGGTGCGCTGCTGTTTACGGCCATTCTCAGCTTCGGCTATTTCTTTATTTCCAGTCAGTGGCTGACGGGCGTGCCCATTGGCCTCATTGCCCGCTGGATCGGCTACCAGATGCCCGACACGTTGGTCAAGGTCTTGCCGATGGCAGTCGTCCTGATGACTGTGGTGGCCTTCGGGCGGCTGGCAACCGAGCGCGAATTGGTGGCGGTGCAGTCGGGCGGGATCAGTCTGGGGCGGGTAGCGCGGCCCGTATGGGTCACGGCGGCGCTGGTCACGGCCCTCAGCATCTGGCTGTCGCTGTGGGTGGCTCCGCGTGCCAACATAGAAACGCGGGGCCTGTACTGGGATGTCCTGACGGGCGCGGGCCTCTCTCAACTTGTGGGCAAAACCGTGGACCTGGGCAACAACCTGACCCTTTCTCTGGGCAGCTATGACGGAGCCAAGCGGGAATTACAGCGCATCCGGTTGGAGCAGTGGTCGGCAGACGCGCCCAAACAGGGCCGGATTATTTTTGCCGATGCCGGAACCTTTGAAAACAACCGCCTGACCCTGCGCGGCTACAGCGTGTACAGCGTGGATTACGCGGCGGCGGCGCAACTGTCCAAAGTCTCCGAGACAGACCCGCAGGCTTTCCGTGA
The DNA here is from genome assembly GCF_000378445.1 of Deinococcus aquatilis DSM 23025. Classification (GTDB taxonomy): domain Bacteria; phylum Deinococcota; class Deinococci; order Deinococcales; family Deinococcaceae; genus Deinococcus; species Deinococcus aquatilis. The sequence goes on along the minus strand of NZ_KB899717.1, from coordinate 63,992 downwards.
AGCGGTGCAGGCGGTATTTCCCAGTGTGATCCTGCCGCCCCAGCCTTCCGACACGTTGGCAATTGATACGGGCCTGAGCCGCAAGAAAACGCTGGCGACCTACGCCGACGCCATCGGTGCGGACGGCGAGGGCTGGGCCGAACTGGTGGCCGTGCTGACCGATAAAAACGCCACAGCCGCCGAGCGCCGAACCGCCCGTGTCAACCTGAACCGCAAGCTGGCCCTGCCCTTCGGGAATCTGGTGCTGGCCCTGGCTGCCCTGCCCTTTGCCCTGCGCTACGGGCGCACGTTGGGCGTCTCGCTGGGCCTGGCACTGATGATCGCCGTGGGCTATTACCTGGTATTTTTTCTGGGCCTCACGCTTGCGCCGCTGCTGCCCGGCCTGCCCGAAGTGGGCGTATGGCTGGCAAACGTGGTGTTTGCGGGGCTGGGACTGGGACTGTTGAGGCGCGGATGAAAGGGCCGGGAGTGGAATATGGGACCGTGGCAACAGCCTGGGGCGGCGCACATGCCTGAGCTTGTTTCCCCCCATCCGCTGCGGGCGCTGATCGTTTCGGCTTCATTTGGCAGCGGGCACCATCAGGCCAACGACGCCATGGACCGGGCGCTCAGGGCGGCAGGGACCACGCTGGATGTGCGGCACGCCGACTTCATCGAATACATGACCCCTGTAGAACGCCTGTTTACGCTGCATATCTACGACTGGTGGCTGCGGCACGCTCCGGGGATGTACCGGGCCTTTTATGACTGGACAGACCGGGAATCGGAGCCGAAGGCGCTGACCAACGTGTTTACGTGGCTGGGGCGGCGCGGCATGCTGCGCGATGTACGCGAGGTGCAGCCCGAGGTCGTGGTGAGCAGCTACCCCACGCCCACAGCCCTTGCCCATGCCGCCCGCATGCGGCTGGGCGCGGACTTCCTGAATGCGCTGGTGGTCACCGATTACCGCGTGCACCATCACTGGGCACGGCCCGAAGCCGAACTCTTGATGGTCGCCACCGATGAGGCACAGGAGCAGATGGCGCAGTGGAAGATTCCGCCTGAGAGTGTGGTCGTCACGGGCATTCCGATAGCGCCCATCTACCGCCAACTCATCGGCGCGGATCAGGCAGAATTGCGGGCACAGCACGGTCTAGACCCCGACTTGCCCCTGATTCTGTTGTCGGGCGGGGGAACAGGCGCTTACCGGGCGCTGGGCCGCGTGCTGAACGAACTGGGCGGGTTGGGGCGGCGCGTGCAGGTGCTGGTGCTGGCCGGAGCGCAGGAACAGGGCATCACGCGTTTGGGCGGGGCCACCATACACCATCTGGGATTTACCCGGAACTTTCCGCAACTGCTGGCCGCGTCCGATCTGGTGGTGGGCAAGGCGGGCGGCCTGACCGTGGCCGAAGCCACCACACTGGGTGTACCACTGGTGGTCTACGAACCCATTCCGGGCCAGGAAGAACACAACGCCGATTATCTGGTGCGGCACGGCGCGGCCCTGTGGGTCAAGGAGCAGGATCAACTGCGCCGCGCCGTGCTACACGCGTTGGATACCAGCGAACGCGCCCGCCTGAGCGCCGGGGCGATGGCCGTCAGCAAGCCGGATGCCGCTGAACGGGTGGCCGCCGCCCTGCTGGGCAAATTGGGGAGAGAGACGGAAAAATCCTTGGCGGTGAGCGGGCAATGGTGAGCGGGCCGTGGTGAGTGAAAAGGGCAAAAACGGGGCGTGGATTCGGGCGGTTGGGCTTCTGGGCGCAGTTGGGGCCATCTATATTGGCTTGCCTTATCTGCTGGTGCAGCGGCTCAATCTGGGCATCGTGCGGCAGGGGTCAGGGGCAGACAACCGTTTTGCCCTCACCTTCGACGACGGGCCTGACCCGGCCACCACGCCTGCCGTACTGGACGCGTTGCAGGCACAGGGCGTCCGGGCCACCTTTTTTGTCATCGCTGCCAACGCCGAGGCCCACCCCGACCTGATCGCCCGCCTGCTGCAAGAGGGGCACGAAGTAGAACCGCACGCGGCGCGGCATGTTCATGCCTGGATACGCTCGCCGTGGGGGGCATTTCTTGATCCTCTCCGGGCCGCCCGCCGGGTCAGTGCGGTCACGGGTCGGCCCGCCCGCTACCACCGCCCGCCGCACGGGGCATACACGCTGGCAACCGTGCTGGGGCAGCGTTTCGCAGGCGTCATCGGCGCACACTGGAGCGCAGAGGGCGGCGACTGGGAGCGTGGGGCCACTCCCGAGACCCTGCCCGCTCAGGTCCTTGCCAAACTTCATCCCGGCGCAGTGCTGGTGCTGCACGACGCTGGCCCCGGCGCACGCGTGACCGTGCCCGCCCTACCCGAACTGCTGCGGCAGATGCAGCAAGCGGGCTGGCAGGCTGTTCCACTGGGGGAATTGTCAGGAGCGAAGCCCAGAACCTGGCGCGAGGTGCTGAAGCGCTGAACGCTGGACTGGGTGAGAGCCGCCCACTCCCGGCGAGGAACGCCTACCCTGCTGGGGTGAACTACGACGATTTTGCCGACCTCTACGATCATCAATACGACATCTACCGCGACGACCTGCACTTTTACGCAGGTGTGGCTGAGCGCACGGGCGGGCCTGTACTGGAAATCGGCGCAGGTACAGGCCGGGTCACCGCATTTCTGGCACGGCGCGGAGTGGCCGTTACAGGCGTAGAACCCAGCGCACGCATGATCGAGCGCGGGCAGACGCGAGCGGCGGCAGACGGCCTGAGCCTGAACTTCGTGCAGGGCGACGCACAGACCTTCCGGCTGGAACAGCGCTTCGGGCTGGCGCTCGCGCCGTTTAATGCTCTGATGCACCTGTATACGCCGGGTGAACAGTTGGCCGCCCTGCACAACATTCACGCGCACCTGACACCGGGCGCGGCCTTCGTATTCGATCTGTACGTGCCCCGGTTCGGCAAAATGAATACCGTGCGGCACGAGGGCGAAACGTTTTACGGTGCAGACGGCTCGCGCACCGATGTCTTTCTGGTGCAGCGGCACGATAAACCCCGCCAGCACATCACCACCGAATATCACGCCGACACCACGCACCTAGACGGACGCCTGACCCGGCGGCATTACACCCTGACGCAGCGGTATTACACCCGCTTTGAGGTGGAATGGTTGCTCCGTTACGCAGGATTTGAAGCTCCACGCGTTACAGGTAGCTTTCACGGTGGCCCACTCGATACCCACAGCGAGGTAATGGTGTTTCAGACGCGGGCCACCTGATACGCTCTTTAATAAACGCCAGTTCAATTATAATCTGTTCTGGCAATTGAGAAAAAACTCATCATTATGTTACTGACCCTTGATTGAGCTGTGACACTGCTGTGACAATCAACGTATTAACTTAAACGTATCAGCGCACTGAATATATAGCGGGCCGGGTGAAGCCCGTGCGCACGGAAGGCTGGCCTTATCTGGGGTCGGCCTTACCTTTTTTGGCCTGCTCTGAGTGCATCAGACACACCGAAGCAAAAAACGAATGCAGCGACCTCTCTCAGCCGCTGCATTAGCAAATCAGTCAAACCGCCTTGCCCTAGAACACGCGGGGTCGGGGCAGATCGTCCAGCGTGGTTTCGGGGCTGGTTTCGTCGGCCCAGACTTTCATATGGGTCAGGCGGGCGCTACCGAAAGTGGTGGAGAAGGCCACATCGCTGGCGTCGCGGCCCTGCGCGATCAGTACGCGGCCTGCACGGGGTTTGTTGTGACGGGCATCGAAGGTACGCCACTGGCCGTCCAGAAAGACCTCGAACCAGGCGTGGAAGTCCATGGGCACGGGGTCGGGCACGATGTCGATGTCGGGCATATAACCGCACACGTAGCGGGCGGGAATGTTCAGGGCACGGGCAAACGCCACGCCCATATGCGCGAAGTCGCGGCACACGGCGCGTTTGCTGTCGAGGGCCTGCTTGGCGGTGGTCGAGGAATTGCTGCCGTAGCCGTACACGCATTCATCCTGAAGATAGTCGCTGATGGCCTGAACCTGCGCCCAGCCGCCCTGAATGTGTCCAAATCGGTCCCAGGCCTCGGCACTCACCAGATCGCTGTCTACGTAGCGGCTGGGCAACAGATAACCGATGGTCTCGTCGGGCAGTTCTTCCACGGGCATCTTGCGGAGTGCAGGCAAAATAGGATCGGGGTAGCGGGTGATCTCGGCAATCAGGTCATGGCCGATGGTTAGGGTGCCGGGCTGCGCCAGCAGTCGCCACACGAGGTTGCCGTGAGAATCGGTGTAGGTGTGAATGCCCTGCGCCGCGCCCAAGGCCCGCTGATCAATGATTTTCTGGCGGGTTCCGGTGGGGTCGAGGCGATCACTGGGCTGCACCACGAACAGCATGGGGGTGGGAAAAGGGACGTCGAACGTCAAGGAAAAGCCCGCGCGGACGCGGACAGGATTTTCAAAGGAGGCGGCTTCTGAGGTGTGGGCCGGGTCGTGCGATGCCATATGCCTACAGTGTGACGGTTTTTGAAGGGGGCAAGAGTGGGAAGTCTACGCTTGCCTAACGTTTACCCTATATACAGGCGAACCGGGGGCCTTAGCCTGATCCAATGAACCGCCTCGCCACACAGTCCAGCCCGTATTTGCTTCAACACGCAGACAACCCGGTGGACTGGCAACCCTGGGGAGAGGCAGCCTTTGCCGAGGCGCGGGCGCGGGATGTGCCTGTGCTGCTGAGCATCGGCTATTCCACCTGCCACTGGTGCCACGTCATGGCGCACGAGAGCTTCGAGGACGAGGCCACCGCCGCGTATATGAATGCCCATTTCGTGTCCGTCAAGGTAGACCGGGAGGAGCGCCCGGACGTGGACGGCGTCTATATGGCCGCGACTCAGGCCATGACCGGGCAGGGCGGCTGGCCCATGACCGTGTTCCTGACGCCCGACGCCGAGCCGTTCTATGCAGGCACCTATTTTCCGCCGCAAGACCGCTACGGCATGCCCAGCTTTGGCCGGGTGATGAGCAGTGTGGCAAGCGCCTGGGCCACCCAGCGGGAAAAAATGCTCGCCAACGCGCAGGCGCTGGGTGACCACATCCGCGAGGCGAGCCTGCCACGCGCCGCCGAGGGCGGAGAATGGCAACTGACACCCGAATTTCTGAGGCAGGGGGTAGACAACCTTCGGCGGGCCTACGACAGCGTACAGGGCGGCTTCGGCGGCGCTCCGAAGTTTCCGGCCCCCACTACCCTGGACTTCTTGCTGGCGCAGGCGGGCGGGCGCGACATGGCCCTGCATACCCTGAAGATGATGGGCCGGGGCGGAATCCATGACCAACTGGGCGGCGGATTTCACCGCTACAGCGTGGATGAACGCTGGCTGGTGCCGCATTTCGAGAAGATGCTGTACGACAATGCCCAGCTGACCCGAACACTGCTCCGGGCCTATCAGGTCAGCGGAGACGAGGAATTTGCACGGCTGGCACGCGGTACGCTTGCTTATCTGGAACGGGAAATGCTGGCACCCGCTGGCGGCTTTTACAGCGCACAGGACGCCGATACCGGGGGCGTGGAGGGCCTGACCTTCACCTGGACGCCTGCCGAGGTGCGGGCTGTACTGGACGGCGAGACCGAGCTACCCGAGACTGGGCTGCCAGGGGAACCAGAAACCGATCTGATCCTCCGCTATTACAACCTGACCGACGCGGGTAACTTTGAAGATCCCCACCGCCCCGACGCGGGCAAACGCAACGTGCTGCACATCCTGACACCCCTGGACGCCCTGGCCCGTGATCTGGGTGAGCCAGAAGTTGCGGTGCGGGCACGCATAGATTCCGCACGCGCCCGCCTGCACACCGCCCGCCAGCAGCGCCCCCAGCCCGGCACCGACGACAAACGCCTGACCTCCTGGAATGGGCTGGCTCTGGCCGCCTTTGCCGATGCCGCCCGGATTCTGGGCAACCCCCATTACCTGAACATTGCCCGCCAGAACGCTGAATTTGTGCGCCGGGAGCTGCGCCTGCCAGACGGCACCCTGCGCCATACCTTCAAGGACGGCGTGGCCCGCGTGGAAGGCCTGATGGAAGATCACGCCCTGTACGCGCTGGGCCTGGTGGCGCTGTTTCAGGCGGGTGGGGATACGGCGCACCTGCACTGGGCGCGGGAACTCTGGGCCATCATCCGGCGGGAATTCTGGGATGAAGAGGCGGGCCTGTTCTACTCCACCGGAGGCAACGCCGAACCCCTGCTGACGCGGCAAGCCCAAGCCTTTGACGCCGCCGTGCTGTCGGACAACGGGGCGGGGGCGCTGCTGGCCGTATGGATGCACCGTTATTTTGGAGATGACGCCGACGAAGCCGTGGCCCGCCGGGTCGTGGAGCGCTACCACGCCGACCTGCTGGCCGCCACCGGGGGCTTCGGGGGACTGTGGCAGGCGGCAGCCTTCCTGCTCGCGCCGCACCTCGAAATTGCCGTCATCGGCACTCCTGCCGAACGCGCCTCACTGGAACGGGTCGTGGCGGCCCACGCGCTCCCCTACGCGGCGCTGGCCTTTGCGGAGGCAGGCGGAGACCTCCCCGTGCTGCAAGACCGTCCGGGCGGCGGCACGGCCTACGTGTGCCTAGGGCGCACCTGCGACCTGCCCACGCATGCCCCGGAAGTCCTGCGGCGACAACTGGCTGGGCTGGACTGAGGCTGGAAGACGACTCCCTTCTGCTGCTGGCGCAATGCCCTTCAGACGGAAGAAACAACCTCTTGCCCTCCTCCCTCCCCCACCCTCAGAACCAGCCCCAAGCCCAGATGCTCTGCCGGATGCCCCAGCCAGGGTGTCCAGAGCGGGGTCGTCGCGGTTGCCATCAGCACAAACCCGAGTCGGCGGTAGAGTTCCAGTGCCGCCCGGTTCTCGGAGGTGGTGGACAGTTGCACGCCTACCACCCCAGCCCCACGCAGCAGGTCCAGATGGGCGGTCAGGAGCCGTCGGCCCAGGCCCAGGCCCCGCGCTTCCGGCAGCAGATTGATGTGAAGGTGAGCCGGAAACTGCTGCCAGTCGGCATGTGGCGACGGATAACGGCCCGCCCGCAGCAGATACGGCAGGCTGGCCCACGTCTGGCGCAGGGGGGTCAACCGGGGAAGCATTCGCAGCAACACGCGGCGCAGCGACCGCCCATACTGCCCCGGATCGGGCGAACCGAGGACGTAGCCCAGAATCTCGCCCTCAGATTCGGCCACCAGACAGGCGAACCCTCCGCCCCGAAAATAAGGCCCCACCCACAGGTGGGCAAACAGGCGTTCGTTGGCAAAGTACGCAGCAGCACTCTGCCCAAAAAACCCCGTCTGGTAGGCAATCCTTCCCACTGCCCTCTCATCGCTGGGCCGAATGGGACGAATCACCACGAGATCACTCACAGGGCGCAGTGTAGGTCAGCACTGGAAGGACGAACAGCGGCGTGTCCCAGCCCTGATGACCGTCCCGCGTCAGCGACCTGCCGTGTCAAGACAATTCTCTACAGGTACTCCTGCCGGTCCAGAGCGGAAAAGTACATCCTGCACATCTTTCTCAGTTATCACCGACTCATACCCGAAGTTCATTCAGCGGCTTGGCCTGTCGCTCAGGGTCACGAGTTCGTTTTCACGCACGAAGGCCTCCAGAAAGCGCGGCATCACCTCCATCTGGGTACGGTGGGCCTGAATCGCGGCCAGTTTGCCCTGTTGTTGCGCGGGAGTCAGGTCGGCCCGCAGCCAGTTCAGCCTGTGTCCTCTGGGCGGAATCAGCATGGGAAACCGGAGGTGCAGGCCCTTCGGCACAGGCCATTCCACGCCGCCGTGAACGATCCAGTAGCGTGCGCTCCCCAACAGGCCGCGCCGCGCCAGCAACTCCTGCATCACCAGACTGGTGGCGCGGTGATCGTGGTGAAAGTCGCTGGTGGTGGGGATCAGGGTCACGTCGGGCCGCACCTGATCCAGCACCCGGTTCAGGTCAAGCTCCAGGTTGGCCCGCGTGTAGGCCGCCCCCGGACGGAGGGCCTGCGGATACGGCACCTGGGTTGCGCCGGTATGGGGTGAGCGCACCGGGACGGCATTATTGGCCCGGAACATCCGGAGCAGTGCGCCGTCCGGGTAGCCCAGAAAGGTCAGGTGGCTGGCTGGTACGCCCAGAGCAGCGGCAGCGCGGGTGGCTTCTCCGATCCGGATGATCCCCAGACGCTCGGTGGCTCCGGCGCGGGGGCGGGGCGTGCGCTCCAGTAGGGCGGCGTCGAGTTCAAAGCCGTCGCCGCTGGTCAGCCACACGATAAACACCTGTGCGCCTGCCTCCACCGCCTGCTGAATTTGGCCCGCACAGTACAGACTTTCATCGTCGGGGTGAGGGCTGACCAGCAGGACCCGCATGCCCGCCGAGAACCCCGGCGCAGCAGGCAGCCGGGCCACCGCCGCCGACGCACGCGGATAAAACCACCGCAAAGCCGCTGGAGAATTGATGGCGAAGCCAGCCGCCACACTGAGCAAGACTGCGGCAGCAAAGGCCAGTTTCCTCGGCCTCGTCGCGCCCGACCGTCTAGAGAGGCCCAATCTCACGCCCCGCGCACCAACTCCTGCACTCCGTCCAGGCTCGCCACGAAGGCACGTTCAGCCATGCCCAGAAAGAACCCGGTTTCGATGACGCCCAGGGTGCCCTTGAGGGTGCGCTCCAGAGCCAGAACATCGCCTGAAGCGGGCAACTGCGCGTCGAAGATGTAGTTGCCGTTATCGGTCAGGTAGGGCTGTGCGCCGGGCTGCCGTAGCCGTCCGCCCAGGCCCAGCGCCCGTAGCCGTTCGATGGTGGACAGAAAGCCGAAACGGGCAATCTCTACTGGCAGCGGCGCTTTTTCGCCCAGCCGGGAGACGATTTTGGTGTGGTCGGCAATCACGACAAATCGCCGCGCCTGCACTTCAGTCAGTTTTTCGCGCAGCAGCGCCCCACCGAGGCCCTTGATCAGATTCAGATCGGGGTCGATTTCGTCGGCTCCATCGATGGCAAGGTCGAGCGGGCGGGGGTCCAGAGGCTCCACCGGAATGCCCACCTGCCGCGCCAGCACGTCGCTGGCCTCGCTGGTTGCCACACCCACGATCGCTGTCAGTTCGCCCGCCGCCAGCCTGCGCCCAATTTCTTCTATGGCGTATTTGGCGGTGCTGCCTGTACCGAGGCCCACGCGCATCCCGCTTTGCACCAGTGCCACGGCCCGGACCGCCGCCTCCCGTTTCAGGGCTTCGAGTCCGGACAGCTCAGGTGTTGGCCCGGATACCGACCCAGATGTTGGCTCAGGCATGGCGCACCCGGTCAGCTTCGATGGCGGCGGCAACGGCGTCGGCGTGGCCTTCCACCTTCACGGCCAGCCACGATTTCACCAGTTTGCCCTCAGGGTCGATCACGAAGGTCTGACGCTTCACACCGTCGCTGGTTTTGCCGTACATCGTCTTGGGGCCATACGAACCGATTTCCTTCATAAATGTGGCGTCCGGGTCGCTGAGCAACGGAAACGGCAGGCTGTATTTTTCAGCGAAGGCCGTATGGCTGCCCGCATCGTCGCGGCTCAGGCCCAGAATGGCCGCGCCCACCGCCCGCAAAGGCGCAGAGTCGCGGAAATCGCAGGCTTCTCTGGTGCAGCCGGGGGTGTCGTCTTTGGGGTACACGTACAGCACGACGTATTTGCCCGCGTAATCGGCCAGCGCGTGCGTTTTGCCGTCGGCACCGGGCAGCGCGAAGGCGGGGAAGGCCTCGCCGGGTTGCAGGCGGGCGACTTCGGGAGGCTGGGGAGCGTCGGGGGTGGTCATGGCCGTAGCCTAGAGCATCTGGCAAAAAGTGGAGGCTTGGTGGGGCGGAGTGACCAGGACAGCAGCGGCGCGACAGTCCTGTGTGGCAGAGCGCCTGCCGCGCCTTCCCGCCGCTCCACCCTCCCCCAGTCAGGGTAAGTCATTTACGTTTCTTAACCTCTGCCGCGTAACATGGGCAGTGTGAAGCTCGCCCCGTACATCGACCATACCTTGCTTAAAGCTACCGCCACCGCCGAAGACATCCGCACCCTGTGCGCCGAGGCCCGCGAACACAATTTTTATGCCGTGTGCATCAACCCCGTCTATGTGCCGATGGCCGCCTCGGAACTTGCAGGCAGCGGCGTGAAAGTCGCCACCGTATGTGGGTTTCCGCTGGGGGCAGTCAGCAGCGATCAGAAGGCGCTGGAAGCCCGCCTGAGTGTGGAAGCCGGGGCCGATGAAGTGGATATGGTCATCCATATCGGCGCGGCGCTGGAAGACAACTGGGACGCCATCGAGGCCGATGTGCGGGCAGTGCGGCGGGCCATTCCAGAACAGGTTCTGAAGGTGATTATCGAGACCTGCTACCTGACCGACGACCAGAAACGCGGCGCGACCGAGGCCAGCGTGCGGGGCGGCGCAGACTTTATCAAGACCAGCACCGGCTTCGGCACCGGCGGAGCCACTCCCGCCGACGTGCGCCTGATGCGCGAAGTCATCGCGGGCCGCGCTCAGATCAAGGCAGCGGGCGGCGTGCGCTCTCCTGCCGACGCTGCGGAAATGATCGAGGCTGGGGCGACCCGTCTGGGCACTTCAGGCGGTGTGGCGCTGGTGGCAGGCGAGAAAAGCGGCAGCGGGTACTAGGGTGGGACCGGACACTGAAATGACGCAGCGCACAGAAATGGCGGGGCCGAGAGTCATTCTGGCGTCGGGTAGCCCGCGCCGCCGCGAACTGCTGGGCAATCTGGGCGTGTCCTTCCAGGTGGTGATCAGCGGAGAGGCCGAAGATAGCCCCGAAACCGATCCGGCACGGCTGGCAGCGGAACTGGCGACACTGAAGGCCAGAGCAGTGGCGGCCCTCCACCCCGAGGCCGTCATCATTGCCGCCGATACGGTGGTCGCAGTGGACGGGCAGTTGCTGGGCAAACCCGCCGACGCCGCAGAGAACATGGCCTTTCTGCAAGCCCTGTCGGGCCGTACCCATCAGGTCCTGACGGGCGTGGCGGTGCAGTCGGCAGCGGGCCTGCGCTGCGAGGTCGAACGTACCGACGTAACCTTCCGGCCCCTGACCCCGCAAGAAATCGCCTACTACGCGCACACGGGCGAGGGGCTGGACAAGGCGGGCGGTTACGGCATCCAGAGCGTGGGCATGGCGCTCGTATCGGGCATAGAGGGCGACTATTCCAATGTGGTGGGCTTTCCGCTGACGCTGGTGATCCGGATGTTGCGGGCGGCGGGCATCTCTGTCTGGGGCCAAACGGGCCGCACTGATCTCGCTGCCGAATCCGCCGGGGTGTCTTCGGCGTGACCCGTGCGGGCTTTTCTTTCTCTGGACTGCTCTCTGGGCCGGGACTCTCTGAGCCGGAATTCTCTGGGCCGCACCTGGGCCAACCGGACACGGCGTGAAAAGCTGGCAGTCTCTGCTGCTGGTGTACGGCGGCCTGCTGCTGCTGAGCATGGTCGCGACCCGCTTGCAGGTGATCGTTCCCACCGCCATCTCTGGTTCGGTGGCTCCGGTCACGCGTATAGGCGTGGTGGCCGCCGATAACCTGCGCCGCGCTTACGTCACGGTGGTCAATGAGCGCAACCTGGCCGGGGAAGTCGGGAGCCTCCGCAAGCAAAACGACGTGCTGAGGCAGCGCAACGAACTGCTGACGCGGGAGGTGTCGCGCCTGCGTCAGGTGATGCAGATCACGGCCACACAGGCTCCCAACGCGCTGGGCATCGCGCAGGTGGTGGCCGTCGATCCGAGTCCTCTGCTGGCCCGCATCACGCTGAACCGGGGCACCGACGACGGCGTGCGCGTGCGGATGCCCGTCACAGTTCCCGGCGGTCTGGTGGGGCAGGTCACGGGAGTCAGCAGCAACCGCGCCACGGTGGTGGCCCTAGTAGATCCCGAAAGCAGCGTGGGCGTGACCTTGCAGGGCAATCGGGGCGGGCGCGGGCTGGCAGTCGGCGTGTCTCCAGACCGTCTGCGGGCGCAGTTTTCGCGCAGCGTGCCCGTCAAGGTGGGCGACGTGCTGGTCACCAGCAGTCTGGGAGGCGTATACCCGGTGGGCATCCGGGTGGGCACCATCGAAAGCGTAGTGCCGCTCGGCCCCAACGACGTGAACCGGACGGTCATCGTGAAACCTGCCATCGATGTGGGCGTCGTGGAAGACGTGACCATTCTGGAAGGACTATGAGCGCCGCCCAGAGGTCTGGAAATCGGCAGAGCTGTGCGCATGGATGCCCGCCTAGACCGCAATTTTCGGCGGCAGCGAGCGCTATCGTAGGTCAGATCTATGTTTGAGCTGCCTGTTCGGTCTGCCGTGGTCATCCGTGCCTCTTCTCCCCCCCTCTTCCACTCCCTGGCCGATTTACCCCGCACCCCACAGGCTCCCCGCACATGCTGAGACGTTCCGGCAGAAATACCGGATTGGCTTCCCGTGGGCCGGGACGCTGGGTGGGTGTGGTGGTCTACGTGCTGCTGCTGCTGATCGTGCAGGGCGTGTTGTCGCGGCTCCTTGACCCCCTGCGGATTCCTGCCCCCGACCTGTTTTTGCTGACTGGCGCGGCCCTGGCCTGGCGCTTACAGGCGGTGCGGGCGGTGGTGGCGGCCTACGGCGTAGGACTGATTCAGGACGTGTTGGGCGGCGGGGCGCTGGGACTACACGCGGCGGGCGTGGGGGCCGGAGCCTTGCTGGTGCTGTTGGTACGGCGCTACGTGGGCGATTCGGGCATCTTTCAGGCACTCTTCACGGTGCTGGCCGCCACGTTGGGACAATGGTTGGCCTTCCTATTCCTGACCTACTGGCTCCGCTCTGATCTGGTGACGGTCGAAACCCTGCGCCAGACCGTGCCCCTGGCGCTGCTCAGCACAATTCTGATCTATCCCTTCTGGAACCGTCTGGTGACGTGGGGCATGGGCGAGCGCCCCGGCCCCGAGGACGGCCTTTCATGAGTCGGGCACGGGCTGGAGACGTGATTGACCGCCGCAACCGCATTCGCAAAAAGGCGGGTGGGAGCGCGGTCGGGGCAGGCAGCAGCCGGGGCGGAGCAGCGCGGATCGGCACCAAGGCGCAGGTGAGCGGTGCCCCCGCCGTGCGCTGGGTGGCCTTCGGCTTCAGCGTGGCGCTGGCTGGGCTGGGCTTCCGGCTGTACCAGTTGCAGATCACGCAGCACAGTCAGTTTGCGGTGCAGGCCGCCAGCAACTTTCAACGTGACGAGGTCATTCCGGCCCTGCGCGGCGAGATCCGCACGCGGGACGGGGTGCTTCTGGCGACCAACCGGGTGGCCGTGGACCTGATCTATACCGGGCGGCGTGACCCCAAAGACCCGGTGCAGGCCATTCCGGCATGGGACAAAATCGTGTATCTGGCGGGCATCCGGCCGGATGTACTGATCGGCGGTCAGCCCCGCGAACCCGACCGAAACAAGGAAACTGAAACGATCCTGGCCCGCAATATCCCTCAGGAGAAGCTGTCGGCACTGTACGAATACACGGTGCTGATTCCCAGCCTGGAGCTGCGCGAACGCGTGGAGCGGGTCTACCCTGAGAACAAGTTGGCCGCCCACGCCCTGGGTTACGTACTGGAAGCCAACGAGGAACAGGTGAAGGAAGGCAACTACACGGTGGGCGATCTGGTGGGCGTCTCGGGATTGGAATACAGCCTCCAGCAGACCTTGCAGGGCAAGAACGGCCTGCGCCGCCGCGAGGTGACTGCCAACGGCAAACCGCAGACCGAGCGGGTGCTGAACCCCGGCCAGAAAGGGCAGGACGTGACCCTGACCATAGACAGCACCCTGCAACGTGCCGCCGAACAGGTGTTGCGCGAAGGGCTGGCCGACGTGAATGCGGGCCGACAGAAATACGGCCAACCCCCCGAACCCCTGACACGCGGCGCAGTGATCGCCATAGACCCGCGCACCAACGAGGTGCTGGCGATGGCGAGCAGCCCTACTTTCGACCCCAACTGGTTTTCCCGCGTACCCAGCCCCGACAACGCGGCCAAGACAGCGGCGCTGATGTCCAGCAGCGTGGACGCCGTGATGCAGAACCGCGTGGTGCAGACCTTCGATGCGGGCAGTGTGTTCAAGCCCGCCAGCACGCTGGCCTATATAGAACGCTGGGGCAACAAAACCTTCAACTGCCTGCCCAGCATCCGCTACGGTGGCCCCCGCTACAACTGGCACCGCAGCGGCAGCCTCGGCAATGTGGACGGTCGGCTGGCTATCGCCTTTTCGTGCAATACTTGGTACTACCAGGCGGCCATCGACGCCGACCCGATCACCTATGCCAACTATCTGGGCAAGAGGGCTGGAGAGCTGGGCTACGGGCGTCCGACAGGGCTGGAACTGGTGGGTGAAAAGAGCGGGTATCTGCCCACGCCGATCAATTTTGCCGAAATGTACAAGACGACCAATCTGCGCCGCGCCGCCGCCGGAGAAGAACCGCTGCGCTATTACCCCGGTCAGGCGCTCAGTTTTGCCATCGGTCAGGACAGCCTGCTCGTGACGCCTGCACAGGTCACATCGGTCCTGAGCACGATTGTCAATGAGGGCAAACGCCGCCCGCTGACGCTGGTCAAGGCAGTTGGCGGCAAGCTGTCACCCCACCCCCTGCCCGAACAGGTGCCCGGCAAACAGGCCGACTTCCGCATAGTCAAGGAAGGCATGAATATCACCACGGCTGGAACCACCCGCTGGGGCACCGCGCAGCACATTCTGGGGCCGCAGTGGTTCCCGGTTCGTACGGCAGGAAAAACCGGAACCGCCGAAAACGGCCTGAGTTTCCGCAAAGGCTACGCCTATACCAACGCCTGGTACGAAGGTTACGGCCCCATCGACAGCCCCAACTTTATGGTCGTGTCCTTCTTCCAGAACGGCGGCGAAGGCTCCGGCCCGGCCCTGAACGCCACCGCCAAGATGTTCGCCGCCCGCTGGTGCCTGACGCTGGATGAGCGCCACCACGCCACCGGGCCGCAGCAGCCCTGCATGGGCGAGCTGGAGAATATGCACAAGGTGATGAAGATTCGGGCACAGAGGGCCGCCGCCACCGCCGCGAAAGGAACCGATCAGTAAGAACCGGAACTGGGCGGGACCAGAAAGTGAAGCGGTAGGGCAACAGAAGCCCGCAAGCTTCATGCCCCACCGCCCCACTCCTGCACGACCGCCCAGTTGGAATGCTCAGCCAATCTGCGTTTCCAGCACAATATCGCTGCTGATGCTGGCCGCGACCGAGCAGTATTTTTCGTGGCTGAGGTGGGCCGCCTTGCTCAGCGCATCTTCGGTGACGCCCTCACCGCTGGCGATGTGGCGCACCGTGATGGTGGTGTAGCGCTTGGGGTCGGTGTCGGCCCGCTCGCCTTCAACCTCGATGCGGTAGCTGCTCAGCGGCGTGCGGCGCTTTTTCATGATCTCCACCACGTCGTAGGCGGTGCAGGTCGCCAGTGCGCCCAGCAGCGCTTCCATCGGAGAAACGCCGATCTTGGTGGGGCTGTTGTCGATCAGGAGTTGGTGGCCGCTCTCGCTGACGCCGAGGTAGCGTTGCTCGCCCAGCCAGGTCACGTTCAGGGTCTTCTTCATGGCCTCAGGCTAGCGCCTGGGCGGCGTAAGGCAAAACCGTCTGCCGAACCTTCAGAACAGAGCGGGGAGTCCAAACTTTTTTGTCAGTCTGGACTCCCCGCTCTGAAACAACTCCCTACAGCCCAGATAACGCTCCAGGCCTAGGCGTAACCATCGTCTTCTCCGTTGTCCTCATCGGGCATGGGCAGGCGCACGCGGAAAGTTGCGCCGCCGCCGGGAGTGTCCAGCACGTCGATGGTGCCGCCATGCGACGTGACCACCTGCTGGGCGATGGTGAGGCCCAGCCCCGCCGACCCCGCCTCCTTGCCCCGGTAGAACTTGTCAAAGATACGCGGCTTGATGGCGTCAGGCACGCCAGGGCCTTTGTCTACCACGCGCACCTCGATTTCTCCGGGACGAGGATTCACGGTGATGCTGACCAGATCAGCCGACCCGGACACGCGCACGGCGTTGCTGACCAGATTGACGAAAACCTGGGTGAGTCGGCCTGGATCGCCCACGATCTCCGTATCTGGCACCTCGGCCCGCACGCTGAAATCCCGGCCCACCTGCCGCAGCAGCGTACCCAGATTCATGAAGTGCATCTCGATGTTCTGCACCAGTTCGCCGCGTGACAACTGCAACAGGTCGTTTACCAGGCGGGTCATATTCTCGGCCACGCGCTGGGCATCTTGCAGCACCTGACTGCCGCCTGCCTCGCGCTCAGCGCGGCGCAGATAGCCCAGCAGGGCGGTCAGGGGCGTGCGGAGTTCGTGGCTGGTCTCGGCCAGAAAAGTCTTCTGAAGGTTCAGCGCCTCCTCCAGTTGCCGGGCCTGCACCTCCAGACGCTGGCTCTGGCGTTCGGCAGTATTCCGCAGCCGTTCCACTTCCAGCAGCCGGGCCTGCAACGACTGGTTCAGTTCATGGACCGCCTGCTCGGCACGGGCGCGAGAATCGCGGGCCTCGGCCTCGGCAATTGCGCGGCGCACACTGGGCACGAGGCGTTCCAGACGCTGTTTCAGGATGTAATCGGTCACGCCCTGACGCAGCGTATCTACCGCCACTTCCTCACCCATGGCGCCCGTGACGATAATAAAAGGCAGCAGCGGATCGCGGGCATGAACGGCATGAAAGGCGCTCAGACCGTCATAACCGGGGAGCGCAAAGTCGCTGAGCACCAGATGGGGCGGGTCGGTTTCCAGCGCGTGGATAAAGGAGGCCTCGTCTTCGACACGCTCCAGGCGCACCGTCCAGGGCAGGTCGTCGGCCAGATTCATAGCCACGAGTTCATGATCAAGTTCGCTGTCTTCGAGGTGCAAAATGTGCAGGATGTCACCGCGAGCAGGCATGGCACGTAGGGCGGGAATTGGCAGGGTCATTCGGTCTCCGGGCTGGGCAAGGGTGGGAAGGTGCCGCGTCAGGGTCAAGATTCAGAAGTGCTAGGAACGTGGCTTGAGGAGTGACTTAGAGGATGTGTGGGGAGAGGGTAGGAAAAGGGCAGCTGATTCTGTCAGATCGGTTCTGGGAAACTAGTTCAGGGGCGATTGTAGAGGCAGGGTCACCCGGAAAGTGGCCCCCTCACCGGGCGTGGACTCTGCCTGTACGCTGCCGCCGTGACGCATGACCACGCGGCGTACATTGGCAAGGCCGATGCCCGTGCCTTCAAACTCTTCGGCCCGGTGGAGGCGCTGAAAGACCCCGAACAACTTGTCGGCGTAGCGCCCATCAAACCCCACACCGTTGTCCTGAACCGTAATGATGGCGTGATTCTGGGTTGCCTTGCGGAGATCGACCCGGCCCGAATCGGCGGAACTGGAGGCCGAATGTGCAGTCTGCGGCCACTCCGCACTCACCTGAATCTGGGCATCAGGGCGGTTGCGCGTGTACTTGATGGCGTTGGACAGCAGATTCACGAACACCTGAGAGAGTAGCGCGGCGTCTCCGGGCACCGTGGGCATAGGGCCGACGGTCAGGGCGATGCTGCGCCCCTGACGGTCAGGTTCCAGCGTCTGCCACACGGTTTCCAGCAGTGGCCCCAGCGGAACCGGCCCGCTGCGGAGTTCTTGGCGGCCCATGCGCGAAAACTCCAACAGATCATCGATCAGGTGGCTCATGCGGCCAGCGGCGTCGGTCATCACGGTCAGGTATCGCTGGCTTTTTGGCCCCAGCGACTCTCCCGCATCCTTACGCAGCAGGTCGCCAAAGCCCACGATGTGCCGCAGCGGCGTTCGGAGGTCGTGGCTGACCGAATAGCTGAAGGCTTCCAGCTCACGGTTGGCCTCTTCCAGCTCCATCGTGCGGCGATGTACCCGCTCTTCCAGCGACTGATTGAGCACCTGTAAATCCTGCTGGGCGCTGATGGCCCGCACGCGCAGGGCGTCGTTATCGAGGGCGGTGGCAAAGCGTTTGGCGATTTCCTGTGCCAACTCCTGGTCACGGTCGGTAAGGGCCTGGCGGTAGGTCATGCCCAGCACGCCGCGTAGCGTTCCGTCACGGCCCATCAGCGGAAACAGCAGCACGCCCGTTGCGTTCACGGCATGCAGCAGGGGATGAGAAGGAATAATCAGGGCTTCTTCTGTGGCAGCCACCTGCTGCACGGCTGCAATGGCCGCCGCCCGCATATGGGGAGCTTCCCAGGCAGGCGCGACGCGGGACATCGCCAGCAGTTCGAGTTCGGGTGGAGCGCTCCACAGCGTCGCGCTCTCGGCCAACCGAATGGTCAGCAGATCCAGGGCCGCGTGATAATGCCCGGAGCGGGCCGCCAGCGGGTCTTCGGCGCGGGCACTGAGTTGCTCGGACACATCGGCAATCAGGCGCGAGGCGTTTTCGGCGTACACACTGTCGTCTACATCGGTGCTGGTGCCCACCCACTCGATGACTTGGCCCTGTGCATCATGAACGGGCAGGCCACGGGTCACGAAGGTTCTGTACCAGCCATCGTTTCCAAGCAGGCGGTGCTCGGCCTCAAAGGGGCGCGTGGCCCGCACTGCCGCCGCCCAACGCTGCTGATATTCGCCCCGGTCATCGGGGTGCAGCAGGTTCAGCAGGCCGGAACTGGCGCGTTCTCCTCCGACATATTCATCCCAGCGGCGGTTGAAATAGGTGGGCAATCCCGCTGGATCGGTGAGCCATACGATCTGCGGCATGCCTTCCAGAACGCCCCGGTAACGTTCCTCGTTGCGTTGGGCCAGCCGCTCGGCCTCCAGGCGGTCATGAATATCGGTGGCACTCGCCACCCATTCGGTCACGCTGTCCCCTTCATCCAGAATTGGGGCCACCCGCACCACGAACCAGCGGTAAGCGTCGCCCACATGCAGCCGCACCTCGCACTGAGCGCGGTCACGAATCTCATAGGCATTGCGCCACATGTTGTCGTAGGTCAGGAGATCGGAGGCCAACACCGCCTCACGCACACTGCCTTCCAGCAGACGTTCGCGGTGTTGTGCGTTGACGTAGGTCACGTCGCCCGCCGGACTGCTGGCCCACAAAATATGCGGGATGGCGTCCAGCACCCCCCGGTAGCGCCGCTCTCCGGCCTGTACAGCCCGCTCTGCCTGTACGCGGTCAGTAACGTCACGGATCACTTCCAGCAGGCCCAGCCGATCACCCCGCCCGTCACGAACTTCGCTGCGCTGGGCTTCACCCGAGAACACGCTGCCATCGGCCCGCTGATAGGGCGTGGTGATGGCCTGAAAGGTGGTGCGCCCCTCCAGGCGGCGGTCCAGATGCAGGCGGCTCAGCGGTTCTCCGATCAGGGCCGCGCCGTCCATCCGAAATTGCTCGGTCAGGGCGCGGTTGACCAGGCGTACACGTCCGGTATCGTCCGTGAAGGCGGCGGCATCCTGCATGGCCTGAAAAATCGCCTCAAATTCGGCCCGGTCACGCTCCTGGCGGGCCTGCACCAGCGTCAGGCGGCGGTTGATCCGCTCGGTGCTCTCGCGGGATTGCACCTGCACGTGGGTCAGCCGGAAGGCCAGCCCCGCCACCAGCAGTCCGGCCAGCAGCGTCAACAGCGGCAAATTGGCCGCCAGATCGCGCCCGAAGCCCATCGGCGCACCGTAATTCAGTGTCCAGACCTGTCCAGCTAACGTCAGCTTGGTATCCGAACGAAACGACAACAGGTCAGGCAAGGGGCGCGTTTCCAGTCGCTGTCCGGCCAGCAGGGTATTGATACTGAGGCCCGTGGGCGTACCGCCGTCATCCAAGCGGGTCAAAAACTCATCGGCGTGGGCCACCAGATAGATGAAGCCTGCCAGCGTGCCCCGGCCCCCCTGCGGATTCTGCTCGTCGTCTGTGGACTGTAATTCATTCCAGACGGGCAGAATCAGCAGGAATCCAGGATCGACAGGTTTACCCGGTGTACGCTGCAAATCCACACGGCCTGTGGCCTGCACCGTGTTGTTGAGCCGGGCCAGATCCAGTGCGGCGCGGCGGTCAGGGTCGCTGTAGAGGTCAAATCCCCATGCGAGCCGCGTAACATCGTTCAGCGGCGACAGGGTAATCACGGGCGCACGCATGGCCTGCGTGGACAGGGGCGGCGTGATCCGAAATTCGGAGCCTGCCCCAGCCCGGATGCCCGCTTCCAGATTGGCGGTATCGGCGGCAGGCACCCACGCGGCAAATCCCACCGCCGTGACCCCCGGATAGCGCCGACTCAGGTCGAGGCGGGTCACAAAATCACCGAACACAGACGGCAGTACCATGTCCTGATTGCTCATCCAGTAGGCGCGGGTGGCCCGCAACAGGTTCTCGTAATCACCGATCCTGTTTTTGAGGGCATAGGTATGCGCCGCACCCTCGCGCTCAAAGCGGGCTTCCTGTTGATCGCGCACAAAGCGGCCAATGGTGGACGCTGTCGCAACCGTCAGTAGCAGTACCAGCAACAACACGGCCAGCGGAATCCATCTGGACGTGCGGGCCAGCGTACTGCTGTCAGGATGATCGGTCAGCGTGTCCGTGACTGACACCGGTTCAGAAGGCCCACTCTCAGAAGACCTAGCCATGCTGCGCCGTTCCTTCCGGGACTGCGGCTTCAGGTTTCGGCGTCTGGGCCGCGTTCAGGGCGTCCAGAAATATTTGCACGGGAACATCTACTCCTGTCCAGGCCAGGAAGGCCAGCCGGGCCTGGTGGGCCAGCATGCCCAGTCCGTTTTCGGCCCGCAGGCCAGCGGCGCGGGCATCCCGCATCAGGCGGGTTTCGGCAGGTTTGTAGACCATGTCGTAGATCAGGGCTGATTGGGGCAACTGGGAAAAATCGAAGTCTGAGAGCGGGGATTCTTCAGGGGCGTTCAGTCCGGCGCTGGAAGCGTTGACGATCAACCTGATGTCGGCCCACTTGGAACCGTGCAGGTCGGCTGCCGTCCCTCCCAGATCGGCAGTGAGGCGCTCGGCTTTGGCACGAGTCCGGTTCACCACCCAGACCTCGCGCCCCTGTGAACGCAGCGCCCACACCGCTGCCCGCGCCGCGCCGCCTGCACCCAGCACCATTGCCGCGCCGTCCGGGGCCACTCCCGCATCTGCCAGAGCCGCCAGAAATCCCGGCGCGTCGGTGTTGTCTCCCTGCAACTGGCCGTGCCTGGAAATAATGGTATTGACTGCGCCGATGGCCCGCGCCGCAGGGGTCAGAGTGTCCAGAGACGCCAGGGCGGCTTCCTTGTGGGGCAGGCTCAGATTCGCACCCAGGATGCCCGGTTGCCTGAGTTCGGCAATCGCCCGGCCCAGATCGGTGGGGGGCACACGCACGGCCTGATAGTCGCCCGATAGCCCAGCCCAGGCAAAGGCGGCGCGGTGCATGGCCGGAGACAGGGAATGTGCGGCGGGGTCTGCATATAAAAAGGCACGCAGTGCGGCCTGCGCCCCGTCCGGATAGACGCCAGTGGAACTCACACTGCCAAGTGTATCCCGGCCCACGCCCAGGAAGACGAGGCGTTCTGAGAGCAGACACACCGAGATCAGACGGATCGGGACGAGGCCAGAGCAATTAGGGGCACTCTGGCCTCTCTAAGCCAATTGCGTCTGGCTGGCCCGTACCCCGTCTTTTAGGCTGAGTCCATGCTCATTCACGTTGACTTCTGGCTGCTGATCCCTCTGTGATGTTCTGACCGCTGTATATATTCTGCACATTCTGCCTTGAGAGTCTGCTGGCTCTCGTCCCAGAAACACCGCAGAATGTGCGGCGGGACACGCACCCTTCCCCTTTCCCGTCGGACAATGGGGCATCCGAATGACGAACCCACCCCTCTCCTCTCACCCGGACAAGTCGGGGAGAGCCTGCGCCTGTGCGGCGTGCTTGGAGCCAATCTCTTGACAGACCAGAAGCAAGGCCAGATGCCCGAACAGACGCCCGATTCTCAGAACCAGACTGCGGGCGCACAGGACGGCACACAACAGGGCGGAGTCACCCCCACCAGCAACCCAGTGACGGCCACCATTGCACTGACCAACCAGCGTGAAGCCTTTGCGCTGCTGGGCACGGGCGACGTGAATCTGCGCCGAATGCGTGAATTGACCCGTGCCCGCCTGATTGCACGCGGCGAAACCATGACCATCACGGGCGAGGAAGCCGACGTGCAGGCCGCCGAACGCATGATTAAAGACGCCCTGGACGTGGTGCGCGGCGGCGGAGAATTGACGCCCGACAGCCTGCTTCGCTCGGCCCGCATGAGCGGAGAAGGCCGCAGCCTCGCCGCCGAAACGCAGGTAGGTAGCCTGAGCCTGCCGCGCGGCATTCGGCCCAAAACACCGGGGCAAAAGGTGTATCTGGAGAAGGTCGAAAAGAGCGATATCACTTTCGGCATCGGCCCCGCCGGGACAGGCAAAACCTACCTCGCGGTGGCGATGGCCGTACAGGCGCTGCGAAATCGCCGGGTCAAACGCATCATCCTGACCCGTCCGGCAGTCGAGGCCGGAGAAAAGCTGGGCTTTTTGCCGGGAGACCTTCAGGCCAAAATCGACCCTTACCTGCGCCCGCTGTACGACGCACTTCAGGACATGCTGGATCAGGAAAAATTCGAGTCCTACCTGACGAGCGGCGTGATTGAAATTGCTCCGCTGGCCTTCATGCGCGGGCGTACGCTGAATGACGCTTTTGTCATCCTGGACGAAGCCCAGAACACCACGGGCGAGCAGATGAAGATGTTCCTGACCCGCATGGGCTTCAGCAGCAAGGTGGTCGTTACGGGCGACGTGACCCAGATCGACTTGCCGCGCCACATTTCCAGCGGACTGGCGGTTGCCAAACGCGTGCTGAGCAATATCGAAGGCATCGAATGGCACGAGTTCACCGACGTGGACGTGGTGCGTCATCCCTTGGTGGGCCGGATCATCAAGGCCTACGAAACTGCCGAAAACGCCGAGCAGGACAAGCGGGCCGCACGCCGGGGCGAGTTTGCCTCCATTCCGGAAGTGGACACTGACCCGGTGGGTGCAGACGACTGAGCGCAGACGGTTCCGTATTGGGGCCATAAGCTACGGGCGATGAGTCCCGAGAAACCAGGAAGGGCGTTGGGGAAGGATTCCCAGCGCCCTTCCTGTGGCGTTTCCAGGCAGCGATCCATTCATGACGGCGTTCAATCCACTCCTCCCCTCTCCGTGATGGGACTTGCAGAGCTGCACCGCAGAGAGGAGCGCTGAAAACCCGCTCCACAACTTGCTATTCTCCGGGGCGTGATTGACCTGATCGTTCAGAAAAAGCCGCCTGCTGGGTTGCGTCCTGCGCTGCGGGCCTCGCTGGAAGCGGTCATGGCGCATTTTGAGGTGCAGGAACGGGAAGTGACGGTGGTGCTGGTGGGCGACCGGGCGATTCGGGCGCTGAAGCTGGAGCATTGGGGCGAGGACGCCGCCACCGACGTGCTGAGTTTTCCGGCCTGGGAACCCGGCGACCCGTTTGTACCGCCGATTCTGGGCGACATCATCATCAGTCTGGATACGGCGGCGCGGCAGGCAGAGGCGCGGGGCCATTCGCTGACGCGCGAGGTGGCGCTGCTGGCAAGCCACGGTATGGCGCATCTGGTGGGCCATGACCACCCACACGCCGATGGTCTGGGCTTTGAGGAAGGCGCGTCGGGGCCAGAGTGGAAGGTGTTCCACGACGCCTGGGACGCGGCCCGCACTGCGCTACCAGACGCCACCTAGGCGCGTGCGTACCAGCGGCTCGGCCCTGAATCTGCGCCGCTGGTGGCGTTCAGCGGGCTTTGCCTGGGCCGGAATTCGGCAGGTGTACCACTCGCAGGCCAATTTTAGAATTGAGGTCTGGGCAGGTGTGCTGGCCCTGACACTCACCGTGTTGCTGCGTGCGCCGCTGCCACCGATCATGCTGTGCTGTGCGCTGGTGCTGTCTCTGGAGCTGATCAATACGGCAGTGGAGGCTGTGGTGGATCTGGTCAGTCCCCAATTCCACCCCCTGGCAAAAGTCGCCAAGGATGCTGCCGCCGCCGCTGTACTGGTCGCCAGTATCGGGGCCTTGCTGGTGGGTGCTGTGCTGCTGGGGCCTGCGCTCTGGCAGCTGTTGTGATTGAGTCCCAGGAATAGGGTTTCTGGGCAGATGTTGCCCGCCAACAGCAATCTTAACGGAGGTCAATCTTCGGATTCTACCCGCTTTGACCGCGTGCTATAGTATCTACTGCTATGGAGCCTCCGAGTTCTGGCTCTGAATCTACGCCCGGTGAACTCCGCCTCAGGGCGGCGTTTTTGCTGTGGCTACGCAAAAGCATCTGCAAAGATCCGTTTCAACCTGTGACTCGACAGTCACCCGAAGACCCTTTCCGGCGTCCGACGCTGCGTTCTGGTCGGCCCTCTGGCCTGACCCGGAGCAGCGGGCAGCATGTGCCTTGCGGAACGCCGGGGCGCGGCATGGAGCGCGCCCATTCATGAATGACATCCTTGGTATTGTTGCCCTTTTTGTTCTGGTTCTGATCAACGGCTTTTTCGTGGCCGCAGAATTTGCGCTGGTCGCCGTTCGTCACACCCGGATCGACCAGTTGGTCGAAGAGGGCAATTCCGTGGCCCGCGCCACCCAGAAGGCCCTGAAAAGCCTCGATCTGTACATTGCCGCCACCCAGTTGGGCATCACGATGGCCTCGCTGAGCATCGGTTTTGTGGCCGAGCCTGCCATCGAACACCTGATCCGGCCACTGCTGGAGGGCCGCTCTCTGTCGGAAGGGCAAATCACCGCCATTTCCTTCGGGATCGCGTTTACGGTCAGTACCGTGCTGCACATCGTCTTTGGTGAACTTGCACCCAAAACGTGGGCCTTGCAACGTAGCGAACAGGTGGCTCTGCTGGTCACGCGTCCCCTTCTGGCCTTCACGTTCGTGTTCAAGTGGGCCATTCGCGGCCTGAACGCACTGGGCAACGCCGTGGTGCGTCTGTTCGGGTTGCGCGGCGTGACTGGACACCACAGCGCCCACAGCGAAGAAGAAATTCGCATGATCGTGAGCGCCTCCAGTCAGGAAGGCGTGCTGGAAGAAGACGAGAAAGAACTCGTGTACAACGTGTTCGACCTGTCGGATACCACCGTGCGCGAGATCATGACGCCGCGCAACGACATGGTGGCCGTAGACGGCTCCTCGCCGCTGCGGAGACTGCTGGAACTGAACACCGAACACGGCTATTCGCGGGTTCCGGTCTTTCACGATATGGCCGATAACATCGTGGGAATCGTGCATACCAGCGATATGCTGCGTCACCTGGACGCCCTGGACGACACCGTGATTGCCGACGTGATGCGCCCCGTGTACTTTGTGCCCGAAGGCATGAAAATCAAGGACCTGCTTGCCAAGATGCGCGACAAGAAAAGCCACCTGAGCATCGTGGTCAACGAGTTTGGCGGCACCTCGGGCCTGGTGACTCTGGAAGACGCGCTGGAAGAAATCGTGGGCGAAATTTACGACGAAACCGACGAAGATGAATTGCCGATGGTGGAAGTGATCGCTGAGGGCGTGTATCTGATGGATGCCAGCCTGACAGTGGGCGAGGCTGAAGAACGGCTGGGCAGCAATCTGGAAGACGGTGAGGGAGAATACGACACCTTGTCGGGCTTTATGACCAACCATTTTGGTGATATTCCGGAAGTGGGCCAGAGCTTCGTGCATGAAGGCTGGGCCTTCACGGTAGAAGAAGCCGACCAGCGCCGCGTGGTGCGGGTACGGGTAGAGCGGGCGACCGAAGAGCATCTGCCCGAAGCTCTTGAGGAGAGTGTGCGTGAGTGACGTAATTTCGACGGCCCGAACCCCAGACCTGTCCAGTGACCGCCTCGGCATTGCGCCCGACGCCGAGCTACTGGCAGATGCTCAGGCTGCGTTTGCCAAGGCCTACGCGCCCTACAGCAAATTCCGGGTCGGCGCGGCCCTGAGAACCGCAGACGGGCAGGTGTTCCGGGGCGCAAACGTAGAAAACGCCAGCTATGGCCTGGGCCGCTGCGCCGAACAAAGCTCGATTCAGGCCATGGCAACGGCGGGCGGGCGCGACTTTACCGACATCGTGGTGTACTCGGAAGCCACGCCGCCTGCCAGCCCGTGCGGAGCCTGCCGCCAGGTGCTGTACGAATTCAGCCCCGACGCCCGAATCGTGTGCGTGAACCCGCACGGCGACGTGGTCAGCGGCCTCGTGCGTGACTTTTTGCCCAACGGCTTCCGGCTGGAGCAACGGGACGACGGGCATGGAGTGGGAACCGAATAAGCAATCCTTAAAACTCAGAAGAGATTCGGAGATAAGGGGCGGCATTCCGCCTCTTTTCCTTTTTGCGTCGTCACCGTCAATACCTTCAGAGCTGGCAGGGCGTAGCGGATGGAAGTCATGGTGGTGCGGTAAACGCCATTTACGGGAAACATTCGCCGCACCGATACACACAAGTCAGATTTGCCCAGGTTCGGCTGGGCCAGCCAAAGCCGCTGCACAGTTGACCCCGCTACAGGAGTCACCGCTGTTCTGACGCCGCCCACCAGATTCCACAGCCTAAGCGTGTTGGCCCCGGCTCCAATCAGGTACTTGCCGTCTGTGGCCCACAGCAGGCGGGATACATCTCCTCCGGATAATTTCAAAACAGGTTGACCCGGACGCGCCAAGCTGGTTTCGCAGCTCCCAAATTTCCCAATATCCCAGCAAAATCGCACAGCCGCCGCATTTTTGCTCGGTGCATACAAAATCTGGTCTAAAGTCCACGGCTGATCCACGACAGCTTGATCCGTATTGGCTGGCCCACTGATGATTTGTGGCGGCGAACCGGGAAACGTGAGCTGGGCTTTGGGAACCAGCGTGAGAGCGTAAGGGCTAACCGCCGCCAGCAGGAGGGCAAACATGGCCGAAGCTACCTTGCCAACCTGATCGGCACATCCAACCAAAGAGAGTGGGAAAGCCCGTTCAAGGCTCCCCCACTCCCCTTTTTGCTCAAAGCTCAAGCTCTTAAGCCATCACTCTTTTTCCACTACCCACTACCCACTGACGGCTTTCCTCAGTCGTGCGCGGCAGCCAGTTCCTTGTGCGACTTGCCGAACTGCTCGGCCTCGGTGCTGCCTGCGAGGGCGGTGGTGCTGCTCTGGCCGCCGCCTGCCGCCGTTGCCACCAGATCAAAGTAGCCCGTGCCCACTTCACGCTGATGCTTGACAGCGGTGAATCCGCGTGCCTGCGCTGCAAATTCGCGTTCCTGCAATTCCACGAAGGCGCTCATCTGGTTGCGGGCGTAGCCGTAGGCCAGATCGAACATGCTCATGTTGAGGCTGTGGAAGCCCGCCAGCGTGATGAACTGGAACTTGTAGCCCATCTTGCCCAGTTCCACCTGGTACTTGGCGATGGTTTCGTCGTCCAGATTCTTCTTCCAGTTGAAGCTGGGCGAGCAGTTGTAGGCCAACAATTTACCGGGAAACTGGGCGTGGACGGCCTCGGCAAACTTGCGGGCGTCTTCGAGGTTGGGAACGCTGGTTTCGCACCAGATCACGTCGGCGTAGGGGGCGTAGGCCAGAGCGCGGCTGATGGCCTGCTCGATCCCTGGCTTGACGTGGAAAAAGCCTTCGGGGGTGCGCTCACCGGTCAGGAAGGGCTTGTCATTGTCGTCGATGTCGCTGGTCAGCAGGTTGGCGGCGTCGGCATCGGTGCGGGCGATCAGAACGGTGGGCACGCCCGACACGTCGGCGGCGAGGCGGGCCGCGTTCAGCGTGCGAATAAACTGGCTGGTGGGAACCAGAACCTTGCCGCCCAGATGCCCACACTTCTTCTCGCTGGCAAGCTGGTCTTCAAAATGCACCCCCGCCGCGCCCGCTTCGATCATGGCCTTCATCAGCTCGAAGGCGTTCAGAGGGCCGCCAAATCCAGCCTCGGCGTCGGCCACGATGGGCGCGAAGTAATCGATGTCGTCTTTGCCCTCGCTGTGCTGAATCTGGTCTGCGCGGCGCAGGGTGTTGTTGATCCGCTTGACCACGTCGGGCACGGAGGAGGCGGGGTAGAGGCTCTGGTCGGGGTACATCTGGCCCGCGTTGTTGGCGTCTCCGGCGACCTGCCAACCGCTGAGGTAGATGGCCTTCAGGCCCGCCTTGACCTGCTGCATGGCCTGATTTCCGGTCAGTGCGCCCAGTGCGTTCACGAAGGGTTCTTCGGCCATCAAGCGCCACAGCTTCTGTGCCCCGTGTTTGGCAAGGGTGTACTCGATGGGCAGGCTGCCGCGCAGTTTCACCACGTCTTCGGCGCTGTAGTTGCGCTTGATGCCCTGCCAGCGACCCTCGGTTTTCCAAGTCTTGTCGAGAATTTCGGCGTGGGTGCGGGGGCTGCTGTGGCTGCTGGAGTGGGAAGAATCGTGGGTCATGTCGGCTCCTGTATGGAATGAAGATGTGGAATGAGAAAGCGAACCTCTGACGTGCAGAAGAGGTGGAAGCTTGCCTGATGCTGGGGCGCTTTGGCCCGGTCTTGAATAGCTGCATTGTGCGGCGGACACACTGTACTGAGGGGTGGTGTACTTGGAATATCGGTAGGTACACCACTGCGGCAGGTACACCACCGGGGCAGGTAGAGGAGGAAAGTGAAGCCAAAAAAAGCCGCCCCGGAGGACGGCTACGGCAACTGCTCTGGCCTGGAGTTTGAGCCTGAATTCAGCTTGTGCCGCCCAGCCAGGCAGCCAACTCTGCCTCGAATTGGGCGTGGTGGTCGTGGTGGTACAGAATGCCGTGAAAGCCAAAAGCGTTGGCCGCATCGATATTTTCCTGCACGTCGTCTACAAAAGCCACCGCCCCGGCGGGGTGCTGCATGGCCTGTTCGAGCGCCGCGAAGGAATCGGCGTGCGGCTTTTTCTGGCCCAGTTCGTTGCTGAAGACCAGTGCGTCAAAACGGGCAAAACGGGGGTCACGGCGCAGATGATCGCTGACCACCGGGTAATTGTTGCTGAGCAGGCCCACGCGCACGCCCACAGGCAGGGCCGCGAGCGTGGTGTACATGGGCAGATTGTCCAGAATGCTGCCCAGATACAGCGTCTCGAACTCGGCGTAGGGCAATTGCACGCCCGTTTCTTGCTCCATCACGCTCCAGAAGTGAGGCAGCGTCCAAGCGCCGACTTCCAACTGCCGCACATGCCGGAAATAGCTTTCGCGTACTTTGTCTACAGCTACGCCGCTGCGGTCAGCCACATTCTGGGTCGAGCGACCATCGAAGGTGCCGATGGTAAACACGCCGCCCCAATCGAAGGCGACGTGGCGGGTGGGCAGGTGGGCAGAATCGGTCATGGGGCGCACTATGGCGCAGACAGGGCGTTCAGGGGGGTGGGCTGTTCAGATAGGGGCTGCTCAGGGGGGTCATGCAGGGCAAGTATCACGCCCGCTCGCGTTCATCCGGCACAAAGCTCAGAAGCAGGCCCCGGCGCGTCCATGCGGCAACATTCAGCGCGTACACCGCCTGCCACGCCTTGCCCCACCCCTCGGCGGCATTCTCGGTGCTGGGTAGTTTCTGGCCGCGCCCATGCCTCAGCACATGCGCCCGGTGAGCTTCCAACAGGGCCGCAGCGTTCAGGTCGGGGTGCTGGTGCAGATCGATCTGCTCGCTGAGGGTCGGTGAGGGCGGCTGCGGCGCGGCGGTGGTCAGCACGCAGGCCACACCGCTGGCCCGGTCTTTGAGCCACGTCACGGCCTGCACAAAAGGCTGACGCGTTTGCCCGTGCGGCGCGTGGGTGGTATCGGGCGTTTCGCTCCAGCGCAGGGCCAGGGCTGTATCCGGCTCCAGCAAATAGGCCCGCTGGTGCCGCGCTCCACTGATCAGGGGCGCGTAATGCACGCCGAGTTCTTGCGCCCCCAATCCGCGCAGTGCGGCGTCTTCGGCAGCCAGCAACCGCGTCTGCTCGGGCGAGGCTCCCCAACCACGCTCAGGCAGGGGCGTAAAGGTCAGGGTGGTCTGAATCTCCGGCCCCGAGAGGGTTCGGCCTTCCAAACGCGCCCGGCTCACATCGGGCAGCACCGACTGGGCACCGTTGACGCCGTAAAGAACCTGAAGTTCTTCGGCAGTCAGGGCAGCCAAATTGAGTCGGGCGGACACGAGAATCAGGATAGCGTGAACGGCCCATCATCAGGAGCCGCGCACTCCAAAGAGCGGCCCCTGATCCGGGCCAGAGCATCTGTCATTACCTGATGCTGCCGACGACCAGGCAGTCTGACCAAGCAGAGCGGGTGAATGGAGACGAACAGGTTGCAGAAAGGAGCCACTGAAAGTCTGTTTTTCTGGTGGCGTCATCAGAAGAATTGCTCAGAAGCCCAACACTGCGGGACTTGATACGAATTTCATCTCACCCCGGACGCCTATACTTTTCTGATGACCACTCCGACCCATTCAGAGGCCAGTTATTCGCAGGGCGTGGCGGCCATTGTCAG
This sequence comes from Deinococcus aquatilis DSM 23025, assembly GCF_000378445.1. Taxonomy (GTDB): domain Bacteria; phylum Deinococcota; class Deinococci; order Deinococcales; family Deinococcaceae; genus Deinococcus; species Deinococcus aquatilis. Next base: position 33,666 of record NZ_KB899717.1, on the reverse strand, counting down.
TCTGTTGCGGGACCACAGCGGCCCGGTGGTGGTGCTGGCCCACGAAGGCCCGGACGGAGACGCCCTCGGCAGCGTGCTGGGGCTGACGCGGGCGTTGCGGAGCCTCGGCAAAGAGGTGATCGCGCCGATGAACGTGCCGCGCTACCTGTCGTTTCTGCCCGAACCCGGCGAACTCGGTGCCCCGCTGGAAAGCTGGCCCGCAGACGCGCTGGCCGTGGTGCTGGATGTGGATAACAACGATGCCGTGCGGGTGGCCGGGGCCGATCTGTCGGTGTTTGAGGGCAAAACCATCAATATTGACCACCACGGCACCAACCGCAGACAGGCCGACGCCCTGCTGGTCGATCCGGCCCGCCCCGCCGCCGCCATGATGGTGGCCGACGTGGTGGACGCGTTGGGCGTGCCGTGGACCGAAGCGATTGCCACACCGCTGATGCTGGGCCTGAACACCGATACCGGATCGTTCCGCTTTAACAGCGTGACGCCCCAGACCTTTGAGTGTGCGGCCCGCCTGCTGGCCCACGGCGCACGTCTGGGCTGGATCAATGATCAGATGGCCCAGAATCCGCGCACCTACTACCTGCTGCTGCGCGAGGTGCTGGGTACGATGGAATTTCTGCACGGCGGGCGCGTGGTCCTGGCCCGTGTAGACGACGCCATGCTGGAGCGGGCGGGCGGCAGTTGGGAAGATGTGGAATCGTATGTGGGCATGCTCCGCGCCTCGGAAGGAGCAGAACTCGCGGTGATGGTCAAAGATTTTGGCGAACGCGTGAAGCTGTCGCTGCGTTCTCGCGGCAAGGTCAGCGCCCAGAATATCGCTGTGGCTCTGGGCGGCGGCGGCCATGTGCCCGCAGCAGGCGCAACGGTGGCCGAGCCTTACGCTGCAGTGCGCCCGCAGTTAGACACCGCTATAGCCGCAGAGCTGGCACGGGCAGACGGCTTGAGCTGAGGCTCTGGGCCGAACCCCTGCACCCCTCTGAGCTTATTTCGCCTCCTTCTCCCCCACCTGCTCGCCCAGCACCGCGTCTATTCCAGCATTGATCCAGGCAAAGGCGCGGCGGGTGTTGGGCATGGTGTAGTTCTGGTCGGCCCCATGCTGCATGAAGGCGTACACCAAGTGCCGCCCGTCTGTGGTCTGGATATAGCCGCTGTAGGTCAGGATGCCCCAGCCGTTGCCGCCCTTGCCACCAAACCACGCCACCTTGCCCCGTTGCTGCAATTTCAGGGCTGAGCGCCCAAAGCCCTTGCCCATCACTTCGCGCTGCCACTGCTGGGCACGCGCAGAAAGGCCGGATCTCAGAAATTCGGAGGCCAGCAGGGTCCCCAGTTCATAGGGCGTGCTGAGGTTGTGAACCCGCAGATCGTCGTCGGGATTGGGGCGGGTATCAAAGTAGTCATTCAGTTTGCGCTGAAGGTAATCGGCGCGGTACTTGCGGGCATCGGCGTCGATCAGGACGGCCAATTGTTCGCGGTCTGCCCCGCGTGCGGCGGCCCAGCGGGTGGTGCTGTTGAAGGTCTGCGACAGACCCGACTGCGCCACCCACCAATCCCGAGTGGGCAGGATCAGGCGGGTATGACACAGGCCCAACTCGTCAGCGACATTTTGCACCTTTTGCAGCCCAACCCGGCGGTGCAGGATGTCGGTGGCCGTGTTGTCACTGTTCTGAATCATCCTCACCGACAGGTCTTTGAGGCTGGTTCCATCAAAGGGATAGCTGCCGAGGCTCTGGTTGTCGCGGGTCACGTTAAAGCGCTCGGTGGGCTGCAAGGTTCCGGCATCAAACTGCTTCAGAAGTGCCCACAGGACCGCCTGTTTGTAGGTGCTGGCGAGCGGAAACACACTATCCGCATTGGTGGCGACGGCCCGGATTGGCGCGAGCGTCAGCGGGTCGATTTCGGCCACCCACAGCCCCAAGCGCCCGCTGAGAGGCAGGGGCGGCGGCGGCGCTTTGGCTTCTGAGGGTGCCGCGTCCAGACACCCGTTGGGCAGGCGCAGCACCCCCAATTCGATCTGACCTTGCGGCGCAAGAACGATCTTTTTGAGGCTGACATTTTGTTCAGGGCCACTGCGGCAAGCCCCCAGCAGGCCCGCCAGCAGAAGCAGGCACCCCACGCGAACAGGGGCCCGTTGAAGGTAGTGACCCACGCTCAGGCAGTCAGGGGTTCCAGCGTTGCGCCCACCGTACCGGGGCCAGCGTGCGTACCCACCACCGCGCCGATGGTATGGTCGCCCAGATCGTCGAATTTGAGGTCGCTGAGGCCAGAACGCACTTCACGAATGTACTCTTCGCCGCCCACGGTTGCCATAAACGATACCCGTGCCCCGCCGTGTGTTTCCACGTACTTACGGACATGATCCATGATGTCCTGCATGGCCTTTTTGTGCCCGCGCACCCGTCCGCCCGATTCCACTTTGCCGCCCCGCACCACCAGAATAGGTTTAATGTTCAGCAGGCCGCCGAGCAGTGCCTGAGCGCCACCGATGCGCCCGTTAATCCTGAGAAAGTCCAGCGTATCCACCGTAAAGCGGATGTCGGCCACCGCACCCACGCGCTCCAGTTCGGCCACGATTTCGGGCACCGTTTTGCCTGCACGGGCCAGCTCTGCGGCGCGAATGGCCCGCATGCCAAGGCCCATGCTGACCGATTTGGTGTCCAGCACGGTGACTTTGTTGCCAAATTCCTGTGCGGCGAGCCTTGCGCTGCCCACCGTGCCCGAAAGCTGCCCGCTGATATGCACGCTCAGCACCTCGTCGGCGGTTTCCAGCGCCTTGCGGTACACCTCGGCAAATTCAGCAGGGCTAGGCTGGGACGTACTGGGCGTTTTCTTGCCCGCTTTGAGCCCCGCGAACAGTTCGGCGGGTTTCAGGTCAATGCCGTCACGGTGCATCTTGCCGTCAAACAGCACGTAGAGGGGCACACTGGTCAGGCCGTATTGCTCGCACAGTTGCGGGCTGAGGTCACTCGTCGAATCGGTGACGATGGCAATGGTCATGGCCTGATAGTAGCGTGACTCAACTGTTAAAACGATGCGGCGGGGCTGATCTGTGTATCAACCCCGCCACCAAACGCTCTATTCACATCAATATTTCAAATGAACAGATGGTCACTCGGTCTTTTTCTTTGGAACCCACTTCTTGCGTGCGCCTGCTTCTGGGGCAGATTCGGCGGGGGCGCTGGTGGCCTGTACGCCTTCTTCCAGCGCGTTTTCTCCCACCTGCTCCAGCTTGATGTGTTCGGTGATGGGCGCGGCTGTTTCTGGCGTTTCAGCCTGTAGAGTTGCAGCCACGGGTTCGGCGGCAGCTTTAGCCTTGGGCTGCCATTTCGGGCGGGCGGCGGCAACTGGGGCGGAAGTGGGCAGAGGTTCTGGGCTGACGACAGGTTCCACAGCAGCGGGCGCAGCGGCCTCCGGGGGAGCAGCCTCAGCCTGAGTCTGTTCCACTTGGATTTGCGGCGTAACTTCGGCCACTGGCGCAGATGCCGCAGCTATAGGCGTCCACTTCTTGCGCTCAGAGGTAGGGGTTTCGACGTTCGCGGCAGAACCAGCCTCCGTTAAAGCGGTCTGAGCGGACACGGGTACAGCTTCGGCAGGAGTAGTTTCAGCAGCAGCCACAGCCGGAGCCGCTCCCTTGGGCGTCCACTTTTTACGCTCACCTGTGGGGCTGGCTTCTGCCGCAGTCTGAGCAAGTTCAGCCGGGGCAGGTTCAACCGATGCAGGCTTGACCGGGGCAACTTCGGCAGGAGGGGCGACCTCTGCCACGTTTTCCGGCGCTGGCGCGGCAGCTTTGGGCTTCCACGCTTTGCGGGCGGGGGCAGCTTCGGCGCTGGGTTCAACGCTGGCTTCGGCAACGGCCTGCGCCTGAACAGCTTCGGCCACAGGCGCGGGGCTGACATCATCGCCCGTGCTGGGTTTGGGCTTCCACGCTTTGCGGGCCGGGGCAGCGGGGGTCGCTTCGCCGGAGCTGACCGCTTCTGCTACGACCGGAGCCGGGTTCACGTCGTCTGTGGGCTTGTCATTGGCGGGCTGGGCAGCGTCTCCCCCACTCTTGGGCTTCCAGGATTTGCGGGCTGCTGGGGCCTGCGCGGGCTGTGCGGCTTCCGGCTGTAGAGCTTCCGGGTGGGCGGCCTGCGCTTCGGGCTGGTTTCCGGCGTTGGCTGTCGGGCTGCCCGGTTGTGCGTTAGCAACGTCGGCAGCGGTCTGGCCCACCACCGCCGCAGGAGCACCCACAGCGGGCATCTCTCCAGTGCGCTCCATCGGCAATTGAGCGTTGGGCACGGCCACCGGCTCCGATACGGCAGGCTTGGGCACGCCGCCCGGAAACACACTCTCGAACATCAGTTCGGCCACGTCTTTCACCACGATGTCATCCCGCTTCTGCTTTTCAGGTGTGGAGGTCATCATGGATTTGCAGAAGGGGCAGCCCACCGCCAGCACCTTGCCCGCCGCCGCGTTTTCTTTGGCTACGTCCAAGCGGGCCTGAATCTCGCGGAAACGGTTGTCGCTGATGCGTTCGCGGCCTTCTTCCTCTTCTTTCCAGAACTGGGCACCGCCCGCACCGCAGCAAAACGAATTGTCGCGGCTGCGCTCCAGCTCCAGCACCTCGCCCGCCATCTGGGAAATCAGGCTGCGGGGCGCGTCGTACACGCCGTTATGGCGGCCCAGATAGCAGGGATCGTGGTAGGTCACGTTCTGGCCCAGTTGGGTCATAGGCAGTTTTCCAGCGGCCACCAACGTTTCCAGGTATTCGGTGTGGTGCACGGTGCGGTAATCGCCACCCAACTGCTTGTACTCGTGCCCGATGGCGTTCATGCAGTGCGGGCAGGTCGCCACGATCAGCTTGGGGCGCACGCTGTTCAGGGTTTCCACGTTCTCGGCGGCCAGCGTCTGATACAGGAATTCGTTTCCGGCGCGGCGGGCACTGTCTCCGGTACAGGCTTCCTTTTTGCCCAGTACCGCATAATTCACGCCCGCCTTGTCCAGCAGTTGCACAAAGCTGCGGGCCACTTTCTGGGCACCGGGGTCATAGCTGGCGGCACAGCCCACCCAGTAAATCACGTCTGGTTTGGGGTTTTCGTCGATGGTGGGTACGCGCAGGCCCTCGGCCCATTCCATGCGCTTATCGCGGGAGATGCCCCACGGGTTGCTGGTGCGTTCCATCCCCCGGAAGGCCGTCTGCAACTGCGGCGGGAATTCTCCGGCCACCATGACCTGATGGCGGCGAATGTCGATGATGTCCAGCATCTGTTCGTCCTGCACGGGGCACACCTGCATACACGCGCCGCAGGTGGTGCAGGCCCACACACTTTCTTCGTTGATGGCAAATTCCAGCAGTGGATGTGCGGTGCTTGCGCCCGATTCGAACGATGTGGGGCGCAGCGTAAAGGGGCTGGGGTGCGGTGCGCCCGCCGGAGCTTCCAGACCCTGTGCAGCAATGCCCAGCGTGGTCGGGCCGCCCGTCAGCACAGTGTTTTGGCTCTGCACACGCGGCCCACCCGTCAGCACGTTCAGCTCCATGCGCTTGTTGATCTCCAGCGCGGCAGGACTCAGGGCCTTGCCGGTGGCGTTGGCCGGGCACACATCCTGACAGCGGTTGCACTGAATACAGGCGTAGGCATCCAGCAGGCGCGGCCATTCCAAATCCTCAAGTTTTTCCGCGCCCAGCCGGGGTTCGTCGGCTTCCATCGCGGCTTCCAGACCCTTCATGGGGGGCAGCACGCCGCTCTTTGCCTCGCGCTTCAGGGCGTAGTTCAGGGGGGCCATGAAAATATGAATGTGCTTGGTGTACGGAAAGTAGGCGAGGAAGGCCAGCACGCTTCCCAGTGCGCCCCAGTAGCCAAAAATGCGCCAGCCTTCCAGCGCCGATTCGGACAGACCGCCGAACAGAAGGCGGCCCAGGCCAGAGGCGAAGGGCTGAAACGAGTCGAACTGTCCAAATTCGCGGGCTTCCTGCACCATCTTGGCGGCCTGCCCCACAGCGCGGCTGCCCACATGGAAGAAAATAAAGGCCGACACGAACAGGCTGTCGCGCAGGATGTAATTTTGCTTGAGCAGCGGGTGCAGCAGTGTTTTTTCGGTGAAGCGGAAGTCGCGTTTGCTGGGCGTATACAGGCGGCGCACCACCAGACTGACCACGCCGACCAGCACCAGAAAGCTGAGAAGATCGGCCAGGATGTTGTACACGGCCCCTAGCGGATTGCTGGACAGAATGTTGAAGTGCAGGTAGCCTTCCAGGCCGTCCACGACATTCACCAGCAGGTAATACACGAAGCCGTAGAAAATGAAGCTGTGCAGCACGCTGATCACGGTGCGGCGGCGGAAGGTGCGCTCCTGCGTCAGCGAGGTGCGAATGGCGTAGGCAAGGCGCTGAACGGGCCGGTCAAAGCGGGCCTCGTTGGAAGCCGCACCCCGGCGAACCCGCAGATAGAGGCGGTAAAAGCCCCACACGCCGTAGCTTCCGGCGATCAGGGCGAACAGGAAAAACAGGATTTTGTGGATGTCGGGCAGCACAGGCAGGGCCTCCGGGCAGGGCAAAGGTCAGGATGGAGAGTGGCGAAGAGGAATATTGAACTGAGTCAAAGTATAACGGGGTCGGCAGCCCAATATTCTGTTTGGCAGGGACGGGCCGTAAGTGCGTGCTGCACGGATCAGAGAGAAGGCCAGCATACGCCCCCGCACTGGCCTCAATGGTTCACCGGGTCGCTGTACGCCTCCAGCTATCCGGCAGGGACCCGGCCCACGCGCTACGCTCAGGCCCTGCGGCGTGTTCGGCTGCCGCGCCCATCCCATCAGTTTTTCCTACAACCGACAACCCACTTTCCACATTCCAAAGGAGCACTGCCTTGAGCCTCACCCCCACCGAACTGCAAACGTACCTCGCGGCCCTCACACGCGGCCAACTGAAACTCGCCACCATGATCTGGGGGCCGCCCGGCGTGGGCAAAAGCAGCGTGGTGGCGCAAGTGGCGCGGGCACATAATCTTGAGTTCGTGGATGTGCGGCTGTCTCAGCTGGCCCCCACCGACCTGCGTGGCCTGCCCGTGCCACAGGCCGACCCGGAGGGCAACGGCGGAATCAGCCGCTGGTTTCCGCCCGAATTTTTGCCGCGTGGCGGGCACGGCATCCTCTTTCTGGATGAGGTGAATATGGCCCCGCCGACCATGCAGGGCATGGCGCAACAACTGATTCTGGACAGGCGCGTGGGCAGCTACGAACTGCCCGACGGCTGGTTCGTGTGGGCGGCGGGCAACCGCAAAGAAGACCGCGCCAGCGTGTTCGACATGCCCGCGCCGCTTGCCAACCGCTTTCTTCACCTCACGGTGCGGCCCGATTTCGATGCCTGGCGGGCCTATGCACTGGGCCGCAGCCTGCACGAGCACGTCATTGCCTTCCTGACCTTCCGGCCCGAGTTGCTGCACCGTCTAGACCCTCAGCAACCCGCATGGCCCAGCCCACGCTCCTGGGAAATGGCTGCGCAGCTGCACCGCGCTGGGCTGGATGTTTCGCCCGCGATTGGCGAGGCCGCCGGAGCCGAATTCGGTGCCTTTGTGCGGCTGTTCGAGCAGTTGCCGGATCTGGGAACAGTGCTGAAGGGTCAGGGCGGCGGCCTGAAACTGCCCGACGAACCCAGTGTGCGCTACGCCGCCGTGGTGGGTCTCGGTGCCCGCGCCGCCGATGCAGACGAGGCCTATCACGCCTTCCGCTGGCTGAGCGACACGGCTGGCCCCGAGTGGCTGCAACTGTATGTGGCGACCTTGGTTACCAAATTTCAGGCGATTGGACAACTGGGCGAACTGGCCGGACTGCTGGGCCGGGACGAAAGATTGGCGGAACTGGTGGCCGGAACGCTGGCGCTGAGCGAGGGAGCGTAGTGGAACGTAGAGGCTGGATCGTGGATCGTGGTTCGGTCTTTTTCTACGATCCACGATCCACGTTCTCTCGGCCAAACGCACCGGAAACATCATGACTTCGCCCCCCGATTTCAACCGCCTGATCTCCGGCTCCCGCCTCCGCATCCGGGGCAAATCCGCTTTTTTTGCCACGCTGCTGCTGCACGCCGAATTTGTGCCCTCAGATGAAGTGGCCTCGGCAGGCACCGACGGCGAGCGGGTATATGTGAACCCCGCAGTGGCTGCCAGCTTGCCGCCCGATGTGCTGGACGGCCTGCTGCTGCACGAGGTCTTGCACGCTGCCCTGTCGCATGTGGGGCGGCGCGGCCCGCGTGAGAAAAAACGCTGGAACCGGGCCGCCGACCTGATCGTGAACGGCATGGTCATGGCCGCCGGGTTGCCCGTGCCGCCGCAGAGTTCGGGCGCAGGGGCAGGACGCGACGAGCATCTGGAAAAACTGAGCGTAGAAGAGGTCTATACCTCGCTGGAAGGCGAGGAACACCCCGGCGACGAAGAGGGCGATGACCTGATGGATGGCCCTCCCGGAGACGCACCGCCAAAAAATGGCAAGTCCGGGCAACAGGCGGCCAAGCAGTGGCAACAGGCGCTGGCACAGGCCCGCAGCGTGGACGCCATGAGCGGCGGCAAGGGCGACGACCCGCTGGGCATGCACCGCGAACTGATGCGGCTGGCCCCGGCGCGGCTGGACTGGCGGGCACACCTGTGGCGTTTTCTGGCCCGCACCCCCGTCGATTTTGGAGGCTTTGACCGCCGTTTCGTGGGGCGCGGCCTGTATCTGGAGGCGCTGGACGATGAAAGCCTCAGCGCACTGGTGGCCGTAGACACCTCGGGCAGCGTGGACGATGAGGCGGTGCGGGCATTGGTGGGCGAGGTCCAGGGCGTGCTGGGCGCGTATCCACACGTCCGGGCCACCCTGTACTACGCCGACACCGTAGCCTACGGCCCCTTCGACCTGCGCCCCGGCGACCCCATTCCCCCACCGCAGGGGGGCGGCGGCACCGATTTCAGGCCCATTTTCAGGCTGTTAGATGCCCACGAACCCGATGTGCTGATTTACCTAACCGACGGCTACGGTGATTTTCCAGACACGCCGCCGCGCATGCCCACGCTGTGGGTGGTGCCTCCGGGCGGGCTGGAAGACGAGGGTTTCCCCTTTGGCGAGGTCTTGAGACTGGAGGAATAGAGCGGAGAGAGGAGGAAAAGTCCTCCAGACCGCGCCATACAGCAGGAATATTGCTTTTATTCCTATCTATCTAGTCATTTATATCTCCTAGGAAAGGTAGGGGGTAGGGTGGCTTTGGGAGAAATACAAGGGAAAGACAGCAGGTTGAATTACACATAAATAATCTTTTGCGGGCGCTGGGGAAGAGATACACGGGTGTGGGTGCACAGGTTAACAGTGAGCGGCAATCGCAGCTCAGGCCTGCATTTACAATGCCGATGGGTGTCATTTCAGTGCATAAAGTTTTGATTTAAGGGGATTACTCTTGAAAAAGCTATTCATTATTTTGAACATCTTTTGCTTATCGACACTAAGTTTCGCTGGAAGCGCAAGTAATAATAACTCTCAAAGCTGTAAAATTCTAATCGCAGAAGTAAGGAACGGAAAAGTTAAAGTATTTCTAGATTTGAATAAAGAAGAGCTAATTTACTTTAAAAAAATGACTTTCAAAAGTTATTTCGGCAAAATACTATAGATATTCCCAAAAACCTTGCCGGATGAAGAAATAAAAAGGACTGCATCATGCTAAAGCCAATCAAAATCGCACTCGTCTCTTCACTTACCCTTGGCCTTCTTTCTTCTTGTTTTCCCGCCACATCGTCGATTTCTTCAAGTTATACCCTAAAAATATCAGATGGATTATCGGGTAGCAGCAATGTCAGCAGACAAAGCAGTTTTAGTATGAATCAGTACAACGATTATCCACTTTCATTTAATGCCCAACTCTTTGCCATTGATGAATTACCCCCGGAAAAACTAAATGAAACGCATACTATATCCTTTAGCTCTCTGGAATATAATATTTTTCCGTCCTCTGTTTCCAAAAAACTGACCGCAAAATTTTATGTCAGCGCATCGCTCAAAAACAAAGCATCATTAAATAAAACCAATCATATTTTAATTAGTGTCTATGATGAAAAGGGGGAGTTTCTCTTCTCCAATAGCATTAATATCAACATGGTTAAACGCTGAACCCCTGTTCTATGATCAGACCTGTAGACCACCCGCTGCCCCTTTCTCCGATCTGCCATAGTGCAGCCCATGACGTTTTCTGAACTCGATCCGCGCTCTCTGACGGCACTTGGCGTGGAGGGGGCGCTGGAGGCGGCGGGCCATGCACGGGCCACGTCTGACACGTTGTCGGGACTGTCAGCCCATCCAGACCTGCGGGTGCGGGCGCGGGTGGCGCGGCACCCCAATACTCCCCCCGAAATTCTGGGCACACTGGCGGCGGGCTTTCCGCGAGACCTGCTGGAAAATCCCGGCCTGCCCCTGATCCGGTTGGCGCGGCCCAGCTTTCTGAGTGTGTTTCCGCCGGAAGGAGTGGTGGCCTTGCTGGGCGTTCCCGACGCTCCCAACTGGGTGCTGGACGGCGCGGCGCGGCACGAAGATTTTGGGGTCAGAACAGCGCTGGCGGGGCGGGCGGGCCTGAGTGCCGAGCGGGTGGCATCGCTGGCCGCCGATGCAGGCTGGCAGGTGCGTGAGGCTGTTGCCAAGCGCCCGGAATTGCCTGAGCCGCTGGTACGCCAACTGGCTGCCGATGACGATTACGACGTGAGAAAAGCAGTGGCTGTGCGGGCCGATTTGCCCGATGAAACCCTGCGCGAACTGGTCAAAGACCTGCACGGGCTGGTGCGCTCCAGTGTGGCGCGGCGGCTGGATCTGCCGCTGGACTGCCTGCTGACCCTGACGCTCGACCTTGACCCAGACGTGTTGACCACCCTGGCTCGCCGTATGGATTTGCCCGGAAATGTGCGGGCCTGGCTGGCAGGGCACGAGCATCCCCTGGTGCGGGCCGCCGCTTTGCAGGCGTGGCGCGTGCCCGCCGAGTGGTTGGCCCGCGCCGAACTGGACGCCGACCCGGATGTTCGGGCCTCGCTTGCCCGCCGACCTGATGCCACACCGCACACCCTGACCACCCTGTCGGGCGATGAATCGGAAGGGGTGCGCCGTGCCCTGCTGGAGCGCAACGACCTGCCCGAAGCGGCGATTCTGGCCCTGCTGCGTTCGCCCGAGCAGGATATTCGGCTGCACATCGCCAGTGCCGAGGGTCTGACCGACGCCGTGCTGGATGTACTTCTGACCGACACCGACCCCAGCATCCGCACCCTCTTGGCTGTACGGCCTGATCTGGGTGCAGCGCGGCTGGCACGCCTGGCCGCCGACGACAATGCCGAGGTGCGCCGCGCCGTGGCCTATGCCGAAGCGCCGGGAGAGGCTGTGCTGACCGGGCTGGCCGCCGACCTCAATGCCGGAGTACGCCGCGCCGCCGCCCTGCATCCCCACTTGCCCGCCGCGCTGCTGCCTACGCTGGCCCGTGACACCGATGAAGGCGTCCGCATGATGATCGCCGGACGCGCCGACCTGCCGGACAGCTTGCGGACCGAGTTGCAGGCCGACCCCGACCCCAGCGTGCGGCTGGATGCGGGCGGCGCGGCATGACCGACTTTAACCCTGATCCGGTGGATATTCGCCTGCCGTTGGGCGGCCTGACCTTCAGCGTGCGGGTAGGAATTCTGTGCGTGCGGAACGCGCAGACGCCCGACGCCTGCCTGCTTGCCAATACCGAGGAAAACCTGGGATTCTGGTACCTCCCGGGGGGCGCTCTGAGCACCGGTGAGACCACCGAAAGCTGCGCCGCCCGCGAGTGGGCCGAGGAAACGGGCACACCGCCGGGCGGAATGCAACTGGTGGGCATCGTGGAGAATCACTTCGGCCCACCTGAAAACCGCGCCCACGAAATCGGATTTTTCTACCGCATGGAAGCGCCCGCCGAATTACCCAGCGAATCTTTTCCGGTGCTGGACAATCCCGCCGTGCGCTGCGAGTGGATTCCACTGACCGAACTGGAATCCCGGCCCGTGTACCCACTGGTCATAGATGAATTGTTGCGCGTGCCAGCGGGCGAACTCCGTCACCGGGTGATCTGGGAAGAATAGGGCCAACAGCTTCAGCAAAACTCAGTTCAGGCCGGAGTCAGGTTTGCAAATTTCACCAGCAGTTTTTTGGTGCCCACGCTGGGAAAATGCACCGTGACCTCCTGACGTTCGCCCATGCCTGCCACGGCCAACACCTGCCCCGCGCCAAATTTGGGGTGCGTGACCTTTTCGCCGCCCCGGTAGGCCATCTCGGCGGTCATAGAACTGGTGTTTTTGACGGCGCTGGGATGCGTAAAACTGGGCGCACTGGGGCGGCTCGGCACGGTGGGGCGGTACTCCTTCCACGTTTTGGCCCGGTACTCGATGACCTGCCCATACGGGTCAATGGTGTCAAAGTCGCCCTCGATTTCTTCCAGAAAGCGGCTGTCCTCGGCGGCGTTGGTTTTGCCGAACTGCATCCGGTTCTGCGCGGCAGTCAGAAACAGGCGGTCCATCGCTCGCGTGATGCCCACGTAAAACAGGCGGCGTTCTTCCTCTATGCCGCTGGCTTCCTGAAGGGCATTTTTGCTGGGAAGCAGCCCCTCTTCGGCGCCCACGATAAACACGGTGGGGAATTCGAGGCCCTTGGCGTTGTGCAGCGTCATCAGCGTCACGGCCTCTTCGGGCACGTCGCGGTTTTCCTTCTTGGCCCGCATGTCGTCCACGCTGGACAGCAGGGCCGCGTCATCCAAAAAGTCGCCAATCGTGCCGTCGTTCGTCTGAGACCATTCCTCGGCGGCGCTCACGAGTTCCTCCAGATTTTCCAGCCGCACCTGACCTTCCTGCCCTTCCTGACGCAGCAAATCCAGATACCCGCTGTTCTCGATCACGAAGCGGAAAAATGGCCCCGGCAGGTAGTTGTCGGCGGCGTCGCTCATGGCGGCCATCAGGTCGGCAAATTCCTTGGGCTTCTGTGCTCCCCGGTCCAGAATGCCCTGCTCGACGCAGTTGGCGCAGGCCGTCAGGATGGAGGTGTGATTCAGCCGTGCCCAGTCCATCAGCTTTTCTAGCGCCGTATCCCCAATCCCGCGCCGGGGCCGCCCGATGATCCGGCGCAGGGCCACATCGTCATCGGGGTTGATGGCAAGGCGGGCATAAGCCAGAATGTCGCGGATTTCGCGCCGATCATAAAAGCCCACGCCGCCCACGATCTTGGCCGGAATCTGCACCCGTCGCAGCGATTCTTCGATCACACGGGATTGGGCGTTGGTGCGGTACAAAATGGCCATATCGGTCAGCTTTTGCCCCTGCCCATGCAGCCGCGTGACCCACTCGGCCACGAAATCGCCCTCGGCGCGGTGGTCGGTGGCCCGGTGAAACACCACCGGATGCCCGTCATCTTTAACGGCCAATAGCGTTTTTTCCAGGCGTTCAGAGTTGTTTTCTATCAATCGGTTGGCGATGCCCAAGACTTTGGCGCTGGAACGGTAATTATGTTCCAACATATAGACTTTGGCATCCGCGTAATCTTTCTGAAAGTCCAGAATATTCTGGATGTCTGCACCACGAAACTTGTAAATCGACTGATCGGGGTCTCCCACGACCAACAAGTTGCGGTCTCTGGAAGCCAAGAGGCGCGTCAATTCATATTGCGCCTTGTTGGTATCCTGATACTCGTCTACGTGGATAAAGCGGGCGCGGTCCTGCACTCGGTCAAGCACACCGGGGACTTCCTTGAACAGCCGCACCGTTTCTGTAATCAGGTCGCCAAAATCAATGGCGTTCTGACCTTTCTTGCGGGCCTCGTAGCGGCGGTACACCTCGGCGGCGGTTTCACGGGGCAGGCCACTGATATACGGCTCGGGCCAGCGCTCCAGATCGGCGGGCACCTGAAGATTGCTTTTGGCCCGGTCCAAAATGCCGCGCAGCACGCGTGGATTGGTATCTGGTCCGATGCCGGGCACCGATCCCATGATCTCCTTCAGGATGTCCATCTGATCGTCGTCGTCGTAAATCACGAAGCCGCGGCGCAGCCCGATATGTTCCCCGTACGCCCGCAAAATCCGCACGCCCGCGCTATGGAAAGTACTCATCCACAGTTTGTCGGCCCCTTTCACGAGGTGCTTGGCCCGCTCGCGCATCTCGGCGGCAGCCTTGTTGGTAAAGGTCACGGCCAGAATCTCGCCGGGGTCCACGCCGTAATACTGAATCAGGTGGGCGATCCGGTAGATCAGCGTGCGCGTTTTGCCGCTGCCCGCGCCCGCAATGACTAGCGCGGGGCCGGTGTAATGGTCGGCGGCCTGCGCCTGATTGGGGTTGAGCTGGCTCAGCAGGTCAGGGGTGTGTAAATCAGAGTGGGGCAATTCCGGCACAGTCACCGAACAAGTGTATCAGGCTGCGTTATGTGGGGAACGTAACACGTCCTGCTCAGGCTGTTCCCCCCTCGGGCACGGTTTTCGCCGCGCCTAACCCTGTTAGCCTGTGGCGGATGACCTCCGGCCCACTTCCTTTGCCCCCCAAACTTCCCACCTCTCTCGTCCGTATCGCGGCGTTCAGCGTGGTGGTGGCCCTCATCGTGCTGGGCCTCAAATTCGTGGCCTATTTCATGACGGGCAGTGTGGCTCTGTACTCCGATGCGCTGGAAAGCGTAATCAACGTGGTGGCAGCGGGCGGGGCACTGCTGGCGCTGTGGGTGGCCGCGCGTCCGGCCGATGCCAATCATCCTTACGGACACACCAAAGCTGAATACCTGAGCGCCGTGGCCGAGGGCGTGCTGATCGTACTGGCCGCCATCAGTATCTTGCGGGTCGCCATTCCCGATCTGATGAATCCCAAACTGGTCGATGCGCCATTGATCGGACTGGGAGTCAACCTGATCGCCAGTGTCATCAATGCGTTATGGGCGGGCGTGCTGCTGCGCGTGGGCCGTACTGCACGCAGCCCCGCGTTGCTGGCCGATGGGCGGCACGTCTTCAGCGACGTGATTACCAGCGTGGGTGTGCTGATCGGGGTGCTGCTGGCAAAGTTCACGGGCTGGCACGTACTTGATCCAGCACTGGCCGTATTGGTGGCCCTCAATATTCTCTGGAGCGGCTGGAACCTCATGAAGGAGAGCGTGGGCGGTTTGATGGATGCGGGCGTCAACCCCGCCACAGAGCGCCGCATCCGTACCGTGATCAGCGAGCAAGCCGAGGGCGCACTGGAAATCCATGATCTCCGCACACGGCACGCAGGACGGACGACGTTCATCGAATTTCATCTTGTGGTGGTCAGTGATATGACCGTCAGCGATGCACACGCCATCTGCGATCGCCTGGAGGAAGCGATCCAGACTGAAATGGAAGGCGCACACGTGACCATTCATGTCGAGCCACAGGACAAGGCCAAACATCACGGCGTATTGGTGCTGTGAGAAGTCAAGTCGTTCGGTCTGAACAACAAAAAAGCCCAGCACCTAGGTCTGGGCTAGGTAACTTAAGCTCATTCAGTCGTGGCTGGAAGAAGGCTGGGTACCCTGCGTCAGATCTGCGCCGTCCTCGGGCGAGAAGGTCATGCAGTGGGCCATCTGTGTACCCATATCGCCCATGACCATCTGGACTTCGATCTGTCCGGCATGGCACTGCATATCTTCGTTATAACGGCAAGAAGTGGCGTCGCATCGGCTGACCAGAGAGTTGGAAGTGTCATTCATGGGAATTCTCCTGTAATGCCAGAATGAACTGACCGCACAGGAACCATCGTGACCTGGCTTGCAAAATGAATACCAGACTACAATTCCGACTGTCCCGCGTGGAGTTCTACAGAAGACAGGGAAAAAACTGTTCTGTACAGGTTTTCCCTAATCTCAGTCTTTATAGATCACCGAATTGGATGAGGTGAGCATCAAGCCCGCCAGCTTGACACAGCCGCATTTCTGGGAGGTCATTGCAGTCACTCCGCCTCGCAGCCTTGAGGGTTCGTTCGATTTATCCAGAAAATGTCATCTAGAAGATAAAAGCGACCTATTGGAGTCAATTCAGCAGCGTTCCGCGAATGCTCTGGGCGCAGGCGATTCGGTGGGCCACATCGCGGGCGTCGAGCTGGCCCAGTTCGCGCAGACCCGCCGCCACGACTTCTACCTCTGCCCAGGAACGGCGCAGCAAGGCCCGTGCTCGCGCTTCCAGCACCGATAAATAAGCGGGCAAGACTTCTTGTTCTTCAGGTTCAGTCAGGGCCAGAGCCAGCAACTCGGCTGCATCACGCGCCGATCCTGCATTGCCCCTCGCAATTCCCAGCAACGCGCCCGCTCCCGCCTGTGCCGACGCTACCAGCACGACTTCTTCAGCCAGGGCGCGGTTCAGGCGCAGCGCATCGGTATTGGGCGCAGTGACGTAGCAGACGCCGCCTTCCAGCGTGACCTGTGCCAGACGCAGCGGTGCGCGTGGATGCAGATGGGCCAAGACCGCCTCCGACGCCAACAACAACGAACGGGTGTGGATGTCGAGGGGAGCGTGAGCAGTGGGAATGGTCTGGAGTTGAGTCATTAATCCTGAGTCCTCTGGTCAGATTAATCGGCCACCGCTCACCACGCAAGGGCGAATGTCAGACAAGTGGACCTTCACTTTGGCTACTGCTCCAGAGACAGCCCGAGTTTGGCAACCAAAAACACGCGCCCCAGGCCGAAGCCGGGGCGCGTGCTTAACGAATTTCTCTGCTTACTTCCGCATGCTGGGGTTCAGCACTTTCTTACGCAGACGGATGCTCTGGGGCGTCAGTTCCACGAGTTCATCGTCGCTGATGTATTCCAGCGCGTCTTCGAGGCTCATGCGCTTGGGCGGAATAAGGGTCAGGGCGTCGTCGGCACCGCTCGAACGCACGTTGGTCAGCTTCTTGTTCTTGCAGACGTTGACGTTCATGTCCTGCTCGCGGGCGTTTTCGCCCACGATCATGCCCACGTACACATCAGCGCCAGCGTCGATGAAGAAGTTGCCACGGTCTTGCAGTTTCCAGATGGAGTAGGCAAACGCAGTGCCGTCTTCCATGCTGACCAGCGAACCGTTCTGACGGGTCTTGAGTTCTCCGGCCCAGGGCGCATAACCGTCGAAAATGTGGCTCATGATGCCTTCGCCCTGCGTCATGGACAGGAACTGGGTACGGAAGCCGAACAGAGCGCGGCTGGGAATCTTGAATTCCACGCGGGTCCGGGTGCCCTGCGGCTCCATGTTCACCATCTGGCCCTTGCGGGAACTCAGGATGCCGATGACGCTGCTGGAGTGATACTCCGGTACGTCGATCACGAGATGCTCGATAGGCTCATGCTTCTCGCCGTCGATCTCGCGGATGATGACCTGAGGCGATCCGACCTGCACTTCGTAGCCTTCACGGCGCATGGTTTCCAGCAGGATGCTGAGGTGAAGCTCGCCGCGCCCGCTGACCTTGAATTCGTCGGGGCGGAGTTCTTCGACCTTGAGCGACACGTTGGTCATCACTTCGCGCTTCAGGCGGTCGTTCAGGTGGCGGGAGGTGACGTACTTGCCTTCCTTGCCTGCAAAGGGGCTGGTGTTGGGCTGGAAGGTCATCGACACGGTGGGTTCGTCCACGGTGATGATGGGCAAGGCTTCGGGATCCGCGAGGTCGGCCACAGTTTCGCCGATCTGCGCGTCTTCGATACCCGCCAGAGCCACGATGTCGCCTGCGCTGACGCTGTCGGCCTCAATGCGGCGCAGACCCATGTGGGTAAACGGCTGCACGATGCGCGACTTGGTCATGGTGCCGTCTTTGTGAATCAGTTGGACAAATTCGCCCTTCTTGACGGTACCGCGCTGAATGCGGCCCAACACGATGCGCCCGAGGTATTCGGAGTAGTCGAGGTTGGTGACGACCATCTGGAACGGCTCGTCCACTTTGACGGGAGGGCTGGGGATGTACTCCAGCACCATCTCGAACAGCTCGTGCATGTCTTCCTGCGGGCTTTCCAGATCCTTGTAGGCCTTGCCGTCACGGGCCACGGCGTACAGGATGGGGAAGTCGAGCTGATCGTCGCTGGCACCGAGTTCGGCCATCAGGTCGAAGGTCAGGTTGACAACTTCTTCGATACGGGCATCCTGACGGTCGATCTTGTTGATGACCACCACGATCTTCAGGCCCAGTTCGATGGCCTTACGCAGCACGAAACGGGTCTGGGGCATGGGGCCTTCGGCAGCGTCCACCAGTACCAGTGCGCCGTCTACCATGCCCAACACGCGCTCCACTTCTCCGCCGAAATCGGCGTGTCCGGGAGTGTCTACAATGTTGATTTTGATGCCCTTGTACTCCACGGCAGTATTTTTCGCCAGGATGGTGATGCCGCGCTCTTTTTCAAGGTCGTTGCTGTCCATGGCGCGTTCGGTAATTTCTTCGCCGTGGCCGAGTTTCAGGGTCTGCTTGAGAAGTCCGTCTACCAGCGTGGTTTTGCCGTGATCGACGTGTGCAATGATCGCAATATTCCGGTATTCCATGTTCATTCTCTCCCCCGCCCGCGAGCGCACCAGCAACGGGCTGGAGGCGAGGGCGGAACTTGGTGCATGTCCGGGGCTGGCCTGACAATCTGGTCAGGAGATGAATGGCCCCGGCATGAAAAGGCTCGCCACACATCACTGGTGGGCGAGACACCCAAACATAGATTCTAGCAGATGAGTCGGGGGTTGGGGTCAGATTGGGGTCAAGGCCAGAGACTCCATGCCCCAGAACCTATGGTCAAGGGTGGAATAGAGGCAGCCACGACCAGCCGCCAATGTCAGTTCGCCCCGCCTGCAAAGCGGCTTGCCGTGCGCCCCAGTTGTCTGCATGAATCGTACCCAACAGCACGCGGTCTGGTTCTGGCAGGGCTTGGGCCAACAAGGTCGTCAGGGCCGCACCGTAACCGCGCCCCCGCCAGGCGGGAGACAGGATCAATTCCTGTACCGAATAGGCATTCAGCCCGTGCTTGAGCTTGGGCAACACGCCCACATATCCGGCCCACTGGCCCCCGTGCAGCACATCAAACATCGTTCCGGCCTCTATAGTTTCCAGCAGATCTTCTTCAGACAGGAGGCGGGCCTGACCGGGATGGGCGGGATGCAGGCGGTCTACATCGGCGTAAGCTTCACGCGCCGCTTCCAGTTGGGAGGTGTCCAGCGTGGGCCGCAACGACAATTCTGGCGGAGTGGAACGGCGTTGCAGGTCGGCCAGAGGGGCAGCCAGCACCCGCAAGTCGGGCCGCGTGCCCGCGAAGGCTCCCGCCGGTGCCGCCGACCAGAAGCGCAACCGCTGGGGGCCAAAGCCTGCATACGTCCGCTGGGCCAACGCCGCCAACGCGGGCAAATCGGCGGCCAGCACGGGCCGAGAAGTAACGCTGGCGTCTACAAAAGGCTTGCCCGGATTCGCACCCTCGAACCGGATGCTGAGCAGGGCTTCAAGGTCGGGCAAGACCGGAAGCCACTGGTTCAAAAACGCTTCTGGCGGCTGGGCTGGTTTCATCCTCTGGGCACGCACTGCGGCCAACTCCAAATCTGTCGCCAATTGCAGATCAAAGGCGTGTTCATCGGCAAAATTGGCGAGGCGCTGGCCTTCCGAACACCAAGCGAGGCTCGCCGAATGCTGTGCAGCAAGACTGAAGCGGGCAAGGGCCGAGGCGGTGGGCAAAGTGGAAGAAGGCACTGGCCTGAGCCTAAGGGAGCGGGCAGAGCGGCGGCATAGGCTGAATGGCTGAGGCTCCGGTCTGCTAGGCTAGAGGCCACCTAACGAGCGTTTGTTTTCTCCATCTTTCCCACCCCGGAGGTTTTCCCATGACCCAGCCGCCTAATTCCCGCCGCACCAAAAATGAATGGCTGAGCAGCGTGTATCAGCCTGCCGTTGCCAAGCACCCTGAGCGCAAATACAACCATAAAAACCTGTCGGATATGGAACCTGATCCGATCTATACGGAAGACGACCTGCATGATTGGGATTCAGAGCGTGATCTGGGTTATCCGGGCGAGTTTCCCTATACGCGGGGCGTGCAGGCCAGCGTCTACCGGGGCAAACTCTGGACAATGCGAATGTTTGCAGGCTTTGGCAGCGCTGAACAGACCAATGAACGCTTTCACGCACTTCTGCGGGCTGGACAGACAGGCCTGAGTACCGCCTTCGATCTGCCCACGCTGATGGGTTACGACTCCGATCATCCCTTCAGCAAAGGCGAGGTGGGCAAATGCGGAGTGGCCGTTGCCAGCCTCGCGGATATGGAAATCCTGTTCCGGGGCATCGATCCCGAACAAGTGACCACTTCTATGACCATCAACAGCCCCGCAAATGCAATCTGGGCCATGTACATTGCCAATGCCCAGAAACAGGGCAAAGACCTGAGCAAAATCGGCGGCACCATTCAAAACGATATTCTCAAAGAATTCATTGCCCAGAAAGAATTTATTTATCCGCCCGCACCCAGTGTAAAACTGGTCATCGATACCTTTGAATGGGGGCCTAAGATCGTGCCGAAGTGGAACTTTATTTCGGTCAGCGGCTACCACATCAGAGAAGCGGGCGCGACAGGGGTACAGGAACTGGCCTTTACTCTGGCAGACGGCTTTCATTATGTAGAAAAGGCGCTGGAACGTGGGCTGGATATAGATGAATTTGCGCCCCGAATCAGTTTTTTCTGGGACATCCACAATGACTTTTTTGAAGAGATTGCCAAGTTGCGGGCCGCTCGCCGCATCTGGGCGCGGCAGATGCGGGACCGCTACGGCGCAAAAAACCCCAAGTCATGGATGCTGAGAACACATTCCCAGACTGCCGGAGTCAGCCTGCCCGCGCAGCAGCCATTGAACAACATTGCCCG
This sequence comes from Deinococcus aquatilis DSM 23025, assembly GCF_000378445.1. Lineage (GTDB taxonomy): Bacteria > Deinococcota > Deinococci > Deinococcales > Deinococcaceae > Deinococcus > Deinococcus aquatilis. The sequence goes on along the minus strand of NZ_KB899717.1, from coordinate 12,861 downwards.
GGTGGCAATTCAGGCGCTGGCCGCCGTGTTGGGCGGCACGCAAAGCCTGCACACCGACGCCTTCGACGAAGCTCTGGCCCTGCCCACCGAAGAGGCCGCGACCATCGCCCTCAGAACGCAGCAGATCATCGCCTATGAAACGGGCGTGGCAGGCGTAGTCGATCCACTGGCAGGCAGCTACTACGTGGAAAAATTGACCAACGATATAGAAGCCGCTGCACTGGGCTATATAGAACAGATTCGGGCGATGGGCGGCGTGGAAGTGGGCATAGACAACGGCTTCTTTCAGCTGGAAATGGCCGAAGCTGCCTACCGCTACCAGCGTGAGGTCGAGAAAAAGAACCGGATTATCGTGGGAGTCAACGACTTTGTGCAGGACGCCGTACAGGTGCCGCTGCAACTGATTGACCCCGAAGTCGAGCGCGTGCAGGAAGCGAGGCTGGCCCAGGTGCGCCGCGAACGCGACCCGGCCCGCACACAGGCGGCGTTGGCAGCCCTGCGTGACACTGCCGTGACGGGCGCGAATTCCATGCCCGCCTTCCTGGAGTGTGCCCATGCCTACGTGACGCTGGGCGAGCAGATGGACGTGCTCAAGGGCGTGTATGGGGAATATGTAGAACCAGCAATGGTTTGAGAATAGGAAGGGGGCTGTAGGAACGGCCCGAAGAACGTGGATTGTAGAGCGTGGTCAAACCACTGGCTACGATCCACGTTCTCTGTTTTTCTGCACCCTTTCCTGAAGCCTACAACCCACGTCTCACACCCGCTCTACGGCCTCACTCCAAACACAGTTACCGTATTCAGGGCGTCCAGTAGACCCGCACCCACAGTCAGTCTGGCATTGTCAGGTGACCAAGACAGGAAGGCAGGCGCATTGGCGAGAGGAGGCGTGGTGGCCGCAATTGTTCCGGTGGCAACATCTACCAGATCGACACGGAAGCCGCTCTGATCGGCGTTGACGAGGGCCAACAGGGTGCTGTCGGGACTGAATCGGTGCAGATTCTGGCGGGTGGCGTCCGCGTTGGCCCTCAGTACCGCGTAGGGTCGCGGTTCGCCGGAGCGGTACAGGCCGATCTCTGCCGGATGGGGTTCGGCGCTCTGGTTCACAGAATCTAGGCGCAAGACTCCCAGCGCCAGTACGCCTTTGCCGCTGATCTGAAGTGAGGCGTAAGACTGGTTGGTGGGCGGGGCAGATACGTTCAGTGCCGCACGTTGGCGGGTGGCAACCGTATAGACGAACGGTGCGGCGTCGGCGGCAGCGGGCAGCACGAACAGGCGGGTGGCATCGGGTGAGAGGGTCAGGGTGGAGGCAGCCAGCACCGCCGGGGCCAGATTCAGAGCAGTGGCCTTGAGGGTCGCCACGACCTTTCCACTGGTCTGCGCCACCACCGTAACGCCCGCGCTACTCCAGGTCAGCGCGTGGTTTCCCCAGTGGTTCACACCCAGGCGGACCTCTGCACCCTCGGCGGCATTGACGGCAGTCAGCACGCGCACCGCGCCGCCCATGAGCAGGCCCACTTCCTGCCGCTCCTCGGAGAGAACCCCAAGTGTCCAGGTGCTTTTATTCATGGTCTGCACCGCCGCAAACCCGCCAGCAACCGTTTTTGCGCCGAGCCGCAATTCGCCGGAAGGCAGCAGCGCCGCGCCCTCTCCCCCGCCTATCAGGGCAGCGGGCAGGGCCATACGCTGCACTTCACGGAAGGTAGGGTCGGCACTGAGGAGATCGCCGCTGTCGGTGAGGGCAGAAATCCTTCCCTGCGGCGACAGGCTGACAGGCTGGGCCAACACACCCTGGATGGGCAACAGTCCCTGCTTGCGCCCCGTTTGCAGGTCGCGGGATTCCACATTGCCGTCCAGAAAGGCCAGCACCGAGGAATCTGGCAGAGGAAACCCGGACGCCGGATCGGAGGCAGGCAGGCCACGCGCCACGACAGAACTGGGGTAGCCCTCGCGCAAGGACAGCAACACAGACCCCGCCCGCACCACCGCCGTCCGGCCAGAGATGCCGAACTGGGCGTTCTGGGGCACACACAGGGCGTCGCAGACGGTTCCAGACAGCACGGCCTGCGTGGTCGTATCGATCAGTTGCACCCGTCCGCGCCCGGCAGCGACTGTACCCACCACCGCCCGCAGGCCGTCTGGAGCCATAAACAGGGCGTTCACTGGGGTGATCTGCACCGTCTGCCGCGCTCCCGTGAGCACATTCAGGCGATCCAACCCGGTCGGTGTCGCCAGCAACAGATCGGTGTCGGACACGAATCCAGACCCCTTCAGAGGCCCGGTCACACGTTGGGCCAGGCGCACGCCGTCACCCAGACGCCAGACGTTCAGGGTGCCGCCCGCCGAGGTCACCGCCAATGTTCCCGCCTGATTGACGCTGAGGCTCTGGCAGGCCGCCTCTCCGGTGGGAATCAGGCGCGAAGTCTGGCCTGTCCTGTCCAGGACAAGGAGCCGGTTCCCCAGACACAGGGCACGCGAGCCGCCCGGTAGCCACACCAGACTACTCACCAGTGCGGGTCCAGTCACCCTGGTCTGAGCTTCCACAGTGAGGGTCAGAGCCTGAGTGGAGGCCGACCCCAGAGCAGAAGTCAGACAGGAAAGGGTGATCACCGTGCGAAAATTCACGCTGCACAGTGTACGGCGCTTTCGGTGCAGGGAGGGCTACAGCCGAGCTTGAGTAGCTGGGAACTGGTAGAAGCGGCGGCAGGCACGACCATTTCGGTGCGCCTGTCGCCGCTATCAGGACAGATTCAGTTCAGGTCCGGCTCAGAAGGTATAGCCTTTGGAAACCACCACGACGCCGCTGTCGGTGACCGTGAAGCCCCGTGCCAGATCGTCGTCGCGGTTCAGCCCGATCACCGTTCCGGGCGGAATGACCACGTCTTTATCCACGATCACGCGCTTCAGGCGGGCATGGCGGCCCACCTCCACATCATCGAACAGCACGCAGCTTTCTACCACCGAATAGCTGTGCAGGCGCACGTTCCGGCCCAGCACGCTGTCTCTGACCGTGCCGCCACTGATGATGGTGCCCCCGGCCATAATCGTGTTGAAGGCCTGTCCCTTGCGCCCCTCGGATTCGTGCACGAATTTGGCGGGCGGCGAAAACTCGCTGCTGGTTCGCAGCGGCCATTCGGGGTTGTAGATGTCGAATTCTGGATTCACGGTAACCAGGTCCATGTTGGCGTCAAAGTACGCGTCCAGCGTGCCCACATCGCGCCAGTACAGGTTGGGGCCAGACTGACCGGGAATGGGATTGCGGTGGAAGTCGTAGGCCATGACGTTGTAGCCGTCCGACAGGGCACGCGGGATCACGTCGCCCCCGAAGTCGAAGCCCTCCTCGCCGCCCGACATGCTGGTTTCCAGCAACTCGTCAAGGGCTTTGCGGCTGAAAATATAGTTGCCCATGCTGGTCAGGCTCACGCCCTCCTGACCGGGGATGCTGGGCGGGTTTTTGGGCTTCTCCAGAAAGTCGGTGACCTTCCAGCGCTCATCAACGTGCATCACGCCGAATTGATGCGCCTGACTCTGGGGCATCGGGTAGGCGGCAATGGTGATGTCGGCGCGGGAATCGATGTGCGTCTGGAGCATGTGCTCCACGTTCATCTTGTAGATGTGGTCGCCGCTGAAGATCGCCACGTAATCGGCGTCGTAATTGTCGATCAGGTGCATGTTCTGATACACCGCGTCGGCAGTTCCCCGGTACCAGACCGGGCCGAGTTCTTCCAGGCGGTACATCTGCGCGGGCACCAGCGTAATGAAGTAGTCGCTGAGGAAGGTGCCGAAACGCCAGCCCCGCTGAATATGTTCGGTGAGGCTCTGGGCCTTGTACTGGGTCAGCACGTAGATGCTGAACATGCCAGAGTTCATAAAGTTGTTGATGGCGAAATCGATGATGCGGTATTTGCTGCCAAACGGCACGGCAGGCTTGCTGCGCTTTTGCGTCAGCGGTGCAAGCCGTGACCCCTGCCCACCCGCCAAAATCATGCCCAAAACTCTCGGCTTCATGTGCTTTCCCCCTAATGCGAGTGCTGCTGCTAGTGCTGCCGGAACACGGCCCCGGATCAGGCCCGCGTAGGCGAATCAGAGACGGATGACCGAAAGACCAGTTGGCCTCCCGGTTCCGATACCGTACCGCCCAAGAATGAGGTGTAACTCACTTCTGAGTTTAGCCTGTGCTGCGGGAGGACGGGGCACACGCTTAGGCAGGGCTTACAAACACTGAACAAGGTGTAAAGATTACTGCTGGCTGCTGGACTATAAGGAGTGTCCTGCACGCAGAACAGACCGCAATTCTGACAGTTGCGCGGCCAGCGAATCTGCGGCCTGTGAGGGTGTAACGGGCGAGGCGGCCAACTGGGTGCGTGTCCAGGTCAGCTGGCGTTTGGCATATTGACGGGTCGCCAGCGCAATCGCCTGTTGTGCGGCCTGCACAGTCAGCTTGCCCTGAGCCACAGCCAGCGCCTCGCGGTAACCCAGGGCTTGCCAGGCGGTTGGCCTAGGCATGGTTTCTGGATCAAGGCGGGAAGCCAACCACGCGGCTTCCTCGGGCCAGCCCTGCGCCAGCATCGCGCCCACGCGCCTGCCGATGCGCTGCTCCAGTTCGGCGGCGGGGCGGGTAAAGGCGGTGATTTGGTAGGAGAAAGCAGGCTCGGTGCGGCCAAATTCGCCGGGAAAGCGCCCGGTGCGGCGGTAGACCTCCAGCGCCCGGACGACGCGGCGGGGGTTGCGTTCCATGCGGACGGCCTCGGCAGGGTTGGCGGCGGCCATGTCGGCCAGCAGCGCGTCCAGCCCGCGTGCGGCAAGGTCGGCTTCCACCTCGGCCCGCAGATCAGGCTCCGAGGGTGGCGTCAGCGGCAGCCCCCGCGTCAGCGCACTCAGATAAAATCCGGTGCCTCCCACCACCAGTGGGATATTTCCCCGCGCCAGCACACCCCGAATAGCCGCTTCCGCCTCGGCCACATAACGGGCCACATCGTATTCCTCATGCACGTCAGCCACATCCAGCAGGTGGTGCGGTACGGCCCCACGTTCGGCAGGGCTAGGCTTGGCGGTGCCTACATCCAGTCCCCGGTACACGGTAAACGCGTCTGCGGCGATGATTTCCAGCTGGCCCGGCTCCGATTGCCCCGATTTTTCCTGGCCCAATTCAGTCTGACCCAGTTCTGCCCGGTTCAGCGCAGCCAGTTGAAGTGCCAGCGCAGTTTTTCCGGCAGCAGTGGGGGCGGTCAGGAGGGGCAGGGCAGGAAAGGTGCGGGCAGGCGTGGCAGACATCACGCCCAGAAGTTTAGAACAGCACGCCAAAATCTGCGGACAGACAGGGAAATTTTGCCAGCTCCGTCCCTCAGACTGCTCAGGTCACAGGCCGCTCGATCACATCTCCTCTCCTGGCCCAGACAGAGAATCTCAGGCTGCTGTAGTAGCGTGATATGGATGAACGAGCCTGTCCTTGCCCGACTGCAACAGCTGATGAACCTGCGTGAAGAGGTGGAGACGCTGGGAAGCGCCCGCCCGTGGACACCCGCCGCCGATTGGATAGACAACGATTCTCACCTGACCCTGCTGCTGGACGTGCCAGGCGTGAATCTGGATTCGCTGGCCCTGTCGGAAGAAGACGACACTGTGACCATTCAGGGAGAGCGGCCCACACCGGACCAAACGCTGGGCCACGTGCTGAGCGCCGAACGTGCCAGCGGAAAGTTCACCCGAACCCTGGTGTTTCCCGAAGCCGTGTTGCCCCAGAGCGGCGAGGCCCGCCTGAGCGCCGGAGTGCTGACCATCCAGTTTGAAAAACGTCATCCCACAATTGACGCCACCGCGCAGGAACTTGGAGATGAGACAGAGGAAAGCTGAAGCACCTGTTTTGGAGGTCGCCTGCCAAGGTGACTTAGCGTGAAGATGCTACGTCTGGCACGCCTTTCTTACCCTTTACTGCCCATACTTTATTTTCTGGGTACCCACTCGCCGTCCGTGGGCCACACGCTGCGGGGCTGCTCGCCGTACTTGAGTTCCAGAAATTCCAGCCGCACCCGCGCCTGATCGCGCTGGTAGCGCAGGTCGTGATTCTGCTGCGCCAGCTTCAGTACACGTTCCTCGGCCACCTCAAGGCGGGATTCCGCTTCGGCCAACTGCTGCTGCGTATCGTGTTCTTTCTGTTCCGATACGCTTCCGCCGCGCCATTCCCGAATCACATGCGACAGGCCGTACAGCAACGCGATGACGACGGTGGCCGCTCCACTTTTGGCGATCAGCGGCAGGACGGCGGTGAGATCTGTTCCAGTCATGGATGGCTCTCCTGTGGTGGATGGGGTCAGGCGGTAAAAGTTATTCTTGATTTGTTCCCAAGTCAGCATCGGAAACGAGCGACTTGTTGAAGCGTTCTTTCAGAAGCCCTCCCTGTAGACGACAGTGTTTCGGTTGATCGGCAACTTCTGGTACCAGTTTCCGGCCTTCGAAGGCCATTTTTGCTTGTGCAACAGCACTGAGGATCGTCAGGAGAGTTGTTCTCCAAACGGAGTCAGATGTGGGAATAGAATAAGACTGATTCCCAAGAATGTCAATCTCAGTTCTGATACAGTCCCAGATTGGGCGTGACCCCTACCCATTTTTCGGGGAATGGTTTACAATCCAGGCATGACAACACCAGACTGGATTGGGAACAGATTCGGTGTTCGGGTGGCCTCAGATGACGACTGCTAAGGTTGCCACAGCAGCCAGAGCTGTAAAAGAAGCTGATCCGCGTGCTAAGCAACACGGACAGCTCGTTCAACAGCGGCGTCTGGAGTTGGGGCTGAACCGCCCGGCGTTCGTGGCTCAGATGGAAAAGCATGGTCAGCACATCACGCCGGACTACCTGAACAAACTGGAACGCGGAACGGCGGCCCTGTCGCGTGCATCGTTGGAGGTGAGAGAGGCGGTGCGGGCAGTACTGGGCTATTCGCCGGAAGAATGGTCTGCCCAGACAGGACTGTTTACGCCCACCGCCTCCCCCACCGGGCCTGCACGGGCTTTCAGCGCGGCGGCGCGGGGTTACGGCAACAGCAGGGTGCCTACATCTCAGCCGGAACCCTTGCCGGAGGCGCTTCAGGAAGCGGTGCGCCTGTACGGCGGCCAGCCTGAATTCGCGGCACTGGCCGAACCGCGCTGGCCCCGTTATCTTCACCGCCTGCACCACAAACACCGCCCCACCACGCCCGATGGCTGGCTGGCCCTCTTTATTCGCTACCGCCACGAATTCGATCCGCCGGACACCGGGGCCGAATAATGGATGACGTGCTGCACGACCTGTTCGCGTATCACGTTGCCCGCCATGCCGAGGCGGAATTTACCCGGGAAATGCCCGAGCTCGCCCGCCGCCTGGGCATGAGCTACCGCGTCGGGACCGACAGTCTGGCCACGCCCGAGCGGGTGATCTACGTGCGGGCCGACGCCTCTGCGCCCCAGCGCCGCAGCGAGGCGGCCCATGAAATCAGCCACCTGCTGACGGCAGAAGCCCAGCCCGGCGACCCCAGTTATGAAGATGTCATCCGCTGGTATCACGCCAGCGTGCCCGATATGGACGCACATCTGGAGGTATTGGCCGATCACGGCGCAGACCGCCTACTGATGCCCGAAGCGCTGGTACAGGCCATCCTGACGCACTGTGGTTATTCCGGACGGGCCGTGTGGGAACTGAGCCGCTTTGCCGACGTGCCCACCGAGGACGCCCTGCGCCGCCTGGTGTACTTCGACGAGTCGGTGCGAATCGGCGGCTTTATCTCACATGGCGGCTTCATCCAGTCGGCCTTCTCCAAGCGCTGGCATCTTCCCTTCTGGCGTGGCGACCGTGTACCGGAACCTCATGTTCTGCTGGATGGAGGCGTGTCGCTGTTTGCCATACCCCACAAAACCCGCCAATGGATCGGGGTCATGACGGTGGGAGAATTCGATTCGGCCTGAAGGGCTTATCTGCCGTGCAGGTTGTTATCAACCAAAGGAAATACATCCTGGAGGGCGTCTGGTAGAAGAAAGGGATCAGCAATTCTTTGCATCGCCAGATCCCATCATGGTTTTTCAGTATTCCGATTCGCCGGGCCGGGTCGTCAGGCGAGCCTGTGTCCAGAACACCACGAAATCTTCAATCTGGGTCAGAAAGGTCTGAAACTCCACCGATTTGACCAGGTAGGCATTGGCATGCAGCGTGTATGCCTTGCGAATGTCCTGCGGCGCGGAGGAACCGCTGAGCATGACCACCGGAATGGGACGCAGGTGCGGCTGCGCTTTCATTGCTTCCAGCACATCGAAACCGTCCATACCAGGCATGTTGATGTCGAGCAGCACCACATCTGGCCGAATGCCGTTTTTGTCCATCAGGGCACTCAGCGCGTCGTCGCCACTTTCCATCATGGTGACCTCGCAGGGCTGCCCGGACAGAGAGAACGCTTCCTCGGCCAGCCCCCGCGCCGCTGGGTTATCGTCGACCAGCAAAACCTGAAGAGGGCGCATCAGACCCCAGCATGGCGGCTGGAATGAAGCCTGAAAAGAGGGTAAACGGGCATATCCGCAGTCTAACGCGGGAGCCTCGGCAGGCGCTGTCAGAATGTGCAAGGGATTAATTTGATGATGAGGCGCAGAACTGAGGCGGAGCAACCCGACGTGAAGTGAGAGCCAATAGCCGCGTCCCACCTGCCTCTCTTACACTGCCGCATGCCAGCCTCAGAAATGCCGACCCCCAACCTCAGTGCAGCAGCAGGCCAGATCCTGGATTTTCTTCGTCAGGAAGGCAACAAGCAGCACAGCGCCGACGAACTGACAGCCCTGCTTTCTCTGGAGCAAAACCAGGTGGATCAGGCTCTGGCAGAATTGCAGGCCGCTGGGCTTGCCTCACCGGAAGTGGTCACCGGGTACGGCGGCAGCGCGACCATGTGGGGCCTCAACGCCAACTGATCAGCAATGACGTTCAGAGGCTCAGGCCGCAGTCAGCCGGGTCTGAACGGTCATCAATTTGCTGTTCAGCTCGGTCAATTCTACGCGGGCCGCCCTCTCTTCCAGCCGGTCGTTGCCCCGACCAACCGCACTCCTGAGCCGCGTCTCGGCCTGAACGATCTGCCGCCCCAGGTCTTCCTGAACTGCCTGAAGCCCTGGCAGATCAACGGGCAACGACGACAGCCAGCGCTGCCACTCTGCTGCCTTCACAACATACCTCCAGATGACCGTTCAGCACGAACTCCGAGCATACTCATGGTTCTCAGGCTAAAACCACAAACCTGATTCCAGTCGTCTGAAAGCTAAACGGCAGCTTGAACAAAGAGGGGCAGCACCCATCATCTGAATATGATCTTCATGTCCAGGAGAACCACGGGTGGTCCTATTGAAACACCTTTTTCATCAGACGTAGGCTCCTTAGAAAACTGCAGTTTTATGAAGAAAACAGCAGGTCTTCCTGGGAGTGACGCCGTTGTGAGAGGCCTGAAGCTAGAGTCGAAGAATGACCTTTCAAGAAGGGTTCGGACGGCACGCGGTACGGCTCAAGGAGTGGGCCGAAGTCCAGGAAAGTGCGCTGGACGACAACGGACCAGCTTCCGCACCTGCACCAGAGTCGGCGAGCAATCCCGACCGACCACAGGCCAATCCAGCCTTCTGTCTGGAAGAAGATGAGGAAAAGCGTAAGCCGATGCTGGGCTGGCAGGTGCGTTTTTCAGGCGTGGCCGCTCTGTTCTTGTGCATGTTGGTAATGATGAGTTTTGTACTTGCACACTGAGAGTCAATTGCCGGGAATCTCAGTGTGGAGAGCAATCTGTAATTTAAAGAGAAAAATGCAATCAATGGACACATAAAGCATAAACGATTGTAGAAACCTATTTTGGATGCTCTATTGGATAGTGCGCATTTCATCTGTTGATCGAATCAATGCAGCAGGTATTCACGAAGAGATGAAAGCTAGATGACGAACCTAGAAATGTAAGGAGCAGGCCCCAAGAGTTACGAACCCAAATATGTTGGATACCTATCCAGATCTGTGGCTGGGTCAGATTCTTTGTGCATGAGCAGGTCAACAGTCAACGCTTCAGGCAAAGTTCAGGGACACCCGCAGCAGATCGCCAAGCAAAAGTGGACGGTTCTCATGGCCGCCAGAATTAGCCTTCGCCTTATGAAGACCAAACAAGAAGCTATAGGGTTCTGGTTGGCAATCGGCGTGGCGATCGGCACGGGCCTGGGAATCGCCTTCGATAACATTGGAATGGGTACAGCTCTTGGGATAAGTCTGGGGTTGGTTATCGGTGCGGTCACAGGTAAAAAACTGCCCTGATCGCCTGGGGCTTCAGCAGCACTCTGGTGGACGCCTGCGTTCTTCAGGCAGCATGACTCTCCATTACCACAGCTCATCTCCGAGGAGTTACAGCCTCATTCGGAGAAAAAGCACCCTGCACCATGAGAATCAGCTTTCTTAGAGGGAGTGGGCGCTTAGAGAGACGTGCGACATAACGCCTCAATAACGCCTCTTCTGTCTAAATAGGTCAAGAGTGAAGGTAATCCTGAACATTGGAAACTCGGCATGATGCTTCCAGACGAGCGGACTACGATGACCGTTTTGTCTGCCCTCACCTGGGGAGTCAGCCTACTGGTGTCGCTCATCATCATTACAGTCTCATGGCTGCGGCCTTCTTACCCTGGTTGGCGGGGTTGGGCTGTAGGACAGACAGCACTTGTCCTGGGGGTGCTGGTGGACAGCCTGAGGACTCCGGAAACCCTGCTGATCTCGGTCGTGCTGGGTAACAGTCTGCTGATGGCTGGATCGATCCTGTGCCTGAGGGCCTTCCAGCGCTTCAGTGGAGAGTTGGTCAGTCCAAGAACCAATCAAGTGGCCTGGGCCGTGTGCGCAGGCATCGTGATCGCACTGATTCTGCTGACCACCGTCTGGGACAATACGGCACTCCGGTTTATTCTGGTCACGGGCTATACCTCCACGGTGTCCCTGATGCTGGTGGCTCTGATCGTCAGGCAAATGCGCCAGCACCAGGCGTTACGGGCCGCCTATGGCCTGAACCTGGGAGTGTTGTTGGGAGGCACGCTGTTGACCCTGCCCCGCCTGCACATGATGGTCGGTCACGACGCCAGCCTGGGCTTCACGCTGAATGGACCCAATATCTTGCTACATACCGGGGCGCTGCTGTTGTCGGTGGGCGGCAGTTTCGTGTTCTGGCTGTTGCATGATGACCGCCGCCGCCAGGAGATGCAGCGCCTACATCACGAGCTACTTGTCCAGGCCACGCTGGATCCCCTGACGACCCTGCTCAACCGGCGGGGACTGTCGCAGGCCTATGAGGTCTGCCAGGATCAGGCCGCCAATGCAGTGCTGGTGCTCCTGGATGTCAATGAGTTTAAGAGCATCAATGACCAGCATGGACACGCAGAAGGAGACCGCTGTCTGGTGCGGCTGGCTGGCACTCTGCGGACCATCGCCCAGCCGGGAGATCTGGTCAGCCGGGTAGGGGGAGATGAATTTGTGCTGCTGCTGACGGGCAGTGAATGGCAGATTGCAGAGCAGCTTGAAGGGCTGGAAGTTCAATTGGCCGGAGGCCAGCAGGGAACGTTGGGCTTCACCGTGAGTTTTGGGGTCACGCGGATCGGGGCGGGAGAGGATCTGGCGAGAGCCATGAACCGAGCGGATCAAGCGATGTACAGCGGTAAAGCCCGCGGCATACATGTTCAGCAGCCGGGCAAAACAAATGCATTCTGAGGAATTCACGGCGCATCCGCACACAGCGTTTCAGTAAGCAGCCTGATCTGCACCAGGGTCTGACCACCTGGCTGCACTGGGGACAACCCACACAACAGGACAACCTCTGCTCACGCTCATCAGGAACGCCTCCGCCCAGGCAGAAAAGAGGCAGGTTCATCGGTGCTGGCCTTTGTCAGAGGGCTGTGCCACCTCAACCTGCATGCTCGCCAGGTGTCCCGAAACCAACTCACTTCAACCTCCAGGCGTTCGGTCAGGCAACAATGGCGTGAACTGCCCCTGAGTTTTAAAGCTTTCTGGATCATTGGACTGGTCATTATTCTGATCGGCCTGGCACTGCAAACCCTGCTGCCCGACAGCTCTCTCCCGGCCAGTTGGGGGTCGCCTCTGGTGCAGAGTGGAACGCTGATTGTTTTTCTGGGGTCGGCAGTGGAAACGCGCCGGGTAGGAGGGCCGTACCAGATCGTCGCGCTGATGGCTGTGGCCCTGACCCTCTTGACCGTCTGTTTGATCTTGCGAGATACATCGTTCTGATCAGTCAACAAAAACACTTTTGACGACTGCTCTGCGCCACCCTTCCTGACAGGTAAAAGGGTGGACACTGGCAAGGGCGAGAGGTAGCACGGTCATTGACCCACGGTCTGAGGCAGAATGAAGAGATGACGTGCCGTGACGAGATTCTTGCTGTTGCCCGCAAGCTGAGCCAACAACAAACCGACGGAACGTTTTCCGCTCAGGATGTGGTCGCTGCTATGCGTGCCAAAGGCACCCAACACCTCGATACCACCATTCGGCGGCATGTCGCCAGCGAGATGTGCCAGAACGCGGTCGGTCAAGGTGCAGGCAAATATCCAGACCTCGAACGGGTAGCGCGGGGCCGTTACCGCCTGCTCTAGTGGAGCGTTTTGCAATTGAGTAGAGTTATTTATGCCTCGCCCTCTGCTGTACAAAGTGGAATTGAGCCCTGAGCAGGAACAGACGCTCAAAGCCATCACAACGAAAGGGACCCACAAGGCGCGGGTCATGACCCGCGCTCAGATCTTGCTGATGGCCCATCGGCAGCTGGGTGATCTGGCGATCAAGGAAGCCCTGGGGATCAGTGTGCAGATGGCGCAGTCGATCCGAAAACACTTCGTGCTCGG
>NZ_KB899716.1 GCF_000378445.1 Deinococcus aquatilis DSM 23025 | reverse complement strand
TGGAGAGGCCGCGCTGCACGGCGAGTGGCGCGGAATGCTGACACCGTCTGTGAGCTATGACAACCTTACGCGTAGCGACTCAGTGCTCTACGTGAACCGGAGCGAGGGAGGACAATTCTTCGGGTTCTACCAGTTACAGCCGCCCCGAAACGATTCGGCGTTATTGGCGATTGACAGTCAGACCGGACAAGTGCTGAAGCAGATTCCGTGGAGACAGCCGCCCCGAAACGATTCGGCGTTATTGGCGATTGACAGTCAGACCGGACAAGTGCTGAAGCAGATTCCGTGGAGAGGGTCTAGTTACAACGGACTGCTGTTTCGTGCGGCTACAGCTACTGCTCCGGCCCGCCTGCTTGATAAGCAAAATATCAATGATCAAACGGTCATCATCGAACGCGACCCTCTGACGTTGGCCGAAACAGGCCGATGGGCACTGCCCCAAGGCTTCACGAGCTTTAATGCCACAGGCACACTGGCGCTTATGAACGACAACACGATCATGGATACGCGCACACGTCAGCTTGTGCCTCTACAGCCCGCCATTACCAAGCTGCTGACCAGCCCACCAAAGGAAACCTACACGTATTGGTCATCAGACAAACAGTGGTTTATCGTTGAAGATTCTGTTTGGCAGGGCCTTTATAAAGTTAAACACTTCGTCTTCATCTCTAATACCACGGGTCAGGAAATAGACGGCAATTCCCAACATTCCTCTCCATGCTCAGCTCAGGTAGCTAACAGCTTGAGTACCGACGCTTTGCTGCTTCCCAACGGCGGAATTGCTTTGCCCTACAACGATGGCGTGATCGAGCTGCGCCGCGCTGACGGCACACTCAGAAAGGCAGTGGACACACGGAATTGCCAGTGGGCTGAGTTGAGTCTGAGCGGAACTACCCTCACTTTTTTCAGCAAGACCATCGGCACGGTGCGCCTCTCTGACGGGCAGATCACGGCGCAGGTGGACGCGGCTGCATCCGACGCCGCCCGCCTTCCCATTTTGGGCAGCATCTTCAATACACAGGAGGGCGTGCTCAAGTACCAACAGGCTGACGGCGTGAACTGGCAACTGGGAACAGCCCCCAAAATCCTCTGGCTGAAGGCAAACGCCACCTGGATTTCCAAAACCGAATACCAAATGACCGGAGAAGCCCGCGTGAACGATGAACCACTCATGCTGACGGCCAAAGCGCAGGCGTCAGGGATTGAATTGCAGGCTCAGGCGGTTCCTGTCTATGTTGGCTGGAATGGAGAACTCCGCCGCGCAAATGGCACTCTGTACGCCAAAATTAACGGTACACACGGAGCCACAGGCGCAAGCCAACTATTCGCTCTGGAACTGGAAGGCAAGGAAAAGGACTTTGCTTACAGCGGCGAACTGAAACGCTAACGCTGAGGCAATCCGACCAAAACAGGGAGGCCGCTGAGACGGGATTGCTCAGCGGCCTTCCTGTTTTCCCTGCCTATGCCAGCTGCTCGCCCAAAAAGCCCATCAGCCCCTTGATGTAGTCTCGGTCGAAGCGAAATTCGACGCCTGCTGCACGGTATAGCTCTGGATTGGTGACGGTACTCCCGAGGCGCAGGGCGGCCTTGTAATGCGCCAGAGCCGCTGCCGGATCAAGGCGGGCCTGTTTCCAGATGCCCACCGCCGCGAGGTAGCACATGGCGTACTCGATGTAATAAAAGGGCGCACGGAAGATGTGGTAATACTGCCAGCCCTTGGCACGAATGGTTTCGTCCAGCCCGTCCCAGTCGATGAAAGGATGGAAAGTGCGGTCAAGTTCCAGCCACTTGCTATCGAGGTCGGCAATGCTGAGGTCGGCGGGCGCTTCGGCGTACAGCCAGTGCTGAAAAGCGTCCATCTGCGCGGCCCACGGCAAGAAAACTACCACGCCTTCCAACTGCTTCTGGCGGTAGCGGGCCAGTTCCTCGGGGGTCAGGGCGTGCCCCAGATGATCCAGCGTCAGGAATTCCATCGCCATGCTGGGAATTTCCACAAACTCAATCGGACTCCAGCGGTTCCAGAGGAGCGGCTGGGCGTCGCCGCTGTAAAAGCCGTGGAAGGCGTGCCCCACCTCGTGAAACAGCACCCGCACATCTTCGCCCGTGCCGACCACATTCATTAGCACAAACGGCTGGTTTTCGACGGGGTAATACTCGCAGTAAGCATGCGACATCTTGCCGGGGCGCGATTCGAGGTCCAGCAGGCCGCCGCGCATAGAGCGGAAGCGTGCGCCCAGATCGGCATCCAGCGAGTTGAAGGCAGTCTGGGCCAGCTCTTCAAGTTCCGCGCCTGTCTTAAAGGGCTTCAGCGGAGCGCGGCCATCGGGGTCAAGCAGGTTGTTGCGGTTGTAATCCCAGGGGCGCACCATGTCCAGACCCAGTTTGGCGGCAATATCGGCCATCATGCGGGTCGTCAGAGGCACCACTTCTTCACGCACGGCCTCATGAAAAGCGGCGCAGTCGGCGGGTGCGTAATCTACACGGTCCAGACGCTTCCACATGTAATCGCGGAAATTGCCCAGATCGGCGTTGCGTGCGAGCTGCTGCCGGGTCGTGATCAGTTCCAGCATCAGGGCGTCGAGGTCGGGGGCCACCTCCAGACTACTGGCCGCCAGCGCCCGCCAGGCGGCTTCACGGGCGGCGCGGTCCGGATCGTCCAGTTTGGCTTTGGCCTGCGGCACCGTCACCGTTTCGCCGTCCAGCGTCACGGTCTGGTTGCCCGTGATCACGCCGTGGCGCGACATCTGCTGCTCGTGGGTGGTGCCCAGTTCCACGTTCGCCTCACGGAACAGGGCGGCGGCGTCGCGGAATCGGCGGTAGTTCAGAGCAAAATCGGGGGCTGGCACGTAACCGGGTACAGCCAGCAGCTTTTCGGTCAGGGCCTGCTCGGCCCGTTGTACACCGGGAATCACCTCCTGCACAAATGCCTGAAAGCGGGCCTGAATCGCCTCGTCGTCGGTGTGCAGGTCGGCGTGGGTAGACAGCTTGGAGCGGGCCTGCGTCAGATCGGCGTCCACGGCGCTCCACTGTGCCAGCCATGCGGGTACGCCCTCTGCGGTCAGGTCGGCGTCTTGCAATGCCTGATAGCGCGGCGCGAAAGTTTCCCAGCGGGTTTGGTCTTCGGGAACGGCCAGAACGCGTTCCACGGCCTCAAGTTGTGCGGTCATGGCCCCCAGTGTAACGGGGCAGGCCAAGACAGAGAAGGTTCAAATGAACGGAAAAACTGGCCCAATCATTACAAACCTGACCGCGTTCATGGCCGCGCCGCCTCCTCAGATCAACCCTGCTTTGACCGCAGGCCACTCCTCCTGCGTGATGGAATACATCACCGTATCGCGCAGATAGCCGCTGGACGTGATCATGTGCGAGCGCAACACGCCTTCGCGCACTGCCCCGAGTTTTTCGATGGCCCGCTGACTGCGGAGATTTCGGCCATCGGTCTTGATCTGCACCCGCACGCAGCCGAGGCCGTCCCAGAGGTCTTCAAAGGCGTGGCTGAGCAGCAGCAGTTTCATGCGGCGGTTGGCCCCACTGCCGTGCAGGGCCGGATTCAGGAAGGTCCAGCCGATTTCGGCGGCGCGGTGGACCTGACTGAGTGCGCCCAGGCGCGTGCTGCCCGCCACCGCGCCGCCCACTTCCAGTACGAAGGGCAGGGCGTCGGGTGCGTCCATTGCCGCCTGAAAGTAGGCTTCTTCAGTGGGAAGACTGCCCATCAAGGCCCACTGCTCGGGTGTGGCGCGGGTCAGGGCCAGCAACGCGGGAAAATCGTCAGGGGTCAGCGGGCGCAGGGTCAGGTGGCCGTCACCGAGGGTCAGGGCGTGGTGCATGGCTCAAGCTTAGAGAAACCCGGCTGCATAGATTGACTCGCGGTGCATACCACGCTATAATTCTGTCAATCAAGTTAAACAACCGCCGCCGGAAGGCGGATTTTTTATTTTGGCCTTATCAAGAAGACGACAGAGTCCAGGGCAATACAGAGCAGCCCGGCAGTTTGTCTGTATGACACCCGAGCTAAGGTTGCAGTCCTATTCGTCTTAAAGCCGTCTGGAACGCAGTTTTGAGACGCGTCTGCATAGTTTGACTCTGGCTGCATACCGCGCTATACTTTCGTCAATCAAGTTAAACACCAGCCGCCGGAAGGCGGGTTTTTTGTTTTAGCTTTGCAAGGAAGACAACGGAATCTAGGGTAATACAGAGGGACCCGGCAGTTTGTCTGTATGACACCCGACCTACGGTCGTAGTCCCATTCATCTTAAAGCCGTCTAGAACGCATTTTTCAGAACGCGTCTGCATAGTTTGACTCTGGCTGCATACCGCGCTATACTTTCGTCAATCAAGTTAAGCACCAGCCGCCGGAAGGCGGGTTTTTTGTTTTATGTTCCCGCCCAGTCCGTTTGCCCATTCAGTACCTTCAGGGCGTCCTGAGCAGCGTCCAGTTCCTGTTGGGCGGTGCGGCCCGGTGCGGCCAGCGGGGTCAGGCGGCTGACATCGGCGCGGATGCGGGCGGCCAGCAGCGGGCCAGCCTCTTGCAGCAGGTGAGGGCCGTAACGCAGGGCGGCGGCCAGCGGCAGATTCCGGTAGGCCGGGTCGGGGCCGGGTTGCCGCAGCAGGCGCAGCACCGGATAAGGCCAGTAGCCGTCGATCAGGCGCTCATCGGTGAGGTGATAACCCGATTCCTGCGCCCACAGACGAATGGGAGCCGGATTATCGTTGGGCTGCAAGACCAGCGTGGGCGGCAAGATACCGGGAGCAGCGCGGCGCAAAATGGCCGCTATCGTGCCTGCGCCCATCCCCGTGATGCTGGCGCTGTCGGCCTCGGCGGGGTTCAGGGGCGCAAAGCCGTCGCCCGCCCGAATCTCGATCTGCTCGGCCAGACCTGCGCGGGCCACATTGCGCCGCGCCAGGGCCAGTGGGCCGGGATTGAGTTCCACCACGATGCAGCGCCGCGCCTGCCCGGTCTGGATCAGGCGCAGGGGCAGCTTGGCATGATCGGAGCCGATATCGGCGTGGGTGCCTGTGTGCAGCAGGGCCAGCACCGCTTCCAGGCGTTCATCCAAGCGCACGAACCGCTGCACGACTCCCGGCGTCACTTGGCAACCTCCTCTGCACCCTCAGAATGGCCTGAGCCATGCCCGTCGCCTTCTGCGTACCTGGAACTCTGGCGCGACAGAATGACCGAGTAAGCCCCGATGGACAGGATGACGGCGGCCACCGCTGCGCCGTAGATCAGGACATCGGAGCCGCCCTTCCAGTCCAGCGCCACCGAAAAGAAGTCCACCGCGATGGCCGTGACCACCACGCCCAACAGCTTTTGCTTCAGGTCTTCAAAAGTGCGGATGTGCAGCCAGTCGGGCACATTCTTCACGTCTCCGATGAACAGCGACTGCATCCCCAGACTGATCAGTAGCAGGGCCATTGCCACCAGCAGGGTGTCTGTCTGCTCTACAGCGGCAATCAGCAGGTGCTTGGTGCTGCCCTCGTCGCCCAGATGTCCAAACGCCGCCGTGATACTGAAGTAAGCCTGCACGGTGGCCGCGATGAACAGGGCCAGACTGAAAGCGAAGGAACTCAGCACGCCCAATTCGACAATCAGGCGCGAAAAGCCGAAGGCCCGCTGAACGGTAAAAGCCCGGACGCGGCGGGTGGAGGGGCGGGGCTGACTCACAGGTTTCAGCATACGGGGTCTCTGGCCCCGAAGGGGGTCAATCTGGCAACACCGTCAGGGCGTCGCCCACCCGGATTACCCCGCCGCGCACCACCCGCGCCGTGATTCCGCCGTGCCCGCGCACCGCGTTGTAACCACCCGGCCCAAAAGTTTCTTCCATCCGCGAGCAGGGGTGGCATTCGCCCGTGCCTTCCAGAATCACTTCTCCGATCTGAAAACGGGCGTCCTTGAGGGCCAACAATGGCAGGCCACGAACGACGATATTGCGCCGCAGCTCTTCTGGGGTTACGGTGTCCAGGCCCGCCAGAGCTGCGATGACCGGCAGATGTTCAGCCTGAATCAGCGTGACCTGACGCTTGCCGGGGCCGCTCCAACCAGATTGGGGCCAGCCGGATGAGGGCGCGGAAGGGGGCGGAGCAGGAGGCGTGATTTCTTCTCCGACCTCGCCCGAAATGGCCCGCAGCCGACCCGGTGCGGTTTTGCCGTGGTCGCCCAGCAAGCCCACCAACGGATGTGCTTCGGCGTGCGGCACGCTCTGCACGGGCAGGCGGCGGCCCTCCCGCAGGCCGATCCATTCCACCCGTCCGGGCCGGGGCAAACTGCGTCTGAGTTCCTGCATGGTGAGCATGGGGGCCATGCTAGCGGGCAGAAGGGCCGCCCCCTCTGGATCAGTCCTGAATGCTGGGGTCGTACTCCACGCGGTCAGGCACGAATTCGCCGCCCTGCACGCGGTAAGTCAGCAGCAGGGTGCCCGAGAAGGCCCAGTCCTGCTGCACCACCGCCTCGGCCACCAGACGCCCGCCGCGCACGCTCCAATGCAGTTGGTCGCCTATGCGCGAAGCCACGGCAGGAACGCCTTCCGGCAATTCCAGCGTGTGCTGCACGCCGCCGATGGTCAGGGCCGAGGGAAGAAAGGTCACGCGGGCGCGGATGGCCCCCAGCGGATCGGCCACCTTCAGTTCACGGAGCGCTGCATTCCGGGCGTCGGGGAGGGCCAGTACATGGGCGTCGAAGACCGCGTAACCCGTGCCCTCCCCCACCATCAGTTGTGCCAGCACCTCGGGGCGGCCATCTCCGGTCAGGTCGGCGGCCTGCAAGGTGGGCCAGAAGGTGGGATTGGCAATGCTGCGCCACGCCCCGAATACCCGCACCGCGCCGCCCGCACGCACCCGCATTCCGGTGATGTCGTTCCACCGAAAGCCGTTCACAGCCTCCAACGTCACAGCGGGGTGCTGGAGTCGGGCCAAGACCTGCCCAGCAGCG
Organism: Deinococcus aquatilis DSM 23025; assembly: GCF_000378445.1. Lineage (GTDB taxonomy): Bacteria > Deinococcota > Deinococci > Deinococcales > Deinococcaceae > Deinococcus > Deinococcus aquatilis. The sequence goes on along the minus strand of NZ_KB899716.1, from coordinate 74,462 downwards.
TAGGTTCCGTCTGGATGAATATTTTCTGGGCGTGGGCCACCGGAACCCCCCGCGAGGGCCAATGGGGAGAGGGCAAGGGCCAGCGGCAACAGCAGAGCAGCGGGGCGGCGCATGGCCTCAGCGTAGGCGTTCGGCGGGCGCGGCGGCTCGGCCTCTCCCCTATTGCCCCCGGTGTATCAAGGGGAGGGATCAACGGGCGGCCCTGCCAGCGGTGTGCGCCGTTCCAGACGGAAGCCGAAGCCTGTCCAGCTCCATTCGCTGAGGGCCACGGCTGGGCCGCCTCTGCCCGCCGCGTAGGTGCCCTCCGAGGTCAGCAGGTGGCCCCCCGGCCCTACCTTCAGCGCCAGCACGGGCCGAAACAGGGCGCTGCCGATCCAGACGGGTTGGTATGCCCCACCCCCCAACGGGCGCAATACCGCGATATGGGCGCTGTCTCCGGCGGCGTCCCGGTTGGCCCCGATGGGCGTGGGAGCCTGTGACCAGCGGCGAATCGGCCAGTCGGCCCACGGACGCCACAGCGCCAGCACGCATTCGGGCAGGCCGTCGCCCGTGATGTCGGCCAACGCGCCAGAACGCACGTCCCAGGTGGGCGGCAGGCGCAGCGCAGAGCAGACGGCGGGCAGGGGCGGCAATACCGGGGATGGAAATGGGCCACCGCTTCCTCCTGCCAATGCCGTGCAGCACAGCAAAACAACCAGACTCAGACTCAGGCCTTTCATTCCCGCCCGCCCGCTGCCCCACCACAGGCCGGAAGGTTCAACCGGGTCAGCACCCGCGCCGCTTCATCGGCAGGGGCGAGGGTCACGCGGCCCGCACGCACACGGGTCGGCACGGCGCAGGCTTCCAGCTCTGGCCTGCGCGTGGTTGCTGGTATCCAGCGCACCCGCACCACCGCGCCCACCCTCGCCGCCGGAAAAGTCTGATCGAACAGCAGATTGCCGAGGCTGTACAGCACCAGCGTTGAGCCGTGGGGCGTGGCGATCCGTTCGGCCCTCTGAAGCACATGCGGCCCGCTGCCCACGATCAGGGTGGCCCCCGCCGCCGCGAATTGACCAGCCAGCAGGCGTTGACGAGCCGTGACCGGGTTAAATTCCGCGCCCCAATGCACCGCCACGACCACCACCCGCGCCCGCTTTGCACCGTCCTGCACAGCTTTCAGCGGGGGCGGCGTGTGCCCGTCGTCAAAAAAACCGATCCACGCCACCGGCACGCCGCGCACCCGCGAAACGGTCAGGCCAGAGGAGACGGGCTGGATGCCCCAGCGCCTCAGGGTCGCCCCGGACTCGGTTTGACCCGCCGCGCCGCCATCCTGCGCGTGGTTGTTCTGGGTGTTCAGGTGCGTGAAACCGTGCAGGGCCACCGCCGCCGCTGGGTCGGCCCGCAGGTCGATTCCTGCCGTGCGGCGCGGGGCCAGCGTCAGCGGTGATTCCAGATTACCCAGCGTGGCAGCGGCTTTCAGGACCGGATACACGCCGTCCAGCGCGGCATTCCACTGCCCTGCCAACGCCTGCGCCACTCCCCGCGCAAGGCTGAGGTCTCCGGCGAGGGCGAAGGTGAGGGGCACAGGGGCAGATGAAGGAGGGCCGGAACCGCCGGAAGTGAGGGTCAGGATCAGCAGAGCTGCGGCTAGAGCGCTGACTTTGGCTCTGCCTCCCCGCACCTCATACGGACTCCGCTTAATTACCGCATACCCGGCCCCTTTCCTGAAACACGGCCACCGGCTGCGCGTCCATATCGCGTAGCCCGTATTCTTTCCTACTCGCTTTGCTCTGCTTCGCAGCTTTGCAAGCCGGATTGAATCCCAAAAACTACGGGATTCAATCGGAATCCGTATCACTTCACCACGATGCCCCTGAGCCACGGGTGCGTGGGCGGCACTTTTCCGGCTTTCAGTTGTGCCCGCCACGCTTCATCGGTCAGGCGGTTCGCGGAGGGCACGGTGAATTCGTACTGCGAATACACGCCGCCCCGCGCCACCTGCACGCCGCCGCGTCCGTTGGGAACCACTGCGTACAGTTCGTGAATGGTTCCGGTGGCCTGCTCCAGCGCCTCGCCGCCTGCCGTGGCGACATCGGCTACCACGGCGGCGTAAGGCGGTTCATCAAAGGTGGGGCTGCCGCCATCCGTGCCGTCTTCGGGGTCGGTGCTGGCGAGTTTCATCTGTTCCAGCCAGCCGCCATAAAAATGAATGCGGTCATAGTCGTCGCGGCTGAGGGCGGTTCCGGCCAGTTCCTGAGCGCTGACCCGGTTCAGAAAAGTCAGCATGTTCTTCAGTTCATCAAGGTTGCCGCCCGTGCGCTCCGACAGGACTTTCTGGCCCACCAGTACGCGGCGCGTCAGGGCTTCGAGGGCCAGCAGGCGCGTCCAGACCGCCGAATTGGGTTCCACGTACCCGCGTGGCGATTCGGGCGGCTCGCCCGCGCCCATTTCGGCCATGACCTGTTTGGCATACAGCAGTGTGTCGTGGCGCAGTTCTGTCCACGATCCCAGCGCGGTCAGCATCTCCTTGCGCGTCCAGGCGGGCGTGCGCATGAAGGCCGGATAACGCGCGTCGCGGGCCTCGGGCTGGGCGAGGGCTTGCAGCACGTACACCCAACCGCTGTACACGTTGGCCGTCCAGTCGGCGGGCTTCAGGGCCGCAAACTGGCCGCGCACTTTGGTCATCTGAGATTCGTAGTTCAGGAATTTGGCGTCGCCCAGCGTGCGGGCTTCGTTCAGAGCGGCGGTGCTGCCCAGAGCGGCCAGCAGATCCAGACCGCGTGGCAGGAGGCGCGGGTTGGTTTCGGTGCCCACCTCGCGGTACACCAACTGTTGCAGGGCCGCGCCGTCCAGCGTAAAGCGTTGCCCCATCAGCCGGAAGCCCAGAGTTTCGCGCTGCCTCACGTCCACACCCTCGCCGGGTTTGGCCACCACGAACACGCTGTTGACGCGGGGCGGGGGCAGTTTGAAGAGGGCTGCCTGCACCGCCGCCAGTTTGCCCGCGCTCGCCAGTTGCCGGATGTCGCCCCCCGTGACCGATTTCAGAACCTGCGCGTACTGGCGGTAATTCAGGTCGTCGCTGGCCCCCACCAGCAGCGCCGTGGGGTCATACACCCGCGCCCAGAGGGTTCGCACCTCGGCATTGCCGTCGATCAGGCGGGTCAGCAGGGCCGCCGTCAGCGTTTCCGTGGGCTTGTCTGCCCGCAGATTCATGCGCCCCAGCCACATCATCGCCCGGAAGTAGCGTTTCAGGGCCTCGCTTCTGGTGTAGTGGCCGCGTGGCACGTACTGCGAATAGTCTTCGGTCAGTTCGGTGGAGGCGAAAATGGGCGACTTGGCAATACCCGCGTGTGCATCGATCAGCTTCAGTTCGGCGGCCACCAGCGCGGCCACTTCGGGCGGGGGCTTGGCAGCGGGGTCGGCCAGTTGTTGCGCCACGGCCAGATAAGCCACCGCCTGCCGCGCCTGAGGAGCAAGGTTCGTGCCCGCCAGAGCCGCAGCTTGCCTGCGGGCATCCTGCACCAACAGGGCAGTCATGCGCCGCACCGCCGGGGCCAGCGATTCGCGCTCCAGATCGCGCAACATCTTGTCGAACACCAGATGGTAGATGTGCAGCATGGAATCGGTGGTGATCAGGACGGGCTGGTCGGCGTAGCGGGTGGCCTCGTACACGGCGTCAAATTGCCGCCAGTTGGCCGGAGCGATCACGAAGCCCTGAGTGGTGAGGGCCGCCCGCTGCGCCGCACTCAGGGCCGGAAATCCGGCGGCCTTGTCGCCCGTCAGCAGTTTGGGATTGCTGACCGTGCCCAGATTCACGGGCAGGCTGTAGCCAGAAGCCGCGCCCGCCGTTCCCAGGCACAGCGCCAAAGCCGTCATGGCCGTGAATTTGCCGCGCCTGCCCGCCCACTCCCCACCCGTTGAGTTCATACCCAGATTGATACCACTCCCAGCCCCCGGAAGCCCACCCCCAGAAGCCCAGCCCCGGAAGACAGCCGCCCTCCGCAGCGGTCAGGCGGTTCGGCTGGTTAGTGCGGCCCGCGCCACCTCGGCCTCATTCCAGGGCAGGGTTTCCCCATCCCGCTCCAGCGTGTCTTCGGGGCCTTTTCCGGCCAGCAGCACGGTATCGCCGGGTCGGGCGGCGTGAATGGCGTGGGCAATAGCGGCGGCGCGGTCTGGAACCGACACGAAGTTGAACTGGCCTGCCTCCCGCGCCCCGCGTTCCATCTCGTTCAGGATGTCGGCCAGCGGCGTATCGCGGTGATCCTCCTCGGTAAACACGGCGTGATCGGCCAGGCGGGAAGCGACCTCGCCCAGCGGCGCACGCTTGCCCGGATCGCGGGGGCCGCCTGCCGACCCCAGCACCACCCACAGTTGGCCCGTGGTGGTGGCCCGCAGGGTGCTCAGGGCTTTTTCGAGGCTGGGGGGCGTGTGGGCAAAATCCACGATCACGCGGGGGGCGGCGCGGCCAGTGGGCGGACCGACCACCAGTTCCATCCGCCCCGGCACGCCCCGGAACGACGCCAAGCCCGCCACCAACTGATCGGCAGTGGCTCCCAGATGCGCCGCCGCCGCCATGCCTGCCAGAGCGTTGGCGACGTTAAAACGCCCGATCATGGGCAGGTGCGCCGCGAAGTGGCCCAGCGGAGAAAACACCTCGAAATGCAGGCCGTCCGGCGTTTCCCGTATTCCGCGTGCCTGCCAGTCGGCGTGCTGGCCCTCTGCCGAATAGGTCACTTCGGCGGGGGCGATGCCGCGCAACTGGGCCGTCCACGGATCGTCGGCGTTCAGGACGGCGAAGGGGGCGCGTTCGATGAGTTTGCGTTTGTCGGCAAAATAGTTTTCCAGCGTGCCGTGAAAATCCAGATGCTCGGAGCTGAGGTGCGTCCAGACCGCCACCGCCCACGGCACACCGCGCACCCGGTCCAGGGCCAGCGCATGGCTACTGGCTTCCAACACCACCGACGCGCCGCCCGCCGCCACCATCTCGCGCAGAGTGGCCTGAACCTGCGGCGCTTCCGGCGTGGTGAAATGGGCCGGAAAGTGGTGCAGTTCTCCGTCGGGAAGCTCGTACCCCACCGTACTCAGCAGGCCCGTGGGCAGTCCGGCGGCCCGCAACAGGTGCCGGGTCAGCCAACTGGTCGTGGTTTTGCCGTCGGTTCCGGTCACGCCCACCACCTTCAATTCCCGCCCCGGATGGTCCGCCAAGGCCGCCGCTGCATCGGCCAGGGCCGCCCGCGCCGAGGCTACCCGCAGGTAAGGTAATGGAGAAGTGACGCCGTCTGGAAGACCTTCGCCCAGCACCGCTACAGCCCCGCGTGCGGCCACATCCTCCAGAAACTGATGTCCGTCAAAGCGTGCGCCGCGAATCGCCACAAACACATGACCGGGCTGCACCCACGCCGCGTTGTGGGTAATTCCGGTCAGTTCGGGGTTGGGCCATACGGCTTCATCGGGAACGACATTCAGGCTGCGGGCAAGGTCACGGAGAAGCATGGGCCAACGCTAGCAGTGTTGGGGAGGAGTGTTAAGGGTCTGGGGCAGATGGGGAGCAGGACTTGGGGAATCAATAGTTGTAGCCGAAGATCAGCCGAACAGCATCGGGGCCACCCAGCGGGCGCAGTTGGTCTAAAACAGCCAGTCGAACATCCCGCAAATATCCCAAACTTTCTTGCTTCTTTTCAGTGTCAATATCCGTTCGTCTCCAGACATCCCAATTCGCTTCCCAATCAGTCTCTTCAAGATCACGGAGCAGGAGCATTCCTGCTGCCTCTTGGTCATTGGTTTGAAATACGAACATCTCTTGTGCTTGCTGGCTCATGTCATTAGGCACTGGACGACGGTTAGGCCAGTTGACATTCATTAGCCATTGATCACGGAGATAGAAAGTCCATTGGTTGTGGAGCAGGTCTGCCTGCGAGATCCCCAATTCAGGATAGTCCTCAGCAAGCCAAGACAGATACGCATTAGGAATCAGCTCTTCTGCCCGTTCCCAACAGCCGTCAGCTCGACGATGCTCAACAACAATGATCACATCTAGACCCATAGCTTTTCCCCTCTACCGCAGCAGCGGCAACCCAAACCCGAACGCCTGCACGCGGTCACAGACCCACTGAAACGCGGCGGGGTCTTGCACGAAATCCAACTGATCGCCGGGGACGCGCACCACCGGGCAGGCATCAAAATCTGTGACCCAGCCGTCGTACAGGCGGTTCAGGCCATCCAGATAGGCTTCGGGAATGCTCTGCTCGTAGCTGCGGCCCCGCTGGGCGATGCGGCCCTGAAGGGTGGGCAGGCTGGCGTCGATGTGAATCAGCAGGTCGGGCAGGCGCAGGGCGGGCAAAATCCCCTCATACAGCCCCCGGTAGGTGTCCCAGTCGCGCTCTTCCATCTGGCCCGATTCATAGAGGTTGCGGGCGAAAATATTGGCATCCTCGAACACGGTGCGGTCCTGAATCACGTACTGCGCCCCGGTGATCAGGTGAAGGTGCTGCTCCAGGCGGCGGCTCAGAAAATAGACCTGAGAATGAAAGGAATAGCGCCGCATGTCATGGTAAAAGTCTTCCAGATAAGGGTTGTCGGTATACGGCTCGTACACGGGGCGCAGGCCGTAGCGATCCGCCAGCATCCGGGTCAGGGTGCTTTTGCCGCTGCCGATGTTGCCTGAAATGGCGAGGTACATCTAGCGGCTCCGCCGCGTGTGAGTGGTCAGTGGTAAGTGGTAAGTGGGTGAAGTGCCGCCACGAATCAGGATTCTTTTCCGCTCTTTCCACTGACTACTGACTACTGACCACTGACCGCCTTTCATCATTCTGCGCCCCTTCCCGCCGCCAGCGCCGCTTCAATCTGATCCATGATGGCCTGCTCATCGGCCTCGTTGCCCACGAAGTCGTAGCCGCTGGCATCCACCGTCAGCAGCGGGTGCGGATAGCTGCGGAAATATTCGTCGTAGCGCCCGGTCAGGTCGGCCAGATACGCGGCCTGCATATCGCGCTCGAAGGGCCGCCCACGCCGTTCTATGCGGCGCAGCAGCAAATCGGGATCGGCCCGCAGGTACACCACCAGATCGGGCGTGGGCAGGCGCGGCGACAGGTGCGAATACAGGTCCTCGTACAGCGAGAACTCGGCATCTTTGAGGTTCATGGCCGCAAAAATAAAATCTTTGGCAAAGAGATAATCGCTGACCACGTTGCCGCTCCAGAGACCCGGCTGAGACAGGCTGCTGAGCTGCTTGAAGCGCGAGAGCAGAAAAAACACCTGCACCTGAAACGAATAGGCGGCAGGGTCCTCGTAAAACCGTGCCAGGAAGGGATTTTCTTCCACGATTTCCAGGTTCAGGTCTGCGCCGTAACGGGCAGCCAGCCGCCCCGCGAGGCTGGTTTTTCCCACCCCGATGGGGCCTTCTATGACCAAATACATGACGGGGGGAATGATAGCGCCAATTGGGAAAACGGTAAGTGCTGAGTAGTCAGTGGTGAGTGGAAAAAGGGAGGTGGGCACAACATCTGTGCCGAGAGCAACGACAGAACCCTTATCAACGCTGTGCTCATCGGCATCCCCGCGCCTTTCCCACTGCCCACTCACTGTCCCTTATTGCAGCGTGCGCCTCAGCAGCGTCACCTTCACGTCCACACTCTTCTTGTTGCGCCACAGCCGCAGCGTGACCGTCTGACCGGGCCGTTTGGCCGCCACGATGCGGATCACGTCAAACGAGTTTTGTACCCGCTGGCCGTCCACTGCCACGATGATGTCTCCGAGGGGGGCCAGAAGCTGGCTCTTGCTGTTGCGGAGCGATCCGCGCAGGGCCGCCCGCGCTCCGGCAGTTCCGGCGGGCACCTCGTCTACCAGTGCGCCCTCGCTGCTGTTCAGGCCCGCCAGGCTCCGCAGGGCCGGATCGAGCGTATCCAGGTCCACCAGGGTCACGCCCAGAGTGCCGCGCTGGGGCACGCCGATTTTTTCGAGGTCGTCCAGACTCTGCTTGACCAGATCGCCGGGAATGGCAATGCCGATGGTGCCGGGAATCAGGCCGTTGGGGGCAGCGTTCAGATCGGCCACGCCCACCACTGCACCGCGAGAATCCAGCAGGGGGCCACCGCTGTTGCCGGGTTGAATGCTGGTCGTGGTCGTGATGTACTGCCCGATTTCCGACCCCAGATTGTCGTTGCGGGGCACGTCACGCGGGCTGACCATCACGCTGAAGATGCCCGCGCCCACAAAATTCTGAATGCGGAGCGGCGTTCCGATGCTGATCAGCTTCTGGCCGGGAATCAGGCGGGCGCTCTGGCCGAAGCTCAGGGTTTTGGGAGCCGTGACGCCCGTAACCCGCAGAATGGCAATATCGATGCCGGGGTCTACACCCTCGATCTTGGCGTTGACCCGCCGCCCGTTCGATAAGGTCACGCTCACAGATTCCTGATACTGGATGACGTGGTAATTGGTCACGATCAGGTCTTTCTTGTAAAAGAAGCCCGTGCCCACTTCGATGGGGTCGTCACCGGGTTGCAGGAATTCCTTGCGGAGCCGCGAATCGACGCGCACCACGGCCTGAAGGGACTTTTGCGCTACCTCGACGGTATTGATTTCATCGGGCGTGACCAGGGCACGCTGGGCAGTGACGCGCCCCGTGACATACGCGCCCGCCAACGCTGCCGAGATCAGCAGGGCCACGGCCAGTCCAGAGGCCAGCCCAGACTGACCCCACCCAGGCATCAGTGGGCGTCTGGGCCGCGCCGCCGTTACGGGGGGTTCGTGGGCCGCAGCATCCTGCTGACCCTGAACGGCTGCCGCATCCACGGGACGGGGCGTGCCGGGGGTCATTCGCCGCCGCTCTTGCCCTTGCTGCCCCCCGAACTGCTGGAAGAACTGGAGCCAGAAGAAGAGCTGGAGCCGCCCGAATCGCCGCCGGAAGATGGGCGGGAGTCGTTGACGTAAAAACCGCTGCCTTTAAAGGCGATGCTGGGCCGCGCCAGAATGCGCTTCACGGCCACGCCAGTTTCGGGGTGAGTGGTGTAAGCTTCGTCGCGCATACTCTGGCGCAGTTCGTAGACCTCTCCGGTCAGGGTGTTTTTGTAAAGGTAAGTCGGCATGGGTGGTGTCCTCTAAACGGTGAGCTGTGTGGGGTACGGGTCGTCCAAATGGCCTGCTGAATCAACTGCGCTCCGGTATAGACGCACCGAAAGCGCCCGTGCTGCGGACTTACCCGGCTGGACTGTCAATCACTTCAGTGATCGTCAAGAACGCCAGGCCGCCTGCCGTGCCGCCATCCTATCAGGCAGCCTCTCTACAGGCACGGCAGCCTGTCCCGGCTGAGCTTTAGGCGAGCGTTAGGCAACAGGGGCAGGCCATTTGTTTGTGGCAATTCAGACGCCTATGAGTATGTTGCTCTCTTTGCTCAGGCGGAGGGTGATACACTGGGGCACAGACCTGTGGTGTCGGGTCTGCAAGCAACACAAACAGGGCAGCGCAAGGCCCCGCCGCTGAGAAGCACAGAGCGGATGGGGAAACGAGGTGAGGGTCAGCGAGCATTCTGCGGATGCCCTCAGGCGAGCATGAGCGCCTACCCGCCGCACCCAGACAGGTGCGGGAAGCCCGGACGATAACCCCTGCGGCAACGCAGACATAAGGTCCGGCAACATGCATCCAATCCAATCAGACACCCCCACCAGCCTTTCGTGCCGTGTGGGACGAGGTTCGTATGTGTGGAATCGTAGGATATATCGGTGGTCGTCAGGCGCAGGACGTGCTCATCTCGGGCCTCGCCAAACTGGAATACCGCGGCTATGACAGCGCGGGCGTGGCTATTCGCAACGGCACGCACATCGAGGTCAAGAAAAAGGCGGGCAAGCTGTCCAACCTGAGTACCCTGCTGGAAGGCACGCCGCTGGAAGGCACGCTGGGCATCGGCCATACGCGCTGGGCCACCCACGGCCTGCCCAACGACAGCAACGCGCACCCGCACGCCACCGAAGACGGGCGCATCGTGATCATTCACAACGGGATCATCGAGAATTACCTGACCCTCAAAGCGGGTCTGATTGAGCGCGGCCACAGCTTCAAGTCGGAAACCGACAGCGAGGTGCTGGCCCACCTGATCGAAGAAGCCTACTCGGGCGACCTGTACGAAGCGGTTCGCACGGCGCTGGGACAGGTGCGCGGCGCTTACGGCATCGTGGTGACGCACGTGGATCACCGCGAAATCGTGGCGGCCCGCACGGTCAGCCCGCTGGTCATGGGCGTGGGCGAGGGCGAGATGTTCCTCGCGTCCGACGTGCCCGCGCTGCTGCCCTACACGCGCAAGATGGTCTTTTTGCACGACGGCGACATGGTGGTCTTGCACGACGACGGCTTCCGTGTCACGGATCTGGCCGGAAACCCCGTACAGCGCGACATCGAGCACATCGACTGGGACGCCGAGGCCGCCGAAAAGGGCGGATTCGATACCTACATGCTCAAGGAAATCTATGAGCAACCCACCGCCCTCACCAACACCCTGATTGGCCGCCTGCACGATGAAACGGGCGAAGTGAATCTGGACATCAACCTTGATCCGGCCAGCTTCAAGCGCATCTCCATCATTGCGTGCGGAACGGCTTACTATGCCGGACTGGTGGGCGAATACCTGATCGAGCAGTTGGCCCGGATTCCGGTTGAAGTGGACGTTGCCAGCGAGTACCGCTACCGCTCGCCGTTGGTCAGCGAGAACACTCTGGCGATCGTGGTGTCTCAGTCGGGCGAAACGATTGATACCCTCGAAGCCCTGCGCGAGGCCAAGAAGCACGGCGCGAAAACCCTCGGCGTGATCAATGCCAAGGGCAGCTCCATGACCCGTGAGCTGGACGACACGCTGTACATTCACGCTGGCCCCGAAATCGGCGTGGCGAGTACCAAGGCGTACACGGCGCAGGTGTCGGCCATGCTGATGCTGGCGCTGTGGCTGGCCCGCGCCCGCAAGACCCTGACCGACGAGCAGGCCAAGGAACTCCTGCACGCCGCCCGCGAACTGCCGCGCCTTGTAGAAGAGGCTCTGGCCCCCGAGCGTGTGGCTGCTATCAAGGCCGTAGCCGAGAAGTACGCCCACGCCCGCGATTATCTGTTCCTCGGGCGCGGCGTGAACGCCCCCACCGCCCTCGAAGGTGCGCTGAAGCTGAAGGAAATCAGCTACATCCACGCCGAAGGCTACGCGGCAGGCGAGATGAAACACGGCCCGATTGCCCTGATCGACGAAAATCTGCCCGTGGTGGTCATCGCCACCGAGAGTTTCCTGCTGGAAAAAACCATCAGCAACCTGCAAGAAGTGCGGGCGCGGGCAGGTAAGGTGATTGCCATCCTGAGCGACGGCGACACCGCCAACGCCGTGCACGCCGACGACGTGCTGTACGTGCCCCGCGCCCACGAAATGGTCAGCCCGGTGGTGAACGTGATTGCCCTGCAACTCCTGAGCTACTTCACGGCCACGGCACTGGGCAAGGATGTCGACAAGCCCCGCAACCTCGCCAAGAGCGTGACGGTGGAATAAGGGCTGGAAGGTCGAAAGACTCAAAGATCAAACAGAGCGGCGGAGACTGGGTAGCTCCGCCGCTCTGCTTGGTTTTACCCTGCCATCAGACTTGCCAGATCATCCCAGACCAGCCGAATCTCTCGCAACTCTCCGCCGGGAATCGTTTCAATCTTCTCCCCTGCTTCGCGTCCACCCAGATGCAGATAGAAGGCGCGGGTCGGATTGACATCCAGTACCCAGAGGGCCAAGGACTGAAAGCCGCGTGCCTGCAATTCTTCCGCCAGTGCAGCGGTCAGGCGGCGGCCCAGGCCCAGACCTTTGGCGTGTGGCAGGGCGTACAGGGTATGCAATTCGGCGTCATAACCCGGATGGTCATGGGCCGGGCCGCCCGACACGAAGGCCACCACTTCTCCCCCGAATTCGGCCACCAGCGTCACGTGATCAGGGCTGTTCACATGCCTTTCCCAGAAAGCTCGGCGGCGTTCAAGGGCAGCGGCGTCCGTCATGGCGGCCAGAAACGTGGCAGGCATCAGCCCAGCGTAGGTGTCCTGCCAACTGCTCACATGCACACAAGCCAAGGCGGACGCATCGGCAGTGGTGGCCCGCCGGATACGTCCGTCTGGAGTGGTCATGGCTTGGTTGCTTTGGCCCCAGTGCTGCTGCCCCAATGCTGCGGCCTAGTTACTCTGTTCGAGGTAGCGCTTAAGGGCTTCCATCCGCACGATGATCGGGGTTCTGGCCCGCATGATCGCGCCTTCCTGCTTGAGTTTGCCCAGAGAATGGCTGACGGTTTCGCGGGTGGCCCCAACCATGCGGGCGATGTCTTCCTGATTCAGCTTGAGGGCCAGTTCCACGCCCTGTGCATGGGGGCGGCCAAACTCACGGGCAAGGCGGTACAGCAAGCTCGCCACACGCTCGGGGGCGCTGTATGCACTGACGGCAGCCGTCCAGCTCTGGGCTTCAAAGAGGCGGGCGGCCATCAGGCGAATCAGTTTCATGGCAAGTTCGGGCTTGCTGTTCAGCAGCTTTTGCAACTCGCCGCGCGGCAGCACGATCAATGTGGTGCGCTCCAGAGCTTCCGCCTGTGTAGGGCGGCGTTCATCAGCCTGTAGCAGCAGTTCCCCAAAGGTATCGTGTTGCCCGATCACGCCGAGAATGGCCTCCTTGCCGTTTGGAAACAGCTTGCTGATTTTCACGAGGCCGCTGCGAACGAAATACAGCGCGTCGGATGGGTCGTCCATGCGGTAAATCACTTCACCCGGCTGATAAGAACGGTAGGGCGTCGTGGCAGCCACGCGCTCCAGTTCGGTCAGCTCAAGATCCGCAAACAACTCGGTTCGCTTGAGGTGCCAAACAAGGCTTGGGTAGTTCATGATCTTTAACAACATACCTGAAATGGGGAGAGGTGACACAGACACGTGTAGCGGGACAGATGGCCCCCACCCCCCGGCAGATGAATTTCCCTGTGATTCGACAGATTTTTAAGGTTATATGAATCCATGCTTCAGGCTTTATGAGAGCTGAAGGCACACTGTTCCTGCCTCAGAGACAGAAAAGTACCGAGGACGAGTTCAGGACTGAAATGGACTGGCCCACATGACAACGCCGCCAAAAAGTTTTAGACTGAGTCTAATCAACAATGCTGGGTTGCGCCCCCTCGTCGGGCGACCCCCTGCGAGGAGGATATTCCTATGCCTGTATACAAAGCCCCCCTGCGCGACGTGAAATTCCTGATGCACGAACTGCTGGACGCTCCGGCACAACTGGCGAAAATGCCGTTCTATGCCGAGAACGACACCGCCGACGGCGACCTGATGAACCAGGTGCTGGAAGAGGCGGCCCGCTTCGTGGAAGGCGAACTGCTGCCCCTGAACGCCGTGGGTGATCAGGAAGGCTGCGTGCGCCACGACGACGGCAGCGTGACCACCCCCACCGGATTCAAGGCCGCCTACAACAAGTACCGCGCCGCGGGCTGGACGGCCCTCGACGCCGATCCCGCGTTCGGTGGTCAGGGCATGCCTCACCTCGTCAGCAACGTGCTGGTCGAAATGATGAACTCCACCAACGTGGCCTGGTCGATGTATCCCGGCCTCAGCCACGGCGCGTATTCGGCCCTGCATGCGGTGGGCAGCGAGGAACTGAAGGCCATCTACCTGCCCAAGATCGTGAGCGGCGAGTGGACCGGAACCATGTGCCTGACCGAACCTCACGCCGGAACCGACCTGGGCATCATTCGCACCAAGGCTACGGCCAACGCCGACGGCAGCTACGCCATCAGCGGCACCAAGATCTTTATCAGCGCAGGTGAACACGACCTGACCCCCAACATCGTGCATCTGGTCCTGGCCCGACTGGAAGGCAGCCCCGAGGGAACCAAAGGTATTTCTCTGTTCCTGGTGCCCAAGTTCCTGGTCAACGAGGACGGCAGCATCGGTGAGCGCAACGGCGTCGTGTGCGGATCGCTGGAACACAAGATGGGCATTCACGGCAACGCCACCGCCCTCCTGAACTTTGACGGAGCCACCGGCTACCTCGTGGGCGAGATCAACAAGGGCATGAACCACATGTTCATCATGATGAACGCGGCCCGTCTGGGCACCGGATTGCAGGGCCTCGGCATCGGTGAAACGGCGTACCAGAACGCGCTGGCCTATGCCAAAGACCGCACCCAGATGCGCCACGAACCCCGCGTCAATCCTGCCGAAAACGCTGACCCCATCATCGTGCACCCCGACGTGCGCCGGATGCTGCTGACGGGCAAGGCCTACACCGAGGCGGGCCGTGCCATGGCGATGTGGCTGGCCCTCAGCATCGACACCGAGCACCACCACCCCGACGAGGCCGCCCGCAAGGAAGCCGCTGATCTGGTGGCCCTGCTGACGCCGATTGCCAAGGCTTTCATGACCGACAACGGCTTCAACATCGCCGTGCAGAGCCAGCAGGTCTTCGGCGGCCACGGCTATATCCGCGAATGGGGCATGGAGCAGTACGTCCGTGACGCCCGCATCGGCCAGATCTACGAGGGCACCAACGGCATCCAGAGCCTCGACCTGCTGGGCCGCAAGGTGCTGATGGACGGCGGCAAGAAGTTGCAGAAGCTGGCCGCCACCCTGCAAACCTTCATCGAAGAAAACGAGGGGGACGACGACCTCGCCTCCATGCTCGATCAGCTCGGCAAGGCCGCCAACCAACTGGGCAGCCTGACGATGGTGGTGGGCCAGAAAGCCATGAGCGGCCCGGAAGGAGCCGACGAGGTGAACGCCGTGGCGGTGGACTACCTGCGCTTCTTCGGGCATGTGGTGTACGGCTACCTGTGGGCACGCATGGCTAAAATTGCCCACGCCAAGATCGCTGCCGGACAGGACCGCGACGGTTTTTACCTCGCCAAGGTTCAGACTGCCCAGTTCTACTTTGCCAAACTGTTCCCCGAAACCAAGGCACTCGCCGCGACCATCAAGGCCGGAAACGAGAGCCTCGCCGTAGACGACCGGATGTTCGGTCTGGAACGTGCCCTGGTCGGCGCGTAAGTCTAAGAAATATCTGATGGAGCGCTCCTGCCGAGAGGTGGGGGCGCTTTTTTGGCTCGGTGGAGGGCAGGGCGTGGAGAAGAGGCTCCTGCTGGCGTTCATTCCCCCACACTCCCCCTGCATCCGCAACCTCCTGCCCCTTTCCGGCGTATAAGAGAGATATGAGCCAGCCTGTACGACCGGAAAAAGTCATCGTGACGCAAGCTTCGGGGGCACGTGCGCCGATCACAGCAGGACGAATCGCGCTGTATACGGCAGGCGGCGTGTTGGCGCTGTCGGCGTTGGGCGCGGCGGCGGTGGCGGTGGCCGGTGTGGCGCTGACCACCGTGACCATCGCGGCCTTCGTGGTGGCAGTGCTGGCCGTGATTTTCCTGATGCCTGCCCTGTTGATGGGTCTGAATGCCGCCCGGGTCAGGGCCAAGGAACAGGTGGCGCGGGCCATGCCTCTCGAAACCCTGATCTTGCAGCGTGGGCAATTTGAAAAGCTGATCGCTGACAAGGGCAGGCAACTGTCGGAGGCCAACGGGCATCTGGCCGATTTCGAGCGCCTGATCAATGCCAACCGCGCCGATATGGACGCAGCCGACGTGGCCCGCTGGGAAGGCGACCTGAACATGAGCCGGGACGCGTTTGGCCGTGCCCAACTGCATCTGGATGATCTGCGGGCCGATCTGGTGGCCTTTGACCGCCAGATCAAGAAAGCCCGCATCGATACGCAGTTGGCGCAGGCCAAAGGCAATGTGGCCTCGGCGCTTCAGCAGGCCAACCTGAGTGCCGAAGACCAGCATGTGACCGAAAGTGCCCTCAGTGAAATTGCCCGCCGCGCCGGACGCAACGCCGAACTGCTGGATCAGGCGTTGGCAAGTGGCGAACGCACGTCGCGGCCCAGCAACAGCCAATCCAACGGCGGCCCCGCATGAGCCGCAGCCGGGTTGTCGGCGGCCTGCTGGCCCTGATCCTTGTGGTCTGCGGCGCAGTGATTTATCTGGATCAGAATGGCGCGTTTGGCGACACGTCAACCCCGGTAGTGAATCCAGTGGACACCTCCACCACACCCACCTCGCCCGCCCCGCTCCCTGACACGTCCACATCAGACGGCTACGGTGAACTGAAATGACCCCATCTCGGCCCCATCCTGGAGACTCCATGAAGCGCACTGCATTGACCTCACTCCTGTTGACCCTGACGGTGGCTCAGGCCGCCACTCCGCCCACCCTGAACGTCGCCACCGGCAGCCCCACCGGAACCTACAGCGCCATGTTCAAAAACGTGGGCCTGGTGTGTACCCAGAGCGCCTACCTGCGTGAGCGGGGCACCAGCGGCAGCCTGGAGAACATCGACCTGCTGCTGAACAACGAAGTTTCCCTGGCCTTCGTGCAGAGCGACGTATTGAAGGCCCGCCAACAGATCGACCAGGACCCCCGCGTGGAAGGCATTCGCACGCTGCTGCCGCTGCACCGCGAAGAAATCCACCTGCTGGCGAAGCCGCCCACCTCCAGCAAAAATATTTTTGGACGCGTGACCGTTACCGGAATCCAGACGTTTGCCGATCTGAAGGGCAAGCGGGTAGGTGCCTGGGGCGGCAGCATCATCACGGCCAAGGTGGTGAGTGCCATGACTGGAGTGCCCTACCAGATCGTGACCATGAAAGACCAGCCCAGCGCCGTTGCCGCCCTGAATGCTGGACAGGTAGACGCTGTGCTGGCCGTCATCGGGCAACCTGCCACCTGGGTCAAGGGTCTCAGTGGTCTGAATCTGGTGCCTGTGCCCAGCAACGCCAAACTGGCGGCCATCTACGCGCCCGCCAAGCTGTTTTACCCGAATCTGTCGGCCCAGAGCGTGCCCACCATTTCGGTGCAGAGCGTTCTGGCGACCCGAGACTTCAAGACCGCCGACAAGAAGCAACTGCTGCTGGATTACCAGAAATGCGCCATCAGCAAACTGGTGAATCTGCAAGAAGACGAGGGAATGCACCCCAAGTGGCAGGAAGTGAACTTCAAGACCTGGCCCTGGCCGCAGTACAAGTAACCTCTCGGGGCGTTTGGCTGGCTCCATCTTGGGGGATCAGCCCTGGCCCTGAGCTGTGGGCCATCGACTTTGTCTAAGCTGGCAACAGCCCGGAGGGCGACGTTCACATGATTTCCGCCCCCAGGAACGAATTCAGACGGCGCGAAATCCCCCGCATTTCTCCACTCATTTCACCCGGTATACCCTCAAAGGCCAGGACTGCCAATGTGCAAGCTTGGCCTTCATCGGTAAGCGGCTCGGTGGCAGCTTCGGCAATCAAACTGCTCAGGGCGTGGGCGAGGCGGGCGTACCGTTCCGGGGTGAGGCGCAGGGTCAGGGCGTCCAGATGGGTGGGATAAGGCTCGGCGGCGGATTTCTGCAAAAAGCTGATGGGCGGCGCGGGCGTGATGTGGTCGCCAAAGCTGAAGTTGCCGTCCTCATCGGTCTGCATGGAGCGCCATGACCGCTCGTAGGCGTGCAAAAAAGCCTCTGACAATTCCTGCATGTCTTTGGTGCCGTTGCCCTGTCTGTCTTCGGGTGGAAGCAGGCTGGAAGCCATCAGAAACTCCCGTGCGGCCAGTTGGTAACGCACTTTGCCACCCTGACGCTCTAGACGAACAAGCAGGCCCAGTTCGGCCAGTTTGCGGGCATGGTGGTGGGCCAGATTCGCGGCCATCCCCAACGAGGCGGCCACGTCGCTCGGAGAATGCGGCGTGAGGAAGCGGGCCAGAAAATGATGCTGTTGCCGCAGGGCACGGGCCTGTCTGGGGTCAGTGATCCGCAGTTGGTCTGGCAACTGGTCTGCTTGTGTGGAGGTCATGCCTGTAGCGTGGCAGAACCACTTTCAGCCCGCATCCCCCGGCGCTGAAAGCCGCAGGTCTGCACCTCTGAAGACACGCTCAACCCTTTCTGACAGCCCCATCAGACTCCAGTGATCTGGGCGTGCTACTTGTACTTTGATGAAGCGCGTTGCCCTGCTGTTTGCCCTGTCCCATGTCAGCCTTGCTGCCCTGCCTGTTGCTGCCGCCGCTCCGGCCAAAGCAGATGTAGAAAAGGCAGCGGTTCGGCTGGCCGGGGTACTGGACGGGGTACTCCGCAACTGCCCCACCAGTTTTGCCAAAATTGGCACCAACCTGAAAGCCTGCGTGGGTACAGGCGGCACGGTGGAGAACGTGCGGATGAAACTGGTGGCAGAGCTGGAGCCTGACCTGTACGGCGTGTGGCGCAGCCGGGACGAGCAGCGCAGCGTGTTCAACTGGCTGAAGACTCCGGCGGGGTTCGTCTATGTGCGCCTGCAACCCGACCCGGATGGCCGCGCCCAGACGTTGGTCTATGTGGATACGCCGCCCTCCGGGGCACCCGCACCGACCACGCCCACCCCAGCGGCCACTCCAGCCAGTTCTGCGCCCGCCAACTCCACCAAAATCGACGGCGTGACGCTGACCCGGCCCACGCCTGCGCCCGCAGTGACGCCCGCTGCCACCCCAGCCCCTACACCCACCACCAGCGCCGCGTCACTGGCCCCGGTGCCCTACACCCGCCTGCTGGAACTGCTGCCCCAACGCATCAATGGGCAGGATGTCCGGGCCGTGCAAAACCGTCTGATCGCTCTGACACAGCCGGGCAATGGTGGGCGTGGCGACGGTTATTTCGGCCCGGTCACGGCGGCCACCGTGCGGGCATTTCAGGCAGCCAACAGCCTGAGCGTGACCGGACGCGTGGACCGGGACACTTGGAACGTTTTGTTCTCCACCAGTGCCAAACCGTTCAAGGCCAGCGCTATCCGCTGAGTGGGCCGTATTCTGGAGGCATGACCGCCCCCGTTCCAGCATCTTCAGACCTGTCCATCAAGACCGTGCCACTCAACATTCTCAGCATTCAGTCCTGGGTCAGTTATGGGCATGTAGGCAATGCTGCCGCCGTGTTTCCGCTGCAATGCCTCGGATTCGAGGTATGGGCAGTCAACACGGTGCAGTTTTCCAACCACACGGGATACGGAGCATGGACGGGGGCGGTGTTTCCACCCGAACTGGTGGCCGAACTGCTGGACGGCATCGAGGCACGCGGCGCACTGCCGGAATGCCACGCGGTACTCAGCGGCTACATGGGCAGTGAGGGCACCGTGGGCGCTGTGGTCAATGCAGTGCGGCGTGTGCGGGCGGCCAACCCGGCGGCCCTGTACTGCTGCGACCCCGTGATGGGCGACGTGGGGCGCGGCGTGTTCGTGCGGCCAGAACTGCCGGAGCTGATCGCGGCGCAGGCCATTCCTGCCGCCGACATCGTGACGCCCAACCAGTTTGAACTCGAACTCCTGACCGGGCAAACCGTGCAGACCCTCGAAGACGCCCTGAGCGCCGCTCACGCCCTGAGAGAGCGCCTGAACCCCACTGGCCCCCAAATCGTGCTCGTGACCAGCCTGACCCGCAGTGACGCGCCGCAGGACACCATCGAAACCCTGGCGGTCACGGGGGAAGGGGCCTGGGTGTGCCGCACGCCGCTGCTGCCGCTGGACCCTCCACGCAACGGCACCGGAGACGCCATCGCCGCACTGTTCTTGGGACAGTACGTTCGCACAGGGAACGTAGCCGCCGCGCTGGAATTGTCCATGAGTGCCCTGTACGCGCTGCTGGAGCGCACCCACCGCGCCGGAACCCGCGAGATTCAGTTGGTGGCGGCCCGCAACGACTACGCCGCGCCGGGACAGATCTTCGGGGCACAGCGGGTGGGCTAACTACGTCGTAGTTGACATTCTGCTTATCCCCAACAGCGGGATAAAGCTCCATTCCCACGACGACGTACTTTCTCCGATACTCGCTTCGCTCGGTCAATCTAGAGATGAACTTCGACCTACTCAGAATCTACAGGCAGCCAATCGCTGGACTTAGACAGAAAATGAAGGTCAGCCTATTCGTGTCCGGTGTACACCATCTACTAACAGGTTAAGATAGGCGGTATGTCCACTAGCACAGAGCAGGCCACGGGTCAGACTTCCAGTGTGGCGCAGTTGAGCGTCAACACCATTCGTACTCTGAGCATCGATGGAGTGCAGCAGGCCAACAGCGGGCATCCCGGTGCGCCGCTGGGAGCCGCTCCGATGGCTTACGTGGTATGGCAGGATTTCCTGCGCCACAACCCCGGCAATCCCGAATGGGCGGGCCGTGACCGCTTTGTGCTGTCGGCAGGGCACGCCAGCATGCTGATCTACTCTCTGCTGCACCTGACCGGCTACGACATGCCCCTGGAAGACCTGAAAAACTTCCGGCAGTGGGGCAGCAAGACCCCCGGCCACCCCGAGTTTTTTCATACCAAGGGGCTGGACGCCACCACCGGGCCACTGGGTCAGGGCGCGGCCATGACGGTGGGCATGGCGATGGCCGAGCATCACCTGGCCGCCCGCTACAACCGCCCCGAGTTTCCCGTGTTCGACAACTACATCTATTCCATTCTGGGCGACGGCGACCTGCAAGAAGGCGTGAACCACGAGTCGGCGGCGCTGGCCGGACACCTGAAACTGGGCAAACTGATCTGGCTGCACGATGACAACCAGGTGCAGCTTGATACGGCCACCAACAAGGCCGAATCCGAAGACACCTCCGAGCGTTACCGCGCCTACGGCTGGGAAGTGCTGCGCGTACAGGACGGCAACAATCTGGACGAAATCCGCGCTGCCATCGCGCAGGCCAAAACCAATCAGGATCAGCCCACCCTGATCCACGTCCGTACCGTGATCGGCTTCGGCAGCCCCCGCGCAGGCACCAGCAAGGCGCACGGCGAGCCGCTGGGTGCAGAAGGCGTGGCAACCACCAAAGCCGCGCTGGGCTGGGATTACCCGCCCTTCACGGTGCCCGAGGAAGTGAAGGCCCATATGGACGCCACCGCACGCGGCGCAGAGCAAGAAGGCCAGTGGAACAGCATGATGGAGGGCTACCACGCCGCCTACCCCGAGCTGGCCGCCGAACTCGACGCGATGCTGGCCCGCGAATTGCCCGCCAATCTGGCCGATGCCCTGCCCAACTATGAAGTCGGCGGCAAGGCGTCGGGCACCCGCGTGACCAGCGGCGAAGTGATCAACGCGCTGGCAAAAGTGGTGCCCGGACTGATGGGCGGCAGCGCCGATCTGAGCGGCAGCACCAAGACCACCATCACCGATAGCGGCACACTGGAACCCGGTCACTACGAGGGCCGCAACGTCTACTTCGGCGTGCGTGAATTCGGGATGGCCGCCGCTGCCAACGGCCTGAGCCTGTTCGGTGGCCTGCGCCCGTTGGTGGGCACGTTCCTGGTGTTCGCCGATTACCTCAAGCCCGCCTTCCGCCTCTCGGCCCTTCAGATGCAGCCCGTGACGTACGTGCTGACCCACGACTCTATCGGCCTCGGGGAAGACGGCCCCACGCACCAGCCTATCGAGCAACTGGCGATGCTGCGCTCTGTGCCCGGCGCACATGTGATTCGCCCCGCCGACGCCAACGAGACTGCCGCCGCGTGGCTGATGGCGCTGGAATACGGCAAAGGCCCCACCGCCCTGATCCTGTCGCGTCAGGACCTGCCAATTTTGCCCCGCAACCATGCAGGCGTGAAAAAGGGTGCCTACGTGCTGCGTGACGCCGACAACGCTCAGGTCATTCTGGTCGCCAGCGGCAGCGAAGTGGCTCTGGCCCTCGCCAGCGCCGATGCTCTGGAACAGGAAGGCATCGGCGCACGCGTGGTGTCCATGCCCTGCATGGAAGTCTTCCGCGCCCAGGACCGCAGCTACCGCGACAGCGTGTTGACCCCCGGCGTCAAGCGCGTTGCCATTGAGGCCGCCACCAAGCAGCCCTGGTACGAATGGGTCGGCCTGGAAGGCGCAGTCATCGGCATGGATACCTTCGGTGCATCGGCCCCCGCGCCCATCCTCTTCGAGAAATTCGGCTTCAGCGTGCCCAACGTGGTCAAGACGGTGAAGGGTCTGCTGTAAGTCAAGAATCTGTAATCAGTCCAGAGTCCATGAACCCCCACCCCGAGCAGCCAGGGATGGGGGTTTTCTCTGGTCGGCACCAAGGTCTTCTGAGTCCTCTTCCTGAATTAGGTACATGGCTGGTAAAGGACAAACCGCGCCCAGACGTGTGAAATAGACACATGACCTCAGACCAGAATCAGGGACCGGAAAGCGCCGCCATTCAGGACATGCCTGAGCAGGTGCCCGCAGAAACCCAGAGCGATCAGCCCGGCAGCGAAGCCGAGATGAGCCTCGCGCCTGTGGTCGTGCGCGACAACTACCGGGGGAGCGGCAAGCTGGAAGGCAAAGTTGCCATCATCACGGGTGGAGACAGCGGCATCGGACGGGCAGTGGCCGTTCATTTTGCCCGCGAAGGCGCAGATGTGGCCCTGCTTTACCTTGACGAACACGAGGACGCCAGGGCCACAGCCGAGATGGTTCGGGGCGAAGGACGCCAATGCCTGATCATCGCAGGGGACGTGGGCGATCCTCAGGTTGCCAGAGATGCCGTACAGCAGACGGTAGACAGGTTTGGCCGCCTCGATATCGTGGTGAACAATGCCGCCGAGCAGCACCCACAAAAAAGCCTGACCGACATCTCACCCGAGCAACTTGAAGCCACCTTCCGTACCAACGTGTTTGGAATGTTCTACGTGACTCAGGCGGCCCTGCCCCACCTGGGGGAAGGCGCGAGCATCATCAATACGACCAGTGTCACGGCCTACAAGGGCAGCCCGGAACTGCTGGACTATTCCAGCACCAAGGGCGCACAGGTGGCCTTCACGCGCAGCCTCAGTGGACAACTGGCCGAGCAGGGCATCCGCGTCAATGCCGTGGCTCCTGGCCCCATCTGGACACCCCTGATTCCGGCCACCATGGACAAGGAAAAGGTCGGTGAGCACGGGGCGAAGGTACCTCTGAGGCGCCCGGGCCAGCCCGCCGAAGTTGCGCCCGCTTACGTGTATCTGGCAAGTGAGGACAGCAGCTACGTGACCGGCCAGGTGATGCACGTGAACGGGGGCGAAGTAGTCAACGGCTAAAGCAACAGCACGAACAGAGGACGGAAGGGAGCAATCACCTTCCGTCCTTTTACAGTATGGGTCAACAAGAGAGCGCCTCATTGACCGAGCGGAGCAAGTAAAGGTGGCGAGCAGGACGGAGTATGCAGGCAGCAGGAAAACGGACATTCTCATGCTGCCATTCGGAGAACTGCTCCAAGCTGTTCCGTCGGTAGACGTTCTCAGAATAGCTAGAGACCGATAGCGAGTCTTTACCAAAACGTCCAGTAGTTTTTCGACAATTTGCAGACTTTAATCATATTTATCTGTCTATTGTCTGGACCTCATGTATTTTGTTGTCAAATCTTGTGACATTCTGCATGGGTCGCTTGGTTACGGCTGGGCTACTGGAGGCTGTCATGATTACTCTCACGCAACGCCTTTTCAATCTTGGTGCCGCCCTTGTCCTGTCGACAGTGTCTACGGCACAGGCCCAAAGTACCAACCTGAAATTCACCTTGGACTGGGCGCTTGAAGGCCCCAGTGCTCCTTATTTTTTGGCGCTTGATCGGGGCTATTTTTCGCGTGAAGGGCTGAATGTCAGCATTGACCGGGGCTTTGGCTCGGGCGACGCCATCAACAAGATTGCCGGGGGCACCTACGATCTGGGGTTTGGTGACATCAACGCGATGATGGAATTCAATGCACGCAATCCGGCACAGAAACTGGTCGCGGTCTACATGGTCTACAACGCGCCGCCGCACGCCATCGTGGTTCTTAAGAGCAGCGGCATCAAGACCCCCAAGGATCTGGAAGGCAAGACCATTGCTGCCCCTGTTGGTGACGCATCCCGCCGACTGTTCCCGGCCTTTGCCGAGGCCAACGGGATCGACGCCACCAAAGTGAAATGGGTCAGCGTAGACGGAGCCCTGCGCGAACCGATGCTGGCCCGCAAACAGGCCGACGCCATCAGCGGCTTTACCTTCACCTCTTTACTGAACCTCAAGCAGATCGGCGTGGCTGCCGATGAGTTGACCATCTTTCCTTATGCGGCCAGTGTGCGTGGCCTGTACGGCAATGCCGTTATTACGCGGGCCGACTTTGCCCAGAAAAATCCTGGAGTCGTGAAGGGCTTCCTGGCCGCTGTGAATGCGGGTCTAAAAGACACGATCAAGGACCCTGGAGCGGGCATTGCCGCTGTACAGAAACGCAACGGCCTGATGAACGTGGCTCTGGAAACCGAACGTCTGCGCCTCGCTCTTGGCGGCAGCGTCCTGACCTCCGATGTCAAGGCGTTGGGCCTTGGCTCGGTGCGCCCCGACCGCCTGAAATCCAGCATCAATACCGTCAAACAGGCCTTTGATCTGCCTGTCACGCTCTCCCCCACCAGCGTATTTAATGCCTCCTATCTGCCGCCCGCTGCCGAGCGCAAAGCACCTGCGTTGAAGTGAGGATGTCATGACCGCACCGAGCACACCAGTTGCCAAAAATGCCATTGAACTCAGTGATGTGACGCTGCGTTACGCCACCAAAAATGGGCAGATAGAAGCTGTCCGGGGCGTCAGCCTCAGCTTTGCTCCCGGTGAATTCGTGGCCATTGTAGGACCAAGTGGCTGCGGCAAAAGCACCATCCTCAAACTGGTGTCTGGCCTGATGACTCCGGCGGTGGGGACCGCTACGGTGGGCGGCGTGGCTCCCCGGCCGACGGGTCAGGTCGGGATCGCCTTTCAAAATCCCAGTCTGCTGCTGTGGCGCACAGTGCTGCAAAATGTGCTGTTGCCGCTGGAAGTTTCACCCGCACACAAGGCGGCCTATCGCAAAGACCCTGCGCCGTTCGTCGCGCGTGCACGGCGAATGCTGGCAGCAGTGGGTCTCGGCGGCTTCGAGGACAAACACCCCTGGGAACTTTCGGGCGGGATGCAGCAGCGGGCCAACGTGGTACGCGCCCTGATTCATCAGCCCAGTATTTTGCTGTTGGATGAACCTTTCGGGGCACTTGACGCCTTTACCCGCGAGGAGTTGTGGCTGGCCCTGCAAGCCCTCTGGATGGGTGCGCGGCCTACCGTATTGCTGGTAACGCACGATCTGCGCGAGGCCGCACTGCTGGCCGACACCATCTATGTCATGAGCCCACGCCCTGGACAGATCACCCTGCGGCGGGAAGTAGAATTGCCGCGCCCCCGCACCCTGGAAGGAACGTTTACGCCCGAGTTCAGCGAAATTGTCCGTGAACTCCGGGAACACATTGGCGGCGTCAGAACCCGGATTCGGGCCGAGGAATTGATGGAGGTGGCCTCGTGACGCCTGAAGTGCTGCAAGCCGAAAAGGTGCCCGCAACTGCGCCGCAGGCCGGTGCATTTCAGACGGGCCTCAAGGCAATGCTGCCACCAGTGTTGACCATCGCCGCCTTCTTTCTGATCTGGGAACTGGCCTGCCGACTGTTCAGGATTCCTGCCTTTATCCTGCCCACGCCGAGTTCATCGGTAGCGGCGCTGATGCAGTTTGCGCCTGCTGTGGCCGAGCACGCCCTTCAGACCCTCACGACCACCTTGCTGGGCTTTGCGTTGGCCGTCGTACTTGGCCTGGCTCTGGGCGCACTGGTGGGGCTGAACCGGACAGCCTATCAGGCGCTTTATCCCCTGCTGATCGGCTTTAATGCTGTGCCCAAGGCGGCGTTGGTACCCGTGTTGGTGATCTGGTTTGGCGTGGGGGCTGTCCCTGCCATTCTGACCGCGTTCCTGATCTCCTTTTTTCCCGTGGTCGTCAACGTTGCTACGGGCTTGGCCACTGTGGAACCCGAACCCCGCGATGTGCTGCGAGCGCTGGGCGCCACGCCGTGGGAAGTGTTCACCAAGGTCAGCCTGCCGCGCTCCTTGCCGTACTTTTTTGCCAGCCTCAAGGTGGCCGTAACGCTGGCTTTCGTGGGCAGCATCATCAGCGAGTTGGCGGCCAGCAACAAGGGCATCGGCGTCATGATGAATCAGGCCGCCAGTACTTTTCAGGTGCCACTGGTCTTTGGCGGTGTGCTGCTCGTCAGCGCTATGGGCGTGCTGCTATATGCGGTGTTTGCCGTGGTTGAGGCCCGGATGACCGGTTGGGCCTACCGTTCTCAGAACTCCTGACAGCTTCTGCAACTGAACAGATCAAGGCCAACGATTTTCCATCAGCAGCAAGAAGGCGGCCCTTCCATCCGGAATCAGGGCCGCCTTGAATTCTGTCTGCGTTACATTCCTTCCAGCATCAAGCGGTCTGGATTTTCCAGCAGGCGGATCACTTCCTTGCAGAAGCGGGCGGCCTCTGCGCCGTCCACGAGGCGGTGATCGAAGCTGAGGCTGAGGTACATCATATGGGCCACCACGATTTCGTCGTGTTCATTGACAATCGGGCGCTTGACGATGGAATGCACACCCAGAATGGCAGCGTCGGGCACGTTGATGATCGGGAAGGAAAACAGCGCCCCGATAGAGCCGATGTTGGTAATGCTAAAGCTGCTGCCCGTGAGTTCGTCGGCGCTGAGTTTGCCGTTCTGAGCGCGGCCTGCGAGGTCAACCACTTCGCGGGCCAGATCGAACACGCTCTTGTGGTTCACGTCGCGCAGCACGGGCACGGTCAGGCCCGCATCAGTGGCAACGGCCATACCCATGTGGTAGTACCGCTTCTGCACGATTTCCCCGCTGGCCTCGTCGAACGAGGTATTCAGGCTGGGGTATTTGCGAAGGGCCACCGCCACCGCTTTAAAGAAAAACGGCATGTAGCTGAGGCGCACGCCCGCTTCTTTCGCCTCATCCTTCACGCGGTCACGGAAGGCCACCAATTTGGTCAGGTTGACCTCATCCACGGTGAGGGTCCGCACGGTGTAGAGGTGGCTGGCCTGCATCTGGTTGCTGATAGCGCGGCGCATTCCGCGCAGGGGCACACGGTCTTCGAGGTGCTCGTAGCCTTTGGGTGTGCGGTACTGCACGGGGGCCACGGGCATTCCGTTGGTGGCGGCCTTGGATGCGGGCGCTTGGGGCACAGCCTGAACAGATGGAGCCTGTGCTGCTGGAGTTTGCGCCGCTGGAGTCTGGACTGCTGGAGCCTGTGCTGCTGGAGCTTTGGCCTGCTCCACATGCGCCGTCACGTCCTGCACCCGCACGCGCCCATTGGGGCCGCTGCCCTGCACCTGCGCCAGATCTATACCCAGTTCCCGCGCCAGTTGGCGGGCAGCAGGCACGGCCAGAACCCGGCCATCGTCGCGGTTTGGTGTGGCAGCCACAGCAGCGGCAGGGGGAGTCAGAACGGCGGTGCGGCCACCTGTGCCCAGCCCCTGCCCCAACCCCTGCACCTTCACGGTTTCATCGCTGGCAAAGGCTTTAAAGAGGCTGGTATCGTCGTCGGCTTTGGCGGGAATATGGCCCGCTTCCACAATCGAGCGTTCTTCCTGCGCCTGTGGGGGCAGATGCTCGGCGGTGGTGGACGGATTCTGAACACTGTCCTGAATGGCCTGAATCGGGGCCACGCTCTCCCCTGTTGCCGAACCACTGGCCGGACTCTCCGCGCCGCCCTCGTCGATCAGGGCAATGGCCGCATGGACGGCCACCACATCGCCTTCCTGCGCCAGCCGCTTGCTGAGGCGTCCGGCCACCGGGCTGGGCAGTTCTACCGTGACCTTATCGGTCATAACCTCGCACAGGGGTTGTTCCAGCGCGATCATGTCGCCTTCCTCGACCAGCCATTTCAGGATTTCGCCCTCGACTACGCTTTCGGCGAGTTCAGGCAGCAGCACTTCTTTCATGGATTACCTCGGTTGTGGGTTGTAGGGCGTGAGTTTTGGAAAGAGACCCAGCCCTACGAGTTGTGTTTAGCGGAGAAGGAACGCCCGCAGCAGGCCATAAGCCATCAAAATGACGCCCAGAACTTTGATCCAGCGTTCATCGCCCGCGTAGAACCAGGCTGCCACGCCCAGCAGCACAAACATGGCGCCGATGCACAGGCTCTGCCACGGCTCGGCCAGTCGTCCTGTCAGCGAATACAGGCCAAAGCCGACAGCAAGGCCGATGGTGCCCAGCAGCGGGCGCAGAAGGTCGGGTCTCATGACCCCCAGCATAGAAGGTGAACCACCAGAGAAGCTCAGTAGTTCAGGGCCTTCACGCAGGCCGCCGTGATGCGGTTGGGGCCAGGCAGATACACCTTGTCCTGTACGTACGGATAAGGCGTATCGAACCCCGCGACCTGACCCACCGGAGCCAGCAGCGAATCGAATGCCTGCTCCTGAATCACGTAGGCCACCTCGCCCATAAAGTTGCTGATGCGCGGGGCCTCGCTGACCAGCACGGCGCGGCCTGTTTTTTGCACGCTGCTCAGCACCAGTTCCCGGTCCCACGGCACCAGACTCCTGAGGTCGATGACTTCCACGCTGACGCCCTCTGCGGCCAGGGCTGCGGCGGCCCGCTCCGCGTCGGGCATCACGCCGCCGTAGCCCACCAGGGTCAGGTCAGTTCCTTCCCGCCGAATCGCTCCCTCACCAATTTTGACGGTGTAGTCGTGGCTGGGCACTTCGCCTTTGGCAGCGCGGTACAGACGCTTGGGTTCAAAGTAGATCACCGGGTCTTCCCCGCGAATGGCGGCTTTCAGCAGCCCCTTGGCATCGTAGGGCGTGCTGGGCATGACCACTTTCAGACCCGGCGTGTGCGTAAAGTAGCTTTCGGGACTCTGGCTGTGGTGGTGCCCGCCCTTCACGCCGCCGCCGCTGGGCGTGCGAATAATCAGGGGCGCGGTAAATTGCCCGCCGCTGCGGTAGCGGATTTTGGCCGCCTGACTGATGATCTGATCGAATCCCGGCCCCATGTAATCGGCAAACTGGATTTCGGCAATCGGGCGCAGGCCACGCACGGCCATGCCCACCGCCGCGCCCACCACGCTGGCTTCGGAAAGGGGCGTATCGAAGACCCGGCGCGGGCCAAATTCGGCCTGAAGTCCGGCGGTGGCCAGGAAGACGCCGCCGCGTGCGCCCACATCCTCGCCAAATACCACGACCCGGTCATCACGGGCCAGTTCCTCACGCATGGCCTCGGTCACGGCCTGAATCAGCGTGAGGGTGCGGGTTTCTCCGGTCTGTGTTGCTCCGGTCTGGGCTGGACGATTCTCAGTGGCCGTCATTTCTGGCCCTCCTGCTCGGCCCGCACGAAGGCGGCCTGATCGCGCAGATGGGGCGGCGTATCGGCATACACGTCCTCGAACATGATGCGCCAGTCGGGTTGCCCGGTGGCCTCGGCCTTCAGCACATCGGCATCCACGGCCCGGTGAACCGACGAAATGAGGTTGGCACGTTCCTCGGCGTCTACGGGGTGGCCCAGATGCGCCAACAGACCCTCGATGCGGGCGATGGGGTCGCGGGCCAGCCAGGAATTCACCTCGTCGCGGGTGCGGTAATTCTTTTCGGCGTCGGCATCGGCGTTGCTGTGAGAGCCGACCCGGTAGGTCAGGCACTCCACCAGCGCGGGGCCGTTGCCTGCCCGCACCCACTCGGCGGCGTGCCCGCAGACCTCCATGACCGCCACGATGTCGTTACCGTCCACATAAAATCCCGGCATTCCGTAGGCTTTGGCCTTGATATGGATGTTCGGGCTGGCCGTCTGGGCCGCCAGATTGGTGCTGATGGCCCACTGGTTGTTCTCGCACACGAACAGGGCCGGAGCCTTGGCCGCGCCCGCCATATTCAGGCCCGCGTGCCAGTCGCCCTCACTGGTCGCGCCGTCGCCGAAGGTACACAGGGTAATTTCATCGGTGCCGAGGTACTTCTGGGCCATCGCGTTTCCGGCGGCAGGCGGCACCTGAGAAGCGATGCTGGAGCTGATAGACACGAAATTTTGCCGCGCACTGCCAAAGTGGTGCGGCATCTGACGGCCCTTACACAGGTCGGAATTGGTGCCGAGGCACTGGCTGATCAGGTCGATCATGGGCACGCCCATAGCCAGGCCCAGCGTGTGGTCGCGGTAATACGGCCACACCCAGTCGTGGCCCACCCGAATAGAACGGGCCAGTCCGACCTGCGTGGCTTCCATGCCGCTGGACTGGGCATAAAAAGTCGTGCGCCCCTGCCTCAGCAGCGTGACCAGTTTGCGGTCAAACTCGCGGGCACGCACCATCTCGTGATGAAGTTCGCGCAGCAGTTCGGGCGTGTAGCGGGCGGGCAGATCGCGCACCGGGCGGCCATCTTCGGCCACCCAGCGCAGCGGCTCGGGAGAAAAAGGTTCGATGGAGCTGGAAGGTGGGGTGGTCGGTAGGGTATTGGGGGTGGGTTGTGAAGCGGTCGTCATGACCGGGCCTCCTCGGATGCGGCGGGGTTTAAGGCAGAAGACATCAGGCGGCAAAAGGCACCAGCTCTGGCCTCCTCGCTGTATGGGAATCTGTCTAGCAAACGCTCGTTAGGTATCTTATACGGATTCGGCCCGTCGCGTCCTGTATGGCAAAAAAGACACAGTTAGGCACACGCCTTCTCATCTTCATGATGGGCATGAAGTGGGCTGGCCTGCTCCGGTTCGCTGTGCTGGGCCTCGCCCGAAATATCGGTGTCAAGGTAGACGGGCCAAGGCTCTCACCGCGCCGGGTCAGAACATGGAAGCGTCTGACACTGCTGGACGGCTGTGCAGGCAAAACTCCTCTCGGAACTCAAGCCCCTGAATGCCCTTCCCACTGACCACTAACTACTCACCACTGACATTCAGTACGCGAAAAACACCAGATCCGCCGGAATATGCGCCGGAATCGTTCGCTGCGTCAGATCAGGCTCCACGGCGGCAGCCTGGGCCAGCGCCTCGGCCAGATATGCGGCGTAGGGCACCTCTCCTCCACTGCGCTCGGGGCGGGCGTCTCCAAACAGGTCCAGCGGGGCAGTGTCAGCTTCATGCGTCCACGCTCCCGAACCCCAGTCGAAGCGGTACAGGGGCAAAAAGCGTTCTCCGTGTGCGGCCACGAATTCGATGGCATCCAACAAGAATTCGGCTTCGGCGTCGGTGGCCCAGGGTGCCAGATTCAGGCGCGTCCAGCCGGGTTTCAGGCCGTCCATATCGCCCAGAATGCAGTTCAGGTAGCGTTCGCTGCGTTCCTCGTCGATGCCCAGCAACACATGGCCGTATGGCCCCGCACAGGCACACCCGCCGCGTGCCTGAATGCCGAACAGGTCGTTCAGGAGGCGCACCACGAACCGTGGATGCAGATATGCGCCCGACTCGGTGCGGATCAGGAACGACAGGAACGCCAGCCGGGGCGAATCGGGATTGCCCAACAGATGCACGCGCTTGTTAGGCGTCAGGCGGGTCATGGCCCGCGCAAACAGATCGTGTTCTCGGGCCGTCAATGCCTTCACGCCCAATTCCTCTTTGACCCGGAAGGCCAGCGCGGTGCGGATTTTGCCCAGAATGGCTGGCGTTCCGGCGTCCTCGCGGGCCTCGATATCGTCGATGTAGGCGTGCTTGGTGCGGCTCACGTAACGCACCGTGCCGCCGCCCGCCGTACTGGGCACGCTCAGGCGGTACAGATGTTCCTGAAAACACAGCAAACCCGGTGTTCCGGGGCCGCCCACAAATTTGTGAGGACTCAGAAACACCGCGTCGTATCCGTCGGCCTTGCCGGGTTTCATATCGATCTGAACATAGGGGCCACTGGCGGCAAAGTCGAAGCAGGCAAACGCGCCGTGGGCGTGCAGAATCCGCGCCACCGTGCGCGTATCGGTCAGGAGGCCCGTGACATTGCTGGCCGCGCTGAACGACCCGATCTTGGGCCGCCGCACAAATTCCGGGGCCTTGAGCAGCGTCACCAGCGCGTCCAGATCAAGGTTGCCCCGCTCACACAGCGGCACTTCCACGACCTCGGCCAGCGTTTCGCGCCAACTGACCTCGTTGCTATGGTGCTCGTAGGGGCCGACGAACACCACCGGGCGCTCGTGGGCGGGCATGGCATTCAGGATGGCGGCGCGGTGGGCTTCCGGCACGCTGAGGCCCAGAATGTCTTGCAGCCGCCGCACCGCCGCCGTGCTCCCCGATCCGCAGTACACCAGCTTGCAGCTCGCGTCGCCGCCCAGTTGCCCCTTCACGTATTCGGCCGCCTGATGCGCCAGATGCGTGGTCTGTGCCCCCGTCGCGCTGTCTTCGGTGTGGGTGTTGGCATACAGCGGCAGCGCCAGCGTCTGCACCCGCTCCTCTATGCTCCTGAGGGCGCGGCCAGAGGCCACATAATCCGCATAGGTCACGCGGCGAGACCCGAACGGGGTGCGAATCAGGGTATCCGTTCCGATCAGGTCGGC
This sequence comes from Deinococcus aquatilis DSM 23025, assembly GCF_000378445.1. Classification (GTDB taxonomy): domain Bacteria; phylum Deinococcota; class Deinococci; order Deinococcales; family Deinococcaceae; genus Deinococcus; species Deinococcus aquatilis. The sequence goes on along the minus strand of NZ_KB899716.1, from coordinate 42,199 downwards.
ACGCAGCGAGGCAAAGTCCATGAAGACAGCTTAATCGGCGCGGCGGTTTTTTATTGTGAGTCCCCTTCAGAGCAGACCGTGAGCTGAGGCCGCGCAATCGTTTCCCGTGTCCTCTACACTCCTTGGTTGAGATGAGCGGCGTGCAGACAGGATGGAACGTAATCGTGATCGGCGGCGGGCACGCGGGTTTGGAAGCGGCGTGGGCGGCGGCCAAATATGCGCGGGTGGCGCTGCTGGTGGGCAATCCTTCCACCATCGGGCGGATGCCCTGCAACCCGGCAGTCGGCGGCCCCGGCAAAAGCCAGCTCGTCTTTGAGGTGCAGGCGTTGGGCGGTTTGATGGGCCAACTGGCCGACGCCACCGCCATCCATACCCGTGTGCTGAACGCCAGCAAGGGGCCAGCGGTACAGTCCTTGCGGGTGCAAAATGAGCGCGACGCCTACGCCGAATACGCGCAGGACGTGATCTTGGGGCACACGGGAATAGACGTGGTGCGCGGGGAAGCCGCCGATCTGGAAAGCGACGGGCAGGGCGGCTGGTGGGTTGTGACCACTGATGGGCGCAGGCTGGCCGCCCGCAGCGTGGTCATCGCCGCCGGAACCTTTATGCGGGCGGTCACGTGGTACGGACGCCAGTCGCGCCCCGAAGGACGGCAGGGCGAGCCACCTTCCCGCTTCCTGTCGCAGCCGCTGGCAACCGCAGGGCATCAGCTCAAGCGCTACAAGACCGGAACGCCGCCGCGTGTGCGGGCCGACGCCGTGCGCTTTGCCGACCTCCTGGAAATTCCCGCCGACCCCAACCCACGCGGCTTTACCGGGCAGCCCGGCCCACGTGCCACCCGCTCTCCCACGTGGCAGACCTACACCACCCCCGAAACCCACCGCCTGATTCAGGAAAACCTGCACGAATCGCCCATGTACGCCGGAGACATCGAGGGATTGGGGCCGCGCTATTGCCCCAGCATCGAGGACAAGGTGGTGCGGTTTGCCCACCATGACCGCCACCTGCTGTTTGTGGAACCCGACGGCATAGAAACCAGCGAGGTGTATTTGCAGGGCTTCAGCTCGTCGCTGCCGCCGCACCTGCAAGACCGTCTGGTCCGTACCCTGCCCGGATTCGAGCAGGCCGTGATTCAGCGTTATGCCTACGCCGTGGAATACGACGTGGTGGATTCCACCGAATTGACCCTGAATCTGGAATCTCGCCTGTTGCCGGGGGTGTTCACGGCGGGCCAGATCAACGGAACCAGCGGCTATGAAGAAGCGGCGGCGCAGGGCTTGGTGGCCGGAACCGCTGCTGCCCGCCGCGCCAAGGGCCTACCGGAGCAGTTTATTGGCCGTGAAACCGGCTATCTGGGCGTGATGCTGGATGATCTGGTCTTTAAGGGCAGTGACGAACCCTACCGCATGATGACCAGCCGGGTAGAACATCGCCTGCTGATGCGCCAGGACAACGCCGACGAACGCCTGACCCCGCTAGGCCATGAACTCGGTCTGGTAGACGATGCCGAGCAGGAGCGTGTGGCCGCCAAATACGGGCGCGTGGCTGCTGCGGTGGCCGAACTGGGCCGCCAGCGCGTGCAGGGCCACACCGGGGATGCGTGGTTGCGCCGCCCGGAATTTAGCCTGCCGGATGTGGAGGCGCTGGGCTTTACGTTGCCTGCACTGGACGCCGCCGAACGCGAAGCGCTGGAAATCCGGGTGAAGTATGCGGGGTACATTGCCCGCGCCGAAACCCAACTCAAATCCGAGGGCCGGGCGCGGGAACTGAGTCTGAGCGGGGTGGACTTTGCAGGCATTACTGCCCTGTCTAACGAGGCCCGCGAAAAGCTGGGACGGGTGCGCCCGCTGACAATCGAACAGGCCGCCCGTGTGCCGGGAGTGCGTCACGCCGACATCAGCGCCCTGCTGGTACACCTCAAACGACAGCCAGTGTAAGAATGTTTCACGGGAAACTTGACGGTGAAACAAAACTGGGTGGAGGTGCTTGACCTGTACTCTGTTTGACGGGAAACTTGACGGTGAAACATGGACACGCCCACCCCATCTTCCACTTCAACTACATCCTTCGATCAGGGATTGCTGCTGGGCATCCTGATTGGTGAGGGGCATTTTGGCGGCGACGGCAAGCAAGCGCACATCACACTGAGGATGCACACCCGTCACCGCAAACTTTTTGAAACCATGCTGCGAATCTGTCCCGGTTCGCGGTTGTACGGCCCCTACGATCACGGCGGACGCCAGTATTACCAGTGGATGGCGCGGGGAAAGGTGCTGCGCGACCAGCTCATCCCACTATTGGACGCTCTGCCGATGGCCGAACTGGATGATCACGCTTTTGAACGCTACACCGATATGAAAACGAGGTACGGCCTGATGAATACAGCAGAGATGAACACGGCAGACCTGTCCGAATTGCAGGCCAACCCATGACCCCCGAAGGACAGGACCTCCTGCTGCGGGGCGGCGACGCGCTGGGGTTAGACCTCACGCCGCACCTGCCTGCTTTTGCTGAGTTGCTGAGGCTGCTGCTGGAAGGCTCGACCCGCACCAATCTCACAGCCCTCAAGGAAGAACCCGACATCATCCTCAAACACTTCGTGGATTCGCTGACCTGTTTGCAGGGAGGATATCTGCACGGCGTTCAACGGGTTATCGATCTGGGAACAGGTGCGGGTTTTCCGGCGCTGCCACTGGCAATCGTGCAGCCTGACCTGCAACTGGTGCCGGTGGATTCCACACGCAAAAAGATCGAATTCGTGGCGGCCACCGCTGCCGCACTGGGCCTCAACAACGTCAATCCACTGGTAGGTCGTGCCGAGGAACTGGGGCAAGACCCCCAACACCGCCAACGCTATGACCGGGTAGTGGTGCGTGCAGTGGCCGCACTGCCGATTCTGGCTGAACTGGCCCTGCCGCTTCTGCGGGAGAACGGCCTTCTGGTGGCTCAAAAAGGCCCGATCAGCGCCGAAGAACTCAATGCAGGTCGGCGTGCGTCGGGTGAGGTGGGCGGTAAGGTGCAGGTGGTCGATCCATTCACGCTGCCGATTCTGGGCGATGCCCGCACCCTGATCGTGATCGAGAAGCTGAAGCCCACACCCGCCAAGTACCCCCGGCGTCCGGGCGTGCCGAACCATCAGCCGCTCTTCTGGAATGGCAATACGTGAGGCCACACGCAGCCGCCGCCCTGCCATGTTCCTGCGGAATGACGGTATCTTCACTGGCAATGCTCGTAGTCAAGGAACTCCTGTGAAAACCATTGGCGTGGTCAATCAAAAAGGCGGGGTGGGCAAGACGACCACCGCCATCAACCTGGCCGCCTACCTCGCGGCGGGCGGGCGGCGGGTACTGCTGCTGGATATGGACCCACAGGGCAATGCCACAAGTGGACTGGGGCTGCGCGGGGCCACTGAAGGGCTGTATGAGGCGCTGGGTGAACCGGGCCGGGTGGCCGAGTGGACGCGCACCACCGATCAGGCGGGCTTGGACGTGCTGCCTGCCACGCCCGATCTGGCTGGCGCGGGTGTAGAACTGTCGGACGATCCCGACGCACTGACCCGGTTGCTGGCGAGCGTGAAAGGCTACGACCTGGTCCTGATCGATGCGCCGCCAAGCCTCGGGCCGCTAACCGTGAACGTGCTGGCTGCTGCCGACGCCCTGCTGATTCCCCTCCAGGCCGAGTACTACGCGCTGGAGGGATTGGCGGGCCTGATGGAAACCGTGCAGCGCGTACAGAGCGGCCTCAACCCACGCCTGAAGGTGTTGGGGGTGGCCCTGACGATGTTCGACGGGCGCACCAATCTGGCCCAGGAAGTCGAAACGATGGTGCGGCAGCATTTCGGGGAACTGGTGTTCTGGTCGGTCATTCCGCGCAATGTGCGTCTGTCTGAAGCGCCGAGCTTTGCCAAGCCCATCAACGCGTTTGCGCCCCTGTCGAGCGGCGCGGCAGCCTACAAACGGCTGGCCGAGGAAGTGATGCAGCGTGTCGAAAAAATCTAGTCTTGGGCGCGGCCTGGACGCACTACTGGGCAAACCTCAGGCTGAAATCAGCAGGCTGACTGGGGTGCAGACCCTACGCCTGGACAGAATCGTGCAGGCGGCGTATCAGCCCCGTCAGGTTTTTGCCGCCGAAGGGCTGGCCGAACTGGCCCAGAGCATCCGGGAAAAGGGCGTGCTGCAACCCCTGCTGGTGCGCCCACGCGGCGACGCTTTTGAGATCGTGGCGGGGGAGCGGCGCTGGCGGGCCAGCCAGCTTGCGGGCCTGACCGAACTGCCCGTGATCATCCGCGACCTTGCAGACCGTGAGGCGCTGGAAATCGCGATTGTCGAGAACCTACAACGCGAAGACCTGGGGCCGCTGGAAGAAGCGAGGGCCTATCAGGCCCTGTTGGATCACGGGTTGAATCAGGAAGGGGTGGCCCAGGCCGTAGGCAAAGGCCGCAGCACCGTATCCAACGCGCTGCGCCTGCTGACGCTGGGAGAAACCGCGCTGCGGGCGCTGGATAGCGGTGAAATTACAGCCAGTCACGCCCGAGCCATTCTGGCGCAGCCTGCCCAGGACCGCGACTGGGCACTGCAACAGATCGTGTCGCGTGGCCTGAATGTTCGGGACGCCGAGGCCCTGAAGCGGGAACCCAAAACCGAACAACCCACGGCCCACACGCCCATTGCCGTCAACCCACCGCGCACCTACCGCCAACTGGAACTGGACTTGAGCCGCCGCACCGGGACGCGGGTACGCATTACCGGCGAAGACAAGGGGCGCGTAGAACTGAATTACGGCTCCCGCGAGGAACTCGACCGGATTCTGGAACTGCTCGGGTTCACTGCCGAGGAATAAGCTGAGAATCAAAGAGCCAAAAACAGCGTGGGGAGAGGCCGTTCAAGCCTCTCCCCACGCCTATAGCTCAGGCTTAGCGGCGCGTGCCCACCAGGAAAATGTTGGGCCACGGGCGGTAGACGCTTCGCAGAATGTCCTGCTTGAAAGCCTGCCCGTTACGAACGAATTTACGGGTGACTTCCAGGGTGGCTCCGGGGGCGGCCCAATCCACCTGCTTACGTTGTCCGGCGGGCAGGGTGGGGTCGGAAATCAGGCGGTCGGCAGGGGAGGGGCGGGTAGCGAGCGTGCGCGGCGCACCAACTTCCACGGTGTAGTCACGGGCTTGACCGAACACGGCAACCGTCAGGCGGGCCTCATCATCGTTCCAGTCGGTCTGGAACCACAACGCCCCACCGGTATCGTTGGCAAATTTCAGGTCGAGCGAGGGCTGGTAGATGGTGGCGTCCAGTCCCTGTGGATCGTAATAGTGCACCTGATATGAATGAGGCTGACGCTGAAGCGTGGACAATCCCGCGCCGTAGAGGGCACGGAAGACGGTGGTACTGACCTGACAGATGCCGCCCCCGACACCATCTGCGGTGCGTTCGCCGGAAATGACCAGGCCAGTCACGAAGCCGTTTTTGGTGTTGATTGCACCTACCGCCCCGTTGAACGAGAAGACCTTGCTTTCAATCAGGCGGTCTTTAAAACGCGACGCACCGACATGAATATTGGTGATGCGGGCTGCGCTGCTGCCGTAATAGTTGGTTTCACCGGTGCTCAGATGCTGCGTGATGCCGCGCGAGGCAAAGAAATTCAGCGTGCGTTCGGGTGCCACCTGCCCCGACACGATGACGCTGGCCTGCACGCCCTGCGGATTTTTCAGCACGGCTTCGATGCTCGCACGGGTTTTTTCCATATTGATGATCAACCCGTTGCGCTGCACCACCGACCAGCCGTCCCACAACTCTTCAAAGCGGGCGTCCTCGGGCTTGGAAGGCAGCTCGGAGACAAACTTCTTGAGGTCGGCTTCCAGAGAAGCGCTGATGCCGCCGCCACGTCCGCGCAGTTGAGCGACCCGCGCACCGGAAACAGTGAGGGTGCGGGTAAAAGGGAGCGTGGTTTTTTTGCCGTCGATCAGGGCGGGCCACTCCGCGCGTACAGTAATCAGCAGCGGCGCGGTACGGGTGGGCGTGACCTGCACGCTGGGTTCGGGGGGCGTCGGTGCGGGCTGGACAGGGGCCGCAGGCTCAGGAGTGGGCGGCGTGGGCATGGGTTGCGGCGTCGGTACAGGCTCAGGCGTGGGCACGACAGGCGGTGTAGGCGCGGGGGCCACCGGTACGGGCGCAACAGGCTCAGGGACGACCGGGGCAGGCGGCGTGACGCTGGGGGGCATGGGCGGGAGGGGCAGCGCCGGAATTGTAGCTGGGGTAGTGGCTGGCGTTGAGGCTGGGGGCGTTGCGGGCGGCGTAGGCACAGGCTCGGTGACTGGGGGAGCAGAAGCGGGAGGAACAGAAACCGGCGGAGTCTCCGTCTGCGCCACCGCGCCGCCTAAAAGTGCAGCACCCAATACGGCGCTGACCACTGCCGTCCACACGCCCCTTCGCCTCAGTTGACCCTTCATGCCCGGCAGTATTTCACGCGCTCCACACTGAATTGTGAAGCGCGTGAACGTGAAGACAGGGCAGCGAGAAACCTCAGCGGGCCAGCAGCGCCGCGCCTTCCAGTTGCCGCCCGATTTCGGCCACGGCAGCAATGGCGTGATGCCGCCCGTTTTCGATAAAGACCTGATTGGTCTTGCCCGCAAAGCCTGCGCTTCCCACCACGAACAGCCCCGGCGTGCTGCTCTCGTAAGTCTCGGACAGAACGAGGCAGGCGTCGGGCTGCTGGGCCAGTTGCAGGCTGTCCAGGAAGCTGAGGTCGGGGCGGTAGCCAGTCAGGGCAAAGGTGAAATGGGTAGGCAGATCGAAGGTGCTGCCATCGGCCCGGAGAATTCGCACTGCATCGGGTTGAATCTCCACGACCTGCGAGTTGAAATGCGCGGCGATGCTGCCTTCCTTGATGCGGTTTTCCAGGTCAGGGCGCACCCAGTATTTGATGGTGGATTTCAGTTCGGGGGCACGCACCACCATCGTGACTTTGGCCCCGCCGCGCCACAGGTCAAGGGCGGCGTCGGCGGCGCTGTTTCCCGCACCGATCACAGTCACGTCAAGTCCCATAAAGGGGTGCGCTTCGGTGTAATAGTGCGAGACGTTGTCGCCGTCCTCACCGGGAATGCCCAGATGCAGGGGGTTGTCGTAATAGCCGGTCGCCACGATCACGCGCCGCGCTTCCACGACTCCGGGCGTGCCGTCCCGCGCCTCAATTTCCAGCGTAAAGCCCGCCGGGGCCGCGTGAATGTCCGTGACGGTGGTGTACTGCTCCACGTTCAACTCCTCGCGCTGCGTGACGAGGCGGTAGTACATCAGCGCGTCGCGGCGATCCGGCTTGTCGTGACCCGTCACCATCGGATGGTTGCCGATTTCCAGTTCCGGGGCGGTGGTAAAAAACGTCATGTAGGTGGGATATTCAAAGATGGCGTTGACCACGCAGCCCTTTTCCAGCACCACATAACTCAGGCCAGCACGTTTGCAGGCAATGGCTGCCGCGAGTCCCACCGGGCCAGCGCCCACGATTGCCACATCAATCAGACCACTCATGCCTTCCATTCTGGCAGGGGAGGGGAGGGAAGACCGTAAGGGAGCCGGGAGAACGGCCTGCATTTTCACCTGTCCGGGGTTCCTGACCGCGTGACAGCCTGACCGCCTTAAACTTGCAGCATGACCGATACCCGCACCCCGGCCACCCGCACCGAATCCGACACGATGGGCAAGCTGGAAGTCGCCTCTGACCGCTACTGGGGCGCACAGACCGAGCGCAGCATCCACAATTTCCCGATTGGGCGCGACACCTTCGTCTGGGGCCGCCCGGTGATTCAGGCACTGGGAATTCTGAAAAAAGGCGCGGCGCAGGCCAATGCCGAACTGGGCGAGTTGCCGCAAAACGTGGCCGACCTGATCGTGCAGGCCGCCGATGAAGTGATCGCGGGCACGCTGGACAGCCATTTTCCGCTGGTGGTGTTTCAGACGGGCAGCGGTACCCAGAGCAACATGAACGCCAACGAGGTAATTTCCAACCGCGCCATCGAACTGGCGGGCGGCGTGCTGGGCAGCAAAGCGCCCGTGCATCCCAACGACCATGTGAACCGGGGCCAGAGCAGCAACGATACCTTTCCCACCGCCATGCACATCGCCGTGGTGCTGGAGCTGAACCACCGACTGTACGGCAGCGTGGGCAAACTGCGGGACACGCTGCACGCCAAGGCCGAGCAGCACGCCGGACTGGTCAAGGTGGGCCGCACGCACCTGCAAGACGCCACACCGATCACGCTGGGCCAGGAAATCGGCGGCTGGGTGGCCCAACTGGATTACGCACTGGCCGAAGTCAAGCACGCCGAAGCGGGCCTGTACGACCTCGCCATCGGCGGCACGGCGGTAGGAACGGGCCTGAACGCCCATCCCAAATTTGGCGATCTGGCCGCACAAAAGTACGAGGCCGAAACGGGCTTTCCCTTCCGCTCGGCAGAAAACAAATTCGCGGCCCTCAGCGCCCATGACGCGCTGGTGCAGACTTCGGCGGCGCTGCGAACTCTGGCAGGCGCTCTGATGAAAATGGCGAACGACGTGCGCTGGCTGGCAAGCGGCCCCCGCAACGGCATCGGTGAGATCGTGATTCCCGAAAACGAACCCGGCTCCAGCATCATGCCTGGCAAGGTGAACCCCACCCAGAGCGAGGCGCTGACGATGGTGGCGACCCGCGTCTTCGGCAACGACGCCACCGTCGCCTTTGCGGGCAGTCAGGGCAATTTTCAGCTCAACGTGTTCAAGCCCGTGATGGTTCACGCCGTGCTGGAAAGCATCCGCCTGATTGCCGACGCCAGCCTCGCCTTCAACGACAACTGCGCGGTGGGCATCGAACCGAATCTGGAGAAAATCGAGCACAACCTGAGCATCAATCTGATGCAGGTGACGGCGCTGAACAAGCACATCGGCTACGACAAGGCCGCCGCCATCGCCAAAAAAGCGCACAAGGAAGGCAGCAGCCTGCGTGAAGCGGCGCTGAGCCTCGGCTACGTCACCGACGAAGAATTCACGGCGTGGGTGATTCCGCTGGAGATGACGCATAACTGAGGGAGGGACGTGGGTTATGGGAAAAGCCGAGCAGAACTGCCCACCACGCCTTTCCCACACCCACTCTCTACAACCCAGGCACCTTGCTCAGCGCGATTCCCGCACCTCAAAAACCCACGCTTTGGCTCCGGCAGGCAGCGGGAGTTCAGGGGCAGGGGTGGCCCAACGGCTGGCGATCAGCAGCAGGCCGGGTTGGGCCGGACTGACCAACAGTTCGGCCCCCACGAATCCCGGCTGGGCCTGTAAGGTGTCCAGATGGGCACTCAGGGCGGCAGCAGTCAGGCCATCGCCATCGTCGCGGGCTTCCACGTATTGCACCTGAACGGGGTGGGGTGCGGCGGTCTGGAAGACGGTCATAGGCCTAGGCTAACGGCTACGGCGTTCTCTCCCACCTTTTGGGGGCGTGACAGGTACGGCAATCCAGGGTCTTCAGACGCGCTAGGCTGAGTTTCATACCGTGTCCCCTCCTGTTCCTCCTCCTGGTATTGCCGATGTCGCCGTATCGCCCGAGGTGATTCGGCGGGCTGCCGACTGGCGGACACAGGCGCTCGGGTTGCTGGGAGCAGGCCGAATTCAGGAAGCGCTCTGGCCGATGGCGCGGGCCAACGCAGGCGGCGACCCCTGGGCCGTGGCAACGCTGGGATACATCTACGCGCTGCTGGGTTTATCCGAGGCAGCAGAGCGGCATGAGACTGCGGCCCTGAATTACCTGAGCCGTGAGGGGCTGAGCCAGGAGGGGCCGCACCAGGAGAGCCTGGGCAACGATGCCTCCTGTACGGCAGCCCTGGCCTGTGCCCAGGCATGGGCCGCGCTCCGTCAGGCCGAGGCCCAGCCTCAGGAGGCAGACTGGCAGCGGGCCTTTCAGTGCGTGCAGCACGCCTCCAGCCTCCCTTCTCTACTCACTCCGCACCTCTGGCTGGCGCTGGCACGGGGGCTGCGTGAGGCTGGCGAGGCAGCGCAGGCAGTGCAGGCACTCCAGACGGCCCAGACTGCGCAGGGCAAGGCAGATCAGGCGATTCCGGCGGAGGTCTGGGCGGCTGAATGGACACTGACCCTGACGCTCATCTCTGGACAGGTGGTTGATGAGCAGGGAGCGGAGGATGCACCTGTTGAGTCTGAGGCGCGGGGCAAGCAGAAACAGGGCACCCTTGTCAGCTCTGCCAAACACGGGGAATCGGCTGCCCACCACACACCAACGCCAGCCAGCCCCGATGCGCGGGCCTTGCGGGCCTTGGCCGCGCTTCAGCTTCAGGGGAACGTGGGGGCACTGACAGAACTGGCCGACGCACTTGAAGCGGTAGAGCGGGTGAATCTGCGCCGAACCTGTGCTTTTGCCCTGGCAGAGCGCTTGAGTATGCTGGGTGCCCACCGGGCCGCGCTGGCTGCCGTGCACAGCTACCCGCTGTTTCCCCGTCCCACCGAGGCGAGAGACTGGGCCTGCCGGGGCCTGCTGCTGCGCCGCCAACATCACGATTGCGCTGCCCTGCGCGACCTGGACGCAGCTTTACAGGCACCCGGCAGCCTGCCACCACCGTGGGTGGTCAGGGTCAGGCTGCACCGGGCCGACCTGCTGTACCGGCAAAACCTTGTGCCGCAAGCACTGGATGGCCTGCGCGAAGCCCTGCCCGGTCTGCTGCGTCTGAGTGCGCCTCAGCTTCTGGCTCCCGATCTGGCAGAGCTGACCACCTTGATGCAACTGGCGGCGTTGGAGCCGGATCTGAGCATCTGGGCAGAGCAGGCCGATCAGGCGGTGCATCGGCAGGGGCCGCAGCAGGCTGAGGCGTGGGCAGGCTGGACGCTCGATACCCTCGGTCAGACGACCCTGCGCCGAGGCGGTCAGCCCGTGCCCCTGCGCTGGCCTGAAACCGCGCTCCTGATCGCCTACCTGACTTTGCAGGGCGAAGTGACCCGCACACAGGCCGAACTGGACTTGTTTCCAGACCTGCCGCCCAAACAGACCCTGGCACTGTTCCGGCAGGCCCTGGCCGAACTCCGCGCCCACCTCGGCCCGGATGCTGTGCGCGTCGGCGGCCCCAAACGCTACCCCACCTATACGCTGCTGGTCCCCGTGGCCCTGGATGTGCAGCGGCCCAGTGCAGTGGCCGCCGCGCCGGGACTGTTCTTGCCGCTGCTGCCCCACACAGGTTGGGTGGCAGAACGCCGTACGCTGCACCGCCTGACCGATCAACATTTCATAGAGCAGCAGTCCAGGAAGGCCAAAGATCAGCGGTTCGGCGGGTATGACTGAGGGCAGGAGTTGGCCCAGGAAACGCCCCGGATGATCAATGGGCAACAGAGGCGCGGGCGTGGAACACTGGCGCCCTGATCAGTACAGACTCAGTGGATTGCGTGGGTTCCAGCGCAGATAGGTTCCAAAATGGAGGTGCGGCCCCGTGGAGCGTCCTGTATTGCCCACCTTTCCGATGGGCTGCCCACGCACGACCTGTTCGCCCTGCCTGACCAGATTGGCGCTGAGGTGGGCATAGCGGGTAATCCAGCCATCGGGGTGCTGCATGACCACGGTCCAGCCCCAGCCCCGGTCGAAATCGGGGCGAGATTCCAGCACCCGCCCGCTGCGGGCCGCCCTTACCAGAGTTCCGGTCGGAGCAACGATATCTATTCCGTAGTGCATCTCGCGCACGCCGTCCAACACACGGGAACCGTAATCGCTGGTGATGGAGCGGTATCCGGCCACAGGCCACAGCCACGCGCCGGACGACGCTGGAGAAACGGGATCAACCCGGATAGCTGCGGGACGCACCGTGGCGGTTGTGCCCGTTCGGGCAGCCACCGTGCGGGCCGGAATCTGGATCACTGCCCCTGCCCACACGGGTTTTCCGCCTGCGTATTTAGGGTTGGCCCGCACCAACTGCGTCAATGTCAGGCCCACACGCTGAGCGATCACGGTCAGGTTGTCGCCCTCACGGACGCGGTAGGAGGTGGCAGGCAGCACGCGCCCCGGCAGGGTCAGGACTCGGCCTGCCTGCACCGAATTGGCATCGCGCAAAGAGGGATTGGCGGCCCGCAACTGCGCGACCGTCACGCCCGCCCGCACCGCGATTCCCGACAACGTATCGCCGGATTGGACGCGGTAGGAGGAAGCGGCCAACGACACGCTCCCCAACAGAGCGGCAACAGCGGTCAGGCGGACGGCCCGCGAAACCCAGTGGACAAGATTCACAGGCCACAGGATAACGGCCTGAACACGTTTTAGGCTGAGAGCGTGCCTGCCGCCTGTGACTGATCCGCTAGCCTGCTGAGGTGTCTGCCGATGTCGCCGTTTCCGAATCCGCCCCCCTGTCTGTGCCAGCAGCAGTGTTCTCAACAGAGCTGTTTTCTCCGCCTGCCGGGTTTGTCCGTCTGCGCCTTACAGTGGCCTACCACGGCGCACAATTTGCGGGCTGGCAATCTCAGCCCCAGGCCCGCACAGTGCAGGACACCCTGCACGCAGCGTTTGCACGCTTGGGGGCAACGCAGGCGGCGCGTCCGGTGGCGGCGGGGCGCACCGACGCGGGTGTTCATGCCGACGCCATGCCCGTACACATCGACGTACCGGACAGCTTCCGCCTTGCGCCCGAGCGTTTGGCCCGCGCCCTGAATGCCCATCTGCCACCCGATCTGTCCGTGCTGGACGCCGCGCCTGCTTCTGCCGGGTTTCATGCCCGATTCGGCTGTACGGGCCGTGCCTACATTTACCGCCTGTGGGTAGCCCCGCAACGGCATCCGCTGTGGGCAGACCGCGCCCTGCACGTCTCCGGGCCGCTGGACAAGGAGGCCATGAATGCCGCCGCCGCCGTCCTGATCGGCACCCATGACTTTGCTGCTTTTGCCACCCGTGAAGACCGCCACACCGTGCGGGAACTGCGGCGACTGGAAGTTCAGGCCGCTGGAGATATCGGGGAAATTCACGTTCAGGGCGAGAGTTTTCTGCGTCATATGGTGCGCGGCCTGGTGGGTACGCTGCTGCTGGCAGGCCAGGGCCGCCTGACCCCGGCCCAGACCGCCGACATTCTGAGCGGAGGCGAACGCGCCCGTGCAGGGGCCAACGTGCCCGCACACGGCCTGACCTTCAGTGGAGCGGAATACGGGCAACTGGTGTACAGGCGCGGTTAATCCAGAGTTTTTAAGCAGGTCTTAGACCCCTGGACTCTAGACCATTAGGCCAGCCCCGATAATCCAAGCTCCCAGGTGATCCACATGGCTTCGGGTACATAGCCGAGGCGGGCATTCACGCGCAGCATGGGCAGATTCAGCACCGTTCCCCCGGTTCCGGCAGAAGAAAACCCCTCGGCTCTGGCCCAGGCCAGGGCGTGGGCCTTCACCAGCGTGGCGAGGCCGCGTGAACGGTGCGCGGCGTGGGTCACGGTATGTTCGGTTTCTACCTCTGCGCCGTGTGGGGTCAGGCGGGTACTGGCGACCAGTTGCCCGCGCCAGCGCACCACGAAGGCCACTTCTTCACGCTGCACCACTTCCCGGAATTCGGCGGCGTTCAGGGCGTCCGGTGTGGTGGTGGGGTTGCGCGGAGCATCGGCACTTCCCTGCTGATACAGGGCATACAGGGCGTCCCAGTCAGCGTTTGCAGCATCTCGCCCCAGGCGTTCCACCTCGTAGCCCTCCAAAAACAGGCGTTTCTCCAGAGGTTGGAAGGGGGCAAATTCAAAGCCCGACAAGTCCAGATGTGCGCCCCACGATTGCCAGGCGTTGCGGAAGCCTGCCGCCGCAAAAAAGCGCATCGTTTCCGGCCAGTCCTCGCGGATCACGGCCAGCAGGCGGGAAAACCCAGCGGGCAGGCGGCCCAACGTGGCCAGATAGAGCGGCCCGAAGGCTGCGCCGTCGCCTGCCAGATCCAGCCGCAGGGCATCCGGTGCGCCCGAGCCGAATGGAGCAATCCGGGCTGTTGCCACCAGACGCCCACCCTGCACCGCCACCAAGCGCAAGCGGTCCGGTTGCCCGTCTTCCCGAAATTGCTCGGCGCTATAGGTCCAGTGCCCACGAACACCGTCTGTCAAGACCTGAGCCACCGCCTCAGCATCGGTATTCTGGAATAGGCGTAGCGTGAATGGCGTGTGGGTGGACGGTTTGAGCGATTCAGACATGACAACATCCTGCACTGAGCACCTTTGAAGCGCCAATCTGGGCAGTAGGCCACCTGGCCTAGCTAGGCAGTATGCGCTCACCCATGCTTCAGCTTGCCCGTCTCAGCAGGCTCTTAGAGTCTGGACTGAATTTGTGACTTTGGGTATATTCACATATATATTGACAGTATTCTGTCTATATCATATTATGCTGATACCGGAATGGAAGTGCCATCGGTGCACTTGTTCGCTAACCCGGAGGGATCACAGCGGGGCGACCGCTGACCCAACCTCAGTCTTAACCCGCGCCCCCCGCCTGTTTCCGGCGGGGGCTGCGCTGTTTTTGGGATGTATGCAATGAGAGCGGGGCACGGTAAAGCTGTGCTACCCTGCCCTTATGACGTTCGCTCGCCCGCCGTATTCACCCCGCCGCAAGTCGGGGCGTCTGGCGTAAGCAAGGGCAGAACGGTTCCGGTAGGCGGCGTGCGATACAGGGCACGCCGCCTTTTTTTGCCCCTCTGAGCTAGAAGGAGTTCCCATGACAGACATTCGGAAAAACCTGCCCGTAGACGACCAGATTGCCCTGCTCAAACGCGGTGTGGTCGATCTGGTTTCGGAAGACGATCTGCGGCGCAAGCTGACGCAGGCACAGGCAGAAGGCCGCCCCCTGCGCGTGAAACTGGGGGCCGATCCGACCCGGCCTGACCTGCATCTGGGACACGCCGTGATCCTGCGTAAAATGCGCCAATTTCAGGATCTGGGCCACAAGGTCATCATGCTGATCGGCGATTTTACAGCCATGATCGGGGATCCCAGCGGCAAATCCAAGACCCGCCCGCCGCTGACGCTGGAAGAGACCCGCGCCAATGCCACCAGCTACCTGGAACAGTGCCGACTGATTCTGCGCGACGACCCGGACGTGCTGGAGGTGCGCTTTAACGGCGAGTGGCTGGAGCCGATGGGCTACGCCGACGTGATCCGGCTTGCCAGCCGCTACACCGTGGCCCGCATTCTGGAGCGCGACGACTTTACCAAGCGCCTGAATTCCGGCACGCCCATTCAGATGCACGAACTGTTGTACCCACTGACGCAGGGCTACGATTCGGTGGCGCTGGTGGCCGATGTGGAGCTGGGCGGCACCGATCAACTGTTCAACAACCTTGTGGGCCGCGCCCTGCAACGCGACTACGCACAGGAACCGCAGGTGGTGATGACCCTGCCGCTGCTGGTGGGCCTGGACGGCACTGAGAAGATGTCCAAGAGTCTGGACAATTACATCGGCCTGACCGACGAAGCGCACCTAATGTTTGCCAAGCTGATGAAGGTGCCCGATCCGCTGCTGGGCAACTACTTTACGCTGCTGACCGATCTGAGCGCCGAAAATATTGAATCGCTAATTAAGAAACCCAAAGAGGCACATGAAGTCTTAGCAACCTTGATTACAAGTTATGTAAAACACAGTATACCGCCAACCAAAGAATCGCTTAAAAAATTATCCCCCATATTACATAGAAGAGTATTTCCACTAGATGTAGGAGATATTATTTCAAGCAATCAAATAGACGATTTTGATTTAAGCATATTAATTCAAGAAAAGTCTAAATTGGACAGATTATTAAAGACTATCAATGGCTTAATAAGTTTAAGTGAAAATACTCTTTTAGTTGAAAATGAAGAAAAATTAAATACGACTATATCTAGGGCTGAAGTTATATATCATCAAATAGAAAACGAGCTGGATAAGCTGAAGGAGATTAAAGATATCAATGAGATTGGCATAAGATCAAAGAAACTAATAAAACTACTCGCAAAAACTAAAATCATTGACAATCTAAAAATAGAACTCAAGGAAATTATGTCAGAGCTAGTCGATCAGTATGTTTTTTCTGGAAGCGAAAGTGAATTATTTGAGGCCATATCAGAAATCGACGAATCAAAATCACGCTACGATTCTGTTGCCAAAGGCGGAATTCCCGAAAATATTCCCACCGTCAGCATTCCCGCCGCCGAGCGCAACGCCGAAGGGCGCTACAGCGTGGCCCGCCTCGTGGTGCTGGCTGGACTCGAACCCAGCAACGGCGCAGCCCGCAAACTGATTCAGAACCGGGGAATCAAGCTGAACGGAGAAACGGTGGCCGAAGCGCAGGCCAGCATCGAACTTCCAGAGGGCGGTGCGGTCATCCAGAAGGGCAAGGACCGCTTTGCCAGGGTGGTTGCTGAGGTTTAGACCAAGATGACCTTCACGGGGCGTTCATGGTCCGCACAGCGGCTTCTTCGGCCCTGCCCTTGATGGCCGGATTTGGCACTGCCCAGGGGCCATGCACGCAAAGTTATGCACAGGATGGTGTGGACAACCACCCCAGGCTGTGGATAACGTGCCTGAGCGGAAAAAATTCTATTTACAGCACAAAGTTATCCACAGGTGGCGTGTGGATAAACTGCGTCCCTGTGGATAAAAGCCTGACCACCCCATCACACTTGGCGGTGGGGTTGGTCAGGTCAGAATTGTGGGTGAGATCAGACTCGCGTACTCATGTCCTCTTCGCGCAGACGCTCGACGCGCAGCATGTTGGTGGTACCACGCACGCCGAACGGCACACCCGCCGTGATCACGTAGCGGTCGCCTACATCAGCCAGCCCACTCTTTTTCAATTCGTCGTTGGCAATGCGGACCATGTCGTCGGTATCGCGGGGGTCCTCGCTGAGCATCGGCACGACGCCCCATGACAGCGCCAGCTGATTACGCGTCTGGATGTTGGGCGTGAGGGCAAGAATTGCCAGTGGAGGCCGGTTCTTGGCAATGCGGGCCGCCGCGCCGCCAGTGCTGGTAAAGGTCACGATGGCGGGCGAATCCAGCTTCTCGCCGATGCTACAGGCCGCGTAAGCGATAGAATCCTGCGCCAGTTCGGTATCCACGACCAGTTGACGCTGCAACATGGCGTAGTGTTCGCTGCCCTCGGCTTCGCGGGCGATTCGGTCCATCATCGCCACAGACTCGACTGGGTACATCCCCGCCGCCGACTCCGCCGACAGCATGACGGCGTCGGTGCCGTCGTAGATGGCGTTGGCTACGTCAGACGCCTCGGCGCGGGTCGGACGCGGCAGGCTGATCATGCTTTCCAACATCTGCGTGGCCGTGATCACGGGTTTGCCTGCTTCACGGCACATGCGGATGATGCGCTTCTGAATGGTGGGAACCTGCTCGGCACGCATTTCTACGCCGAGATCGCCACGAGCCACCATGATGCCGTCCACTTCTTTCAGGATGTCTTCAAAGCGGTCTACGGCCTGAGGCTTCTCGATCTTCGCCATCAGCTTGGCGCGGCTGCCAAAGCGGGAGAGGTAATGACGGGCCAGCAGCAGGTCGTCGCGGCTGCGAACAAAGCTCAGGGCCACCCAATCCACGCCCAACTGGGCACCGAATTCCATGTCCTGCACGTCCTTGTCAGACAGCGCGGGCACCGACAGGTCGGCTTCAGGAACGTTGATCCCCTTGTTGTTTTTCAGAACGCCGCCCACGACCACCGTGGTCTGCACGTCGTTGCCGCGCACGCCGTCTACGCGCAGAGCCATGTTGCCGTCGTCCAGCAGCAGGGCCATGCCGGGATGCACGTCCAGCGCGAGTCCCTTGTAGGTGGTGCCCACGCGCTCGGCGGTGCCTTCCACGTCGTCGTCCATCGTAATCACGAATTTCTGGCCCTTGACCAGCGTGACCGAGCCTTCAGCAAAGCGGGCCACACGAATTTTCGGCCCCTGAAGATCCTGAAGAATGCCGATGCTGACGCCCTTCTCATCGGCCAATTTGCGAACCATCTCGAAAGTCTGACGGTGATCATCGGGATCGCCGTGACTGAAGTTCATGCGGACCACGTTCAGGCCCGCGTCGATCATGCGGCCCAGGACTTCAGGGCTGCGGCTGGCGGGGCCGATGGTGGCAACAATTTTGGTGGCGCGGTCAAAGTGCTTCATGTGTGTTACCTGCTTTTGTAGAGAGTGCCTGCTCTAGAACCGGTACCTGCTTCGGATGGAAAGGATTCCAAATTCTTCTGGACAGGTGGGCGGCAAGGGTCAAGGCCCCACCGCCCACCTGTCCGGGCCAAGATGAGGCTCAGCGCAGGGCTTTGCGGCCCAGGAACACGGCGCGGTCACCCAGACCGTCTTCGATGCGCAGCAGTTGGTTGTACTTGGCAATACGGTCGGAGCGGCTGGCGCTGCCGGTCTTGATCTGTCCAGCATTGGTGGCGACGGCCAGATCAGCGATAAACGCATCTTCAGATTCGCCGCTGCGGTGGCTGATGATGGTGCCGTAACGGCTGCGCTTGGCGAGTTCGATGGCGTCCATCGATTCGGTGAGGCTGCCGATCTGGTTCACCTTCACCAAAATGGCGTTGCCCACACCAGTATCGATGCCGCGCTGAAGGCGTTCGGGGTTGGTCACGAACAGGTCGTCGCCGACAAGTTGCACCTTGTCGCCAATTTTCTGGGTCAGCAAACGCCAGCCGTCCCAGTCGTCCTCGGCCAGGCCGTCTTCGATAGACAGGATGGGGTAACGGGCGGCCCAATCAGCCCAGAAATCCACCATCTCGGCGGTAGACAGCACGCGGCCTTCACTTTCGAGGTGGTAATTGCCGTCTTTGTACAGTTCGGTCACGGCAGGATCAAGCGCGATCACGATGTCTTTGCCGGGTTCGTAGCCCGCCTTTTCGATGGCTTCGAGCAGCACACTGAGGGCTTCCTCGTTGCTCTTGAGGTCAGGGGCAAAACCGCCCTCATCACCGACGTTGGTGTTGTAGCCGCGTGCGCTCAACACTTTTTTCAGCGAGTGGAAGGTTTCTGCGCCGTAACGCAGTGCCTCGCGGAACGACGGCGCACCGACCGGCATGACCATGAATTCCTGAAAATCGACCGAGTTGTCGGCGTGTGCGCCGCCGTTGATCAGGTTCATCATGGGCACGGGCAGCGTTTTGGCATTGCTGCCGCCAAGGTAGCGGTACAGCGGAATATCGAGTTCTGCCGCTGCTGCACGGGCTGTGGCAAGGCTGACTGCCAGAATTGCGTTGCCTCCCAGGCGTCCCTTGTTGGGGGTGCCGTCAAGGTCGAGCATGGCGGCGTCGATGGCTGCCTGGTCGCTGGCATCCAGACCCACGACAGCTGGCCCAAGCGCCTCGTTGACGTTCTGAACGGCTTTCTGCACGCCTTTGCCGCCATAACGGCTTCCGCCGTCGCGCAGTTCAAGGGCCTCGTGCGTGCCGGTGCTGGCTCCGCTGGGCACGATGGCGCGGCCTACATAGCCGCTGTCGAGGTGAACTTCAGCTTCTACGGTGGGATTCCCACGCGAATCCAGCACTTCACGGGCCATCACTTTTTCGATGTTCATGCGTTCCTCCGGGTACTGCATCAGCGGCACTTCTCGGTATTCCTCGATTCAACCCGCGCTCCTAAGCTGCCGGGAGGGTAGGTGTACTTGGAACACTATAAGCGCCCCATGTCAGATCTGGATGCACCCGGTCTAACGCGGTCGCCCGCCTTGAATCCTGCCGCGTTGATCTCGATTGGATTTCGATTTGAGAAGTCTCGGCTACCTGCGCATCACTGCCAAAATATCCGAGCAGCTCGCAACTGACACAGGCGAGTGCGGCAAGAGATGCCCACGCTGCCCTCCACTGGCCCCTCAGACGCGCAGCGTGACCATGACGGCCATATAACCGCCTCCACCGCTGGCACGGAAGATGGCGGGGCTTGTAGAGCCGCTGAACAAAAGCTCGGCGTCTCCTTCAATGGGACCGAGGGCATCCAGGACATGCCGGGCATTGAACGCCAGACTCATGGCTGGTTCCGTGCCGCCCTGAACCACATCCAACGTGTCCTGGGCGCGGCCATAGTCGCCCTCTGCAGCCAGCAGCAACTTGCCCTGCGATACCTGAAATTCCACGCGGTTGTTGGCATTTTTGTCGGCCAGCACAGCAACGCGGTTTACAGCGTCCTTGAGGGCCGTGGCAGGCAGGGTGACCTGCAAACGAATGTCTTTGGGGATCACACGCTCATAGTCGGGAAAGTCTCCATCCAGAAGTTTCAGATTCATGCGGACGCGGTCGGTGGTCACGGTCAGCATGCCCTCACCGTAGGTAAACCGGGCCTCGCCGTCCTTCAGCACACGAATCAGTTCGTCGGCGCTGCGGGCAGGCACGATCAGATTTTTACCGTCTCCACTGGCCGGGAAATCCCGGATCGCCACGCGGTAGCCGTCAGAAGCGACGACCCGCGCCGTTTCACCCCGGTGTTCCAGCTTGATGCCCCGGAAGACCGCCTGAAAAGCTTCATTGCTGGCGGCGTAGCGCACGCTACCGAAGGCCCGTGAAAGTTCTCCGGCATCCAGGCTCACGTCGGCCTGCGTGGGAAAAGACAGAGGCGGATAGGCTTCCAGATCCCCAGTCTGCAACTTGAAATTTGAGCCGCCAGCACGCACGGCGAGTTCGTTTCCAGTCAATTCCAGTTCCACGAGTTCGCCGCCCAAGCTGCGAACGATCTGAGCGAATAAATGGGCCGGAATGACAAAGTTTTGTGGGGTCTGAACCTCTGCGGGCACAAAACAGGACAGGTCGATTTCCAGATTCGTCCCACTCAAGGTCAGGCCCGCTTCAGTGGCTTCCACTTTCAGCGAGGTCAGGAGGGGATTACTGCTCCGGCTAGGAATCACACGCTCAAGGAGTCCTAGACCTTCGCTCAGAATTTTTTTGGTGATATGCGCTCTCATAATCGGTGACCTCTTGGTGGAGAAGGGGAGGGGACAGAATCTAATTTGACCCCTCATGGGGCGTTCCTATCTTTTACCTGTCTTTATATAAATTAAAAGATAGTAGTAGTAGTAATAGGGCCTGTGGAAACTGTGGAAAAGTGGTCTAGAGGAGCGCTGGGCGCATGTTTGGCCTGTGGACAAAATTGTGGATAACTGGCATCTTCCTGTGGATAACCTGTGGATAAAATCGGCACTTATCCACAGGGGTCAAATGACCTTGGGTTATCCACAATTTTATCCACAGAAAAAAGGCACTTATCCACAGGTTATCCACAGGTTTATCCACAGCTTGTGAAACTCTGCACACGGTTTTGGAACGCTGGATGGAACTTATTTTTATCTGTACGTAAAACACCGTCCTGATTATGCCTCATTATCTTCCTCATCCAAGCCCTGCATTTGTCTTCGGAGGCTTGAAACTGAGGCTGTCAGTTCGGTGTCCTTGCCCATTTGCTCCGTGACTTTGCTGACCGCGTGCATCACGGTAGAATGATCGCGCCCAAAAAACTGGCCAATTTCAGGCAAAGAATGACTTGTCAACTCCCGAATCAGGTACATGGCAACCTGACGTGGTACTACAACTTCCCGCACACGTCCTGCACCGCGTACCACGTCTTGCGGCATGTTGAAATGCGCCGCTACCTGCCGCAGAACGTCAATCATTTCTACCTTAACTTCTTGCGGCGTAAAAACGTTGCTCAGAGCTTTGGCCGCCACTGCACGCGAAAATGGCACGTTATTCAAACTACTGAAGGCCACCACGCGCATCAAGGCACCTTCCAGTTCACGGATGTTGCTCGTGACCTGCCGTGCGATGAGTTCCAGAACATCCTGAGGAATATCAATGCGGTTATGCTCCGCGTTCATCTTCAAGATCGCTACACGTGTTTCAAATTCCGGAGATTGAATATCGGTGATCAGTCCCCATTCAAATCGGCTTCTCAGACGACCTTCCAGGGTCTGAATATCTCTGGGAGGCCGATCTGAACTCAGAATGATCTGTTTATGATTTTCATAGAGAGCATTGAACGTATGAAAGAATTCTTCCTGAGTCCGTTCCTTGCCCGCCAAAAATTGAATGTCATCCACCAACAGAAGATCTACAGAGCGGTATCTGTTGCGAAACAGAGTCATCTTGTCATCACGAATGGCATTGATCAGATCATTGGTAAAGCTTTCCGTAGATACATACTCAATTCTCTTTCCCGGAAAGCGCTCCATCATGTAATGCCCGACGGCGTGCATCAGGTGGGTTTTGCCCAGGCCGACATCCCCATAAATAAAGAGCGGATTGTAGGCCTTGCCCGGAGATTCGGCCACAGCCAACGCTGCGGCATGGGCCAGATTGTTGTTTGGTCCCACCACAAAATTTTCGAAGGTGTACTTGGGATTCAGGCTTTTGCGGTTCTCTAAGGGGGCGGGCGAAGGGGAACGCGTGGGCGGGCCGGGTGGTGGCGGCGGGTCTTGCGGCAGGAACATAGCTTCTTGCACCGCAGGCAAGACCTGAAAACTTACAGCGGGATTTTGCGCCCCCAGACTACGTAACGCGTCTTCAAGCAGGTCCAGGTAGTGCTTGCGAAACCACTCCTGCGCAAAACTGTTCCTGACACCGAGCACCAACGATCCCTCCTGGACGCCCAGGTTTTTGACCGGGGCAAACCAGGTGTGGTACTCGACTTCGGAGATGTTTTTGCGGACGTACCCCAGCACGTCCGCCCAGATTTCCTGCGAAATAAAGCACACCCCCCTTCTGGCCTGCGTTGGACTGATTTGATTTTGCTTCAGCCCATGTCAGGCCAGCATACCATTCCCGGTTTCTTTGACCTGTTGCCTTTCAGGATGTCCCGCTTCTGAGATTTCACAGTCTCTAGCCACGTGATTCTGGCCGCATTCGATACAAAAAAGCGATCCCCTCGTCTGACGGAGGGGATCGCTTAAATTGGTTTCCAGCAGTTCAATTGCCGTCCAAGAACTGCTGAACGTTGCGGCTCCCACTCACAAACGTCAGGTCGTAGTCCGTCGCGGTGTCATTATTCTGAACTCCCAGGGCATACCATTGGTCAAGAGCGACATTGATCGTGCTCTGAGCGATGGTCATTCCGTCGTAGGCGGTTTTGACCAGAATGTCATGGCTGCCCGGCGTGAGATTGAGGAGGGTGGCCGCGTCGGTCGCTAGGGCCTGTGCCACGACTTTCTGACCATCCACGAATAGATCCACGGCTCCTGCCCGTCCAGTATCGACCATAAAATAGACATTCGCCGCGTCGGTGTCGGCGCTGAGTCTCTGTAGACCGCTCTGGGCCTGAGCAGCGGTGAAGGTGGCGGTCAGCAGCAGAGTGGCGGTCAGGACGGGCAATTTCAGGTTCTTCATGATGTTCCTCCGGGTGTTCAGGGGCCGTTCTCGGCTTCCCTGTTGCCCAGAGGTTAGGCGGCACGTTTTAAGTTCCGATGCAGCGTTGTTGAAGAGTTGGCACAGTTTTTGAAGAAGTGATGCAGAAGCCCGTCGGGATTACTGAGAATCTGCGTCCTGTACATCACGATTGGCATTCAGGGCCGCCGATTCTAGCTCAGGAGTCAGGGCATAAGCTGTCTGTTGGCCCGCACTCCAGGCCCGCGTATCCCGTGCGGTGGTGGCCGGGTCGGTGAGGGTCAGGCCCGCGGCCAGGGCAGGAGATGCATCTATATCCATCAGGCCGCCCTGCTCACTGTCATCGGCCAGATAGAGTGGCAAGTCGCGCCAGCCGATGCCCTGAGCTTCCAGCGTCGCGGCGTCCACCCACACCACCGACTCTGCGCCGATGGCCTGCATGAATTCCGCCCAGGTCAGGCGCGGGCCGGACACGTTGAAGATGCCGGGTGTGCCGTCTTCCAGAATCCGCACCGCGAAGCGTCCGAGATCCCGTGCGTCGATGACCTGCACATGATCCGAGCCTTTGCCCGGAGCCAGCATGGGCCTGCCGTCTTGCCGGGACTGGGCGGCCCGGTCGGGCCAGTACGGATAACGGGCCGTGTGGTCAAAAGGGCCAGCCACGATCTGTGGTCGAAGAATGGTGGCGCGTGTTCCGAAAACATCCTGCACGATTCGTTCACAGGTCACTTTCAGCGGGCCGTAGCTCTCGCCTGTTACTTCAGTCAGGTCTTCCGGGGCGGCGGGCAGCAGGGGATCGGACTCACGGATGGGGTGGCGGTGTTGTTCGGCATACACGCTGACGGTGCTGACAAAGACATACCGGTTGACGCTGTCTGCCAAGGCGTTGGTGCTGGCCTGCACCGCTGCGGGCGTGTAACCGCTGACATCGATACAGGCATCCCATCTGCGCCCACTGAGGGCCTGTAGGCCCGCCGCACCCTGCTCGCGGTCACCTTGCAGGCGTTCTACCGTACCGGGCAGTTCGTCCACAGACTGGCCGCGTGTCAGCACCGTGACCTCATGGCCCGCCGAGAGAAGGGCTTCCACGATATGCCGCCCGACAAAGCGTGTGCCGCCCAGTACCAACACCTTCTGAACCTGTCTGGCTGTGGTCATGTTCGTCAGGATGCCACGCCGCTCCACTTCCCATCATCCCGTGGCCGCCATACACTGCCCGCCATGAAGATTCGGTTCACGGGAGGGCGGGTCCGGGTGCGCCTGGACGATCTGGAAGCCGCGAGCCTAGCGCGTGGGGAAAGGCTGGAAACAGGGGTGAACTGGCCGGACGGGGGCTGGAGCCTGACACTCGATCCACTGAGCGGAGGCGTGCAGGGGACGGCGGGCCACCTGACCGTGGGCCTGAAAGACGTGCTGCCCACGCTGCTCGATCCTGCACACGAAGGCGTGACTTTGCCCGGCCCGCCGCGTGTGGATGTGGAAAAAGACTATGGGCCGCAGCACGAGTAGCAGGCGAGTCTAACTTGGGGCTATAAGCCCATAAGCTCTGTGCCATAAGTTCCGGGCCAGGGAAGCTGGTGCTTTCAGCCTCTAGCGCCTGACCCACCGCCCTCCCACCTCCTCAGTCAACATCTGTAGTTGCAGCATCACCAGTGCGGTTTGCAGTTCTGAGAGGCTCAGGCCGGTGCCTGCCTGCAAGTCGTCCAGGGTAGAAGGTGCATTCAGGGCGGCCAATACGCGGGCCTGATCGGGTGGAAGGTCGGGCAGAGGAGCAGTGCAGGCTGCTCCCCACCCCATCTCATTCAGGATGTCCTGCACGTTTTCAGTCAGGACGGCTCCGTCGCGGATCAGGCGGTGGGGGCCAGCGGCGCGGGGATCGCCTGCCAGTCCGGGCACGGCGAACACGGTGCGCCCACATTCGAGCGCGTGCGTCGCCGTGATGAGTGAGCCAGATTTCAGCTCGCCTTCCATGACAATTGTTGCGGCACTCAGCGCCGCGATCAACCTGTTTCTGATCGGAAAGTGGTGGGTGGCTGGCCCCGTTCCCAGCGGATATTCGGAAATCAGGGTCAGCTTCTGGGCGAGGGCCGCGTTTTCGTGCGGATAGATCATGTTCACGGCGCTGCCCAGAATGCCGATGCTCAGGCCGCCCGCCTCGGTGCTGGCGCTGTGGGCGGCGGTGTCTATGCCGCGTGCCAGCCCACTGATCACCGTCACGTCTGAGCGGGCCAGATCTGCCGCGATTTTTCGGGTCAGTGCCAGAGCGTGCGGGCTGGCGGCGCGAGTGCCGACCATGCCGATGGTCCGTGGCACGCTGGGGAGGTCAGGCAGTGGCCCCCGCACCCACAGCACGGCAGGTGGGTCGCCCAAAGAATCCAGCGCCGCCGGATATCCTGGCAGACCCCGGCCCAGCAGGGTCACACCTGCCCGCTCCAGTTTGCTCAGTTCGGCCTCGGCCTGTTGGGCGGGCCTGGCTGTCCCGATGCCCGAGAGTGATCTGGCATCCAGCCCCGGCGTGTGGCGCAGTTCGGTCAGGGGCATGGTCAGCGCCGCCCGCGCACTGCCGAAGCGTTCTCGCAGACTCTCTATCCGGCGTGGCCCCAACTGAGGCGTAAACCGGAGCGTCAGCAGGGCCAGCAATTCCTCAGCCTGGTCGGTGGTGGGAGAAGAAAGGGAGCCGGAGGTCACGCGGCCAGAATAGCGGGAAGAGGCAGTTAACTGATAGGTCGTTCACCAACATCCCCTACTCCGATCTGCCGTTTAGCCCCGGAAATGACCTCCTGTGCAGAACATCTTCAGCCTTTCATCAGTTGGGCGCGTATCATGGGGGGGTGCGGCTCCTGCTGCTTTCTGACATTCACGCCAACCAGACAGCTCTGGAAGCGGTTCTGAGTGATGCCGATTCCAAGCGGCACGATCAGGTCATCCACCTTGGCGACGCGCTGGGCTACGGTCCCCACCCCCGCGAGGTCCTGAACACCCTGCGCGATCTGGACGCCGTATGTGTGATGGGCAACCACGACCAGATGTTGCTGGACTATGCCGATGGCCGCCGCGAGATCAAAGAGAGCATCGTGTCTCAGGCGCTGCTGTGGCAGCTCGACCGCCTCTCCGAGCGGGATATCGCCTGGGTGCGGGTGTGGCGTGACGGCATCGACGATCCCGATGTGGGCGCACGCTACCGCCACGGCACGCCGGTCAGCCTGGACGATTACACCGATTCGGTCACGGCGGCCCGCGACGCCTTCGCGCAGTGGCAGGGGCGGCTGGGCTTCGTGGGGCACACGCACGCCCCCAGCGTCTACGCCACCCTGAATGCCCCGGTAGGTGAGTGGATCAAGCATCAGGCGTTTCAGGACGGGGGCAGTTATATGGTGCCGCCCAGCGCCCGCGTGATCCTGAATCCGGGCAGCGTGGGCCAGCCCCGAGACGGCAATCCGCGTGCCAGCTACGCCATTTACGACTCGGTGCGCGGCCATTTCGAGGTGTTCCGGGTGGCCTACGACATCGGACGGGCACAGGAAGCGGCGCTGGAAGCAGGGTTGCCGCAGGTACTGGCAGCGCGGTTGGCCATCGGGAAGTAGGACGTGAGCTGTGGCTAGTGGGAAAAGCACCAAAAAGCAGGCCGAAGCCGAGCCGATAGTTCTGGCCATCGGGCCGATGACGGCGCAGGCCGCGCTGCTGCACGGGCCTGTGCTGGAGCAGACCGGACTCTTTGGGGGCAATGCCCTGTTGCTGACCGGGCCAGCGCGGGTGGGCAAGTTGGCGGTGGCCTGGGCAGTGGCCGCGCAGTTCAATTGCTCGGGAATTCGCGGCATGTCGGGCGAGGCGTGTGGGCAGTGTCCGTCTTGCCGCATGTTGGCGGCGGGCACGCACCCCGATCTGCTGACCGTGGAACCCCGCGCCACCACCAGCACGGGCAAAACGGCCCGGCGCAAGATCATTCCTATCGGCGCAATTCTGGACAACCGCGACGACAAGAACGAGTACGACATTCACGTCTACGAGTTTCTGGAAGTCCGGCCCACCTTCAGGCGGCGCGTGGTGATCGTCAACGGCGCGGAATACCTGGGAAATACTGCCGGAAACGCCCTGCTGAAACTGGTGGAAGAGCCGCCTCACGGAGCCTTGTTCGTCTTTCTGGCCGAGGATGCGCGGGCGGTTCTGCCCACCATTGCCAGCAGAAGCGCCCGCCTGAGCGTCTCGCCCGCGCCCGATCAGGCGATGGCATTCGCGCTGGCGAAAGCGGGCCACGACCCTGACCCCGAACTGGTGGCCTTTGCCGCAGGTCGCGCCGGAGTTCTGGCCGACCCGGACACCGTGCGGAGCGCCCTGGCCGATGCCCGCGAACTCGATCAGGCCATCGGCACGGGCCTGCTGACTGCACTGGAAGCCGCCGAGAGTCTGGAAAAACGCTTTGATCCGGCCTGGCATCCTGAAGCGCTTCGCTTCGTGTGGCAGCCCCGCCCACCTGCCCAGCGTGCCCGCGCTGACACCGCCCTGGACGCCCTGCAAGCCGCGCTGGAGGCCTACGCCAGCCCCAGCCTCAGCTTTCAGGTCTTCGTGCTGGGATTGCGGGATGCGTTCGGATTGGTATAGCGGCCACCAGTACACTGCCCACATGACCCGCCCGCACACCCAACCTCAATTGCACGGCTCCGCCCGCGTCTGGACCCTCTCCACTGGACCTCTGCAGGAAAACGCCGTGTTGGTGGCAGGCCAGCAGAACGAAGGCTTCCTCTTCGATCCCGGCGACGAGGCCGACAAGGTGCTGGCCTGGGTGCGGTCCTCGGGCGTGACCGTGCGCGGAATTCTGCTTACACACGCACATTTCGACCATATCGGTGCGGTACAGCCTCTGCGTGAGGCCCTGAAAGTTCCCGTGTATCTGCACCCCGCCGACCTGCCGATCTACCAGATGGGCGCGGCGAGTGCGGCCCGCTGGAATCTGCCGTTCATTCAGCCGGAAGCGCCCGACCACGGCATTGCCCAGGGGCAGACCTTTACAGCGGGCGACCTGACCCTGACTGCCCGCGAGGTGCCCGGACACGCGCCCGGTCATGTGGTGTTCGTGGATCAGGACAGTGGTTTCGTGGTGGCTGGAGATACGCTTTTTCGGGGGGGAATAGGCCGCACCGACCTGCCCGGCGGCAACCATGCCCAACTGCTGGCAGGGATCGCGCAGGAACTTCTGACCCTGCCCGATGCCACCACCGTTTACCCGGGACACGGGCCAGCCACCACCACCGGTTTCGAGCGGCGTACCAATCCGTTCTTGCAGTAGTACCTGCCGCAGCCAAGCGCTCCTATCCAGAGTGTGTGCTCTCTCAGCGCTTGGATAAACCAGCAAACGTCAGTTCTTCAGGAGCCGTCATGACCTATTCAGACCCACCTGCCGGAGTTTTCGATGCCGTCGCCACTTTGCGGGCCGACGATGGCCGCCGCTTTCTGCTTCACCGCCACCTACACAGTCCTGTTCTGCGCCCCAGCCCACTGAACGCCTGGGAAGCCATGAACGTTTTCAATGCCGCCGTGGTGCAGCATGCGGGCCTCTTTCATATGCATTACCGGGCGCAGGGCATCGATTTCGTTTCCAGCATCGGGTACGCGGTGTCGGCAGATGGACTGACCTGGAACAAACTGGAACAGCCCGTTTTGGCCCCGCAGGAACCCTACGAATCGCGTGGAGTGGAAGACCCGCGCGTGACATGGCATGAGGACGACCAGTGTTTTTATATGGCCTACACGGCCTATTCTCCGCACGGCATCATGCCCTGCCTGGCCCGCTCTCACAACCTGATTTCGTGGGAACGGCTCGGCCCGGTCATTCGCGGCGAGGACAACAAAGACCATGTGCTGTTTCCGCGCAAGATCGGCGGGCGCTACGTGATGTTCCACCGCCGCCCGCCCAGCATCTGGCTGGCCTCTTCCGATGATCTGCTGAACTGGACGGATCACCGAGAATTGATAGCCCCGCGACCCGAGTTGGGCGGCTGGGACGAAAAACGCGTCGGTGCGGGGGGTGTGCCTATCGAGACTCCGCACGGTTGGCTGGTGCTGTATCACGCCTACGACCAGCGCCATGTCTACCGCCTGTCTGCCGCCCTGCTTGATCTGGAAGACCCATCGAAGGTCTTACACCGCCCTGCCGAGTTCATCATGGAACCCACTGAGACGTGGGAAATTCGCGGAGATGTGCCCAACGTGGTTTTCTCCTGCGCCAATCCCGTAGTTGGCGACGAGGTGTGGGTGTATTACGGTGGCGCTGACCGGATGGTGGGTTTGGCGACCTGTAAATTAAATGACCTGATCAATTTCGTGCAGGGTCAGTAGCGTTTCTGGCACTAAGTAACAATGTGAATCTGACCCGGTGGAATCTGCCGATATTAAAAACACTCTTGTAGCCTGACCTGATCGAGCCATGAACTAACCCCAATCTATTCAAGTTCAGTTTTAGCTCGACACTTATCTATATAAATCCCGCTTGGCATCCAATCGACCATCTGTTCAGATGAGAGGCTGATGTCATGAGGATTGATGTTAACTAACTTCCGATTGTGGTGGCAAAAGCCGCAGCTTCATGTACCGGGCAGCGAGGCCAAGCGGGTCACGTGGCTGGAACTCTTTTACGACCTGATTTTCGTGGTCGTCATTTCGCGGTTGGCGCACCATCTGGCCGCCCACCCCGACCTGAAGACGTTCACCGAATTCGTGTTGCTGTTTATTCCGGTGTGGTGGATCTGGCTTTCCATCGCCTATTACAACGAGCGGTTTGAAACCTTCGACCTCAGCTTCCGGGCGTTCACGTTCTTGCAGATGCTCTCGGTCGCGGCCATTGCAGCAACGGCTGAGTACGGCTTCAGCAAAACGGCGACTGGCTTTGCGCTGTCCTACGCCTTTGCGCGGGCTGTGATCACCTTCATGTGGTGGCGGGCAGGGCGGCACAATCCTCAGACGCGGGTCGTGACTGATGTCTACGTGCGGA
The DNA here is from genome assembly GCF_000378445.1 of Deinococcus aquatilis DSM 23025. Taxonomy (GTDB): domain Bacteria; phylum Deinococcota; class Deinococci; order Deinococcales; family Deinococcaceae; genus Deinococcus; species Deinococcus aquatilis. The sequence continues at coordinate 11,928 of NZ_KB899716.1, read as the reverse complement.
ACTTCAGCCTTAGCATCATCTTGTGGGTCATTGCCGCCTTCGTGGGTGGCCCGGTGGGACTGGCCCTCAAAGCGGCTGGCCTGCTGATAGACCTGCTGACTCCGCTCCTGACGCTCAGGGATCAGGTCACTGCCTTTCCTGCCGCTGCTCGCAAACTGCCGGAACGCTTCGGCCTCTTCGTGATTATCGTGCTGGGTGAAAATCTGGTGGGCACCGTCAACGGCCTGGCCGACGCGGGCAGCGTCGATCTGGTCACGCTGGTGCGCTTTTCTCTGGGATTTCTGCTGGGTTTCGGGCTGTGGTGGATCTACTTCGATTACATCGGGCGCTTGGAACCCGATTCCCACGACCGCCGTAAATTTGCCCTGTGGTCTTATCTGCACCTGCCGCTGGTGATCGGCATCACCATGATGGGCGCGATGGTTCAGCACGCCATTGTCCCGCAGGGAGAAGGCGCAGAGTTACACAGTGTAGAAGCAGGCGTGCGCTGGCTGCTGGCGGGCGGATTTGCCCTGTTCTATCTGGCCTGCGCGGGGCTGGAAGGTACGTTGGAACACGGCGGCACACCCCTGATCGCCGCCCGAACCATCGTGCCGCTGCGAATAGCGACGGCGGGGGCGGCCCTGCTGTTGCCCCTGCTGCCCGTCACCCTGTCCTGGATGGTCGTGGGGCTGATCTTGCTGCACGTCCTGCACGCTATCTTGGGAGTTCGGGCGTGGTTTTCCAGCGGCAACGTGGGGCGCACCGACATTCACTGATCGGGATGTATGGGGAACGGAATCCAGATAAGACTGCTGTTTGCGCTGCTGCGCTACCCTGAGGGCATGAACTCCTCTCCGTCTATGGCTCCGGTCTGATGCCCGGCTCTGGCGGCGGATTGGGAGCCTTGCTGGACGGCGCTCTCACTGAAGCGAGCTACACCACCAACACGGCCAATGCCCTGATTCATCTGTACCGCGCAGAGGTGGGCAAGATGACGGCCTACCGTCAACGCCTCGATATGACCACCAACTGGTCGGTTGTGACCACGGCAGGTCTGGCTTCGTTTGCCCTCGGTGATCCCAACAACAGCCACGCCACTTTTCTGTTTGCCATGTTCATGAACTATTTCTTCCTGCGGCTGGAGGCACGGCGCTTCCGCAGTTTCGAGATCGCCCATCACCGGGTCAGGATCATGGAACGTTTTTTTTATCCGGCCATGCTGGGCGACAAGGTGGATACCGGCTGGCATCAATTGCTGCTGGCCGAACTGAGCAAGCCCCGCAGTCCCATGACCCGCGCCGATGCACTGGGCTGGCGTCTGAACCGCAATTATCTGTGGATTTATACGGCGGTTCTGTTCGCGTGGTTTGCCAAACTGGATCTCAGCCAACCCAAAGGCTGGTCGCTGGAATTCCCGGATGCTCTGGCTCTGGCCGACATCGGTAATTTTCCCGGCTGGCTGGTCTTTCTGGGAATCACGGTGTTCTACACCCACCTGATCGTATTGGCGATTCGGGCGGCCCGAACCTATCCGCTGGAAGAAGGATGAAACGTCAGTGGTGAGTGGGTAGTGGGAAAAGCGTGGTGGCCGCAGAATCTATGCGCCAAGGTACGAACAGAGACTTTGAGAATGCTCTGGCGATGGGCAAAACAAGAAAGCTTTTGACCTTCCCACTCACTACTTCCCACTTTCCACTGACCCTTCCACCCGCCCTTCCCGCCACAGTTGCACCCCCACCAGCAGCGCCGCTTGTAGGGGCAGACTGGCGGCATAGAGGCGCGGGCGGCCCAGCAGCAGACATACCCCCAGCGCCAACGATTGCGTACTCAGGCCCAGATTGGCGGCGATTCCGGTGATGGGCTGAGGCGTGTAGGCTACCTGTTGCGCCTGGGTCGGAGGCTGACCCGTGCGGGCACGCAGACGGCGCTGGAATACCGCGCCCAACAGCTTTTCCTGCGGCACGAAATAGGCGGCATACACGGCTTTGAGGGCAGCCAACAGGTGCGGATTGTCTCCGCTCTGGGCAGGCGCGGCCCGGAATTCTTCGCCGCGTGCGGCGCGGTAATCGCGTTCCCACAGGTAATCCACGCTCAGGATCAGGCTTTGCAGCAGCGTCAGCGGCAGGCCCCAGCGTCCCACAAGGGCCACATTCAGCGCCGCGTTCACCACCAGATCCATCTCGGTATCCAGATACCGGCCTGTTTCGGTGGTCTGTCCGGTGGCGCGGGCCAGTTGGCCGTCGGCGGCGTCCAGCACAGTCTTGACCTGAAGCAGCAGCGCAGGCGTCAGCCACCCACCACGCCGGATGGAATGGGCCGCGTACAGGCCCAGCGCCGTATGAAACAGCACCAGATGGGCCGGATTCACGCCCCAGCGGGCCAGAGGGCCGATCAACTGCTGCGCCGCAGGCCGGAACACCCGTTCGGACGCCCACTCTCTGCCGGGGCGGGCTTTACGCGTCTGCTCCAGCGTGGGCAAGTGGGGTGGGGGAGAGGAGGCAGCAGGCATGGTGTCCATGATTCTGCACCAACGCGGCCTCTTCAAAGAAAAACCCGCTGCATGATCGTTCATGCAGGCGGGTCTGGATCAGGTTTTGATTGGGTTACAGAATTGGTGAGAGCTTGGACGATACGGCCACCACGCTTTTCCCACTCACCACTGACGACTGACCACTGCCGGTCTTTACCGCCTTCCACCCTTCGGCGCACTCTTGCGAACTCCGGCATAGCGGTTGCGCTCTTTGCGGCGCTCGGCGCTGGTTTGACCTGCCTTGTTCACGGGCGCTTTGCTGCCCCCACCCAACCGGCCTCCACGCACTCTGCTGGGCGCAAAGGTATCGACCATCAGGTAACGGGCCAGAGGCACGTACAGCAGCAGGACGAACAGGAGCGTTCCCCACCACGTATCCAGATACGGCCCCAGCCCCACGGCCCGCAGCAGGCCGCCCACCAGGGTGGCAAAGATGGCGAACAGGAATACGCGCACCGTCAGCTTGATGATCTTGCCGCGTGTAAAGCCCGGTTCGGGGTCGGGGGTGGTCAGCCAGCGCCAGATATTCATGCAGGGTCCTCCGGCAGAGTGTTTTCGGCAGCGGCCCGCGCCGATGCGCCCAGCGTGATCCGGTCCCGGAAGGCTTCGAGTTCGGGCCACTCGGTCTGTCCGGCGTCCAGATCGATCAGCAGGGTGGGCGCGTGCATCCGGGCGGCGGCGCGGTTCAGGGCGGCGCGGTGGGCCGCGTCACGGGCCGGAGCCACGAAGATCACGCCCCGCACAGCACTTTTGCCCGACAACAGGGACGCCGCGCCAAACAGTTCCCGCTCGCCTGCCGGAATCTGCCCGGTTTCTTCCATCCGCTCGGCCCGTGCCAGCACCTGCGCCACAGGCAATTCGGAAGAAAAGACGGCATGCAGCCCCAAAGCATCCAGCGCCGGGGCGAGGCCGCTTGCCAGAATCTCTTCGGCCAGCAGCGAGCGCGGCCCGATCACAGCCACCGTGACCCGCGACGCCATCGCCAGCGGCGGCATGTCTTCGCGTGCTCCGCGTGACTTGGGCTTGACCCGTTCCAGCGCCAGCCGCATTCCGCCCGGATTCTGGGCCAGTTTCAGGCCAATTTCGGTGGCGACGGTTTCCAGCGTGGGGCCGCCGTCGGGAATGGGCATCAGCGTGGGCAGGCTGCTGAAGCGCCGGGAAAGCAGTTCGGTGAGCGCCTCGCCCCAGGCGTCGTTCGCCACGGGCGCACTTTGCGGCACCAGCACCGCATCTACCCGGCCCAGCGCCAGAATGCGCCCCAATGCCAGTTGCACCTGCACGGGTTCCCCCGGCAGGCTTTCTTGCCCCAGCGCCAGAGCCTCGGCGTCGGTCAGGTCAGAGACAGCTCTCTCGACCCCAAGTTCCTTAAGGTACGCTGCCCAGTACCCCGACAGACGCGCCGCACGCGATTCCAATAAGCCAACCTTCACGCTCCGCAGTGTACAGGGCTTGGGCCGTGAGAACCGGAAACTGTGTTCCTCTGACTGCGACCCACCCTCTATCCTTTTCCCCATGTCCGATCCGTTCCCCACCCTGCCCGACGCCCTGCGCCGCATTCTGCCCGCCGCCCGCTGGGAAGCCGTGACCGAGGGCCAGAGCGGTGCGGGCGTGTGGAGGTCGCAAAAATACGTGCTGAAGGTACAGGAGCGCGGCGGCCACCCGGTCAGCACCTTGCAGCAGGAGCGCGAGCGGCTGCGCTGGCTGGCGGGGCGCGTGCCCGTGCCTGCGCTGATCGGCTTTGAGGTCAGTGCCACGCACGAATTTCTGGCGATGTCGCGCCTGCCCGGAATTCCCATGAGCCACTCCGACGCCCTGCTGCACCCCGAGCGGGTGGTGGGCCTGCTGGCGCGTGCGCTGCGGGAACTTCACGCCCTGCCCGTGCGCGATTGCCCCTTTTCCATGACCCTGCCCGTGACCCTGCGGCTGGCCCGCGAACAGGTGGAATCGGGCGCGGTGGATGAAACAGATTTTGACGAAGAACGCCTGGGCCGCAGCGCCATCAGCATTTTCAACGAGCTGGCCCGCACCCGCCCGCCCACCGAAGACCTCGTGGTGACGCACGGCGACCCCTGTTTGCCCAACCTGATCCTGAACGGAGAGTGGGTGGAGGGCTTCGTGGATGTGGGCCGTGCGGGGCTGGCAGACCGACATGCAGATGTGGCCCTTGCCCACCGCAGCCTGACGCACAACCTGACCGCCGCCCACGCCGAGGCCTTTCTGGATGCCTACGGGCGCGAGTGGGTAGACCCGCAAAAGCTGGCCTATTACTGCCTGCTGGACGAATTGTTTTAGAGCGGGTCTTCACGGCTCACCGCCCAGCCTGTATCTCTTCCGTCACGTCCCCTTGTGACCCACATGCTCTACTTGGGCTTCATGCGTGCCTTCTCCCTATTCGTCACCCGGCGGCCCCTTCTGGTGTTGGCCCTCTGGGTTCTGGCGGCGCTGCTATCGGTGCCCTTCGCGGCCCGCGCTCCCGCCGCCTTGTCGGCCAATCCCGGCAGCCTGCAAAATTCGGATGGTCGCCGCGTCATCAATCTGTTGCGCGAGCGGTTCGGAGAAGAAGACACCAATACCGTGCTGTTGGTCACGCGCAGCACCCCGGATCTGAACACGGCCCAGGGCAGGGCCACCTACGACAGGTTCGTGCAGGGGCTGGAGGGAGTGCAGGGCGTGACGCGGGTGCTGCGTCAGGATGCCCAGACCACGCTGCCCACGCGGGCGACTGACGGTGTGCTGGCCCTCACGGTGGCCCAGATTCCATTGGAGGAAGGAGCCACCGAAACCCTTGGGCGGGTGCGCGAGTACGCGGCAAAGGTGGAGGCGTCCGGCCCCGGCCTCAGCATCCGTATCACAGGTGGGCAGGCCATTGCCGATGATTTCACTGCCTTTGCCGAGAGCGACACCAAACGCAGTGAATTTGCCGCGCTGCCCCTCACGGCGCTAGTGTTGCTGCTGGTGTTCGGGGCCCTGGTCGCCACCGGGCTGCCGCTGGTCGTGGGCGTGCTGAGCATCACGGTGGCGATGGCCTGTCTGTTTGGCCTCACGCAGGTCATGGAGGTCAGTACCTTTGCCCAGAGCATCATCACACTCATCGGGTTGGGCGCGGGCATCGACTACGCCCTGCTGATGGTCAACCGCTTCCGCGAAGAACTGGCCCTGGACAGCGATTCGCGGGCGGCAGCGGCCCGCACCATGCTGACGGCGGGGCGCAGCGTGGCCTTCAGCGGCGTCACGGTTGCCATTGCGATGGCGGGCCTGATCCTGCCGCCGCTGGCCTTTGTTCGCAGCATGGGCCTCGGTGGGGTGCTGGCCGTCCTGCTCACCGTGCTTGCCAGCCTCACGGCCCTCCCTGCCATGCTGGCCCTCCTCGGAGAACGGGTCAACAGCCCCCGCATCCTCAAATTTCCGTGGGCACAGAGCAGCGCGGCCTCAGAAGCCTGGACGGCCTTCGCCCGCCGCGTCACGGCCCGCCCCTTCCTCGGCGTGATCCTTAGCACTGCCTTTTTGCTGTTGCTGGCGCTGCCCGCCCTGAATATGAAAACAGGCTACGCGGGCGCATGGGGCCTGACAGCGGGGGTCGAAAGCCGGGACGCGCTGTCGGATGTTCGTACGCTGGGGGCGGGTGGCCTGCTCAGTCAATTTGAGGTGGTCTTGGACAATGGCAAGCGTTACGGCCCCACAGACCGCGAACGGTTCCGGGCCGTGGTGGCCGACCTGCGGGCCTTACCCGGCGTGCAGACCGTCCTCAGTCCCTTCCTGACCGCCGCCGACCTGAGCGCCAACGGAGCAGGCGGCGGGGGCACGGACGCCATCGCTGCCGTCACGGCGCTGACCCGGCGTTCCTTCAGCACAGACCGCCAATTGTTGCGCGTCACGGTCATTCCGAGTACGGCCTTGCGGGCAGACCGCATCGACGCCTTCGAGAGCCAGATTCGGCGCACGCTGGATGCCAGCGGCTACCGCTACACGCTGGGCGGCGCACCCGTCGGAGAGCGCGAATTCAGTCAGGCCATCACCGGAACGCTGCCCACCGTCATCGTGGGCGTGTTTACGGCCACCTTCCTGCTGCTGATGGTGGCCTTCCGCAGCCTGCTGATTCCCCTCAAAAGCATCGTGATGAACGCCCTGACGGTGGCCGCCGCCTATGGAGTGGTCACTTTGATCGTACAGGACGGCTTTCTGGCCTCCTATCTGGGCATTCCGCAGGATGTGGGTGTACTGGATTCCAGCCTGCCGCTGCTGCTGTTCGCGGTGCTGTTCGGCCTCAGCATGGATTACGAAATCTTCCTGCTTTCAAGGGTGCAAGAAGAGGTACTGCGCGGTCATCCCAACGATGAGGCGGTGGTCTTGGCCGTCGGGCGTACGGCGCGGATCATCACCAGCGCCGCCGTGATCATGTTCATCGTGTTCTGCGCCTTCATCGTGGGGCGCGTGGTCGCCAACAAAAGCATCGGGCTGGGGCTGGCGGTGGCCGTGCTGCTCGACGCCACATTGGTGCGGCTGGTGCTGGTGCCTGCCTTCCTGAAAATTGCCGGAAAGTGGAACTGGTGGCTGCCGAAGTGGTTGGATCGGCTGTTGCCGCAGGTGCGAATAGAGCATTAATCAGGGGGTAGATCGTAGAACGTGGATCGTGGTTTGGCGTTTGCCCCACGATCCACGTTCCAGACTCCACGATCCCTATTGCCGTTCAACCACCGTGCCCACCGCGTCAATCGGCAGATCCAGCACCGTTCCGGTCAGGCCGTTTTTGGCCATCACCGTATGCAGGTAGGTGTGCAGCCGCGCCGTGTCCTCGCGGGTATCGTGAAAACACAGCACCGTGGGGCCAGCGCCACTCAGGGCCGCGCCCAGTGCGCCGTGCTTGTGGGCTTCTTCCAGAATATCGCTGAGGCCGGGAACAAGGGGCGCTCGCCAGATCTGGTGAATGTAGTCCTGCATGGCGTGGCGCAGCAGATCCAGCCTGCCCACGCTGAGGGCCGCCGCCAGCAGCGCGGCGTGAGAGAGGGCGTGTACAGCGTCGGCGCGGCTGTATTCCTTGGGTAACACGGCACGGGCCTTGCTCGTCGACAGCTCGAAGTCGGGAATCAGCACCGTGACGGCCAGATGTGCGGGCGGATCAAGGCGTACGTAATGCGTGCCCAACTTGTCCAGTGTGGCAACCACGATGCCGCCGAACAGCGCCGGGGCCACGTTGTCGGGGTGGCCTTCCTCGCGTGCAGCCACGTCCAGCACCACTTCGGGGGTCAGGGGCGTGCCCAGCAGCTCGTTTCCGGCCACGATTCCGGCCACCAGTGCGGCGGCGCTGCTGCCCAGCCCACGGGCCAGCGGCACATCCGACTCAATTTCTATGCGGGCGTGCGGCAGTGGCTGCCCAGCGCGTTTGGCAGCCAGCAGCATGGCGCGGTACACATAATTGCTCTCGTCGTGCGGCGTGCCTTCCAGCCCCGCGCCCATCGGCACCACTTCGGTGATGAGCTGCGGCGTGACCCGTAAGGTGGTGTACAGCGGCACGCTCAGGCCGAGGCTGTCGAACCCCGGCCCCAAGTTGGCGCTGCTGGCAGGCGCACGAACCGTAAACGAGGTCATCCGAATACCGGAAGTTCAGCGTTCCAGACGGTCTCGCCCACACTCCACGATCTACGTTCTGTCCTGTGTTTTTCCCACTCACCACTCACCACTAACCACTCACCCATCCCTAGAGAATAGTTGCCAGCACGCTCTGCATGTCGGCTCCTACTGCCACGGGCGCGGCCATGTTCCGCATTGCGTTGTTGGGGTCTTTCAGGCCGTTGCCAGTCAGAACCGCCACCACACGCGATCCGGGCTTCAGTTTTCCGGCGGCATGCAGCTTCAGCAGGCCCGCGACGGGAGTGGCGCTGGCAGGCTCACAGAACACGCCTTCACGGGCAATCTGAAAGTAGGCGTCCATGATTTCATCGTCGGTTGCCATGTCAAACAGGCCGCCGCTTTCGCTGACCGCCGCTTTGGCAAGGTGGGCGCTGGCCGGTGCGCCGATGCGGATGGCGGTTGCCAGCGTTTCGGGGTTGTCTACCCGCTCCAGCCCACGCGCCAACGGAGCCGCGCCCGCCGCCTGAAAGCCCCACATTCTCGGCAGGGTGTCGGTAATGCCGCGTGTGCGGTACTCGCGGAAGCCCATCCAGTACGCGCTGATGTTTCCGGCGTTGCCCACGGGCAGGGCCAGAATGTCGGGAGCCGCGCCCAGTTCGTCCACGATTTCAAAGGCGGCGGTTTTTTGTCCCTGAAGGCGGTAGGGGTTCACGCTGTTCACGAGGGCGATGGGGTGTTCCCGGCTGATCTGCTGCACGAGGCTCAGGGCCGCATCAAAGTTGCCGTTGATCGCCACGATCTGCGCTCCGTAGGCCACTGCCTGCGCCAACTTGCCCAGCGCAATGTTGCCATCGGGAATCAGCACGATGCACCTCAGGCCGCTGCGGGCCGCGTAGGCGGCGGCGGCGGCGCTGGTGTTGCCCGTACTGGCGCAGATCACGGTGTCTGCGCCGTCCTCCACGGCTTTGGCAACCGCCATCACCATGCCCCGATCCTTGAAGCTGCCGGTGGGATTCAGGCCCTCGTATTTCAGGTACAGGTCGATGTCCAGCAGTTTGCTCAGGGCAGGCGCGTGAATCAGGGGCGTGCTGCCTTCGTGCAGACTCAGGGCAGGCGTCTTGTCGGTGATGGGCAAAAAGTCTCGGTAGCGTTCAAGTAGTCCGGGCATAGGGTTCAGTGTCCTCCGCGCCGCCGCGCCCCTGTCAGGAAATACAGTGGGCGGGCGGATCAAGTCTGCCTATGCTAGCGGTGTCGTCGCCCCAGCGTTGTCGGGGGGGCAAGACAGGTCAGCAGTAGATTCAGTTGGATGGGCGTCCTGTTGGCCTTCTATTTAGGTAGGGGAGGTTGCAAGAACAGTGGGACAGACCCGAAAGAAGGGCTGACCGGACGGCTTCTCAGGGTCAGGATATGAAATGTGAGGCACAGAGACACTCGCCCAGTTGGGGGCTGTGCATCAGCTCAAGATCAGAAATGAGCGTGCTGGCCGCAGTTTGCATAGCTCAGCTTCAGCAGCGGTTTGGCTGGTGCTTACCGGGTGTTGGGCCAGTCTTGAGAAGGTGTGCCCTACTACACTTATGGGGGGGCTGCCGTCTCATGCTCAACCCACAACGGCTTCACCTCAGAAGCGACCATCGTTGAAACTCAACGTCCAGGAGGTAAGAACATGAGTTGGATCATCACTATTCTGGTAGGTGCCCTCTGCGGGTGGCTCGCAAGTCTGATCATGAAAACCAATGCCCAACAAGGTGCAGTGGCGAACATCTTGATCGGTATCGTCGGTAGCATCATTGCTCAGTTCCTGTTCGGCAACCTGCTGAACATCGGCGGAGACAATGCCGGAACGGGCTTCAGTTTCTGGAGCATCATCTGGGGCGTCGTCGGTAGCGTCGTTCTGATCGCCATCCTGAAGGCCCTGCGCGTTCTGCGTTAACGTTTTCAGCTTTCTGAACCGGATTCCCTCGTGGTTTCCGGTTTTTTCATGCCTTCCGTCTTTCGCCTCAGCTGATCCTTGGCCTGCTCCTTTAAGGTTCGCCGCTCAGTCTGTGGAGGCCTTATCCTGCCCATTTTGGATGTGCTACATTCGTAAGGCTTGTCTGTTCCCGCCCGGCGTGGCAGACGCTCCAAAATGGGGCGCGGCCTGCGGGCAGTGCAGCGGAACTAGACTCAAGAAGGAGAGACCAACATGTCAAAAGTATGCGAAGTGTGCGGCAAAGGGCCGATTGTCGTCAACTCTGTAGTGCGCCGTGGTAAGGCCCGTGCGGCAGGCGGCGTAGGCCGTAAGGTCACCGGCGTCACCAAAACCCGTCAGGTCCCCAACCTGCAACCTCTCACCGTGACCCGTGGCGGCGTCAGCCTGCGCCTGCGCGTCTGCACTAAGTGCCGCCGCAACCTGATCTGAACAGCCTGATCTGAGTTGGGTCATCACGCCGACCGCTGCCTCTGTCCGTTCTGGATGGAGGCAGCGGTCTTTTGTCTCTGCTCTTCTTAGAGCTTGGGCTTGCGGTCGGCTACGAAGGTGGCGATCAAGAGCAAAAGGGTGCCGCCCACCACGCAACTGTCGGCAATGTTGAAAATAGGAAAGTCGCCTGCATTCAGGGCGCGGGTCACAGCGCTCAGGGCAGGGGAGTGAATCATGTCCGTCACCTTGCCCAGGCGAATACCGTCTATGGCGTTCCCGATGGCCCCAGCGGAAATCAGGCTCAGGATCACGGTGACGAAGCGTGTCTGCGGACGGAAGGTGACGTAAGCCAAAATTCCCAGTCCAACCGCCAACCGCCCCAGCGCCAGCGGAAGGGCCGAGCCACTGAAGAGGCTCCATGCCGCGCCCGTATTAAAGGTCAGCACCCAGTCGATCACGCCGGGAATGAAGGGAACAGCGGGCTGACCCTGCACCAGATTGGACAGCGCCCAGGCCTTGAGGGCTTGGTCGGCCACGATCAGCAGGCCAGCAATTAAAAACGGCGTCCACACAGGCAAGCGCGGCGCACGGTCGGTCAGGGTCGGCACGCCGAGCAGTATACGGAGAGCAGAGAAGCAGAGCATCAAGCAGTGGGGTCTGAAACAATGGTCTGTTACTTGCGGCGGAGAGGGTGCTGACCACGTCACCATGCCCGCCTTTCAACTGAGCGACAATGATGGGCATGGCAAATGTCGAATCTTTCGATCTGGATCACACCAAAGTCAAGGCTCCCTACGTTCGGTTGGCAGGTGTCAAAACCACGCCGCGTGGCGATTCGATCAGCAAATACGACCTGCGTCTGCTTCAGCCCAATCAGGCAGCCATTGACCCGGCGGCCATCCACACCCTGGAACATCTGCTGGCCGGTTATCTGCGTGATCACCTGACCGATGTTGTCGATGTCTCTCCGATGGGATGCCGCACCGGAATGTATATGGCCGTGATTGGCGAACCCGATGAGCAGGGAGTACTGCGGGCCTTCGAGGCAGCCCTGCGCGATACCGCCGCCCATGACCGTCCCATTCCCGGTGTCAGCGAACTGGAATGCGGCAATTACCGTGACCACGACCTGGAGGCCGCCCGCCAACATGCCCGTGACGCTCTGGCTGGGGGCCTAAAGGTTCAGGAAACTGTTTTGCTCAAGCGCTGAGCCACGTTTCATCGCTGTGCCTACAGTGCAGAGCAGTACAAACACAAAATGATTCTCGTTCGATCCGGTCCGCAAGGGCCGGATTTATGCGTGTCAGAGGCGTTCTGTAGGTATTTCAGAAAAGGTGTGAGGTCAGATAGGGTTAAGGGGGTTGACAGGTGAGGGAATCCCCTGTAATCTCTCTGAGCCTCAAGAGAGGCGCGGTGCATGACAAGCGAGTGAGAAGAGCGAGAGCAAGCA
>NZ_KB899715.1:20000-83141 GCF_000378445.1 Deinococcus aquatilis DSM 23025 | reverse complement strand
GATCAGGGCCGGAATGCGCTTGCCCATGCGTTCATTGATCTTTTCCAGCAGTTCGGGGCTGCGTGCGCCAATCACTTCGGTGCTGGGAAAGGAGATAAACGGCACGTCGGGCCAATCGGCTCCGGGTTCGCGCACGGCGTCGTCTCCGTAGGGGCGGTACACCAGCGTCATGCCCTGCGCCTTGAGGTCATTGATCAGCGCAGTATTGGGGCCAGCGGGCAAAAAGCGTGGATCGGTGGCCCATTCCACCCACTGATAACCGCCGATCTGTACCAACCGGGTGGGAATGGTGTAGCGGGCAGGCAGGCTTTCAGCCACACCGGGCTTCAGAGAACGCAGGTAGGACTTCTGGGGCACCGCGCCCTGACCGGGAAACTGCACAGCCAGATCGGAGCCGTCCTGAAAGTACACCTCGCCGCGCTGTTGCAGGCTGCCGATGGTGTCTTCGTAGACCGCCACACCGTTCAGGCCCAGCGCCTTGTAGCGGTCCAGCAGCGCCTGTGGGTCTTGTCCGTACCGCTGCGCCTGAGACACCAGATTCGGGTAATCCATCACGTACGACGTGGTTTTCTCGGACTGCTCGAAGGTGACGCGCCCGTAGGCCAGGATCAGCGCCGGGATCAGCGACAGGAAGATCAACCCCAGCAGCAGGGGCGCGAGGCGGTGGCGGGTGGGGGTGGGCACGGGTGGGCCGCCCTGTGAATCGGGCAGAGGAAAACGGGTGGCGGGGTTCGGATCAGTCACAGGGCACATCCTAAAGTGGGAAAGAGCAGGCGCGTGGGCACAGAGCAGGTGGCAACACAGAGTGAGCGCGGGGCACAGAGAGTGAACAGACAGTGCAGAGGCGGCCACCGAGCAGAAACAAAACGGGCCAGCCTATCCTCAGCCGACCCGGTGAATCATCCCCCTATCGGATGAGTCCACTGTTGGAGAGGGCACGGGTCTACCACCCGCCGCCTAGACGGTGGACCGGATGCGGGCTGCCAACATGTCCAGCGCGGGTTCGTTCATGCCGCCGTGCGGAATGATCACGTCTGCGTAGCGCTTGGTGGGTTCCACGAAGCTCAGGTGCATGGGCCGTACATAGTCCAGATACTGCGTAATCACGCTTTCGGGGGTGCGCCCACGTTCCTGGGTATCGCGCAGCAGGCGGCGAATAAAGCGCACGTCGGCATCGGCATCCACGAAAACCTTCAGATGCATCCGCTCACGCAGTTGTTCGTCGTACAGGGCAAAAAAGCCTTCCAGCACCACCACCGATCCTGGCAGCACGGTGGTGGTCTGGTGAGACCGGGTGTGCTTGGTGAAATCGTATTCGGGCATGGCAATCGGCACACCCGCCAACAAGGCGTCCACGTGTTCGCGCAGCAAGGCCCAGTCGAAGGCTGCCGGGTGGTCGTAATTGGTGTGCAGGCGGGCCTCGAAAGGAATCTCGGACTGGTCGCGGTAGTAGTTGTCCTGGCTGAGTACGGCCACGCCCTCGCTGCCTACGGTTTCGATCACTCGCCGGGTCACGGTGGTTTTGCCACTCCCCGATCCACCCGCCACGCCGATCACGAACGGCTCTGTTTTACTGACGCTCATGGGGCTACCGTCCCGGAAGTGGTGAGGCGTGAGCGGGAAGTAGGAAAGGCGTGGTGGCCGATCAAACTCCACTCCATACAACTACCGCAACCCCCAGCAAACCCGGCCCAGTCTGGCCCCAGCACATCTTTTCCCACTTCCCACTGCCCACTCACCACTAACTTGCTCCCCATTAACACTTTCTCCTTCATTTGCCGTGTCCCAGGCTGCCGATCAGGTCGATACGGCGCTCGGCCATGCGGCGGGCCACGATATGGGCCGGTTTGCCGTACTGCTCGGCTACCGCTGTGATCCGGTTGATGGTCTGATACACGCGCTCGGCGGCCTGTTCGGGCGTAGTTCCCTGCGCGGCGGCAATCAGTCCGGCGGCATTGATGGCGTAATCGGGCATATAGATGATTCCAGCTTCCTTCACGGCAGCCTCTCCGCGCCGCGTCAGTGGGTGATGCTCGCCGCCCGCGATCAGGCGACATTGCAGGCGCGGCACATCGTCGGAGCGCACCGAGTGCCCGTAAGCGCAGGGCGCGAAAATATCGCAGGGGGTATCGAGCAGTTGGTCGGCGGCCACCACCTGCACACCGTCGAGCTGATCGGCCAGGGCTTCGGCCCGCTCCGAGCGGAAATCGGCCACCGTCAGGCGTGCGCCCTCACGGTGCAGGTGTCCGGCCAGCGTGCGGCCCACGGCTCCGACACCCAGAATAGCCACCCGCACACCGCGCATACTTTCGCTGCCCAGAGCAAAGCGGGCGGCGGCCTTCATGCCCCGGTACACGCCGTACCCGGTCACGCTGCTCGTATCGGTATTCACGCCCAACGTGGCGGGCGTTTCCTGTGCCACAAACGCGATATCGGCGGGCGATACTCCGATGTCTTCGGTCAGGACCACCCGCGATTCCAGCGGGCGCACCTGCCGTCCGAGCGCCCGGAACAGGGCTTCGCGGGCGTGGGGATCGTCCACACCTGCTTCGGGCATCATCAGGACGCACGCGCCGCCGCCGTAATTCAGGCCAGCCAGCGCGGCCTTGAGGGTCAGGCTTTCGCTGAGGGCTAGTGCACCGCGCACCGCCAACTGCTCGTCCTGTGCGCCGAGCCGCACGCCTGCGATGGCTGGCCCAAGCACCGTGGAATGAATAGCCAGGGCCGCCCGCAGGCCGCTGGGTGCATGGTGCAGCAGCGTCAGGGCTTCGTGGCCCCGCGCCTGCATCTCTTCCAGAATCAGCATGAAGGCTGCTCCTGCGATTGCCTCAGATGCATGTGCCTCGTCCCGACTGACTGCCAGAACAAAACCCGCTTCTGCACGGTGATTTCTCGAACTTCCCTCATGGGGACTGGCCGCCTGGTGACTTCCTGCATGGTGACTCCCTGACGCGCACAGGGGCGCGGTAACGCCAAGCAGGGTAGCACCGCGCCACCAGAACTGCGCTGATGACACTGCACTGCCCTGAACCCTGAGTGCTCTGTCCAGCCTGCCAGAAGCCGAAGTCAACTGACCCGAAATCACCCCAAAAGACAGACTATGGGCCTTACGGCAAGGCCGACACCCCCATTGCCCCCCGCGCACCCCGCCCTCTAGCACGAAAATTGCACGCTTTAGGCGGGTCTGTTCGATAGAATGCCTCTCAAGAATGTCTATAACGATGCACGCCCAAGGGGGAAGTTGATGATGGATAGGATTGCTCCGCTCGCCAAGATTCTGGCAGAAGCAAACGGGATTGACTGGCAGAGGCTCAACGGCACGGGCGAGGGCGGGATGGTCGTGGAGCAGGACATCCTGAACTACCTGTCACGCGTCATGAGCGGTGAGGAAGAGCCGCCCGAAACCCCTGTGGATCTGCCGCCGCCCGACTGGGAAGGCGACCTCGCCAACAGCAATTTCGACATGGCCGCGCTGAGTGCGGCGGGTGTAGACAGCGACATCACGTCGTTTATCGAGCAGGCCCGTCCCGCTGCCCCGCAGGTTCCTGTCACGCCCGCCGCCGCCTTTGAAGAAGAGGCGATGGAATTCGAGATGGACGAAGGCGAGGACGACGGCGAGGATCTGCTGACCACCGAGCCGCCCGTGATCGCGCCCGCCGCACAGACCGATGTGCCTGAAGTGGCCGCTGCCGTCATGCCCGAGCCTGAACCCGTACAGCTTGCACCTGCACTGTCCGAACCTGTGCCGGAAGTGCAGCCCGCCGCTGCCGTGGTCCCGGAACGTATCGTGGTGGCCGAGCCTGTGCAGCCTGAGCCTGTACAACCTCAGCCCGAGCCTGTGCGCCCCGAACCCATTCAGGTTCCTGCTGCCGCTGCCGTGGTTCCGCCCGCTGCCGCTGCCAGCAAGGGCGGCCTCGGCGGACTGCTCTCGCGCCTTTACCAGAACCGCGCCGCGCCGCAGGACACCCCCCCTGCCGCTACTCCTACGCCTGCCCCCATGCCCAGCATGGTCGGCCCCGCCTTTGCCACTCCCAAGGCAGAGGTGCCAGAGGTGGCCGCTCCCCAGATCACCGTGCCGGACATCGCCGCGCCCGTGATCCCCGATATCGCCGTGCCTTCGCTGGCCGTCGCAGAGGTGGCCGCTCCCGAGTTGGCAGCCCCTGAACTCACCGCAGCCGACCTGAGCATCGAAGCCGAGCAGAACACCCCCGACTTCAGCGCCCCGCAGGTGGACGCCCCTCTTGCTGGCGATGCAGCGCAGCCTTGGACCAGCAAAGACGACGTGGTGCCGGTTGCGGCTTCCGCGCCCGAAGTGCAGCCCACATCTGTATCTATGCCTGCCTCTGTGCCCACGCCCGACCCGGTGGCCGATGCCATGGCCGGAGCAGCCGTTGCTGCCAGTACTCCTGCTGTCAGTGCAGCCTCTGCCCAGGATGCCACCGCCGCGTTGCCCCGCGACGCCGTCTGGTTCGGTACCTACCTGCGCCGCGACGCTCAGGTGGCTGCCGCCGCCGACCTGCGCGAGCAACTCAGCGAGGCCCTGAGCCGCGATGTCCCGCTGGCCCTGCTGGTGGCCCGCGCCGCCCAGCACCACGCCGCCATTCTGGACCTGAGCGCCGTTGCCATCCAGGACCCGAGCACGGGCCGCACCCGCAGCGCCAAACCCGGCAGCCTGCGTGACGCCGTGACCGCTCTGGACACCGACCACGACGGCACGCCCGACCTGTTGATCGTGGACGCCGGACTGCTGGACCTTGACGACCTGCATTACCCGCATGCCCTGACGCTCAGCGTGGGCCGTGTGCAGGGAGGCCGCGCCGCCCTGACCCTCAACGGCAACGTGGACACCGAACGCGCCGCCCGCTTCCTTGCCAGTGTCGCGCAGACGCTGGAGAAACCAGTGATTTTGCTGGTCTGATCGGATTAAAGCCTGAACGTGAAGTGTGGGAGGTGGATCGTGATGATCCCCTCCCACGCTTCTGGTTATGGGCAAAAGATCCAGCGGGTTTTGCTGGAATGGACTCCTGCGGGGTAAGACTGCCGCTGATGGCCCAGGGCTTCTAGCTCTGCCTGCGCCCATTCCGGCCCCCGGCGGGGTACACTGAATTACGGTGCTGTGCGCCGTGCTTTTTTTTGCTTTGCCGCAGCGTCGGCGTGAGCAAAAAGGGCAAGTCTGCGCGTGCGGCAGGAGGCTGAAATGCCCGGAATTGCAATTATTGGTGCCCAGTGGGGAGACGAAGGTAAGGGAAAGATCACCGATTTCCTTGCTCCCCGCGCAACATTTATCGCCCGCTATCAGGGAGGCGCGAACGCAGGCCATACCGTGACGGCCAAGGGTCAAACCTTCAAACTGAATCTGCTGCCCAGCGGCGTGCTGCACGAAGGCACGGTGTCGGTGTTGGGCGACGGCATGGTCATCGACCCCCAGAAATTTCTGGAGGAACGCCAGAATCTGCTGGATGCGGGCCTGAATCCTGACCTCAGAATCAGCGACCGGGCACATCTGGTCCTGCCTCACCACAAGTTCGTGGATGGCCGCAAGGACTTTGTGGGCACCACCGGGCGCGGAATCGGCCCTGCCTACGCAGACCGGGCGCGGCGCGTGGGCATCCGCTTTGGCGACCTTGCCGACGACGGCGTGCTGCGCGAGCGTGTAGAGCGGCTGCTGGAGGCCAAACCCAACAGCACCCGCGACGCAGGCTGGACGAACGCAGAAGTGGCCCTCGAAGCCCTCGCGCCCACCCGCGAAGCCCTGCTGCCCTTTGTGCAGGACACGGGCGGGCAACTGCGTCAGGCCATCAAGGAGGGCCAGAACGTGCTGTTTGAAGGCGCTCAGGCCACCCTGCTGGACCTGAATTACGGCACCTATCCTTTTGTCACCAGCAGTCATCCCACGGTGGGCGGCGTGCTGGTGGGCGCGGGCGTGAACCACAAGGCCATTCACCGCGTATACGGCGTCGCCAAAGCCTTCAATACCCGCGTGGGTCACGGCCCCTTTGCCACCGAAGTCTTTGGAGATATGGAACTGCGCCTGCGCGGCGACGGCTCCAAGCCCTGGGATGAGTTCGGCACCACCACGGGCCGCGCCCGCCGGGTAGGCTGGCTGGACCTGGAACTGCTGCGCTACGCCGTGGACGTGAACGGTCTGGACGGTCTGGTCATCAACAAGATGGACATTCTGGCGGGTCTGGAGACCATTCCGGTCTGCACCCACTACGACGCCGACGGCCAACCTGTGTACCGCCAGATGCCCGGCTGGGCCACCACCGACGGGGCCGACAGCCGCGACACCCTGCCCAAGCAGGCGCAGGCGTATCTGGACCTGATCGAAGAAACGGTCAACTGCCCGGTTGTCATCTTTTCGTGTGGCCCCGCCCGCGAGCAGACCTACGGAGCCGTGGACTGGGTTTAAGTAGGTCGTGGGCTGTAGGACAGGCATCCAGGGGGCTAAAGAGGCGCAACTGCGTCGCTCATTTACCCTCCATGCGAGGCTTGACACCCTGACCTCTCCCTGACCTCTCCCTGACTCCCCCCACCGCTCTGCCCCCAATTCCAACCTCCCGCCTGAAATCCATCAGACAGTTGCCGCGAGTGGCCTTGGCCTACACTCGCGGCATTCGATTTGTCGGCCCTCCCACCGGGCGACACTGGAGCTGTGTACTTTGACCACCACCAAGCCCGATGACACTGATTTCGACCTTCTTGATCCCGATCAGCCCGCTGAACATCCCCTGGAACTTTCGGCCCGGCCCGATCTGAAGGGACTGACCCACGATTGGCTCTCGGCCATCGGTGAAGACCCGGAACGCGAGGGGCTGCTCAAGACGCCCGAGCGGGTTGCCAAAGCGTGGGGATTTCTGACAGGCGGCTACACCCAGACCCTGACCGACGTGACCAACGACGCCGTCTTCGAGGCTGAGGGCAGCGAGATGGTCATCGTCAAGGACATCGAGTTCTATTCGATGTGCGAACACCACATGCTGCCGTTCTATGGCCGCGCCCACATCGCCTACATTCCAGACGGCAAAATTCTGGGCCTCAGCAAATTTGCCCGGATCGTGGACCTGTACGCCCGCCGCCTTCAAGTGCAGGAACGCATCACCACCCAGATTGCCGACGCCGTGCTGGAACTTCTGGCTCCCAAGGGTGTGGCTGTACTGATGGAAGGCGTTCACCTGTGCATGGCGATGCGCGGCGTGCAAAAGCAGAATTCCAGCACCACCACCTCGGCCATGCGCGGCCTCTTCAAAGATGATGCCCGGACCCGCGCAGAGTTTATGAGCGCCGTGCAGGGCACGCTCCGCAGCCGCTGAACGGGAAGAACTGCCCCAGTCCCTCTCCTGCCTGAGCCTGATCCCGGTCTTGAGGGAATAGCTGCCCCCCATCAGCACGGCGAAAAACTCACAGCATCTCCCCCCCTCGGCGGAGTATTCAGAGTGCAGAGTGGGAACAGATATCGCTGGAACCAGAACAGGACAGTGGGCTGGCGATCATGGGCTTTGCTGAAGTCCTGTTTAATTTTTGCCTGCTGGTCACCTGCATTTTCGGCCTGAGCCTGACCTACCGGGAATGGCCGGTGCGCCGCAGGATTCGTGAGCATGCCCTGCGGGTGGGTCTGGCCTCCGCTTTCTCGCTCTTGCTGATGGTGTTTTCTCTTCAGGACAACGGCTTCCGGTTCGATCTGCGCCTGGTGCCGCTGGCCCTGATCGCAGTGCGCTACGGTATGGGCGTGGGGGCACTGGCCGCCCTGCCGCTGATCCTGTGGCGCTGGCTGGAAGGCTGGCAGGGTGGAGTCGCCGCCACCATCAATATTGCATCCATGCTGCTGATAGTGGGCCTGCTGCGTTCCAGACTACAGATTCTGGTCCTGACCCCTCAGAACATCTGGCTGCTGCCCTTGCCCTTCATGGCTGTCAATCTGGTCATACTGGCCTTTCCGGAAGGCCGGGCCATGTTCTGGCAGGTGTACCCTCTGGGGCTGCTGCTCAACACCACGGGGCTGGGCATGGCCGCCGTCATTTTGCTGTCCCGCTTCGAACTGCTGCGGGTCACGCATGCCTTCCGCACGCAGGCCCTCACCGACCCACTCACGGGGCTGGGGAACCGCCGACAGTTCGACACCGACCTTGCGGCATTGGATGTAGGGGCGCAACTCGTGCTGCTGGACCTGGATCATTTCAAGGTCGTGAATGATCGGTACGGGCATCATGTGGGCGATCAGGCGTTGCAGGGCGTAGCGCAGGTGCTGGGGCACGATGAGCGGCAACAGGTCCGGGCCTACCGTGTAGGCGGCGAGGAGTTTGCCCTGCTGACCGATCTGGGCAGCGAAAGCCGCGCCTGTGCACTGGCAGAAAGCGTGCTGACCAACGTGGCTGGGCAGGGGATGGCACTGGCCGGAGTCTCAGCTTCCAGCGACCTACCGCTCGCCACGTTGACCCTTTCGGCGGGCCTCGCCACACGCCGCCCCCATGAACTGCCCCATGACCTGTTTCGGCGGGCCGATGAAGCCCTGTACCTGGCCAAAACCCAGGGCCGTAACCGCCTGGTGTGCAGCACCGACCTCAGCCATCCGCCAGCCACGGCTGCTTCCAGGCAGGTCAGCAGCGCTGCGGTACAGGCCAACGTGCCCCTTGTGGGCAAACTTCCCCTGGTGCCTGTGCACGCCGGAACAGATTGGGAAGCCTCCGAACTCAGGTCCATCAAAGCTGCGTCAGCCGGAGCAGGTCTGGCCAGGCAGGCCGTTGCAGAGGCGATCAGCAGTTCGGCAGAGACAATGACCTGGGTAGAGGCCGACCCGCAGGAAGTCGCCCCGCTCAAGGCTCTGCCCCGGTTTACGCTCTGGCAGTCTCTCAGGACCACGGTAGATCTGCTCTCTCAGCACCGCAGCATCACCGACGCAGACTGGGCCGAGTTGCTGCGGCTGGCCATCGCCTGTGTGGGCGGCGCAGAGGCAGGGTCGCTGAATGTGCGTGAAGGGCGGGAGTTCCGTCTGTGTGCTGTAGAAGGGTACGATTCGGCGCTGGTGGGGCTGCGTCTGAGCGAACAATCTGAACTGAGCTGGTACGGCATGGGCCGGGAAAACTGGCAAAAGGGCACGGCCCGGGTACTGAATGCACAGGAATTACCCCAGGCCTGGGCACAATCCGACCCGCTGTATACCGAGGGGCAGGACGTGGCCTTTCAGACCGCAGGACGCCGCAGCGCCTTGAAAGCCAGCCTGTGCCTCCCTGTCGTTCTGGGCGGCGAAGTGGTGGCCCATCTGAATGTAGAGTCGTTCACCTCTGAGCATGCCTTCACGGCAGCCAGCATCGAGGTGGCCGGTACCTTTACCCAGCAGTTGGCTGCCCTGCTTCAGTTTCAGCAACGCTGGCGCGAACTCGACCTGCTGGCCGGATTGCATCTCCAGCTTCAGACCGATGGCGGACTGGCCGCCACGACTTCTGGGCCACTGGACTTTTCCTCATTGCAGGACGAGACCCGCCTGGAATCTCATCTCACCGAAACAGCGCTGGACCTGCTGCATGCCCATCAGGCAACCCTGCTGCGCTACGATCCAGCGCTGGATCAACTGAATTCCCGCACCATCGAGGGACACTACCGCGACCTTGGCCCGGTACGGCTGCCGCGTGGGCAGGGCCTTTCGTGGGCAGCGCTGGAAACTGGCAAGATCATGCGGAGCGCAGACATACGGGCCGATCAGAGAATCTACAGGCGCGAACAGTTGGGCCAGGATTCCATGATGACCGTACCGCTGTTTGGGCAAAAGCATGATCCGCTGGGCGTGCTGGTCGTGACCCGTGATGCTCACCGACCCTTTCAGCCTGCCGACGAGAATCTGGGCCTGATGCTCGCCAGCGTCGGTTCCCGCATGCTGGAACGCTACGCCCACGTGAACGACCTGCGCGAGGCCCTGGAAGCCGCACTGAACACGCTGGGCGTGGCCCTGGAAGTGCGAGATTTTGAAACGCAGGGCCATACCCAGCGCGTCCGGCACCACGCGCATGTGATGGGGCAGGCACTGAACCTTCCTGAAAACCGGCTGGTGGCCCTGCGGCACGGCGCGGCCCTGCATGACATCGGCAAACTGGGGATCTCGGACGCGGTCCTGCTCAAGCCCGGACGCCTGACCCCCGATGAGCGCCTGATCATGGAAACCCACGCGCCACTCGGAGCGGTGTTGGCAGCCCGCATTCCCTACCTGCATCCCGAAGCGCACGCCGTGATCCGGCATCACCACGAGCGCTGGGACGGCGCAGGCTACCCAGATCGGTTGGGCGGCGAACAGATTCCGCTGCTGGCCCGCCTGTTCAGTCTGTGTGACGTGTACGACGCGTTGGTGAGTACCCGTCCCTACAAACAGGCGATGCCCCCCGCACAGGCGCTGGAGATTATCCGGGCAGGGCGCGGCACCCAGTTCGACCCAGAGCTGACCGATTTGTTCGTGAAACTGTGGGAGGCCGGGGAGATCCAGTAGGCCGAAAAACGGGCAGCATCAAAGATAAGAACTGGAACAGGCAGGATTCAAACCTGTTCCAGTCGGTCTGTTCCGGTGAGCCTATTCCAGTTGACCCAGATTCAGGGCGGCGGCGTGGAGCATTTTTACGCCCGTTTCCAGACTGGCTTCGTCGATGGTGAAGCGGGGGTGGTGGTGCGGCCAGTGGCTGTCAGCGGCGTCGCTGGCACTGCCGACATTGAAGTAGGCTCCGGGCGCTTTTTGCAGGTAGGCGCTGAAATCTTCGCCGCCCATCGTGGGTTTGGCATCCTGATACAACTCGGGGCCAACCGTTTCCAGGGCGATTTCGCGCAGGCGGGCCGCCACCCAATCGGTATTGATCAGGGGCCGGTAGCCCAACTCGTAATTCAGCTCGTAGGTTGCGCCGTGTGCGTCACACACGCCCTTGATCACGCGCTCGATCAGTTGGGGGGCGCGTGCCCGCAGCTCGGCATCAAAGGTACGCACTGTGCCTTGCAGCAGGGCCGTATCTGGAATGACGTTGTGGGTGCTGCCGCTCTGGAACAGCGTAATAGACACGACCAGCGCGTCGAGGGCCGCCACATTCCGGCTGACCACATGTTGCAGATTGGTGACGACCTGTGCGCCCACCGCAATCGGGTCCACGGTCTGTTCGGGGTGTGCGCCGTGCCCGCCCTTGCCACGAATGGTCAGGGTCAGCATGTCGGGCGCGGCCATAAACGCCCCCGGTTTCACCGCCACCACTCCGGCGGGCAGCGAGGAATTCAGGTGCAGGCCAGTGACCACATCCACACCCTCCATCAGAGGCGTGTCCATCACCAGTTCTTCGGCTCCGCCCGGCCCGACTTCCTCGGCGTGCTGAAAAATCATGCGGATTTCTCCGGCCACCTCTTCGGGGCGCTCGCTCAGCAGTTTGGCAACGCCCAGCAAAATGGCCGTGTGCCCGTCATGGCCGCAGGCGTGCATCACTCCGGCATTCTGCGAGGCAAATTCAAAGGTGTTTTCCTCATGAATGGGCAGCGCGTCTATATCGGCCCGCAGGAGCACCGTGCGGCCTGCCTGTTGACCCTTGAGCACGGCCAGCACACTGGTCTGTGTGGGGCGCGACACGACCAGCCCAGGCATCTGCCGCAGCTCGGATTCGATGTACGCCGCCGTCTGATGCTCGGCAAAGCCCACTTCTGGATTCATGTGCAGGTGCCGCCGCCACGCCACGAGTTGCTCGGTCAGGGTGCTGGCCCGGTCAATGGATTGTGTCATGCCTGTAGGGTAGACCATTTGAGGGCCGTAGAACAGCAAAAACCCCAACTTTCGTTGGGGCGCGTGGGCTTGGGCCGGACCTGCGGTCAGGGTCAGTGTCCGTCCTGTCCGTCTCGCTCGCTGCTCAGGCGGCCTCCGCCTTTCACATCGTCGAGTTGGGTGGCCCCATTTTTCCGCATGATGCTCAGCGCTTCATCGGCCCGCTTGCTGTCAGGGTGGCGGGCAATGACCAGGGTGTGCCCGCTCTTGATGGCGTCGTAAAAGCGTTCGGCCTGCACTGGGGGAACACCCATCCGGCGCAGCAACTTCACGTAGTCGCCATGATCGGATCCGGCCAGCGCACCGAAGACCCCGCCGAGGCCCGCCCCGCCCAGCGCACCGAAGAGCATGCCGTAGATGCCGCCCAGTTGGTAGATGCGCGTTTCGGGAATGATCAGCAGGAGCAGCCAGATGGGAAGCGTGAGGGCCACACCCGCCACCAGACCGCCCAGTGTGCCGCGAATGACCGAGGCGCTGCCGCCGGGCGCACCCGCTTCAGGGCCGACGCCGGTGGCCTGCGCGATGTCGTCTTCCATGACCACGTCGGTCAGGGCAAAGCCGAGGTGGTCACGGTCAAAGCCACGCGCCTTGAGGGCTTCGAGGGCGCTCTTGGCCTGTGTAGGCTCGCGGAAGACTGCAATGACACTTTCCATACCCTGCCGTTTTAGCATGAGAAGAGTGTCAGATGTGAGGGACAAACTTCCGGGGGCATTGAGCCGCCCTTTGGCAAGCCGGACAGACTGGGGGGGATGGGGGCAGGGGGGTACTTTCGGCCCTTCCCTGCTGCGGCGCACTGCCTATACTGACAAGATGACTGGCGTGGTAGAAGTGGCTGTGCCGAACGTGGCCTTCGAGGGACGGCTGCGTGAAGTGTTGCGCTCCCGCGTGGAATTTATCGAACTGATCGGAGACGATCTGGTGGCAGCGGGCGGCAAACGGACCCGCCCCCTGATTGCCTTCTTGGCCGCTCAGGTGTTGGGCGCACATCCGGGGCGCGGCAACTGGAATGAAGTGGTGGATGTGGGCGTGTGCATAGAACTGCTGCATTCGGCCAGCCTGCTGCACGACGACCTGATCGACGACGCCGATACCCGGCGCGGCAAGCCTTCCGCCTTCCGGCGATTCGGCAACGTGGTCAGCGTGATGAGCGGCGATTTTATGCTGGCGCGGCTGCTGATGCTGCTGTCCAGCCTGCCCGGTGGCGCGGCCCTGATCCGTGCTTTCGGTCATACGGCCAGCGTGATCTGTGAGGGCGAGGTGCTGCAATTTCAGGTCGCCGCCTACGGCGAATACGCAATGGAGCATTATCTGGAAGTCATTCACGGCAAGACGGCAGCTCTGGTGGAGCTGGCCGCCAGTGCGCCCGCACTGCTGCTCTCGGCTCCCGCTGCCCAGCATGAAGCCCTTGCCACTTTTGGCCGCGAATACGGCATGGCCTTTCAGATGCAAGACGACCTGCTGGATCTGGCCGGAGAAGAAAGCAGCATCGGTAAACCGGTCGGCGGCGATCTGCGCGAGGGCAAAGCCACCCTGCCCGTGCTGTACCTGCTGGACGGCCCCCACGCCGACGAAGTGCGCGAGATTCTGGAACGCCGCGCTGCTGGTGAGGGTGACGTGGCCCGCGTGCAGGCACTGGCCGCTGCCGAAGGCGCACTGGAACGTACCCGCGACGAAATCCGTCGCCGGGCCGGGCTGGCGGTGCGGGCGCTGGAAACGTTGCCCGCCAACGAAGCCCGCAGCGCACTGGCAGCGTTGGCCCAGAAAGAGATCGAACGCAGTCATTAAACGCAGCTACCGAGGGCGTGGGCCAAACTCTCAGAAGTTGGCGACAGAACGCTTCCAGAGCGGGAACAGTGAGCGAAGCGGCTGACTCTGTCCTCATACCCTCAAATCCAAGACGATCTCCAGACCGTCCCAATTGACCGGACAGCCTTTTTGGTTCAGACTGACCCGCCTTCCTTCTCGTTTGGAAGGCGGCGGCAAGGGCTGACCTCGCACTCAGACGCTCTGGAAACGCTTCAACATTTTGGCGTGGCTGTGGAGCTTTTTGGGTGATGCTGGGCTGGATGAGGTCGCAGGGCCGGGCATTATGGTGACGCTCCGGTCTTCACGCTTATGCATTTGTCTATGCGTGTATGCTCTGGTTGCCTCAAAATTGCACCGCCTCTTTTAACTCACTACCTCCAAGGAGAACTCTGGAATGAGGGCATCAGGACTCAATTGGCAAGGCCTCATGGAGCAGCTCCAGGATGCATTGCCCTACTGCGCGGTCAGCGACCAGTCGTTGGCCTACTTCAAGTATCCCAAACGCACCCTCAGCGTCAATTTGCCCGTGCGGATGGACGACGGACAGATTCGCGTGTTCCGGGGCTACCGCACGGTTCACAGTACGGCGCGTGGCCCCAGCATGGGCGGCGTGCGCTTCAAGGCGGGCCTCAATGCCCATGAATGCGAAGTCTTGGCGGCCATCATGACCCTCAAGGCCGCAGTGGCTGACCTGCCTCTGGGCGGGGCAAAAGGGGGCGTGGACGTCGATCCGGCCACCCTCTCGCCCGGAGAGCTGGAAGGGCTGACCCGGCGCTATACCAGCGAACTCGTTGACCTGATCGGCAAAAACGAGGACATCCTGGCCCCCGACGTGGGCAGTGACGCGCAGGTGATGGCCTGGATTCTGGACACCTACGGCGAGAACACGGGCGAGACCGTGAGCGGCGTGGTGGTGGGCAAACCTATTCCGCTGGGCGGCAGCTACGCCAGCAAGGATGCACGGGGCCGCAGCGCCGCACTGGTGGCAGGCCGCGTGCTACAGGAACAGGGAGAGAGCCTGAACCGTGCCCGCGCCGCCGTGTACGGCTTTGGCGACGTGGGCCGCAAGGCCGCCCGCACCCTGGCCGCCGAGGGTGCGCTGGTCATTGCGGTCAGTGATCAGGACGGCGGCACCTTTGCCAGTGGGGGCCTGGACCTGGAAGCGCTGGCTGCCTACCGCGAGCAGCACGGCAGCGTGCAGGGCTTTGCCACCGACATCACCGCCGACGAGGTGATCGAACTGGACGTGGACGTGCTGATGCTGGCCTACGACTACGGGGCCGTGAACGCCGGAAACGCCCATGCTGTGCGTGCCCGCTACGTGGTGGAAGCCACCAACCGCGCCGTGCTGCCCGAAGCCGAACGCTTCCTGAAGGCTCAGGGCGTGACCGTGCTGCCTGATCTGGTGGCCTCGATTGGCGGATTGATCGTCAATTATCTGGAATGGGTGCAGGACGCCAGCAACTTCTTCTGGACCGAAACCGAGATTGAAGAAGCCATTGACCTGCGCGTAGACCGGGCCGTAGACGGCGTGCTGGAATTCATGCGAACCCGCCAGACCGATATGCGGACGGCAGCCTACGCCATCGCCCTGAACAGGCTGCACGAAGCCAGCGTGATGCGCGGCGTATACCCCTGAGAAAAGGTAGGAAGTGGGATGTGGATTGTAGGTGTATCAACCCAATCGAACCTACCGCCCGCTAACCCTTCCCGACCTCCTCCAACCTCCATCTAGCCTATATCCCCCTCCAAAGGAGGCTTTCCCGCAATGACCACCACCGAACCCAATCCCAACGCCGCCGCGCAGGACACGTCCAAGCTCGGCCACCACGCCATTCCCAGCTACCTCGACCCCAACGATCTGGGGCCATACGCCATCTATCTGGAGCAGGTGGAGCGGGTCACGCCGTACCTGGGCAAGCTGGCCTACTGGGTGGAAACCCTCAAGCGGCCCAAACGCATTCTGGTCGTGGATGTGCCGATCCATCTGGACGACGGCACCGTGGCGCATTTCGAGGGCTACCGCGTGCAGCACAACACCTCACGCGGCCCGGCCAAAGGCGGCGTGCGCTACCACCAGGACGTGACCCTCAGCGAAGTGATGGCCCTGAGCGCGTGGATGACCGTGAAGAATGCCGCCGTGAACCTGCCCTACGGCGGCGGCAAAGGCGGCATCCGCATCGATCCGCGCAAGTACAGCACGGGCGAACTTGAGCGCCTGACACGGCGCTACACCACCGAAATCGGCCTCGTCATCGGACCAGAAAAAGACATCCCCGCCCCCGACGTGAACACCAACCCGCAGACGATGGCGTGGATGATGGACACCTATTCGATGAACGTGGGCCGCACCGCGACGGGCGTGGTCACGGGTAAACCAGTGGCGCTGGGCGGATCGCTGGGCCGCGCCGATGCCACCGGACGCGGCGTCTTCGTGACGGGCGCAGAAGCCCTCAAGAAGCTGGGCATCCGTCTGGAGGGCGCACGCATCGCCATTCAGGGCTTCGGCAACGTGGGCGAGGCCGCCGCCCGCATCTTCCACGATCACGGCGCGAAGATCGTGGCGATTCAGGACGTGACCGGAACCATCCACAGTGACGGCGGAATCGACCCACGTACGGCTCTGGCCCACCTGCGGCAGAGCGGCAAGATCACGGGTCTGGCCGACACCGAAGAACTGGCCCGCGACGCCTTCTGGGACGTGGAATGTGACGTGCTGATTCCCGCCGCGCTGGAAAAACAGATCACCGAAGCCAACGCCGGACGGATTCAGGCCAAACTGATCGTGGAGGGCGCAAACGGCCCCACCACACCCGCCGCCGACGACCTGTTGAGTGAGCGCGGCATCACGGTGGTGCCCGACGTACTCGCCAACGCGGGCGGCGTCACGGTGTCCTACTTCGAGTGGGTGCAGGATTTCTCGTCGTTCTTCTGGACCGAAGATGAAATCAACAAGCGCCTTGACCGGATCATGGGCGAAGCCTTCCTGAGCCTCTGGGACGTGAAGGAAAAACACGGCGTGACCCTCCGGACAGCGGCGTATATCGTGGCCTGTACGCGGGTGCTGGAAGCTCGGGCGTTGCGCGGTCTGTATCCGTAAAACCGTGAGTGGGTAGTAGTCAGTGGTCAGTGGGAACAGATAAAACATGATAAAAGCAACCGCTGGGGCAGCTCGGCGGTTGTTTTTATAGTTGTTTTTTGTGGCCCCCAGCCCCTAGCCTGCCGCTATGCCCTCCCCTGCCCCAGCTTCCTCCACGCTGCCGCCCGTGCTGGCCGAACTCGTGGCCTATTTCGAGCCGTTTTCTACCGTCAGGCGCGATGTTTCTGATCAGCACGGCAGGGGCACAGTCACGCTGCACACGCCGGGAATCAATGTGCTGGCACTGAACGCCTCCTATCTGCCGGAAAATGCGGAGGATGTGTTGCCGCTGGTGCGGGCATGGCATCTGGGACAGGACGCGCCGCCGCTGGTGGCTTCGGTGAACGCGGTGGCGGGCGAGGATGTGGGCGGCCTGCGCGTGGGCACCTTTGCGCCCGTGCCCGACCCCGGCGTGATCGTGGTGGAACAGGTGTCGCGGCTACATCTGGCAGCTTGGGCAGGCGTGCTGGCCGAGGCTTACGGCGCGGCGGAATGGGCGCCAGCTCTGGCCCGCCACTTTGCGGGGCCACTGGAAGGCGACCCCGGCAGCGTGCTCCTGATGGCCTACGCGGGCGGAGAAGCCATCGGAGCGCTGCTGTGGCGTGATCTGGAGGGCGGCGCGGCGCATCTGTGGGGCACACTCGACCCCGCAGCCGATGCGCCCCTGCTGAATGCGGCGGCCCACTTGTCCGGCGGTACGGTGCGCGTGAGCCTGCCCGATACCTCACCCCTTCATGTGGAAGATGCAAAAATCGTCGGTTTCACCTTGTTGCCGTGAACTATCGTGCTCGAAACATGAGAAAGGTATCGTTTTCTTAAGATCAGATTTTCTACATCTGCCGGGTTCTTCTGCTTGCCAGCAGCTTTGGGCAACAGATGAGAGATGAGAGTGAGAAGCTCACGCCAGCAACAGGAGTCAGGCACTGTAATAGCGGCACATGCACAAGCCCCTGTCTTTCCGCTCGACTGCTGCTCCAGCGGCCCTTCTTCTGACACTCACACTGGCTGCCTGCGGTTCTACACCAACACCGGGTGGATCGTCTGCGCCCACTCAGAGGCCCGCCGCCACCACTGGAACCTTTGCCCAGCGCGTACTGAGCCTGACCAACACCGCCCGCGCTCAGGCCCGTACCTGCGGCAGCACCCGCTTTTCTGCCGCCGCACCGCTGGCCGCCAACGCCCAACTGACCCAGGCCGCGCAGGGCCACGCCGCCGACATGGCCGCCCGCAACTACTTCAGCCACACCAGTCAGGATGGCCGCACAATGGCCCAGCGCGTCACGGCCACCGGGTACGCCTGGCGCTCCATCGGGGAAAATATCGCGGCGGGCCAGAGTACGCCGGAAACTGTCGTGGCAGGCTGGCTCAAGAGCGAAGGGCACTGCCGCAACATCATGAACGCCAACTTCAAGGAACTCGGCGTGGGTTACGCGGCGGGCGGAAGCTACGGCCATTACTGGGTGCAGGATTTCGGGCGGCGGTAAGGGAGGGTGTAGGCAACGTTGGCGTGTAAGCCCCCCCGCTGCTGACGCAATGCCCCCCCTTAGAGGGGAGGACAACAGCTGTTGCGCTCCCCTTTAAGGGGGGCTGGCTGCGCCGCAGACTGGGGGGTTTCTTTTCAAGCCCCCTACAGCGGCATATTTCCATGCTTTTTGTACGGCCTCTCTTCCCGCTTTTCGCGCAGCATGGCAAAGGTCTGGATCAACCGGGCGCGGGTATCTTCCATCGGGATCACGTCGTCTATGTAGCCCTTGCTGGCGGCCACATAGGGATTGTCGAAGGCGTCTTTGTAATCGCGGATCTTCTCGGCCCGCATCGCTTCGGGGTTCTCAGCGTTCTGGATGTCGCGGCGGTACACGATGTTGGCGGCTCCCTCCGCGCCCATCACGGCCACGGCAGCGGTGGGCCACGCGTACACCACGTCTGCGCCCATATCGCGGCTGTTCATGGCGAGGTACGCGCCGCCGTAGCTTTTGCGCGTGATCAGCGTGATTTTGGGCACGGTGGCTTCGGCGTAGGCATACAGCATCTTCGCGCCGTGCCGGATGATGCCCGCATGTTCCTGCGCCACGCCGGGCAGAAATCCGGTCACGTCCACCAGCGTCAGAATGGGGATGTTGTAGCAGTCGCAGGTGCGAATGAAGCGGGCCGCCTTGTCCGAGGCGTCGATGTTCAGGGTTCCGGCCATCACACGCGGATTGTTGGCGACGATGCCCACGCTCTGGCCGTTCAGGCGGGCAAACCCGACCAGAATATTCTTGGCCCAGTTCGGCTGGATTTCCAGAAACGTGCCGTCGTCCACGAGTTCATGAATCACCTCGTGCATGGCATAAGGCTTGCGCTGGTCGGGCGTGACGATCTTCAGAAGGGCGTCGTTGCGGCGGTTCGCCGGGTCGGAGGTGGGATGCACCGGCGCTTTCTCACGGGCATTCTGGGGCAGATACCCCAGCAGATCGCGGATGCCGCGCAGAACCGCCTCGTCGCCGTCGTATTCCAGATGCGCCACGCCCGATTTGCGGGTGTGTACGTCTGCGCCGCCCAACTGGTCGAAGGTCACGTCCTCGCGGGTCACGCTTTTGATGACTTCGGGGCCAGTGATAAACATATAACTGCTACCGCCGCTCATCAGAATAAAGTCGGTGAGGGCCGGAGAATACACCGCGCCGCCCGCACAGGGGCCGAGAATGGCGCTGATCTGCGGCACCGCGCCGGAATAGACGGCATTGCGGTAAAAGATTTCGCCGTAGCCGCTGAGGGAATCCACGCCTTCCTGAATGCGGGCGCCCGCCGAATCGTTCAGGCCGATGACCGGGCACCCTGTACGGGCCGCCAGATCCATGACCTTGGTAATCTTGGCGGCGTTCATTTTGCCGAGACTGCCGCCCAGCACGGTGAAATCCTGGCTAAACACGAAGACCTGCCGCCCGTCTATGGTGCCGCTGCCCGTGACCACGCCCTCTCCGGGGGCCTCCACGCCCTGCATCAGCCGCCCGCCCCGGTGCTCGACGAAGGTGCCGAGTTCCAGAAAGCTGCCCGCGTCCAGCAACGTGTCTATGCGTTCTCTGGCCGTGAGTTTGCCGCCCGCCCGCTGCTTTTGCTGCCGCTCCACGCCGCCGCCGAGTTCCACTTTGGCGCGGCGCTGCTCCATCGTGGCGATCAGTTCCTGAAGCTCTAGGGCCTGTTGAGTCATGCCCCAATCTATCCAAACGCCCGTTAGGATGTGGGGAACAGTTCAAGGCAAGTCTTTGACCTGCTCCGGGGAGTCCGACTTTTCGTGGCCCATAGCCCACGGCTCCAAAATCTCTTATAGTAGCCATATGAGTCTTATTCAAGGCGAGCCACCGACAGAGAAGGATACAGCGGCGCAACTGGCCCACTGTATCCGGCTGGAGCGGGAGGCGCGGAGTTGGTCACAGGCTGATCTGGCGCAGCATTCCGGGGTGTCCAAGGCGGCGGTCAGCAAAATCGAGCGCGGCGAGATGAGTCCGACGGCGGGAACGCTGGTTCGGCTGGCCGGGGCCTTTGATCTGACGCTGGCGGGGCTGCTGCTGCGGGCCGAGGGCCACACCGGGCGGTTGGTGCGGGCCGCCGATCAACCCCGCTGGCGCGACCCCGAAACAGGTTACGAGCGTCAGCAACTTGTTATGCGCCCCGATCATCCGGTGGAAGTGGTCAGGGTCACGCTACCGCAGCATCAACACGTCAACTTGCCCGCATCTTCTTATGCCCGGATTCGTCAGGTGGTGCTGGTGGAGGCCGGAACCCTGACAGTTCAGGAAGGGCCGGAGCGTCATGAGCTGGCCGCCGGAGACAGCCTCGCGTTCGGCCCGCCGCATGACGTGACCTTCAGCAATCCTGCCGCTCAGCCCTGCACCTACCTCGTCATGTTGTCCCGGAGTTGAGATGACACACCCTGCACCTGTACCGCCCTTCCAGATTCGCGCCCTGAATGCCGATCCAGACACCCTGAATCAACTCTGCACCCTGATCATTCAGACGGTTGCCAACGGAGAATCAGTGAGCTTTATGCATCCGCTGGCCCCCGCCGACGCCGAGGCATTCTGGGCCGGGTCGCTGGCCGCCGCCCACCGGGGCGAACGCGTGGTTCTGGGCGCTTGGCAGGCCGAACAGCTCATCGGCACCGTGACCCTGCTGCTGGATTTTCCGCCCAATCAGCCCCACCGCGCCGAAATTGCCAAAATGATGA
Organism: Deinococcus aquatilis DSM 23025; assembly: GCF_000378445.1. Classification (GTDB taxonomy): domain Bacteria; phylum Deinococcota; class Deinococci; order Deinococcales; family Deinococcaceae; genus Deinococcus; species Deinococcus aquatilis. The sequence continues at coordinate 62,216 of NZ_KB899715.1, read as the reverse complement.
CCCGGCTGGGCCACCGGGGAAAGGGCATTGCCACAGCCCTCCTCCGCGAAGCCGAAGGATTGGCCGGACAGCGGGGCCGAACCCTGCTGGTGCTGGACACCGCCACAGACGGCGGCGCGGCGGGCCTGTACGAAAAACTGGGCTACACGCTGGCTGGAGAAATCCCCGACTTTGCCCTCAAACCCCACGGCGGCCTGACGGGAACGCTGCTGTATTGGAAGCGGCTGGAGCAGGTCTAGGCGCTCTTGCACGCTGGTCTGCTCTAGCCCCCCCAATCCGCCTTACTGCCCCAACTCCACCACAATCCCCTCTGCCTCGCTCATGCGGATGATGTTCGCCAGCGTATGAATCGGAATATTCAGGTCGGCCAGCTTCAGGCGGCCTTCCTCGAAGCCTTTCTCGATGACGCAGCCGAGGCCCAGCAACTCTGCGCCGCTGGCCTGAATGATGGTATTCAGAGAACGCAGCGTACCGCCCGACGCCAGAAAATCATCAATGACGATCACGCGGTCATCCGGCCCCAAGAACTCGCTGGACACGAACAGGTCTACGACGCCGCCTTTGGTGCGGCTGATGGACTGGGCCGTATACGCAGGCTCTTTCATGGTGATGGGCTTTTTCTTGCGGGCGTACACCATCGGAATGCCCAGCACCAGAGAGGTTGCCAGCGCGGGCGCGATGCCGCTGACCTCGATGGTCAGGATTTTATTGGGCTTCAAGGGCGCGAAGTATTCAGCGAAATGCTCGCCCATTTCACGGGTCAGGGCGGGCAGAAGTTGGTGGTTGACCAACCCGTCTACCTTCAGAAATCCACCCGGCAGAATGACACCTTGGGCACGAATTGCGTCCACGAGAGCTTGCATAGGGGCAATCCTACAGGTGCGCGGCGGGGCAAGCGGCACAGAAGATAGACCGTGCCTCTTGCCCTCGCCCCTGACGGCTTAGAGATCGTTTTGCTTAGAGGTCGTTGATTTCCGGCTTGAAGCCCACTTCGCGCACGTAGCGCAGGTATTCGGCCTCGCTGAGCGCTTCTTTTGTGCCACTGAGGGCCACAAAAAACGCTTCCAGCACGTTGGTGGCAAAGTTGCGGCTTCCCATGCGCGGCGTGGTGGTGATCAGGCGAGACACGCCGCGATCTTTCATCCACACGCGGTCTGCTTCGGTGACGGTCTGGGTCAGGATGGTTTTGCCCCGGAGGTCGTGGGGGGCGTAGCGTTTGGCGTAGTGGGTGTCTCCGGCGATCACGTCCGCCCACGCGTAATAGCGGGTTCCCTTGCCTGCCACGCTGGTTTCCTGCTTGGCCCCGGTGGGATAGAACCAGTCCTGCGGCAGCTTGGTAATGGCGGGCAACACCAGCCGCGCCACCCGCCGCAAAGAGTTGATGGAGCGCAGCGGGCGGTCTATGTTCAGGCCAAACACGATGTCGCCGTATACGACATCTGCGCCCGCCTGCGCCAGCGCCTCGGCCATCCCGAAGCGGTCCACGGCACTGACCATCAGCACTTTTTTGGTGCGCCAATTTAGCAGCGGATCAAGCTGGGCAATGGCGTCCCGCTCCAGCGTATTTTTCAGGCCACTGCCATCAAGTACCGGCGTGATTTTGGCATTGGCGACCAGCTTTCGCACGTTGCCGAAGGTGTAGCGTTTGCCGTCTGCGATCACGTACAGGTCGGCCCCGCCCAGCCCGAAGGCGTCCACCCGGCCATCAAGTTCCCGGAACAGTTCGGCTGCTTTGTTCATGTCGCCGTCGGTGCCGATGCGCTCCAGCACAAAAGGCTGACCCAGCACCGAGATTTCTTCGCGGGCATTGCGCTTGCTGCTGCCGATAGACACACTGACCACATGTTTGTAGCCTGAAGGCGCGGGTTTCCAGCCGGTGGGAAGGGTCATGTGAGGGATATTGTAATCTCAAGCTCAAGGGAGTCGAGGTCGGCGATCAAGGAGTCGGGATGAAGAGAGCCACTATTCACGCAAGTTCTTTCCAGAAGCTTGGCCTCCATATGCCCCGGTTGATCATCACGGGCCTGTCTGTTGGTCTGCTGAGCGCCCAGGCTGCCGCGCCCCTCGCCTTTGACCGTTTTGCCGGACGCTGGGCCGGAACTCTGGAATATCAGGATTACGGCGCAGATCGGCGGGTCAAGATTCCAGTCAGCCTGAATATCCGGCCCAATGGTGCAGTCAGCGCCGCCTGGAACTTCCAGTACGACGATTTCGGCACCACCGTCAGCAGCCTGGAAACCCACCGCTGGAAGGCAGGCACCTACACAGTGACGACCCTGGGTCAGCCAGAGGTGCAGCGATATACCAGCCGAGATTTTTCTGCCCTGATCAGTGGAAGGGGTGACAAGGCCGTACTGATGGGTACCCAGGTGGAAAACGCCCAACGGGTAGAAATTCGGCGCACAATCACTCTAGGCCGCACCACCCTGATCACCCTGACCGAAACCCGCGCCCCCGGGAGCACATTCGCTTTTCGCAACCGCAGTAGCTATATCCGCATTCCCTGAACCCAATAAAAAACCGCCCACCCCGAAAGGTAGACGGCTCTGTGCAAGAAGCTGAGCTTGAAGCTTACTCTTGCTCGGTGCTGGGAACTTCGGCAGCGGGCGCAGCGGCGGCGGCAGCAGCGTCGGCTTTCTGCTGCTGGGCGCGGGCGGCGTCCTTCATCACGCGGCTGCGGTCGTTCTTGATACGTGCAGCCTTGCCGCGCAGTTCGCGCAGGTAGTACAGCTTGGCGCGGCGGACCTTGCCGCGTTCCAGGATGGTGACTTTGGCGATCAGGGGCGTGCTGTAGGGGAACACGCGCTCCACGCCTTCACCGAAGCTGATCTTGCGAACCGTGAAGCTCTTGCGGCTGCCCGATCCGTTGATGGCGATAACGACGCCTTCAAAAGCCTGGTTGCGGGTACGGGTACCTTCCACCACTTTGGTTTCCACGCGGATGGTGTCACCGGGGCGGAAATCAGGCAGGTTTTCTTTGATGTGGGGCTGCTCGACGGCACGCAAGATCGCGCCACGGTTCACTTTTACGATGGTTGTCATGAAAACTCCTTCGGTCAGCGGACTGCCCCACAGTCCCGGTGTGCGGGCAGAGGCATTCATGAACCTACGCTGGCGGCCAATTCTGGCAGACCAAACTTTGAGAGTATAGACGGTCTGAAAGGCGGGGGCAAGAGCGGCTCTTCAGAAAATCGTCCAGTCTCTCTGGGGCAAACACGACCACAGCCTGTTTGAGTGATGCTCTGGAACCGGTGAATCAGATTGAAGTTGATGGCCCGGAACCGTCGGCCAAACTCTAAGGCCCGCTTCCCTGCGTCAGTTCCGCGCCGCTCTCATCAACCAGCGCAAAAGCGTAGGCCTTTTCGGTCAGGCGCACCCACTGTATTTTCTGGCCCACGCAGGAATCGGGCAAATTCAGCCGGGCCGGGGTGGGATATACACCGTCGATGCTGTCCTGACGGAAGGTTTCCAGTGTACGGGAGAGGTCGTTGGCACAGTTCTGGGCGGCAGCCCGCTCCATGAACCCGTCGGGAGCACCCACAGCAGAGGCCTCCGTTTGGGCCTGACGCAATTGAGTCACCTGCTGTTCCAGCATCAAGACCCGCGCCGCCAACCGCGCGTTGTCGCTGCGGGCCTGCCTGTCCTGACAACCCATCAGCAGCAGCGACAGCACCAGAACTCCACTCATCCGAACCCAAATCACAGGCGGCAGGCTAGCGCGGGCACAGGGATCAGGCGTGAGACAAATGTATTTTTCGGGACTTGATCAGACCTTCACGGACTGTTCCCCGAACCGTCAGGATTGATGGACGCAACCGGTGTAGAGGTGGCTTCAACCTCATCCAGCCGCAGCAGTTCCCGCAGTTCGGCCAGTGCAGCGCGTTCCTTGTCGTTGACCAACTCGCCGCCGATGCCCAGAAATCCGCCTTCCTTGGCCGCTTCGGCAGTGCGCTGGGCCACCACCATCAGGAGGTTACGGTAGGCCGCAGAATCTTCGGGGCTGGCCTTGGCACTGACCAACCAGACGGCCTGCCGCACAGCTTCTAGCCCCTGCTGGCGGGCCTCGTCCATGTTGCGGGCGCGGTCCGGCTGGGGCAGGGTCTTGGGATCGGGGGGCGTGCCGATCAGGTCGGCGGCCATCGCTTCTAACAGCGGCGTGCGCCCCGGCCCGCTGACCTGCTCGCGGATGGCGTCGCCAATGGCGCGTGCTTCGGCCACAATACCCGTAATGCCGCTGGGACTGGCCGCCACGATCACGGCCCCCGCACGACCTGGCCCACTCATGACCTTGAACCATTCTTCCGGCGTAAAGCTGTCTTTGAGACTCATGCGGTCAGCGTAAGGGCCATGCCGTGCGTTCTGGATGGTCCAAGATGACGCCTGCCTAAAGGTGCATTTATATTGCTGACCTACCGTTGTTTCTCGGAATCACCGAAGTCAAACTTTACTTGCCCAGTTTCTTCGGCCACCACACGCTCATCAGGTGACAGGCCGTGCCCACCGAAGATTCCCCGTGCTGCCAATCCCTCGCCCAGAGGATCGCCGTACCGCTTGTCGTGCCGCACCAGCGGTTTGATAAAAAAAGCTGCCACGATCAGAAGAACGGGCAGCAGAATGAAGATCAGGAAGGCGGTCATGGTTCAGGTGATCAGACGGCGGAAGCGCAGCCCGAGGTGTGGTCAGCCTTGGTGTCGTCTTCTTGCAGGTGTTCGCGTGCCCACATATCGATGGCCTGAATCACGCCCTGCAATTCACGGCCTGCGGGCGTCAGTGAATACACGCTGCGGGCCAGTTTGCCGTGCGTGTCTTCGGTGCGCTTGCCGATGAGAGACAGGGTTTCCAGGTGCTCTAGACGCTGCGTGAGGGTGGCACTGTTGCAGCCGCCCACGGCGCGGGCCAGTTCATTGAAGCCCTTTTCGCCGTCAAGGAGTGCGCGGACGATATGCAGGACCCATTTTTCCTGAAGGACCCCGATGGCACGGTATACAGGGCAGAATCCGGGCTGGTGGGCGGTGGTGGCAGCCGCGCCACTGAGGGCAGCGACCTGCGTAGGCGCGGCAAGAGTCATGACAGTACTTTACACCTAAACCCCGAACACACTGCGGCGCAGATTACACCGCTTGACAATATAAAGCACTTGCAATATTGTTCTCTCATGACTGCTACAAGCACCCGCCCCCTGACCGCCGCCGAAGCCATCGAGACCCGCCGCAGCATCCGCAAGTTCGTGCAGGAACCCATTCCCGCCGCCGACCTGCACGAAGTCCTGCGCCTCGCCAGCCTCGCCCCCAGCGCCTGGAATGCCCAGACGTGGCGCTTTGCCGTGATCCAGAACCCCGAGCTTCAGACCAAGCTGCAAGCTGCCGCCTACGGCCAGGGTCAGATCACCAACGCGCCCGCTGTGATCGTGGTCTACAGCGACATGGAAGACACCCTCGATACGGTTGAAGAAACCGCCCACCCCGGCATGGGCGAAGCAGGACGCACCGGCCAGCGCAACACCTTCAACGGCGCGTTCGGCGCTCAGGACGTGGCCCAGCGCGGCGCGTGGGGTCTGTCGCAGGCCAACATCGCCTTCGGCTTCCTGATGGTCGCCGCCCGCAGCCTCGGCTACGACACCGTGCCCATGCTCGGCTTCAACCCCGAACAGGTCAAGGAACTGCTGGGCCTGCCCGCTCACGTCCAGTTTGCTGGCCTGCTGCCCATCGGCAAGCGTGCGGAAGAAGGCTTCCCCCACCACCGCCACAGCGTCGAGCGCATCACCAAGTTCTACTGAATCCAGAATTTCCACGTTAGCCGCCTCCTTTGTGGGGCGGTTTTTTGTGGCTGTGCCAGAGCCGCAGACAGTGCAGAAGCGGGGTTTATAGATTCTTGCGGAGGTGGGCCACACGTTGAAGGCTGGGTGACATAACCCCCCCGTTGCTGACGCAACGCCCCCTTAGAGGTGGTGACAAGAGCTTGCTGTTCCTTTTTAAGGGGGGCTGGCGGCGAAGCTGACTGGGGGTTGGAGTTGTACACCGAAACGTTGCTGAGCCACACAGGGATCAATACACTGCGGGAATGAGTCATGCCATCGTGGTTGCCGCACATGGAGCTTCTGAGCAGTTGAGGTGGCAGCCTCGGCCACTTCCTGTACCGGCCCCCGGACAGGTACGCGTGAAAGTGACCTGTACCGGGGTAAATTTTGCCGATATTCAGGCGAGGCGGGGCGGCTACGACGCCGGGGGCGAGCTGCCCTTCGTACCCGGACTGGACGCCGTGGGAGTGATAGACCGCGTGGGTGAAGGGGTTATTGGGTTAAGAACCGGACAACGTGTGGCCTGTTTTCCGGTGGGCGGCAGTTACGCCACCCATGTGACGGCCCCGGCGCACCTGACCTATCCGCTTCCCGAGAGCGTTCCCGACGAAAGCGCCGCTGCCCTGACCATGCTCGTGACGGCCCAGAACACCCTGCACCAAGCTGCGCGGTTGGAACCCGGAGAAACGGTGCTGATTCACGCAGCAGCAGGAGGTGTGGGCCATCTGGCGGTGCAATTGGCCCGCCAAGCCGGGGCCGCCCGCATCATGGCGGTGGTGGGATCGGCAGAGCGGGCCGACTTTGTTCGTTCTCTGGGAGCCGATGAGGTGATCGAGCGGCAGCAGCAAGACTTTGCCGCGACGGTCAAGGCACTCACGAAGGGTGTGGGGGTCGATGTCATTCTGGATTCTGTCGGGGGCGAGGTAAGCGAGCGTGGACTGACCTGCCTGGCCCCGCTGGGAAGATTGGTGATCTTTGGGCATGCCAGCGGGCAACCCGCCCACTTCACCACGCCCACGCTGCATCGGCAAGGGCGGGCCGTCATCGGCTACAGCACGGGCAACCTCCGAAAAGTGCGCCCAGAACGCCTGCGGCCCAGCGTGGTAGCCGTCTGGGCGGCTCTGCAAACCAACCAGATCAAGGTTCATATTGGAGCAGAGTTTGCTTTGGCAGACGCGGCCCCGGCACACCTCTTGGTCGAAAGTGGGCAGGTCAACGGCAAAGTGCTGCTGCGGCCCGTGCTGTAGCTCAAACTGACCGAATCTTCCTCTGCCCGTGATCCTGAATGATCGATGGTACAGACTCCGCTGAATAACCCAGACGGCAACAGCATGGATGTGTTTGTAGGGGTGAAGCCAAGAGCCGGATCAGTCCCGCTTTCGCAGCGCCAGCGCCAGCCCAAACAGCGCCGTATTGACCAGTACGATGGTCGCGCCGGGGGCCGTGTTCAGGTAATAGCTGAGATACAGCCCGGTCACGCCGCCCACAGTGCCCAGCAACGCCGCCAGCCCGATCATGGTGCGGAGGCTGCGCGACAGCAGGCGGGCCGAGGCGCTGGAGGTGATCAGCAGACTGACGCTGAGGGTGGTCCCCACGAGCTGCACGGTCAGGACGACCACCAGCCCGATCAGAATGAGCAGCAGACTCTCCAGGCGGCGCACCGGAAGGCCGATGGCGCGGGCCTCGGTGGGATCGAAGGAGGCCAGCAGGAGTTCCTTTTGCATGGCGGTTAGGATGGCGCCCACCACCAGCGTGACCGCCCCTGCCCCCCATAGATCGGCAGGAGTGACGCCCAACGGATTGCCGATCAGAAAGTTACTGAGGTCGGTGGTAAAGGTGGGCGCACGCGACAGCATGACCACGCCCAGCGCGAACATGCCCACGAACACGATGCCGATGGCGCTGTCCTGCTTCAGGCCGCTCTGCCGACCCACTGCCCCAATGCCCAAAGCCGTCAGCACGGCGGCCACCAGTGCCCCCACCAGCAGGTTTCCGCCTGCCAAAAATGCCCCCACAATGCCGGGGAACACGGCGTGGCTCATGGCGTCGCCTATGTAGCTCAGGCCGCGCAGCACCACCCACGCGCCCACCAAAGCACACAGCACACTGACCAGCACCACAGCCAGCAGCGCCCGCACAAAAAAGCCGAATTGCAGGGGATCAGTCAGCCAGTCCATCGGGTGCCTCTGGTGGGTGCGCGGCTGGGAGCCGGGTCTAAGGGTCTAGAGTCTGAAGGTCTAAGGGCAAAAGCACCGGGCATCTGGGGGTGAGCTGTTCTCAGATCCTCAGACCCTTTGACCCTTGGACGATCCTTTCTCGCCCTCATCAGGCTTCCGCGTGGGTATGACCCAGATGACTGCTGCTGAAGGTGGCTTCGATGTTGCGCGGCGTGTAGACCTCGTCGGGCGTGCCGTCGGCAATGATTCGGCGGTTGACCAAGACCAGATGATCGCACCAGCGCCGCGCCTGCTCCAGATCGTGCGTGACCATCACCACGGCGCGGCCCCGGTTGGCCTGTGCCCGTAACAGGGCCATCAGTTGTTCCTGTGTGGCGGCGTCCACTCCGGTCAGGGGTTCATCCAGCAGCAGCAGATGGCCGTCGCGGGCCAGCATCCGGGCCAGCAACACCCGCTGGCGTTGCCCTCCACTCAGTGCACCGATATGCCGCCTCCGCAGGTCATAGACCCCGGTTTCCTTGAGGGCCGCCACCACCCGCTCACGGTCAGATTTCCCCGGCCAGCGCAGCCAGCCCAGGCGTCCGGTGCGGCCCATCATCGCCACATCCCACACGGTGACGGGGAATCCCCAGTCCAGCGTCTGCTGCTGCGGCACATAAGACACGCAACTCTGGGCGGTGTGGCCCGCATCGAAGCGCACGCTGCCGCCGGGGTCGGGCAAGAGGCCCACCATCGTTTTGAGCAGGGTGCTTTTGCCCGCACCGTTCGGGCCGATCACGGCGCTGAACTGGCCCGATTCAAAGCGCACCGTGGCGTCTTCCAGCGCCGTGTGGGAACCGTATTGCACGGTCAGGTGATCTACGCCAAGCATCCGGCCAGCATAGCGTGCACAGGGTGATAGTGATAGTGCAGAATCATTTCAACGCCCTGACCATCGTATCGACGTTGAAGCGCAGGGCTTTGAGATAGGTCTCGCCCGCGCTGCCCTTTGGCCCCAGCGCATCGGTATAGAGGGCCGGGGCGATGGTCGCGCCCGTTTCGCGGGCCAGCGTCTGGGCGAGGCGAGCATTCACGGTATTTTCGATAAAAATCACGCGTGCGCCGCTCTTTTTGACGGTCTGGGCCAGCCCCGCCAGTTCCCGCGCACTCGGTTCGCGCTCGGTGCTGAGGCCCGGAATCACGGCCCCCACGATCTTCAGGCCGTAGCGGGCGGCCAGATACCCCAGCGCGTCGTGATTGGTGACGATGGTGCGGCGGGCGGCAGGAATCTGGGCAAATTGCGCTCTGGCATAGGCGTCGGCGGCTTTCAGTTGCTTGAGGTACGCGGCGGCATTGTTGGCATACACCGCCTTTCCGGCAGGATCGAGGGCGGTCAGGGTCGCCTGCACATTCCGCACGTATCCGGCCACCAACCCCGCATCCCACCACGCATGGGGATCGGACGCGCCGTGTTCTCCGGCATGGTCAGCATGATCTTCTTCTACGCCCTCACGCAGTTTCAGGCCCTTGGTCAGCGTAACCACCCGCACCCCCGGCGCAGAGGCCGTCAGCTTGGGCAGCCACGGCTCCAGATTGGCCCCATTCACAAACAGGGCGCGGCTGCCCGCCAACCCACGAATCACGGCGGTAGACGGCTGGAAGGTGTGGGTATCGCTGCCCGCAGGCACGATCACATTGACGGTCACGCGGGTTTTGCCCACGGCGCGAACAAAGTCGGAGAGGATGGTCGTGGTGGCGCTGACGTTGAGGGGTGCAGCCTGAGCACTGCCCAGCAGCAACGCAGTCAGAACAGCCAGGGGAAGGGAGAGCTTCATATTGATATTTGTTTATCATATTCGGCAGGTGCGGTGTCGGGTACGGCAGGCGGCCACCCCCTGCCCCCACACCCTTCTACACAGCCCCCGCCCACGGCCCTAGCACCCCATTCTGAATCGGTTAAACTCGCGTTCATGACGCAGCCCGCCTCCACCCCAGCAGCATCCGAATGGTACAAAAGCGCCGTCTTCTACGAACTGTCTGTGCGTACCTTTGCAGACGGCAACGGCGACGGCAAGGGCGATTTTCCGGGCCTGACCGGGAAACTGGACTACCTGAAGAATCTGGGCGTGGACTGCCTGTGGCTGCTGCCCTTCTACCCCAGCCCGCTGCGCGACGACGGCTACGATGTAGCCGATTATGTGGGCATTCACCCCGATCTGGGCACGATGGACGACTTCAAGGTGTTTTTGCGGGAGGCCCATGCACGCGGCCTGAAAGTGGTGGGCGACCTCGTGACCAACCACACCAGCTCCGACCACGCCTGGTTTCAGGCGGCGCGGCGCGGCCCGGTGCTGCCCGACGGCACGCCCAACGAGTACCACGACTACTACGTCTGGAGCGACACCGGCACCGAATACAGCGGCGCACGCATCATCTTTACTGATACCGAAACCAGCAACTGGACCAAAGACGAGCAGTGTGGGCGCTATTACTGGCACCGCTTTTTTGGCAACCAGCCCGACCTGAACTACGACAATCCCAAGGTGCAAGAAGAACTGCTGATCGCCGCCCGTTTCTGGCTGGATCTGGGGCTGGACGGGTTCCGGGTGGACGCCGTGCCCTACCTGATCGAGCGTGAAGGCACCAACTGCGAAAACCTGCCCGAAACGCACGACATCCTGAAGGGGATGCGCCGCATGGTGGACAACGAATACCCCGGACGCCTGCTGCTGGCCGAGGCGAACCAGTGGCCCGAAGAAGTCGTGGAGTACTTCGGCACCGACGCCGACCCCGAATTCCACATGTGCTTCAACTTTCCGGTGATGCCGCGCCTGTACATGAGCCTGAAAAGGGAAGACACGACCAGCATCCGCGAGATCATGGACCGCCTGCCCGCCATTCCCAAATTCGGACAGTGGGCTACCTTCCTGCGCAACCACGACGAATTGACGCTGGAAATGGTCACGGACGACGAGCGCTCCTTCATGTACGCCGCCTACGCGCCCGATACGCGCATGAAGATCAACGTGGGCATTCGCCGCCGCCTTGCGCCGCTGCTGGACAATGACCGCCGCCGCATCGAACTGCTGAACACCGTGCTGCTGGCCCTGCCCGGTAGCCCGATTCTGTACTACGGCGACGAAATCGGCATGGGCGACGACCTGACTCTGGCTGACCGCAACGGCGTTCGCACGCCCATGCAGTGGAATGCAGGCATGAGCGGCGGCTTTTCGACGGCCACGCCCGACCAGTGCTTTTTCCCTCCCATCGGCGACCCGGTGTACGGCTACCAGCGCGTGAACGTGAACAGTCAGGAGCGCGACCCCAGCAGCCTGCTGAAATGGACCGCCCGCCAGCTCGAACTGCGCCGCGCCCACCCCGCTTTTGCCCACGGCGACCTGACCTTTGTCGAGTCTGGAAACCCAGCCGTGTTGGCCTTCATTCGCCAGTACGACAATGAAACCCTGCTGATCGTCAGCAACTTTGCAGGTAACGCGCAGGCCGCCACCCTCGATCTGACCGATTATGTGGGCCGCACGCCCGTGACCCTGGCCGGAGCCAGCCCCTTCCCGCCCATCACCGAGGGAGCGTATCCGATGACGCTGGGCAAATATGATTACTACTGGATGCGCCTGAACTGAGAAAAACAGGAAGTGGTGAGTGGTCAGCAGGAAGTGGGAAAACCCAAAAACAACGGCATAAATTCATGTCTTGTCTTTTCCCACTCACCACGACCCACTTACCACTTACGTTGCTATATCCGGATCGTTACCCGCGCTCCGTCATCCTCCAGATGCACCGAGTCGATGAAGCGCACCACCCGCGTGGCATAGCCCATCACGAGGGTGTGGGTGCGTGCCCCGCCGCCGAATCGCCGCACGCCGTTCAGCAGTTCGCCGTAGGTGATTCCGGTGGCACTGAACACCATCTGGTTGCCGGGGGCAAGGTCGTTGGTCTTGTACACGCGGCCTTCTTCCACGCCCATCGTCTTGAAGCGTTCGCGCATGGCGTCGTCTTCGGCTATGAATTTGCCCTGAATTTCTGCGCCGAGGCACTTGAGGGCCGCCGCACTCAGCACGCCCTCGGGTGCGCCGCCCGATCCCATCAGGGCATGTACACCCGTGCCGCGCACGCCTACCGCGAGGCTGGCGACCACATCGCCGTCCCCGATCAGCTTGACCCGTGCGCCTGCGCTGCGTACCCGCGCAATCAGGTCGGTGTGGCGCTCCCGGTCAAGAATCGTGATCAGCAGGTCTTCTACGTCCCGCTCCAGGCTCTGGGCAATCACACTGAGGTTGGCTTCTACGGGCCAGTCGATGTTCACGCGGCCCGCTGCCGGGGGCGGCACGACCAGTTTGTCCATGTAGCAGTCGGGCGCGTGCATCAGGCCGCCGCGCTCGCTGAGGGCAATGACCGCCAGGCCGTTGGGCAGGCCCTTGGCCGTCACCACCGTACCTTCCACCGGGTCCACGGCGATATCCACCTCATATTTGCCCTGCCCCACCTGCTCCCCGATGTACAGCATGGGGGCTTCGTCCATCTCGCCTTCCCCGATGACCACCGTACCGCGAATGTCGAGGCTGTTGAGCAGGGTCCTCATGGCTTCGGTGCCTGCCCCGTCCACGGCGTTTTTGTCGCCCATGCCCACCCAACGGCTGGCCGCCAACGCCGCGCCCTCGGTCACGCGGGCAGTTTCCAGCACCAGCGCATGTTCAAAGTGAGCTTCTGGCGCCGCACCCTGACCTGATCCACGTTGCCCCGGCTTGTGTGTCGTCATACCCTGACCGTAACATGCCAAACCCGAAAAGCCGCGCTGGGAGCGGTTCCATTGAGTGTATATGTGTGGGTAACGCCCCAGCCTTCCCTTTAGACTGACCCCATGCGTTCCCGCCCGCCCACAGCCACACTGCCTTCCGACATCCCGGCTGTTCGCACCCGCCGCCCGCCTGTCGTGCCCGCCGCCGTGGTCACGCTGGTGCTGGTGGCCGGACTGTGGCTGCAAGAAATTACCGACCAATTCGCGTTTGGCGGCGCACTGGACGTCTACGGCATAGAACCCCGCGACCCGCAGACCTTCTGGCATGTCCTGACCGCACCTTTTTTGCACGGCGGCTTCAGTCATCTGCTGGCAAATACCGTGCCGGTGGCTGTGCTGGCCTTTATGTCAGCCCTGCGCGGGCTGTGGCGCTTTTTGCTGGCAACGCTGATCATCGTGGTGCTGGGCGGCGGGTTGGTCTGGCTGTTCGGACGCGGCGGCAGCGTGCATCTGGGAGCCAGCGAACTGGTCTTCGGCTACCTCGCCTATCTGCTGGGCGCGGGCTGGTGGGAACGCTCGGCCTCGGCCATCATCGCTGCCGCCGTGGCTCTGCTGCTGTACGGCGGGGCGCTGTGGGGCGTGCTGCCCAGCAATCCCGAAATTTCGTGGGAGTCACACCTGTTCGGCTTTGTGGCGGGGGTGGTGGCGGCGGCAGTGTTGCACCGAAAACGGCGGGTGAGGGTAGATCGTGGATCGTGGGAAAAGCGGGGGCGGTGAGGGGCGTTCTTGCCAAGGACAGACCCAACGACAGACTCCCCGACAGACCCCCCGTTGCTGACGCAACGCCCCCCCTTAGAGGGGAGGACAAGGGCTTTTGCGCTCCCCTCTCCTGCGGACTCGTAGAGCTGCGGAGCAGAGCTTTGCAAGTCTGAGGGGGGCTGGCGGCGAAGCAGACTGGGGAGTTAGACGGACTCCGCTTACTCACCGCACACCCGGAACTGCCCTGCCCACTTCCCGGTTTCGCAGGAACAGCACTAGGGTGACCCCCGCCAGCAGCACCAGCAGCAGCGAGGCATGGCCCCCACTCAGAAATACCAATGGAATGACGGCGGCCAATGCCAGCGGCACGAGGTAGCGTCGGCCCAGAGCGGTGATTGCCAGCGCGAGACCCGCCAGCACACCCAGCAGTTGGGCCAGCAGCACGGGCAGATAGAAGGTCAGGACGCCGCCCAGCACGAGGCCGAGGCTGAGGCCCAGCACCGCACCTGCCAGCGGCAACGGCAGCAGCTTCAGGCGGCGCGATCCGGCCCACGCTCCGCACAGCAGCGCGGCCAGCAGCACCGCCAGCGGCCCCACGAGGCCCAGTTTGTCCAACGTTTCGCGCAGGCTGCCCTGTGTAAAGACCACGGCCACATCCTGCGCGGTAATCACGTCTTGCAGTTGCCAGCGCAACACCTGAGCCGTCCCCAGCGCCGAGCGCGTCTGGCTGGTCGGAAAGAGGGTATAGCGCTGGAATTTGGCGGGCCGATCCGCGTTGATGGTCAGGTCAAAATTCTTGACGCTCTCGCGGCGTTGGCCCAGCAGGTAGCTCCAGCCTTTGGCCCCCTGATGACGGTAGGTCACGTTGACGCGCACGGTCTGGCCTGCCGCCACCTCGCCCGTCCAGATGCTGCCGCCCGCTAAATCGGAGGCCCGGAACGCCTGCCCATTCACGGTCAGCTTGAAGCCGCTGAGAGTTCCGCTTCCATCGGGCAGCGGGAAGGCAAAGCGCAGGGTGGCGGCCTCTGCCTGCGGGTTGGTAAAGGTGTAATCGGCGTTGAAGACCGCGTTGTAATACGTGCCGCGCCCGCCCGCCGGGTCCACGAATTTCAGGTCGGCGGTGACTTTGCTGGTGTCCAGATTCACGGGCTGCTCGGTTTGCAGGGTCACGTCGCGGGTGTAGGTCAGGGTGTCACCTCTGCGAGTAAAACCTTCTTGCAGATCCTGTACGGTCACTCCTGTTGGATTACCGAAATAAGGAAGAAGTTTTTCCCACCCACCATTGATCTGCAACACGGTGTAGATCTCGTCAGGCAACTCGATAGAGCGCGTGTAGGTCGTGGTGGTCAGCAGGCTGGCGCGGGGGGCCTGCTGGGTGGTCTGGCCTCCGTCCGGGTCTGCGGCGTTGGCGTATCGGGCCGATTGTTGCGCTCCCAACCGGGCATCCACGGCCCGCCGGGTCACGTTCAGGGCCAGGGCACCCGCGCCCACTGCCAGCGCCACCAGTGCCCAGCGCCCCAGCAGTGGCAGCCGCGCCCCCACCCAATTCAGGCCCGCGCGAAAGCGTTCGCGGTCCAGCAGGCCCACCAGAATCAGGGCCAACAGCAGGCCAGCGGCGACCAACGCCAACGGCCTTGCCAGGGCCAGCACAGAAGAAAGAGCGTCTAGCAGGGCATTCAGGGCCGTGTGAACCATAGGGGAAACCTCCAGGCAAGCGGTGGAGCAGTAAGGCTATGAGGAAGTAAAGAGCTTCCCTGAGTTCATACCTCAAGATAGGGATGACACTCATCCTCCTTTGGGTGGAGGCGGCGCGGGAGGTCTTCCCCGATTGCTCTGCGATGCTCCGTCTGGGGCTTGAACAGTTCCGCAGGAGCGAGGGCTGAGATGTCGGAAGCTTATTGATCCCTGTGTGGCTGAGCCACGCCCAACCCCCCAGTCGGCTTCGCCGCCAGCCCCCCTCAAAGGGGAGGACACCCACTTTTTTGACTGCGCCCGCACGCCATCTGTCAGCATGGACCATGTCCCCTTCTTCCCGCGCCCCGACGCTGCCCGGAACCCTCAAGCCACTGCTGGAAATGCAGATGGGCACGGGCATTGTGTCGGCGCATTACCAGGGGCAAGAACGCGAGTGCGAAATCTTTGCGCTGGAGACGGCGCGGGGGCCACATATGGTCAAGGTGTGCAGGCAGAGCATTCCCAACCTGTTTTTTGCCGAGGTGCAGGACTTGGCCCAGCAGAGACAGGCAGGCCGCGACAACGTGCCGGAGGTCATCGCCTTTGCCGACGCGCCCTATGCAGGTTTGGGCGCAGCGGGACAGGCGGGGCCAGCCTTCCTACTGCTCAGGTCAGTCTTAGATAATAAATCAGTTGACTTTTTAAAGCATAAAGAGGATGATGAGGCATGACTGCCTCTCCCCTCTTGCCACCCCAAACCCACACCGGAGCCGTGACGCTGCGGGTGCGGGATCTGCCGCGCCTGAGCGAGTTTTACCGGACGCTACTGGGCCTCACTACTATCTCTGAAGGGCCGAATCACATCACGTTGGGCGCACACGGCACGCCGCTGCTGCATCTGGAGGGCGACCCCAACTTGCCGTCCGCACCCGTTTCGCGCCCCGGCCTATATCACACCGCTTTTTTGCTGCCCACCCGCGCCGATCTGGGGCGTTGGCTGCGGCACGCAGTGGGCCTGGGCCTGCGCCTGGGCACGGGCGATCATCTGGTCAGCGAGGCCATTTACCTGAACGACCCCGAAGGGAACGGCATCGAGGTTTACCGTGACCGCAACCGCGACGCCTGGACCTGGCAGGACGGACAGGTGCAGATGGACACCAAAGCCGTGGACGTGGAAGGCGTGCTGGCCGCCGCAGGAGACACGGTCTTTGAGGGCGCACCCGCCGGAACCGCTGTGGGGCATGTTCATCTGAAGGTGGGTGACGCGGCGCAGGCGGCCCAGTTTTATGCCCAGACGCTGGGGCTGGACGTGGTGGCTGATATGGGCAGCGCCGCCTTCCTGTCCTGGGGCGGGTATCACCACCACATCGGCCTGAACGAGTGGCACTCACGCGGGCAGGGTGCGCCCAGCACGCCCGCTGCCGGACTGAGCGGCGTGGAGATTCTGACGCCTGACCTGAGCAGCCTGCGTACCCACCTGAATGGGCGGGATGACGTGCAGGACGGCAGCGACTCGCTGACCCTGCATGATCCCTGGGGCAACCGGGTCACGGTACGGGAAGCGGCGCAGTAATTTAGAGCATCCACCAAGAGCAGTCGCCTCCACCCATGCCCAGATCAACGGGCTAGGGTGGAGGCGACTGCTACGCCCGGATTACTGCTTGAGCTTTTCCAGAATGAGGCGGGTCACTTCATTGCTGTTGCGCACGCTGACCAGTGGGCCGCTGTAGGGGCTGAAGGCTTCGGGCAGATACACCACGCTCTGATCTTTGAGGCGCTGGCCCACCGCCGTCTTTAAAAAATCGTCTGCGCCGTTGTACTTGCCGCCGGGAGGAAACAGCACCACCAAGGTATCTTTGGAGAGGCCCAGCAGCGCTTCGTCACTGATGGCTGCGCCCACACCCAGCGAGCTTTCCTTGAGTTTCAGGCCGTCCTTGAAGCCCAGTGCCCGCAGGTCGGGAATCAGGCGCACGGTGGTATAGAGCCAGTTGCTGCCGCCCGCGAAGGGGGCCACCACCACGACCTTGCTGTACTTCTTGAAAGCCCCAGCCGCCAGCAGTTTGCGGGCGTTGGTGCGGTTCACATCGGCCACCTGCTTGATGACCTGTTCGGCCTGAGTCTGCCGCCCGAACACGCGGGCCAGGTCGCGCAGGCCCTTTTGCCAGAAACCGGAGCCGCCTTCCTGATAACCCAGCGTGGGCGCAATCTTGCTGAGTTTGTCGTAATTCTGGTTGCCCTGCCAAGTCAGACGCACGATCAGGTCGGGGCGCAGCGCCAGAATCGTTTCCAGATTCGGCGTCTGCCAGTCTCCGATATAGGCCGGATTGTTCAGCTTGGTCTGCCCATAAAAGCCGCGCTTCAGCACTTCCGGCTTCAGTTTGCCCGCCGTGATGTCGGTGGGAGCAAGGTAGGTGCTGCCCAGCCCAACCACCCGCTCGGAGAGGCCCAACGCCGTCAGCCAGCCCAGGGCTTCCTCGTCCATGACCACGATCCGCTGCGGGTCTTTTTTCAGGGTCGTCGTGCCTTCATCGTGCTTGAGCGTGAGGGTTTGGGCCGCAGCCACGGAGAGCGACAAAAGCAGAGACAGGGCAAGAGGACGTTTCACCCTCCTAACATAAGTATTCCGACTAAATTAGTCAAGAATAATCTGCCCTCCCTGGTAACTCCGCCCATGCGCCTGATAGGCCAAAGCAGGCATCTTCTCTGGCTGCCGGATCTCTACACTGCTCCTATGGGCGGCCATCTTTTTCATTTCCCACGTCTGGCGCGTGCCGATTACCTGAACCGTGAAGGGCAGGTGCGGGCCGTGCTGGACGATCTGTTGCCTGCCACGCCTGCTGGCCCGCAATGGTTTATTCCGCACTTCCATGCCGACAAGCCCGATTTTGGAGATCTGGATGTGCTGATCGGCCAGGACGCCCTGACCGTGCCATTTCTGACCGAATTTCGGGCACGCCTCGGCATCACGCAAACGCGCCGCGTGAAGGGCATCGAATCACACGATTTCGGGGGCTTTCAGGTCGATTTGATGGCGACGCCGCCCGCCGAACTCCGCACCCGCTTCGAATTTATGAGCTGGGGCGATCTGGGCAATATTCTGGGCCGAATGATGCGCCCGCTGGGGATGAAATGGGGCGAAAGCGGCCTGCTGTACGTGTACCGCCGCCCGGATGAGGCGCACTACCTCCGCACCTACACCGTGAGCCTCACCATAGACGACGTGCTGCGGGCCGCTGGACTGGACGCTGCCCACTGGCACGCCGGATTTACGGATGAGGCCGACATGTTCGGCTGGGCGGCGGGCGCATCCCGTTTCAGCCCGCGCCCTTACCTCGCGCCGGAGGGGGACTTTGGGCGGCGCATTCTGGAGCGCCCCGGTCTGCACCGCTTTGCCGAATATCTGGAGCGGGCCGGATGGGTGGCCCCCACCGAACGCGAGCCGAATCAGCCGCCTGAAGTGTTGCTGGAACTCTTTCCAGACTCGGGCCTGAGGGCGTTTCTGGATGCCGAGGCCACCGCCGCCGAGCGTGACCGGGTGCGGCGCAGCAAATTCAGTGGCCGTCTGGTGATGGCCCTGCGGCCCGAGTTGAGCGGGAAAACGTTGGGGGCTTTCATGCAGGCGTTCACGGCTCGCCCGGATTTCTGGGAGTGGGTGGATGCAGCGACGCCCGCCGAGATAGAAACTCGCATTCAGGCACAAGTCGCCCCGCTAGACTCGCCCGTATGACTGTTTTTGCTGAGCATTCCGGGCGCGTGCATGTGGGCGCAGCCGACGCCCTCCCCGACGGTAGCCAGACCGAGGTGCTGGTGGACGGCGTTCATGTGGTCGTGGTGCGTTATGAAGGCGAATTTTACGCCCTGCGGAACAACTGCACGCACAAGGATTTCCCGCTGCTGGGCGGCGATGTCAGCATGGGCCGGATCACCTGTGCCAAGCACGGAGCCAAGTTTGAACTGGCAACAGGCAAGGCCAAAACCCTGCCTGCCGTGAAGGCCGTGAAGATTTACAAGACGCTGGTGGAAGACGGAGAAGTGTACGTGCTGGAGCTATAAAGCCGGGAATTCAAAAAGCCTACGCCCCGAAGTAGAGGCGCAGGCTTTTGCTGAGATCAAGCTTAGTTCGGTGGTCTGTCAGTGGTGAGCGGGAAAAGCGTGGAGGCCAAGAAATCTAGGTCGTTGTGGGGAGAGAAAGTTCGTACCAGGCCTTTCCCACCACCCACTTCCCACACCCCTCTTCTACTTCCGGTCGTCCCCCGACACTTCGTTCTGAAGTTCGGTTCTCGTGCCCTGCGGCAGATCGCCGGGGCGTTCGCTGGGGTGGGGCGGTCCCTTCTCGCTGGGGGGCGTGTAGCCGGGGTTGGGGTCGTTGCTGCGGCGCTGAGACTGGCTCGCCAACATCGCCGTGTTGTTGAGGCCCAGACCTGCCGAGGGAACCACCGTATCCAGCAGCTCTCCGCCCAGGCCGTCTACAGTCTGTGCTCCAGCAAACTCGGGGTCTTGCAGGCTGTGTTCCATCTGCGCCGGGTCGCGGGTGGCGAGGTGATCAAACTGCGCGGTGATTTCGTGCGGGTCCTGCATGACCACCGGCTCGTATTTGCCCTCATCGGCGCTGCTCACGCGGCTGTCGGCGGGCGTGGTGGTGTAAAAGGGCTGATGGTCGTCTTTGGGATCAGGGGTCTGAAATCCCGTGCGGTGGTCGGCGGGGCGGCCATCCTCGTGGGCCACTTCTTGGTGCAGCAGATCATCCTGATCATTATTGGGATTGGTCATACCTGTAGTGTTGCGCGGGGCGGCGGGCGCTGCATTCGGGGTTTCTTGTGGCTTGTCGTGCAGACTGCTTAGAAAGAACAGGGACGCCAGCGCCGGGTGCCCCTCCTCCTGCGCGATGCTGGCGGCGCTGCGGCCATCTGCGGTGCGGGCTGCCGGGTCTGCCCCCGCTGCCAACAACAGTTCCACCAACGCCGTGTTGCCGTGCTGGGCCGCCGCCATCAGGGGGGTGAATCCATCCTGCTGACTGGCCTTCGCGTCGGCTCCGTGGGCCAGAAGAAGCCGCGTCAGGCCCAGATGGTTGCCCGCCACCGCAGAATGCAGCGGCTGAACCTGCATGGCGTTGGCGCTGAAGGCATGAACATCGGCCCCCCGCGCCAGCAGTTCGGCGGCCACTTCCTCATGCCCAAAAAAGGCCGCCAGCCCCAGCGGGGTAAATCCATCGGCGCTGAGGGCGTGAACATCTGAACCGCCCATGTCGAGCGCAGCTTTCAAAGGCTCCAACTCTCCTGCGGCGGCGGCCTCAAATACGGTCAGGGGTGGCCCGCCCACTTCTGCATGCAGCCCGACCAAAGCCCGCGCCACTTCCGATCTGCGGTAATAGGCGGCAAACAGCAGCGGCGATACCCCCATCGGACTGGTCGCAGAGAGCAGGGCCGGAGTTGCCTGCACCAGCGCCCGCACGGTTTCTAGGTCGCCTGCCTGAATCGCCACAAACAGGGCGTGGGTGGCCTCAGGAGGCAAGGCTTGAACATCGCTCATGCGGTCAGGGTAACGCCGGGGAAGGCTCAAGGCTTAATGCTGATGGCCCAGCACCCCTAGCACAGAGCTTCTGGCTCCGCGTTAGATTGCCCCCATGACCCGCCCCCAGCCGTGGCCGCGCCAGAGCTTTCCCTACCTGCACCCCACGCCCACCCGCTGGGCCGACAACGACGTGTACGGGCACGTCAACAACGTGACCTATTACGCCTATTTCGATACGGCGGTAAATGCGCTGCTGCTGGCGCGGGGCGTGCTGGACATCCAAACGGGGGCAACCATCGGGCTGGTGGTGGAAACGGGCTGCACCTTTTTTGCCCCCGCCGCCTTCCCAGAACTGCTGCATGTGGGCGTGCGCGTGGCGAATCTGGGCCGCAGCAGCGTGCGCTACGAATTGGCGGTGTTCCGGACAGAGGAGGAGGCGGCCTGCGCTCAGGGCCATTTCGTGCATGTGTATGTAGATCGGGACACGCGGCGGCCCACCTCCCTGCCCGCCGAGTTGCGGGCCGTGCTGGAAGGCTTGCAAGTCTCCTGAACTCCTTCTCTGCCCAGTGATCTAAACCCAATCCAAAGACCCTCAGCGGCCCGGTGCGCTAGCTTGGCCCCATGCGCGTGTGGATCGGATGTGGAGGCTACAGCAACGACGATTGGACCGCGCCCGGCCTGATCTATGACGGCGTGAAGAAGGACGCCTACCTTGACGCCTATGCCCGTCACTTCGACGCTGTGGAACTCAACAGTTCCTTTTACGGCATTCCCGGCCTGAAGGCGTTCGAGGGAATGGCCCGCAAATCGGGCGGGCGCACACGCTTTGCCGTGAAAGTGAACAAGGTCTTTACCCATGACCGCGCCCCCACCGACACCGATTTTGACCGGATGCTGCAAAGTCCCGCGCCGCTGGTGGAAGCTGGGCTGATGGGACCTTATCTGGCCCAGTTTCCATACTCGTTTCACCGCACCGCCGACAACCGCAAATACCTGCTGCACCTGGCCGAACGCTTTGCGGGGCACGAACTGGCTGTAGAACTGCGTCACGCCAGTTGGGACAAACCCGAGGTGCGGGCTGCGATGGGCGAATACGGCCTGATCTGGGTCAGCCCCGATTACCCGCCAGTGGGCGGAATGCCCGAACCGCAGGTTCACGTGACCACCGATGTGGGCTACCTGCGCCTCCACGGACGCAACAGCGGCAACTGGTGGAACGGCGAGAGCGCCGCCGAACGCCACGACTACCTGTACAACCGCGCCGAGATGGACGAATGGGCCGAGAAAATCGCGGTGGTGGCCGAGGATTTATCGGAATTGTGGATCTTTTTTGAAAATACGACGAAAGGCCACGCCCTGAAAAACATCCCGATGCTGCGCGACGCCCTGAACGCACGCGGCATCGAGGTCAAGACGCCCGATCCGGCAGAGGATGGAGCGTTGTTCTGACCGTCTGATTTGCTCCGCCCTATACTCGCCCCATGTTGCTTTTTCCCGCCCAGCCCTTTGCCGAGCGCGTGCCAGACGACGCCTACGCCGATGAGGTGGCGGCGGCGCGGCAACTGAATCTGCCCACCGCGCTGCTGGATGTGGAAGCCCTGCTGGAAGGCAACTCGCGCCGCGCCCTGCGTGGGGTGAAAGCAGCAGCTACGGAGCAAACAGCCATCTACCGGGGCTGGATGCTGCGGCCAGAGGTGTACGCGGCGCTGTATGAAGCCCTGCTGGAAAAGAACTGGCGGCTGATCAATACGCCCGCGCAGTACCGTCATACCCACTATTTGCCCGAATCTTACGCGCTGATCGCCCCACATTCGCCGCTGACGCGCTGGCTTCCGGCACAGACGCCAGAAGATGCCCACCCCGCCGAGCTGACGGGCCTGCTGGCCTCGTTCGGAGCGCGGGCCGTGATCGTCAAGGATTACGTGAAATCGCGCAAGCACGAGTGGCACGAGGCCTGCTTTATTCCAGATGCTTCAGATACGGGGGCCGCCCTGAGGGTCATCCAGACCTTTCTGAGCAGGCAGGGCAGTGAATTTCAGGGCGGCGTGGTACTGCGCGAGTTTGAATCCTTCGTGCCACTGGCGCAGCATTCCAAAAGCGCAATGCCCCTGACCCGTGAATACCGCCTGTTTTTTGCCGATGGGCAGATCATCAGCGCCGACGAATACTAGGAGGAAGGCAACTACCCGGGCGAGGCCGTACCGCTGGAACTCTTCGAAGAGGTGGGCCAGCAAATTCAGAGTCGATTTTTTACGGTGGACATAGCTCAACGCACAGATGGTCAGTGGCGAATCATAGAATTGGGAGATGGACAGGTGGCGGGCTTGCCTGAACGTGCCGACAGAAACAGGTTTTATGCAGCGCTGGGACAATTTTTTTAGAGCTCAGCCTCATCTCTGCGCCCTTCCCAGGTCTTCAGGCCCGATACGATCAGGAAGGCCACCACCACCATCAGGATCCAGGCCAGCGCTTTGTCCAGGTGAACGGGCTGCCACCCCTGCGCCTGATGCGGATACACCCACGCGCCCAGCGCGGTGGCAGCGTTTTCGGCCAGGTAGACGAATAGCCCGATCAGGGCGAAGGCCAGCGGCAGGGGCAGGGTAAAGCGCTCCTTGTGAATCAGGAACTGGACACGGGTGCGGCGGTAGGCCAGCAAGAGCAGCGCCGTGAGAACGTAGCGCAGGTCGGGGCCGTAATGGTGCGTAAAGAAATTGAGATACGCGCCGCCCGCCAACCCCGCCTGAAGACGCAAGCTGGGAAGCCCGGTCAGTGTGAGGTGAAAGCGTCGCCAGGCCTGCGCCATATAGCTGCCCACGCTGGCATACATGAATCCGGCGTACAGCGGCACGCCCGCCACTTTGCTCAGCGCCTCTTCGGGATAGGCCCAGCTGCCGTGCGCGGTCTTGAAGACTTCCAGGCCAAAGCCCAGCAGATGAAACAAGACGATGACGCCTGCTTCCCGCCCAGTTTCGAAACGGGTCAGCAGGAGCAGCCCCTGCATCAGCAGGCAGCCCAGCAACACGAAGTCGTACCGGGCTATGCCCCAGGCCGCCAACGGCAACAGGTGCGAGAGGGCCAGCAACGCCACCACGCCCAGTGCGAACGTGCAGCACAGGAGTTCCTTCCAGACGAACAGCCGCAGCAGACGCCACAAGAAAAGCGGGGTCGGGGTGGGGCCGTGAGCAGTGAAAGCCACAGCCGCAGCATCCTCACCTCTGACCGATTCGGCGTCCGCCTAAAGGTTGGAGCCTGAACTACTTTCCGTCGAACACGGCTGGAAAGACCTGCCGCGCTCCGGCGATGGGCGTGCCCTGCACCCAGTACGGTAGCCCCGGCGTGGCATTGCGGATCATGAAGTTTCCCGGCTGGCTGACGGTCATGACAGCGTTCCAGCCCTTGCGGAGCGTGAGGTCGTAGCTGGTATTCAGGCCCGTGCAGCGCCCGCTGACGGTGGCGGCGCGGTCGCTGTACATCCACTGGCTGCGGCGGGTGGGTTCGGTGGGATGGTCGGCCTGGGTCAGCAGGGCCGCCAGATTGCGCCCGGCCTGATACACCATCAGACTTTCGGCGGTGTACGTGCGCGGTTCACTGGGCAGACTCCGCACGCCGGGGCAGAAGTCGGCGGGCTGCACGGGCGGCCTGAACGAATCGGGGATCTGGATTTCAAAGCCGTTGCCCGCCAGTGTCCCGAGGCCCACGATGCGTCCCTGAGCCAGACTGGTCAGCAGAACCCGCACATTTTCGGAGCCGAAGGCGCGGGCCAGGGCGGGCGCGTTGCTGACTTTTCCCTCGATCCCGACCGCCTGCACGGAACTACACACCACCAGACAACACCACAGGGCCAGGCCCCAGAAAGAACGAATGAACTTCATACCACCGATGCTGGGCGCGTCCCGTCAGCGCAGCATCTGCGGGCCTGTGCTTTTTTCGCGCTGGCAGGGGGGAAATCCACCCGAGACATCAGTTCTCCGGCCCTGTTCTTCTCATGCAAAGGATGGACGACCCCGCCCCGGCCTATCGCCTAAGCTGCCGTCATGTGCCTCCTGCCCATCCGTGACCGTGACCCGGCTTCCCGGCGCACTCACCAAATCCCGCTAGAGTTGGCCTGATGAGGTTTTTCACGGGTGTCGGGGTGTTGTTGCTGGTGGGTGCGGCGGGGGTGGGCGGCCTGTGGTATGCGTGGGGCCGCGACCTGCCCAGCGTCTCTGATCTGGACGTACTGGAATTCAGCGGCCAGACGCGGGTCTATGACCGCAACAATGCATTGATCGGTACCCTGACCCCCAGCCTCAGCAGTTCGGGCGGCGTGAACCGCGACCTGATCAAGCTGAATGAGATCAGTACCTGGCTGCAAGACGCAGTCGTGACCAGCGAAGATCGGCGCTTTTTCAAACACAACGGCGTGGATTTCATCGGCATTTCGCGGGGACTGATCAAGGGCATCCTCAAAAACGATCTGGAGGGCGGCAGTTCCATCACGCAGCAGGTGGTAAAAAACACGCTGCTGGCCGACCTGAACAGCGCCCGCACCGCCGAACGCAAATTCAAGGAAGCGGTGCTGGCCTACCAACTCGAACGCAGCTTCGACAAAAAACAGATCCTGAATGCCTACCTGAACGTGATCTACTGGGGCGACGGGGGCCGCAGCGACATCGTGGGCGCGGAGACGGCGGCGCGGGCCTATTTCCGCAAGGGGGCCAGCGAGCTGAATCTGGCCGAGAGCGTGTATCTGGCGACCATTATTCCGGCACCCAACCGCCGTTACAAAAGTTTTCAGGCGTTCCGGCCCCTGATGAAAGACCTGTTGGGGCGCATGGTCGAAGATGGCCGCGTGACGCAGGCGCAGGCCGACGCTGCGTGGCGCACGCCGATCTATCCGGCAGGCTGGCGCATCGGCTGGAACGCGGACGGCAGCCTCAGAAGCGCGGTGCTGGAAAATCCGGCCCGCCTCCAGTCCAACCTGAACGCCGCCGAAGCCGCTCGCGGGGGAAACCGCTATCAGTACCACGCCTACCTGCAGGCCGTGGAAAAGGAACTGACCCCGATCATTGGCCGCAAGGCGCTATACGGTGGCGGCAAAATTTATACCGGCATGGACCTGCAGGCGCAGCAATCGGCAGAGCGGGCCAGCCTGAATGCCGATCTGCCCGACGGCGCGACCCTGGGCATCGCGCTGGTCAGCCCCAAAAACGGCGAGGTGCTGGCACTGGTGGGCCAGAAACTGACCGCAGACCGCCCCAGCGACTGGAACAACGCGACGCAGGCGCGGCGGCAGGTGGGCAGCTCCATCAAACCGCTGCTATATACGCTGGCCCTCTCTAAGGGCTGGAAGCAGAGCGACACCGTGCTAGACGCCCCCATTAACGGCGACTATCAGCCCAAAAACTACGACGGGCGCTGGACGGGCCGCTACCTGACCATGCGCTATTCGCTGGATCACAGCCTGAACCTGACCACCGTGCGAACCGCGCAGGCGCTGGGCATCGGCACTTTTGAAGCCAAACTGCGCGAACTGGGCCTGACCCCGCCGCCCAATGCGGGCCTGAGCCTGAGCATCGGCACGCTGGAAGCCAGCCCGCTGCAACTGGCCGCCGCCTACGCCAGCTTCGCCAACGGCGGCCTGTATTACGCGCCCACGCTGGTACGCCGCGTGCAAGATACCCGTGACAAGGTGCTGTACACCCGCCCTGCCCCGGCAGCCAAGCGCGTCTGGGACGCCCAGACCGCGTGGCTGGGGCTGGATATGCTGCGCGGCGTGGTCAACGATCTGGAGGCCCCGCAGGGTGGGCTGGCCGTGCGTGCCCGTATTCCCGGCGTGCAGGTGGGCGGCAAAACCGGAACCACCAACGAGATCAAGGACCTGTGGTTTGCAGGCGTGACCCCCACGGTGGCCGGGGCCGTATGGGTGGGCAAGCAGGAGGGCGGGGCGCTGCCGTCGTGGGCCTACAGCGGCGAAATTCCTACCCCAGTCTGGCAGGCGGCGGTGTCGGGGGCGCTGGCAGGCAAACCCGCCGCCACCTTTGCCGAACCCGGCGGAATCAGTTACCGCGTGGTGCGTCAGGTCAGGATGGCTTTTCTGGACAGCAACGCCGATGGTGAACCGGTGGCCCGCGATGGCAGCAGCAGCACGGGCGGCGGCTTTTTCTCGCGGCGCACCCGCACGCCTGCCCCGCAACCCCAGCCGGTACAGCAACCCAGTGAGCCGGAGGTGATCCCTGAACCTGTGCAGGAAGTGGCCCCGACAGAACCAGCGCCCGTAGACCCTGCCCCTGTAGATGCTGTGCCCGCCGAACCCGTGCCCACGGAACCTGTGCAGGAAGAACCTGCCCCTGCAGAAGTCGTGCCGGAGCCTGCCACCGATCCGGTGCCCAGTCAGGTTGTCACTCCCGCCGAACCCGACCCCCTCCCTGCCGAGCCGCTGCTCACGCCCGAACCTGTGCAGCCCGACGAATCCGGCACCACCGGAACCATCACCGAAACGCCCATCCAGCCCGATCCGCTGCCCGCCGAAGACCCCGAAGCCCTGCCCGACGATTCCTTCAATGACCTGCCCACCGATGGCAGCGTGGTCAACGAATTGCCACCCAGCGATCAGTGAGGGTGGTGTGGGCTGTATGTGGCGAGAAGCCCTATAGCCCTATTCCACCGGAATCAGCGTGATGTGGCCCGTGTCGGCGGGGCCGTCGATGGTCAGCACTTCGAGGCGGCAGGGCAGGTCTTCGCGGCCATGTTCGCGCAGCAGGTAACTCTGGGCGGCGCGGAACATCAGGGCCAGTTTCTGCGGCGTGACGCTGGCAGCGGCCCCGCCGTAGCGCGTGCTGGAGCGGTGGCGCACCTCGGTAAACACCAGCACCGGGCCGTCCAGTGTAACCAGATCAATCTCGCCGCCCCGAATGCGGTAATTCTGGGCCACCACCCGCCGCCCCAGCGCCTGCAGATGCTGGGCGGCGCGGGCTTCGGCTTCGGCTCCCTTCACGAAATTGGAGCCTTATTCAAGCCACAGGCCAAAGGTGCTGAAATCGGGCACGGTCAGCGATGCTCCGGCCCGTATCAGGGCTTCGGCAGGAGCCGTGGTCGTGAGGGCCACCACCGTACAGCCCGCGCCCGCCGCGCTCAGCACACCGTTCACGGCGTCTTCGTGGGCCACACAGTCGGCGGCATCCAGCCCCAGCCGCGCCGCGCCCAGCAGGAAGGGTTCGGGGTGCGGCTTGCCCCGCGTCACGTCCTCGCCCAGCACACGCGGCCCAAAGCGGGGGCCGAAGCCCAGCGCCTCCATCCCGAACGCCACGTTCACGGCGTCGGCACTCGTGACCAGCGCAAACGGAATGCCGCGCCCCTCCAGCGCGTCGAGGTAGGCGCTCAGGCCCGCCACTTCAGTCAGAGCGCCCGCCGCCAGTTCGCGGTATCGGCCCTCCTTGGCGTCATGAAAGCGCAGGGCCAGCGCTTCATCGGGGTAGGTTCCGGTCAGCCGCTCGATGATTTCGGGGTTGCGGCCCCCGTCTACTTTGGTGTCCAGATCGTGTTCCGAGAGGTTCAGGCCCAACACTTCCCGCGCCACTTCCTGCCATGCCTGACGGTGAAAGAGATTGTTGGCGGTCAGCACGCCGTCCATATCGAACAGCACGCCCGCCGGACGGGTCGGCAACGAGAGGGTCATTCCGGGCCGTGTCCCAGATCGGCCAACAGGTCGCGGTACAGGCGGCCCGCTTCCCGGCGCACCTCGTCTATGGTGGCGTCTTCGGAGGCCAGATCCAGCGCCACATCCAGCGCCTCTGCCAGCACCGCCGCGTAGATCGGCCACTGGCCCTGCGGTTCCTCGTCTTGCGGCTCCGCTTCGGGTTCGGGCCGAGGTTCCACGGCTTTTTGTCCTCTCTGTCCGTCCAGCACCCTCAGGGCCGCCTCGGAGGCCAGCCGCTCGGCGTCCTTTTTGCTGCGGCCCTCGCCTCCCTCGCCCAGTTCTCGCCCGCCCACCAGCACCCGAACCCGGAAGGTGCGCTCGTGCGCGGGGCCGTCGGACGACACCTGAAACGTGGGCGCACCCGCTCCCAGCGTGATCAGGCGGGCGATCAGGTCGCCCTTGGGATTGGCCTGAACAGGGTTGGCCTGAGCAGGGCTGACCTGAAGAGAACCGGGCGGGGTCGGCGGCGTGCTGGAAGTCATGGCATTTAGAGTAGCGCGTGTACCGCCGTCGGGCAGGGCCGCTACGTGTAGACCCGTTGGCCCCTCCCCTAGCGCGAAACGGTCCAGATGCCGCCAAATTCGGCCAGTTGGGTATTGGTGTCCGGCGTGGCGTAGGCGCTGATGCTGCCGTCCAGATACAGGGCGTCGGGGCACTTCAGCACATCCCGGAAAAATATGGCAAAGCTGTAAAAGTTGACTGGGCCAGCGCTGACCACGAACCTGACCCGCCCATCTCGGCACACGCCAACGCCGCTGCGGGTCTTGAAACTGGTGCCCTGCCGATTAAATTCCGGGTGCAATTTTCCGCCCGAGACCAGCAGAGGCCCCGACTGGGTGGCGTAGGTGGGGGCCAGATTCAGGCGGCGATACGCCTGCGTTTCGGTCACGCCCGCGCGTGTTCCCTTGATCCAGAAGACGCCGTTGGGCAGCAGCGCGAAATTACCCCCAGAGCGGGCATTGTTGAGGCCCACCAGGGTTTTTCCTGCCTGAATGTGCAGCCCCAGCGGGCGCGGGCCGGGGGCGTAAATCCCACTGTTGGTGGCAAACAACATCTGCCGACCCTGTCCGGCCAGACGCTGCTTCACGGCGTCGAAGGTCTGGTACGGCTCGCCAGTCGCGGGGTTTTTCCAGTGCAACTCCAGTCGGTCCTGGGCCAGATCGACCACCGCCACCGTATACAGCATCCCGCCCGAAGTCACGCGCTGCACTGCCAAGCCATCTGCCCGCGAACACGACGGCAACCCCAACAGCAGTCCTGCAACCATGCCCACCCGCACCTTTGTTCCCGGCCTGTTCATCACCCAGCATGATGAGGGCTATGCATGAGCGCGGGCCATCGCGGCTGAGAATAAAGCCTGGGCTTTACACTCTTTGCCATGTCCGCCCCACCCGATATCAATCCACCCCTCAGTACGCCGAGGCTGCGGCTGGAACCGCAGGTGGCCGCCCACGCGCCCGTGATGGTGGCGGCGCTGGCCGACCCACGAAGTTACCTCTACATTCCCGGAAAGCCGCCCACCGACACAGAGGCGCTGCGGCGACGCTTTGCCCACCAGGAATCCCGCCGCTCGCCCGATGGAGCGAACCTATGGCTGAACTGGATCGTGTACAGCGGGCAAACAGCGCTGGGAACTGTGCAGGCCACTGTTGAGCTGGCCGAGCGCACGGCAGCCGTAGCCTACGTGTTTGGGCCGGGAGCCTGGGGCCAGGGCTACGCCAGTGAGTCGATGCGGGCCATGCTGAGCTTTTTGCACGCTGGACTGGGGGTAGAAACTTTCGTGGCGCACCTGGATACGCGCAACGCGGCTTCACGGCGGCTGGTAGAACGGCTGGGCTTTGTTCAGACAGACCTGATTCTGGGGGCCGACAGGTTCAAGGGCAGCTTCAGCGATGAATACGTGTACAGCCTGTCTGCGGCGGCGTTTTCGGCCTCATCGCCCACACTGCCGCTTGACTTCCCGCCCGCTGGCCTTTAATCTCTTCTCCGCTGGCATGCCAGTGTCGATCAAGGTTGGTCCGGTAGTGTAGCGGTTAGCATATCTGCCTGTCACGCAGAAGGTCGCGGGTTCAAATCCCGTCCGGACCGCCAGAAGAAAAGAGAGTGAGGCCCAGTGCTTCGCTCTTTTTTTTGTGTGAATCTCGGCCATGAACCCTGGCCCGCAGCCTCGGCTGGGTCGCTGCCGATGGTCTGTCAGCGGTCAGGCCGGACAAATGCCATTCTTCACCCCACTTGCGCCCGCGCTGTGCCGTATTATGCCCCCCGGTTTCGCACGGCGTCCGTTGAGTGCCTGATCTGCCCCGGCGGGTCTGATGCTCCGAACCCCGCGCACGGCGAGCCTACCCCACTGCATCTATTGGAGGAGGACGCCCTTGACTACGACGCCCCTGAACCCCGGACAACCCTTTACCACCGTTGACGCTGCCGAACTCTATCAAGTGCCCAATTGGAGCGGCGGCTGGTTCCGCGTCTCCGACAAAGGCCAGATGGAAGTCACGCCGTCACCCGGTCTACACGCGCCCCTGCGGGCCATCATCGACGAAATCGTGGAGCGCGGCGAGAGCCTGCCCGTGATCCTGCGCTTTCCGCAAGTGCTGGCCGGACGGGTCAAGCACCTGAACGAAGCCTTTGGCGCGGCCATCACCGAATACGGCTACGGCGGCCATTATCAGGGCGTCTTTCCGATCAAGGTGAACCAGCGCCGCGCCGTGGTGGAAACGGTGGCCGCCGCTGGCTACGACTACGCCCACGGCTTGGAGGCAGGCAGCAAGGCCGAGCTGGCGCTGTGTCTGGCCCAGCGCATGCACCCCGACGCCCTGCTGTGCTGCAACGGCTTTAAGGACGACGGCTTTATCAAACTGGCCCTGTGGGGCCGCACGCTGGGCAAAAACGTGGTCATCACGCTGGAAAAGTACTCCGAGCTTGACCGGGTGCTGAAACAGGCCAAAGCGCTGGGCGTCAAGCCTGCCATCGGCGTGAGGTTCAAGCTGCACGCACGCGGCTCGGGCCAGTGGGAGGAGTCGGGCGGCGATCAGGCCAAATTCGGACTGAATGCCTACGAACTGTTGCGCGTGGTGGAGCGCCTGCGGGCCGAAAACATGCTGGACAGCCTGGTCATGCTGCACACCCACATCGGTTCGCAGATCACCGATATTCGCCGCGTGAAGGTGGCCGTGCGTGAGGCGACCCAGACCTACGCGGGCCTGATCGCCGCTGGCGCACAACTGAAATACCTGAACGTGGGCGGCGGCCTCGGCGTGGATTACGACGGCTCCAAGACCACCTTCTACGCCTCCATGAATTACACCGTGCGCGAATACGCCGCCGACATCGTGTACACCGTGCAGGAAGTCTGCCGCGCCCGTCAGGTGCCCGAACCCGTGATCATCAGCGAATCGGGCCGCGCCCTGACCGCCCACCACGCCGTACTGGTGATGCCCGTGGTCGATGTGACCGGGCCGACCCGTGACCTCGAAGACCTCGCGCCGCCCGAAGGCGACAGCCACCAGATCGTGAAGGATCTGGAAGAAGGGCTGGCGAACATCAGCGCCCGCAACTACCGCGAGATGTACAACGACGCGGTGGGCGACAAGCAGACGCTGCACAACCTCTTTGACCTCGGCTACGTGACGCTGGCAGACCGGGCACGCGGCGAGGCGCTGTTTAACGCCATCCTCCGCAAGATCGCCAAGCTGATTCAGCACGAAAAGTATGTGCCCGACGAACTCGAAGACCTGCAAAAAGTGCTGGCCGACAAGTTCATCTGCAACTTTTCGCTGTTCCAGAGCCTGCCCGACAACTGGGCGATTCAGGCGCTGTTTCCGATTGTGCCAGTAGACCGCCTGAACGAGCGCCCCACCCGGCAAGGCACGATTGTGGACATCACCTGCGACAGCGACGGCAAAATCGAGAAGTTTATCGACCTGCGCGACGTGAAAGCCACGCTGCCTCTGCACGAACCGGGGGGCAAGCCGTACTACCTCGGCGTGTTCCTGATGGGCGCTTATCAGGACGTGTTGGGCAGCGCCCACAACCTCTTCGGCAAGGTCAGCGAGGCGCATATCACGGTGCGTCCGGGCGGGCGGTATCACATCGACCTGTTTGTGCGCGGCCAGAAAGCCCGCCGCATGATCGAATCGATGGGCTACGAAGAACCCATGCTGCGCGACGCCATCGAGGATCAGGCCGACGCCGCTATCAAGGCCAAAATGCTGACCCCCGAGCAGGAAACCGAGTTGCTGGAAGACTACGGCGAGGAACTGCTGGGGTATACGTATCTGGAATACGAAGAAGAGGGATAAGCAGAACAG
Source organism: Deinococcus aquatilis DSM 23025 (assembly GCF_000378445.1). Classification (GTDB taxonomy): domain Bacteria; phylum Deinococcota; class Deinococci; order Deinococcales; family Deinococcaceae; genus Deinococcus; species Deinococcus aquatilis. The sequence goes on along the minus strand of NZ_KB899715.1, from coordinate 29,575 downwards.
CGCCAAGCAGAGGGCAGGAAAAGAGTGGGGCGGCCAGCGGGAAAGGGCCGCCCTGATTCGTTTTCTGACACGGACTCCGCTCGAACCGAATCCCAAAAAGAGCAGGATTCAGGTCGGTTTCCGTATGAACCTTCCATGAGAGGTCTGCCAAGGCCCAAATGGACTCATTTCTGACCCGGCGTCATGCAGGGGTGAGGTAGGCTTTCTGTAGTGCAAGTCACCCAAAGTTTTCCCAGGCTGACGATTCCATTCTGGCCCTAAAAGGGCTGATCAGGAGAACCTGTGACCCTCGTTCCTGCACAAAGTAGAGCCACATCTACAACCCAACAGACCACGCCTCAGCAATCTATGGTGCGGCCAGCCTAAGCTGATACGCGGATGCTGCCACCTGCGCTGGCTGGACAGATGCATGCCAACACCAACTTTATTGCGGCCCATTACAGGGAGCCGGAAGCGATCGGCAAGCATCTGGCGGGTGTCATGCATGTGGAAATCTCGAACATGCAGATGGCAGGTATCATGTCTGTCAATGATGCCAAAACAGACTTCGCCAGCATCCTACTAACCTCCTATTTCAAGCGCATTCCCAAATCTTCCTGGCCTCAAATACTCAAGACTTATGAACAGGCAAGTGGAACCAGTTTGAGAGCAGACCTGGCTCAGTTGATTCCAGATGCCACTGTTCGGGAACCCCTTGTGGCCCTCCTGCCGTCGCCCATCGCTGCTGCAACCCTGACCTTAGACGCCTTCCTGGAGTTCTGCGCGGTGGGCCTGAGCTACAGCAACCAAACGGCGGAAGAACTGAACGAGGACACGCAAGACGAGCGGCGGCACAGCAACCCGGCAGCCCTCTTACGGCATTTCGGTTTTCAGGCTGGCCCACTGATTCTGGGGCGCTGGGGGTTTCAAATGCGGGTATTCAACCCTGTGGCAGGCCAAGCCCGCTGGCCCCATCCCATCGCCGCTTTTCGAGGTACAGAGGGCGTGCAGTTTGATCCGAAAGGCGATAAGGCGGCCAAAGCAGCCAAAGCAAAAGGGGCAACGGTGAGCGAGGTAGCCCAAGCCCGCCGCGAAGGGGTTGAGGGCACACAAGACACCATTATTGGCGACTTGGCCCCACGCGCCATCGGTTATATGCAGTACCGCCCCAATGCCGATCTGATCGAACAAAACCTTAAAGCAGCGCAGAAATATGGGAAGGCCTATTCTGTAGGCCACAGCCTGGGCGGCGGCATTGCCCAAATTGTTACCGCCCACATGCCGGAACTCATTCACCAGACCGTAACGTTTCAGGCTCCCGCCATCGACTCGGCGATGGTGAATCGGCTGAAGCAGTACAACGTGGGCCAGGGAAAAGCTGACCCGATAGAATCCCGCCATTACCGTGTGAAGGGCGACATCGTGCCTTCCGGTGGACAGGAAATGCTGCCCGGACAGATCAACTATTTTGACCGGGTATCACGGCCCAAAGGGACACGAGAAAGCTTCGACAATTCAATTGTGGAGAATGTAGTTTACGGACACATTACTCCCTCATTGAACACCTACGTGAAGAGTCAGCGCCCTGCGGTAGGTGATTTAAAGGCACTGGCTCAATGGGGTCTAAATGATGAAGCGACGTTAGACAAACAGGCTCCCAAAGACGTCAAAATCATCCCCTCGGGCGAGTACACAACGGCAAAAGACCCCCGCATGAAAGCGGAGAAGGTCAGAAGTCTATTGGCAAAAGGCATAAATGCTCAAGCCATTGAAGCTTCAGAAGACAGCTACGAAGTGGTTTTCTATCAGCACATCGCCTACAACACGTTGCTCTCACATGTAGAGATTCTGGCGAAAAAAAGCCTAGGCTACGAACAATTTGTGGCCTCTGCAACATCACTCATTGAGGGTACAAATCGGCTACCCATGGGTCAAAAAGAGTTGGAAATGGCGAAAGTGCTGAAAATAGATCTTATAGAGGTTGATCGAGGCGCTTGGCCCAGCAGAGAAGTTAAGACAGTCCAATCTAAGCTTCAAGAATACTTGCAACAAGGCGTTCTTATTGACCCTAAAGCAAGAGACACTGTGTTGGGGCAGTTGAGAATCATCTGGGGTTCATGGAGTGGTAGATGAGACGGGTGGCGCTAGTTTTAATGCTAGTTTTACCTTCTTGCAAGGAGCAGGCCAGCAATAGAGGAGTTAATGTGGTTGCGCCAATCTTAAGTACCGACCAGTACAATAAAAAAATTATGGATGTTTTTTCGTCCTCAGATTTTAAAGTTTTTCCGTGCAGCGTTTATAAAGATGGGAGGTTTAAAAACTCAAGCGCAAAGTGTATTTTTTCTAAACTTACGCGCGAAGAAGTGGTGCAAATAATTGAAGAGGGAGTACGAGAGTTCGCTTCCGAAGGTCTATGGGTTGAGGACTACGGGCAATACCACACTGGGTATCTTCTTAATCACGACTCAACGTATGAATTTGGCTTCGGTGTCTCTCGAGTCGCATATAAAGATTTGGATTTCAAGTCCAATCCAGATATCTGGGGCAAGTTCGAATCCGACATCATCTTCACTCCAATATATAAACGCAAGGAATAGCGGTAGCAAAGGCAAACGCAGTTCACAAAGATGGACGCAGCAATATTCTTGCGGGCAAGCTGATGCAGATCCCTGTTGCCATCTATGCTTTTTGCTGGATTTTGGATGGCCTTGGTTTTATCGACTTTTCCTGGGAGAGCCTTTTCGCTTCAGCCGATCCAAGTTTTATGGCAGCCGTTTTTCTGATCGGCATTCGCGCAATCTTGGTCATCTTGGCCTTTATTTCTGCCTCTGGGGACTGGTCTTGTGGAGCATTGGCGTGCAGCAGCGTGAAGCGTTCGCAGCACATCAAAGAACCTCTAGCTCAACTAGAAAACAGAGGCCGCTCCCCCAGCAGGGCAAACAGGAAACGAACGCGGCGAAGGACTTGGCGAACGGGCCGCACCCCTAGAGAAATTGGGAGAGCAGTGAAATGGAGCAAGGCGAGGGCTTTCACCGCCCGCTCCCTTTTCGCCGCGCCGCCCTGCGCTACCCTGTCGGTTATGTCTGACGCCGCACACACTCCCGCCACCCCAGAACACACAGGGCTGGTCACACTCGAAATAGAAAAACTCGTTGCCGGGGGGTTAGGGCTGGCCCGCGACGCTGACGGTGTGGTGCTGGTACGCGGAGCGCTGCCGGGAGAGCAGGTGACCGCCAGCCTGCGCGATGGCCGGGGCGTGCGCCAGGGCGTGACCCGTGAAGTCCTGCGGGCCAGCCCTGACCGGGTAGACGCCACCGCGCTGCCCACCGCCGATCTGGCCCACGCCTCGTACGCCGCCCAACTGATCTTCAAGCGCGGCTTTGTAGAGGAGGCCCTGACCCGCATTGCCAAAGTGCGCCACACCGTGCAGGACACCGTGCCCAGCCCCCGCGAGTGGTTTTACCGCAACACCGCGCAGTATCTGGTGACGCCTGAAGGGTTTGCCTACCGCGAACGCCGGGGCAGCGGCCCGCTGGTGGTGGGAGCCGACCCACTGGTGATGCCCCAGATTCAGGCCATCATGGACAAGTTGGACACCGAGCGCCTCTCCCCCGCCACCGAAATTGCTTTCCGGGCCAGCCTCCTGACCGGAGAAGTGGTGGCCGCCGTGATCGGCGCGGGCGAGACGCGGGCCTTTCTGCGGGCCAGCGATCACCTGATGGAAGCGGGCGTGGTGGGCGTGTCTCTGGCCCAGCCTGCCGGAAAACGCTTTAGCGCAGGCGTGCGCCTGATCGCGGGAGAGTCCGAGATTCGGGAGCAATTTGGGCTGGTGCAGGTCAGCGTGAGCGCCACCGGATTTGCACAGGTGAATCCCGAAGCGGCGGGGCTGGCGTACATCCGGGCCGCAGAACTGGCCGGAAAAGGGGAACATGCCGTGGATTTGTACGGCGGCGCGGGGGCCATTGGCCGCCACCTCTCGCCCAGCTTCCGCAAGGTGACGGTGCTGGATTCCTCGCCCGAAGCCCTGTCGCGTGGACGGCAGGATGTGGCGCTCAGCGGAGAAAAGAACGTGACCTACCGCAGCGGCGACGCGGCCCGTTTCAGCGAACTGGGCACCGATGTGATCGTGGTCGATCCGCCCCGCGCCGGACTGGAACCCGATGCCCGCGAGCATATCCACGCCTCTACCGCTGACCGTCTGGTGTACGTGTCGTGCGACCCCGCAACGTGGGCACGCGACATAGGCGACCTGACCCGGCGCGGCTGGAAACTGGGCGCGGTCATTCCACACGACTTTTATCCGCAGACCAGTCACATCGAAATCGTGAGCGTGCTGGAAAGATAACCCCCGTCCGAGTGGTCTGGACGTGCCGCCCCTCCCCCACCGCAAGCACCCTGTATGCTGCGGCCACAGCGGGCGGCAACTGGCGCTGAACGTGGGGTTTACCACGGGGAAGCCGCTCAAGCAAGACTGGATCGCACGCCTGGGTCGGACGCATCACCGCTACACGGTTTTTTTTCCTGTGGAGGCGGCTGGAGCGTCCGACTTTTGCTGTCAGACTTTTGCTGGCAGACTTTGAAGGGCACAGGAGGCTGGACATGACGGCACAACCAAAGAAGCGGGCCTTGATTTCGGTGAGCGATAAGGCGGGCGTGGTGGACTTTGCGCGGGCGCTGGTGGAGCGCGGCTGGGAGGTGCTGAGCACGGGCGGCACGCTGTCGGCCCTCATGGGTGCGGGCGTGGCGGCCACCGCCGTCAGCGATGTCACGGGCTTCCCAGAAATTCTGGATGGACGCGTCAAAACCCTGCACCCCAACATTCACGGCGGCATCCTGGCGCGGCGCGATGCGGGCCACCTGGCCGAGCTGGACGCGCACGGCATCGGCACCATCGACCTCGTGTGCGTGAATCTCTATCCCTTCCGCGAAACGGTGGCACGCGGGGCCGAGTTTGCCGAAGCGATTGAGAACATCGACATCGGCGGCCCCGCCATGATCCGGGCCGCTGCCAAAAACCATGCGGGCGTGCTGATTCTGGTCGATCCGGCAGATTATGAACTGGCCCTGCAAGACGACGTGACGGAAGCAGACCGCCGCCGACTGGCCGCCAAAGCCTACCGCCACACCAGCGACTACGACGCGGCGATCACGGCCTATCTGGACGGCACATCGGACGAACTGCCGACAGAATTGCCGCAGACGATGACCCTGAACCTCTCGCGGGTGGCCGAGGTGCGCTACGGCGAAAACCCCCACCAACCCGGCGCGATCTACCGCTGGGGCGAGGCGCGGGGGCCGGTACTGGATGCCCGCGTGGTGGCCGGAAAACCCATGAGCTTCAACAATTATGCCGACGCCGACGCTGCCTATGCCCTGTGCAGCGAACTGGCCGCGCAGGAAACCGAGGCGGGCGACCCCCGACTGGTATGCGTGGCGGTCAAGCACGGCAACCCGTGTGGCGTGGCGGTGGCCGACAGCGTGCAGGCCGCATGGGAACAGGCCCGTGACGCCGATACACTCAGCGTGTTTGGCGGGGTCGTGGCCGTCAGCGGCCCGGTGGATCTGGCCGCAGCCCAGGCCATGCGCGGTACTTTTCTGGAAGTTCTGATTGCCCCCGAGGTCACGCCAGAAGCGGTGGAGTGGTTCGCCGCCAAAAAGCCTGACCTACGCGTGCTGGTTGCTGCCCCCGCCAGCGCGGTAAGTGTGCTGGACTTGCGCCCACTGGCAGGCGGATTCGCCGTGCAGGAGCGCGACGCCCGCCCGTGGGCCGACCTGTGCCCCGAGGTGGTCACGGCCCGCCAGCCCACCGATACCGAATGGGCCGACCTGCGCTTTGCGTGGGGAGTGGTCAAGCACGCCCGCAGCAACGCCGTGGTGTTGGCACGCGGCGGCGTGACCGTGGGACTGGGGGCCGGAGCCGTCAGCCGGATCTGGGCCGCCGAACGCGCCGTCGCCAATGCCGGAGAGCGGGCCGTGGGCGCGGTGCTGGCCTCCGAAGCCTTCTTTCCGTTTGATGACGTGGTGCGGCTGGCCGCAGGCGCGGGCGTGCTGAGCATCCTGCAACCCGGCGGCGCAAAACGGGACCCCGAAGTCATCGCGGCGGCTAACGAACTGGGCCTGAGCATGGTATTTACCGGATCGCGCCACTTTAAGCACTGAGGGCCGAAGGGCGGCAAGGGCGAACCCCCCCATTGCGGTGCAATGCCCCCCTTGAGGGGAGGAATAAAGACAACACCACACCGCCACCCCGAATCGTTCCCGCCCAAAAGCGTGTGAGGCCGTCGTGCGTGCAACGCGCGGGCCAATTCCAGCTCAGAATGAACGGGCAATTCCGGTTCAGATGAGCGAGAAAGCCTGGTCTGAATACGACAAGATCACTCCTCCTCAGCGGAGCGAAAACTCCCCTGACCCCTTTGGGGGCGGGGGCTGGGGGGTGGGGGAAACCGTGGCAGCGACCCCAACACCCCGTCTCAAACCCCCAAACAGGAGCCAACATGTCAACCCCAATTCTGGGCAAACCACTGGCCGACACCGTGACCAAGGATGTAAAAGCGGCGCTGGCGGTCTGGCAGCAGGAAGGCTTCCAGCCCCATCTGGTCAGTGTGCTGGCCTCCGACGACCCGGCCTCACGGGTTTATGTGCAGAGCAAGGCGCGGCGGGCAGGACAACTGGGCGTGCGTTTTACGGTGCGTGATCTGGGCGCAGAGCTGGGGCCAGAGCTGACGCAGGACGCCCTGAATGCCGAACTCCGGACGCTGTCGGAGCGGCAAGACGTGCAGGGCATCGTGCTGGAATTGCCCCTCGCGGGGGGCCTAGACCCCGACCTGAGCCTGCTGCATCTGGCCCACCGCAAAGACGTGGAGGGGCTGACGCCTGCCAACCTCGCGCTGGTCACGGCAGGGCGTGAACCTGAAGCAATCCTGCCGCCCACACCGCGCTCGGTGCGCTTTCTGCTGCGTTCGGTGCTGGGCGACGACCTGCGCGGGCTGCGGGTGGCCGTGATCGGGCCGGGGCGAACGGTGGGCCGCCCGCTGACGTGGATGCTGGGCAACCGGGGCATGACCGTGACCGTGTGCAACGAACATACCCGCGATCTGGCAGCGGTTCTATCCCCACAAGACGCTGTGGTGATCGCAGTAGGCAAACCCGGATTGCTGCGGCCCGAGCAGGTGCAGCCGCATCATGTGGTGATAGATGCCGGAATCAATGTGACCCCCAGCGGCGTGGTCGGAGACACTGCGCTGGAAGTGGCCGAGGTGGTGCGGGCCTTTACCCCTGTACCGGGCGGCGTGGGGCCACTGACCAGCGCCCTGATGTATCAGAATCTGGTGCGGGCCGTGAAGATGCAGCGGGGCGAAGCGGTGGAGTGAGGGGCACTCACGTCCGCAAAAACGCCCCGACCCGCTCTGGCAATTCGCCCGCATCCATCAGGAAAGCGTCGTGGCCGTGGATGGAGTCCAGTTGCCAGTAGGTGCCGCGCCGCAACTGGCCCGCGTGCGCCTGCACTTCGTCTGCCGGGTACAGCACGTCGCTGCTGATGCCCACCACCAGCACAGGCACGCCGATGCAATTCAGTTCGGCGTCGCTGGGCTGAAAGGCGTCCATGGCCGCCGTGAGGGTGACGTAGGTGCGCTCGCAAAAGCGTTCGGCCAGCTTCTCGCCCTGATAGTTGAGGTACGACGTGATGGCGGGCACGCCGGGCCGCCGCGTGCTGGGGCCGCTCTGGGTGGCGGCCAGACTGCCCGGACTGCGGTAGCTGAGCATGGCGATCTGGCGGGCGACCTTGAGGCCCTCGCCGCCGGGAGCTGCGGCAATGGCGCTGCGGGCGGCGCTGTTCAGGCCGATGGCCCACGGAGAATGGCGGGCCGGTGCGCCGATGATCACGGCGCGTTCGACCAGATCAGGGCATTCCAGCAGCCACGCGTAGGCCAGCATGCCGCCCATGCTCGCGCCGATCACGCGCACGCGGCCCACGCCCAGATGCCTCAGCAGTTCGCGGCCCACACGGGCCATATCGCGCAGGGTGAGGGCCACCGGCTCGCCGCCCACGGTAGGCAGTTCAGACGGGCCGCTGCTGCCCGCACAGCCGCCCAGCACGTTGGCGCACACCACGTACTCCCGGCTGGGATCCAGCGGCTTGCCCTCGCCCAAAAATTCAGGCCACCACTCATGCACCGCGCTGGTTCCGGTCAGGGCGTGCAGCACCAGCGTGGCGTCGGAGCGGGCCTCACCGTAGGTGTGGTAGGCCACGCGCACGTTGTTCATGGGCTGGCCGCAGTCCAGCAGCAGCGGCCCTGCGCGAAACAGCGTGACGGTATGGCGGCGCGGCAGACATCGCTCTGGAGTGGCCTCCTCCGGTGCGAACGGCTCTGGCGGCGGCAGAAGTTCGGGCACGTAGGTCACGGCGGTCATAAACCTTCCGATTGAATCCCGCTGTTTTGGGATTCAATTCGAGGGGAGCGAGTAGGAAAAAGGTGGATTCCGGGAGATGGACGGACAGTCGGCGGGGTTCCGCCTGTTCGGGAATTGGACGGAATCCGTCTCATACGCCTTCCGCGTCCACGAGGGCGGCGGCCAAGGCCTGTGCAAAGTCCTCGCGGATATCTTCTATGTGTTCTATGCCCACCGACACGCGCACCAGCCCCGGCGTGACTCCGGCAGCGGCCTGCCGGTCCTCATCCAGTTGCGAATGGGTGGTACTCGCCGGATGAATGACCAGCGTGCGGGTATCGCCCACGTTGGCAACGTGCTGGGCCAACCCCACCGCGCTGATAAACGCCTCTCCTGCCGCCCGCCCGCCGCGCAACTCGAAGGTCAGCACTGCGCCGCCACCACGCGGCAAATACGTCTGGGCGCGGTCATAGTGTGGATGGTTGCTGAGGCCGGGATAGGTCACGCGGGACACGTCCGGGTGGGCGGCCAGCCAGACGGCCAACGCCTGTGCGTTCTGTGCGTGGCGTTCGGCCCGCAGGCTCAGGGTTTCTATACCCTGCAAGAATTGCCACGCCTGCTGCGGGGCCAGAGTCGGCCCCAGATCACGCAGCCCCTCGGTGCGGGCGCGGGTAATGAAGGCCACATTGGGCAGCCCCAGTGCATTGCCCTCGCCAAAAGCTTCCCAGAAATTCAGGCCGTGATAGCTGGGACTCGGCTCGGTCATGAGGGGGTAGCGGCCATTGCCCCAGTCGAACGTGCCGCCGTCCACGATCAGGCCGCCGATGCCGTTGCCGTGGCCGCCGATCCACTTGCTGGCCGAATGCAGCACGATGTCTGCGCCGTGCTGGACGGGCTGGCAGTAATAGCCACCCGCCCCGAAGGTGTTGTCCACGAACAGGGCCACACCCTGCGCGTGGGCGGCAGCCGCAATCGCCTCAAAGTCTGGGATATTCAGTGCCGGATTGCCGATGGTTTCCAGATACACGGCGCGGGTGCGGTCATCGATCAGGGCGGCGAATTCTTCGGGGCGCTCGTCTTTGCTCGTAAAGCGCACCTCTATGCCCAATCGCCGCAGCGTGACCCGGAATTGGTTCACAGTGCCGCCGTACAGGTTGGGCGTGCTGACGATGTTGTCTCCGGCCTGCGCCACGTTGGTGATGGCA
>NZ_KB899715.1:0-17500 GCF_000378445.1 Deinococcus aquatilis DSM 23025 | reverse complement strand
GCCGCCAGTTGCAGCGCCCGAATAGGCGACACCCGCTCGCGCAGCAGCACCGGCAGCACTCCCGGCAGGCGGGTCAGAAACAGCAGCAGCGCCGCCCGCTCGAAGGTTCCGGCCCGCGCTGCCAGCGGCGATCCACGCAGCACCAGAGGCAAGCCGTTGAGTTCGGTCAGGACCACCAGATTGGGCTGAGTCGGGTGCAGGTGCGGGCGGGCCATCTCCAGTTGCGAGCGCATCCAACTCCGGAACGCATCGGCACTGACGAAATCGTCGGCGCTCCATTTGGGCTGCACGGCAAGAGCGCGAAAGGTGCGCGGGGCGGTGGGCTGGGGCATAGGGGCAGGGTAGCGGATCGGGGGCGCTCTACGCCGTGAGGGAGGAGTGGGAAAAGATTGGTAGCAGCGGGATGCACAAGCGTTTTAGAGATTCACAGCCCTAGCGGCGCGGCCCCCCACGCCAGCCGATCAGCTTCAGCACGATGACGGCAGGGACGGCGAGGATGGCCAGCACCGCGTTCCAGACAGCCGCGGTGATGCTGGGCAACACGTCGGGCGTGGCGGACTGGGTGAACCTGGAGAACACTGAGGGCAACTGCGGCAGCGGGCGGCCCAACACGCGGCGCGGCGGGCGGGCGGCCTTCGGTGCGCCGCTTTCCACCTCTTGCGTGCTGGGAGCAGCATCGATCTGGGCACCCTGCGCGGCCAGTTGCTGCTTTTTGGCGACGTTGGAGGCCCCGCCTGCCCGCGTGCCGTACTTCTGGGAATAGACCCACGTCACTTCCGCGCCAAAAAAGAAAATCATGCTGGAGTAATAGATCCACAGCAGCAAGATGACCAGCGAACTGGCCGCCCCGAATACGCTGCCGGGAGCGGCGCGGCCCAGATACAGGCCGATCAGCAACTGGCCCAGCGTGAACATCAGTGCGGTCACCGCGCCGCCGACCCACACGTCTTTCCACTGCAATTTGACGCTGGGGAGCAGCTTGTAGACGCTGGCAAACACAGGTGTCAGCAGCAGTAGCGAGAGCACGAACGTGCCCACCCGCACAAAAAAAGCGCCTGCACCGATCAGGTCGCCCAGACGTTCGGCCACTGCCGAAAGGTAGGTATTGCCCACCAGAAAAGCAATGATCAGCACGCCAAAACTGAGGACCAGAACAAACGACACCAGCCTTGATCCGATGACCGCCAGCGGCCCCACGGGTGGCCCCGGTTCTGCACCCCACAGGCTGTTCAGCGCGTCCTGAAGCTGCACGAACAGGCCCGTTGCGCCCAGAAAGAGAGTGGCAAACCCGATGCTGGTGGCGATGACGCTGGACTTTTGCAGGGCGTCGTCTTTGGGAATCAGGGTCTCCACGAATGCCACGGCATCGGCACCGATGTTCTGGCTCAGGAAGCTGAACAACTGCTCCTGTACGTCCACATTCGCCAAAAAACGGCTGGCGACGGCCAGAGCAAAAAACAGCATCGGGGCCACCGCAAAAATGGCGTAGTAGGCGATGGCGGCGGCCAGCCGGGGCGCTTTATCCTGCCCAAACGCCAGCGCCGATTCGCGGATCAGGGTGAACAGGTCGGCCAGCGTGAGGGCGGGTTTCACGGGCGCAGTGTAGAGCAGGGGCTACCTGCTGGCGTTGAGCAACTGGTCATTCTGGCGTTTACTGCCCTGCCCCGAACTTCCCGGCCCACCACCTCAGCGTGTTACCGTCGCGGATCAGCAGATGCCTGCCGTCTGGGGCAAAGGCGACCTGAGGCACGGGGCGCGGATGTCCACAGCCGACAAATCGGGTCAGGCCCGTGCCGAACGCGGCGGGCAAAGACAATTCCTGCCGGGTCCGGAGGTCGGCCAGGCGCACACCGTACAGCATGCCGCCGCAGCCGTCGCCGCTCTGCTCGGTCAGCAGGACGTGGCGGCGACTGGGGGCAAAGTCGACCACGCCGAGGCCCCGGTAGACGTTCAGGGCACGCGGCGAGAGGGTCAGTGGTGGGCTGGCCTGCCCACTGCGGGCATCGGTGAGCCAGAGCTTCAGCGCCTGCACCTCGGTCTGACCGGGAAGGGCGACCCCTCTGGCCCGCAAGACCGTCTGACCGTCCGGGCTGGAAATGGTGGCGGTTTCCGGCCCCCACGCCTCCTGCCAGCGCAGGCCGCCCGCGAGGTTCAGCACACTCAGGCGCGACTGCAACGGGCCAGAGACGGCAGAGCGCCGGGTATCTTCGCGCAGCAGCAGACTGAACACGGGCAGGCTGTAGCGGCTGCCTTCCGGGAGGGCGGGCAGGGGCAGGGGCCTGAGCTGACCGCCCGTCCCCAGTTGCCAGGCCAGCGTACGTTCTCCGCCCAGTGCAGCGTCATTGGCCCGCGCCGACAGCACGCCGCCCGCAGAAAAAGACAGAGCACCGAGCCTCAGCCCCGGCAAGGGCAACGTCTGCCGGAGCCTTCCCGTGCTGTCCAGCAGGTAGAGCGCTCCCGGCAGCGCGAGGGCAAAACGTCCGGCGTCGGCGGTGGCGGCGAGGGCGTCAGGAACGCCCGGAACGGCAAAACGCCACCGCGCCCTTCCCCCGGCCAGCGGAACTTCCCGGCCTGCCCGGTCCAGCAAACTGAGTGCCCCGGCCCCGCCGCCCACGCTGAGCGCCACCGCTGCTCGCCCGCTGCTGGCAGCACTGCCTGACAGGGGCAACCACGCCACCACCGCCCGCCCCAGCGCCCGCACAAACTGCCCATCGCTGATCCGGCGCACCTCGGGCACGCTGCCGCCGCGCACTGTCAGCCACAGGCGGCCATCGGGAGAAGGCACCGCACCCACCAGCCCAGCCGTGGCGGGAAGTTTCCAGAGAGCACGTCCGGTCAGGGCGTCCCGCAGGGCCACGGCCTGTCCGCCGCCTACCGCGCCACCCGTCGCGGAGTCTTGCAGGGCCGTGGCGGTCAGCAGACGTGAATTGCCCACCCAGCGCAGGTCGGGCGCGGCATCTTCGGCCAGCGTGATCCCCGGCAACGGCCAAGAGACCCGCTTGCCACCCTTGCGCTGCACCACATCCACATACGCCGCGCCCGCACCCCAGCCGGGCCGGGGCAGCACCAACCGCAAGACCGCCGTGCGCGAACCGTCGGGAGAAGGCACCACCCGCAGCACCTCGCCGCGCGGCAGGGTCACGGTGCTGGAAGGAATCCGGCGACTCTCTGCACTCCCCTGCCCCTGCGCTACCAGTGCGCCCAGCACCAACCTTGAGCCATCGGGGGGCGGCGCTGGACGGGTCGTGATCGTCTCTCCTGTCGCGGGATTCTTGAACGTCAGTTCCAATGGAGGCGTCGGGGGGGCGGTCTGGCCCACCTCTATCCTGTCCTGCACGCGCTCTCCTGCCCCCCGTCCCAGCACGGTGCAGCCTCTGGGCACCGCCTCCGAAGAGGGGCAGGGATCGCCCAGCACGCGCCGTCCATCTGAAGTCAGGACAAACGCGGTGCGGTAGGGCCGGGCGTTCTGCACGCCAGTGACCCGCACCAGCAGGCCCGACGCCGACCCCGGTAGACCCTCCGGCACGGTGCCGTCCAGAAACAGGCGCGGGCCATTGACCGGATCACGCGCTCCCGGCACAGAGGCGGGCGGCCACACGGTCTGGCGAGACAGAGAGCGGCCCGTGGACACGTTCCAGCGGTAAAGCACCTGTGCCCCATCCAGCGTGTACGCCGTGCCGTCCGGCCCCCACGCCACCCCGCCCACTGGACCGCCAATATCGCCCGCCTGCCCGAAGGTGCCCGCCGCGTGCCCGATGACCTGCGCCGCGCCGTGCGGCAAAACAGGTGCTGTGGTGGTCTGGGCGAATGTCTGGCCCAGCATCAGCAGAGGGAGCAGCAACGGCAGTGGGCGCATGAAAGGAGCGTAGAGCATCGCAACGGTGCCTGGCTGTTGAGTTTAGGGGGTCGGGTGGGCGAGTGGCAGTCTGAGGGTCAGGGGCAATGACTTTGGATAGGGCTGGCATTTCTGCTCGGAACATTTCCCGGAAGTAGGACGTGGGATGTGAGCAGCAGGAAAGGTGTTCTGGATGGCCTTTAGGTTTGTCTTTCCGGTGCTGCTGTTCTGTTCAATGCTCTGGACCCCTGAACCCTCAGACGCCCCCCTTGCGCCCTGCTAGCCTCAGGCCATGCGGCCCATCCCACCCGGCTTTACCCAGACCCTCACCGTGCAGGTCACGGACGCCATGACGGTGCAATTTGAAGAACTCGGCGCGGTGCATCCCGTGTACGCGACCTACTGGATGGCGCGGCATTTTGAGGAGGCGGGCCGCAAAATCATCCTGCCCTTTCTGGAAGAGGGCGAGGGCGGCATCGGCACACAGGTGGACGTGCAGCACACTGCCTCGGCCCTGCCCGGAATGACCGTGACCATCACCGCCACCTTCGAGCGCATGGAGGGACGCCGCGTGGTGTGCCGAATGCAGGCCGTGAACGCGCTGGGCGACGCTATCGGCACAGGCACGACCACCCAGATGGCGCTGCCCCAGGCCCGCATCGATGCCAACTTTGAAGGGCTGCGGGCGCGGTGGGCGGCAGTTCAGGCAGGTCAGACACCTTAAGTGTTCCTTTGGCCCTATCCCGCTATGCTAGGGAGATATGCCCGAACCGCTTCCCGTGTCCCGTTATTACGATGTCAAGCGCGATGAACAAGGTCAGCGCTACCTGGATGTGCGGGTCACGGGGTTGGCCCTGCTGCAAAATCCACTGCTGAACAAGACCACGGCCTTTACCCGGCAAGAAAGGCGAGAACTGGGCATAGAGGGCCTGATTCCGCCGCACACCAGCACCTTGCAGGAGCAAAAAGACCGCACCTATCTGCGCTACCTCCAGCAGACCACCGACCTCGGCAAGCACGAGTATCTGCGGGCGCTGCAAGACCGCAACGAGGTTCTGTTCTACGCGATGCTGGAAGACCACCTCGAAGAAATGTTGCCCATCCTGTACACGCCCACCGTGGGCGAGGCCGTGCGCGTGTTCTCGCACATCTACCGCTATCCACGCGGATTTGCCGTCAGCACCGAGGACATAGACCGCGCCGATGAACTGCTGGAAAACGTGCCCCTGAACGACGTGCGGATGATCGTCGCCACCGATTCCAGCGCCATTCTGGGCATCGGGGATCAGGGCTTCGGGGGCATGGCAATCAGCATTGGCAAGCTGAGCCTGTACACGGCGGCGGGCGGCGTGGGGCCAGACAAAACGCTGCCTGTGGAGCTGGATGTGGGCACAGACCGGCAGGATCTGATCGACGATCCGCTGTATCTGGGGGTTCACCACAAGCGCCTGACCGGGCCAGCCTACGACGAATTTCTGGACCGATTTGTGGAGGCGGTGTCGGCCCGCTACCCCAAAACCATTATTCAGTGGGAAGATTTTGCGCGTGGTACGGCCTTCCGGGTGCTGGAACGTTACCGCCGGGTGGTACCCAGCTTCAACGACGATATTCAGGGCACGGGCGCGATGGCCCTCGCCGGACTGGTGAGCGCGGCCCGCCTGAAAGGAGAGCGGCTGCAAGACCAGATCTTTGTGGTGGTCGGCGCGGGAGCGGGCGGAATCGGCGTTGCCAGCGCCATCCGCAGCGGCCTGATGCGCTCGGGCCTGAGCTTTGCCGATGCCAACGCGCATGTGTATGTGGTGGACCGTCACGGTCTGCTGATGCACGGGCAACCCGGTCTGGAAGAGCACCAGCTCAGCTTTGCCCGCCACGCCCCCGACCTGCTAGGCTGGAAGATCGAGGGAGAGTATCCGACCCTTCACGAAACGGTGGTCAATGCCCGCGCCACCGCCCTGCTGGGCCTGACCGGAGTGCCTGGACTGTTCCGGCAACACACCGTAGAAGCCATGCTGGAGCACACGCCCCGGCCCATCATCTTTCCGCTCAGCAACCCCACCAGCAACGTGGAAGCCCAGCCCGCCGACGTGATCCGCTGGACAGACGGGGCGGCGATTGTGGCGACGGGCAGCCCCTTTGCCGATATTCACCACGGCGACCAGATTTATCCGGTGGGGCAGGGCAACAACGCCTTTATTTTTCCGGGCCTCGGCTTCGGCGCGATCATCAGCCGCGCCCGCGAAATCACCGACGGCATGGTCATGGAAGCGGCGCAAACCCTGGCCGACGAAACCATTCCGCATGGCAACCGGGTGTATCCGCCCATCAGCCACATCCGGGAAGTGAGCGTGAAGGTGGCGGTGCGGGTGGCGCGGCAGGCCATCACCGACGGCGTGTGTGCCGAACGCCGAATTCGTACCATGACCGACGCACAACTCGAAAGCCTGATCCGCTCACGCATCTGGACGCCGGAGTATTTGCCGCTACGGAATCCGACAGGGGTGAAGTAAAAGAGTAAAAGCGTGAGTGGTGAGTGGTCAGTCGTGAGTGGGAAAGGCGGGAACGGCGCTCAAGCTTCTGGCTTTTGACCTTCCCACTCACCACTTCCCACTGACCACTGACCGTTTTTCCTACTGACCACTCACCGCTTTGGCATCCACGCCCGCCGTCAGTTCTCCCCCCGCCGCCGCCGTCACGGTCAGGGCGTCGGGGGCAACGGTTAACGCGGTCAGCTTCAGCGGGCCAACCGTGCCGCCCAGCCGGATTCCGGGTGTGGGCGCATACGGCAGACGGGCCTGAGCCTCGGCGCGGGCCTGATCCAGCCGGGGGCCGAGGTCGAAGCGGGCGGCGCGGGCCAGATACGCCTCGGCGCGGCTGTCGGCCAGCCAGCTCAGCACGCGGCCCGTGACTCCCTCGCGGTGGGTTTGCACCGTTACGCCACTCAGGGTCACGATTCGGCCCGTGTTGTCCAGTACGGGCGTGCCGGAGATGTCGGCGGTGGCATTCACGTTCAGGCCCAGCGCGGTGATGGTCAGGCTGGCCGTAACCAGCAACTTGGAACCCTTGGGCTGCACGGTCACGCGGTTGATACGGAGTTTGGGGCTGAGCGGCACGGGCAGCGGGAACACCTGCGCGGAGGCGGCGCGGGTAGCGACCTGAGACAGTTCGGCGTAGGGCAGGCGCACCGGCACGCTGAGTTGCACGCCGGAGGTGGAGGGCGCGGCCACATTCAGCGCGGGCAGCGGCGCGGAGGCCACAGCGGGCGCACGACCCAGCCCAGCGGTCAGGTCGAAAGCGGCCCCCACAGTCAATTTCAGGGCGTCCTCTGTAAAGCGAAAGGGCGACACACTCAGGCTGCGCGGCGTGACGCGGGCATAGGCGGGGTCGGCGGTGGGCAACGTCCACGGCTGCTGCGCCCTTGCCCACAGGGTTCCGGCACGGGTGCGGAGGTTTGCGCCCTCGCGCACGGCTTTGGCGACGTCGGCGGCCACCCTGTCCAGTTGGTCGCGTACCTGTCCATCGACCAGACTCTGCACGCTGACCCGCACGCCCTGAGTGAGTTCCACGCTCAGGGGGTCTGTCCAGGCGTAGTCGCCCGTGATTCTTGCCCCCGCCTCCCAGTCCGGCGTCACGAAGGGCGATACCCGCAGGCTGACAGTGGCCGCGCCGCCAAAATCGCGGGCCAGAAAGGAACCGATGCCCCCCGGAGTGGCCCGGAAATCGGCGCGAATCGGCACGCTGACGATCAGGGCGTCTCCTTCCGGCGCGGGCTTTACGCTGACGTGTCCGGCCCGCGTGACCGTGCCCGCCAACTGCACGCTGAGCAGGCCGCCCAAGAAGTTCTGGGTTTGCTGCACCCGCGCAAATTCGGCAGGCACCCGCGCATTGGCCGCGCCCTGCACCCCCGCCAGCGGCACGGTAATGGGCAGGCTCAAGCTAGACACGGCTTCGGCGGGCGCGGCACTCATAAACGCAGTCAACACGGCGGGCATGAGAAGGGATGAGAAGGCAGGGCGGCGCATAGGGATCAGGCTAGGGCGAGCGCGTGAGAACAGGTCAATCGCCGTACCCTGAGGCCCATGTGGACGCAACACGAATTGGCACTGAGGCCCATGCGCCGGGGTTTTCACCTGATCACGCGGGAGGTGGTGGCCGCCGTGCCGGAACTGGCAGGCACCGGCGTGGGCCTGCTGCATGTGTTTATTCGGCACACCTCGGCCAGCCTGACCCTGAATGAAAATGCCAGCCCGGACGTGCGGCGCGACTTCGAGCGGTACTTTAATCACGCCGTGCCCGATGGCTGGTCAGAGTACGAGCATACGCAGGAAGGCCCGGACGACATGGCCGCGCACATCAAAGCCAGTGTGCTGGGGCCGTCTTTGACGCTGCCAGTGCGGGCAGGCAGGCTGGCGCTGGGCACTTGGCAGGGAATTTATCTATGCGAACACCGAGATCAGGGCGGGGCCAGAAAACTGCTGCTGACGTTGCAGGGCGAGTGAGGGGTATCAGGCAGCCCAGCTACAGATTAAAGATTGCAAAAAATACAAGTATCCCCGGTACAAGCCCAAACACCACGCTCAACACACCCCAACCGATGATTTGGAAGCCAGTTTTCCAAGAGTTGGCCAGACTCAGAGCCACCAAACCGAAGGAGATCCAAGTCACAGCAACCAAGGAAAAAATTAACTCTGACCAAGTTTGCACCCCTTGTGGCCCGTTGGCGCCTCCCCATACGATGAGCATCACCACAAACGCTGGCACAAACATGGAAACGCCCGCAGCAGAGAGTCCAGTAGCCCACTGAGTGACCCTGATCCGTTTTATGCCCGATGAATGCCAGCCCACCCAGCCAAGCCAACAGGCGGCGATAACGGGAAGCAGCAGAGCCAGAGTGATCATGGCTTAAGCTGGCATAAGGCACCTGACCGAGCGATCAAACCGGGACGCGGTGAATCTTATCGGTCAGCCGCCCCACAAGCCGATCACTCCACCCGACACCGCCAGCCCCAGCACAAAGCCCAGCACGCCCAATCCGATGATCTGAAAGCGTACCGCCCACGAATCGGCCAGCACCAGCGCCACGGCCCCGAACACCAGCCACGCCACTGGAGGCAGGGTGATGGCCAGATCGGGCAGCGGCCCACCGCGTAGCGTGCCTGTGCCCACCGCAAACGCCACCGTATACGACATCAGCAGCATGGACGCGCCCGCAATAGAAAGGCCAGCCGCCAACATGACGACCCCTTCCCGCGCCGCGCCGGACGAATGCCAGCCTGTCCAGCCCAGCCAGAGGGCCGCCACCACCGTCAGCACCGCGTAGAGAGTCATGGGGTAGCGTAGCGCGTGGCAACAGCCCTGGCAGGCAGACTGGGACGCGGTAAATCCCGGTTTTCTCTGTTGCCCAATACGCCACTTTGCCGATGCCCCGGCCCCGGCCATCCGCTAAACTCCCTATACGATGATCAAGTTCCTGAAGTGATTGCACACGTTTACCTGCGGCTCCCTCGGATATTCTGAGGCGATGCCCGGACGTGTGCTGTGCCCCGCCCCGCGAACGCTGTTCCGGTGGCCTTCAGGCGGCTTCGAGTCATGATCCAGAAGCCAGAAGTGCTGAACATGCCAGTGATGGCTGCCAACTGCGCCCAAGCGGGGCCTGTCCCACGTCTTACCCCACACTCTCCCCCACAGGTTTCCACTGCCTTCCCAGCTTTCCAGAAGAGCGCCGGAAAGCCGTCCATTTCGTGAAAACCTTTCTCTCCCCACTCGCTCCACTCGGTTTGAATCTAGAATTCAGACGGGATTTTCAAGGAAGTGACCACACATAGATAAAGTCCTAGGTAATATCTCCGGCCTGCGTCCTGCACAACTGAAATCACTGAGCAACCTGTACCGCCGCCGCATCGAGCCGGGGCGCGTCGGGTCGCCGGAACTGGCCCGCAATCTGGCCGAACTGGCCTTCGATATTCGCCGTGAAGTGAGCGTGCTGATCGATCGCCGGGGCCGCGTGATCAGCGTGTCGGTGGCCGATGCCAAAGCCGCCGAACTGCCCGAACTGCGAATGGGCGAAAACCGCCTGGCCGGATTTCATCTGCTGCACGCGCACCCCAAAGGCGGCGGCCTCAGCAAGGGCGACCTCTCGACCCTGTTCTTGAAACGGCTGGACGCCATGAGCGCCATCGAGGTGCGGGCGACCAACGGTGAGGGCCAGCCCGGACTGGTGCACACGGCACACCTGACCCCACCCGGTACGGTGGGCGAGGAAGAAGACTGGCGCATCCTGCCGCCTGTGCCGTCCTTTCAGATCGACGATTTTGATCTGGGGGCGCAGGTGTCGGCGCTGGAAGAAGAAATTGCGCGGGCCGCCCGCACCCGGCAGGCCACCAAAGACCGTGAACGGGCCATTCTGGTGCAGATCGATCAGGGCGAATTCGATGCCGAAGAACGCCTTGCCGAGTTGGCTGAACTGGCCCGCACTGCTGGCGCAGACGTGGTTCACAAGGAACTGGTCTTCCGACGCAACCTGAAACCCGGCACGCTGGTGGGCGCGGGCAAGCTGGAAGAACTGACCAGCCGCGCCTATCACCTCGACGCCGAACTGCTGATTTTTGGGCAGGAACTGGGGCCAGCGCAGGCCCGCGAAATCGAGGCCGCCACAGGTCTGAAGATCGTGGACCGCACGCAACTGATTCTGGATATTTTCGCGCTGCACGCACAGGGCGTGGAGTCGCGCCTACAGGTGGAACTGGCGCAACTGCGCTACATGAAACCCCGGTTGCTGGGGGCGGGCGCACAGCTCTCGCGCATCGGCGGGGGCGGGGGCAGCGCGGCGGGCGGGGCCATCGGCACACGCGGCCCCGGCGAAACCAAGCTGGAGCTGGATCGCCGCCGCATCAATGACCGCCTGAGCTTTCTGGAAAAGCAACTGGAAAATGTGGCGATGCGCCGCGAAGAACGCCGCAAACAACGCTCGCGCAACGAGGTTCCGGTCATTTCTATCGTGGGCTACACCAACGCGGGCAAATCCACGCTGCTGAACGCCTTTACGCACGCTGCCGAGGAACCGCGCAAGGTGCTGGCCGAAAACAAACTGTTTGCCACGCTGCGGCCCACCAGCCGTCAGGGATTTATCGAGGGCATCGGGCCAGTGGTTCTCACCGATACGGTGGGCTTTATCCGCGACCTGCCCAAAGACCTCACGCGGGCCTTCCGGTCTACGCTGGAAGAAATCGGAGACGCCGACGTGCTGCTGCATGTTCTGGACGCCGCCAGCCCCGGCGCGGATACCCGCTTCGACGCCGTGAACCGCATTCTGGAAGACCTCGGCTTCCGCGAGATGCCCACGGTGGTGGCCCTCAACAAAGCCGACGCCACCGACGAGGCCACCCTGACCCGGGAACAGGGCCGCATTCTGGACAGCGTGGGCGAAGAAACCCCCTCCATTCCGACCAGCGCCCTGAACAACCGGGGCCTGAACGAACTGCGCGAAGCCCTTGCAGACGCGATTGGCCGCGTGCAGCGCGAAGAGTTGGCGGTCAGAGAGGAAACGCGGGAACGGGCGGCAGAGTGGCGGTAAAGCGGGTGTAGGGCGTGGGTGAGTTGTTTCCACGATCTACGATCCACCCTCCAGCTTTTGACCTTCCCACTCACTACTGACCACTCCCCACTCACAGTCCCTCCACCTTTTGACTGTCGCAGCCTGACCCCCCATCGGTCAGGCTGCGTTCTTCTATGTGGCGTTCCCGGTTGGCCTGGTTCTATCTGGTAGTGGTGGCCCTCGCGTGGGCCTTGGGCGAGTGGGGAGCCGAGGCCAGCGTGCCCACGCTGCTGCTGGCGTATCTTCCGGCGGTGGTGTGGGTGCTGCCTGCGCTGCCCGTGCTGGGCTGGACACTGATTCGGCGGGGTGGTCGGCGGCGGGGCTGGGGCACGGCGGTGCTGGCGGGTGGGCTGGCCGTGTGGGGTGCGGGGCTGACAGACGGCGCATTTGCCTCCACTCCAGCCAGCTCCGCCGATCCCCTGCGGGTCGTGACCTTCAACACGGCGCGGGGCGGGCGCACCAGCCCGGAGCGCATGGCCGCCCACCTTCAGGCCCTGAATGCCGACGTGTTGCTGCTGCAAGAAACCCGCTTTCTGCGCCCCGGCTACCGCGCCGCGCTTCTCTCGGGTCTGCCCGGTTATGCGGTGCATTCGGCAGGCGAGGTGATGACCCTGATCTCATTGAAACAGTCGCGCCTGTCCGTGCTGGATACGCGGGCGTTCGCGGCTCCCGGCAGCACCCGCCAGTACCTGCAAACCACGCTGAACTGGCGGGGCCAACGCCTGCGCGTGATCAACGTGCATCTGAATACGGTGCTGCTGTCGAGCACGCTGAGGGGCGACTGGGAGGGTGTGCGGGTGATGCGCGACGTGCGGGCCGAACAGGTGGGATTGCTGGAACAGGTCGCCGCACAGGAGTCTGGGCCGCTGCTGCTGGCGGGCGACCTGAACACCCCGCCGCGTGGCCGCCTGTACCGCCGCCTGATCCGCGCCGTTGGCCCCGATGCCCATGATCAGGCCGGAAAAGGGCCGGGGTGGACGTTTCCCAGTCTGTACCTGCGGATAGATCACGCGCTGGCACGCGGGCTAAAGCCTGTGCGGGTGCAGGTGCAGGCCAACGCGGGCAGCGATCATCTGCCGCTATTGGTGGAATACACGCCCACCCAGGCCGGAGAATAGAGAATTGATAAGTGTGTCAACTCACGGTTGTAATAAACTCGGCCTATGACGCTGCATTCTGCCCCAGACACCACAGGCGTCCCTGCACAGCCACAACCACACTCCACCGAGGCCACACTGATCTTCAACTCGAAGGCGGGCAGCAGCGAGCGGGCCAGCCCCGATCATCTGGTGGAGGGGCTGACCGGCATCGGCTATCACCCCATTTACCGTGCCACTGCCAGTGCCAAAGACATCGAGGAAGCCCTGGCAGGGGCGCAGGGCACTATTTTCGTGGCAGGCGGCGACGGCACGTTGCGGGCTGTGGCCCTGCACCTGCTGGCCCGCCCCGACTCCGAGCGGGCGGCGCTGCGGCTGGGCGTGATTCCTATGGGAACAGCGAACAACGTGGCCCGTACCCTGGGCGTGCTGGGCAATCCGCTGGACGTGATCCGGGCCTACGCGGGCGCACAGGTCGTGCCCTTCGATGTGGGCCGCGTGCAGGCTCCCTGGGGCCACGACCTGTTTTTGGAGGCATGCGGCTGCGGCCTGTTTGCCGACGTGCTGGCCGAATACGGCTCGGAGAATGACAAGAGCGTGCTGCGGGGCGTCCAGGCGATGCTCAGGGCCATTCCGGGCTTCGCACCACCCAGCATCTCGCTGACGCTGGACGGGCACAGGTATCCCGACGATGCCTACACCATTCTGGAAGTGATGAACACCACCGCCACTGGCCCCACCCTGCGCTTTTCGACGCATGCCGACCCCACAGAGGGCACTCTGGACGTGATCCGGGTGGCCCACCGTGACCGGGAAGGCATGTTGGCTTACGTCACGTCGCTGCTGAACGACACTTTTGAAGACCGTCCCAGCGTGCAGAGCAGCGACGCAGGCGTGACCGAGATTGGCAATGTGGGCCAGATTTTTCATGTGGACGGCGAAACCCGGCAGGCTGCACCCGGCGGCGTGGTGCGGGTGGAGGCGTGGGCCGGGGCACTTCAGATGCTGCGGCCCGTGCCAGCCGCCAAAGAATGACAGGCACCGTATTGGCTCATCCGGTGTTCGGCAACGCGGCATCAATGAGGATCGACCTGCACATGCACACCGAGGTCAGCCACGACTGCCGCACCCGGCTACGCGATATTCCGGCCTGGATGTTGTCCAGCAATACCCGCACCATTGCCGTGACCGACCACGACCAGCAGCGCGGCGGACCCGAACTGGCCGCCATCGTGGCCGATCTGGGCCTGTCCGACCGCCTGAATATCATCGCGGGCGAGGAAGTGACCACCGCTGAGGGCGAACTGATCGGCCTGTTTCTGACCGAACGCATTCCGCCGCGCCTTTCGCCTGAAGACACCGTGCAGGCCATCCACGATCAGGGCGGGCTGGTGATGCTTCAGCACGGCTTCGATCCCCTGAAGCGCTACCGCCTGAAGCCCGAAGCCACCGCCCGGATTGCCGACTCTATCGACATCGTCGAGGTCTTCAATTCGCGCCTGTCGCGGCCCCACTGGAACCGGGTGGCGGCGACGTGGGCACAGGAACGCAGCCTGCCCGTGTGCGCTGGCAGCGACGCCCACACGCTGCAAGACATCGGGGAAGCGTGGGTGGCCGCTCCGTTCAGGCCCATACATACCCCCGCCGATCTGCTGGCTGCCCTGAGCGTGGGCACTGTCGGCGGGCGCTGGACGCATCCCGTGCAGGCCTACGGGCGCAAGCAATGGCGGGTGCTGCGGGGGAGAATGGGCCGTTAGCGAGATAACGCCCTAGACCCCTCAGCTCTGGATAATCAGCCCTAAGCCGGGAAAAGTGCCGATTTTGATCAAGTGCCGCCCCCCACCAGTCATACGGGTGAGGGATTCATGGCCCATGACTGAGATCCCTACTTCACCCCTGGTGTCCATCCAAATACTGCTGCATTCCCGTAGCCGCTGGATCTCACCGTCTGTACCTGCGCGGCCAGTGAGGGGTATCCGGCCCCCACCTGCAGGCCCGGCCACACCAGTTGGCGCTGCGGGAATTGCAGGAGGGCCAGCCGGGTCAGGGCAGGATAGGGCGTGTACAGCATGGGCATGGCGGCCTCCAGCCCCGGCCAGACCTCCCAATGTTGCAGCGGGTCGTGCAGGTAGAACACGGCGGCGCTGATCAGGCCGCGCCCGCCCGATGCCCGGTAGGTACTGGTGAGGGTTCCGGCCAGCTTCGTAATGAGGCCCGCCCGGTATTCCGTCCACAGTCGCCAGCCTTCAGATGTCGCTCCGCCCTCGTTCTGGCGCTTGAGGGTGCGGGCATCCAGCCCCGTCTGAGCAGCGAATCCAGCCAGAGCGGCAGGATGGTAGCCGAAGTCGGTTTCTCGCGGGTAACGCAGGTAGTCCAGATGCAGGCCCGCACCCGGATACATGGTCGCCACCTCACGGACAAGGGCGGTCAGGGTGGCCTGCACATCGGCGTCGGCGGGGTCTACAAAGCCCAATTTACTGAGGCTCAGGCTGGGGCGGCCATCCATGCTCAGGGTCGCCATGCTGTCTTTCCAGAGGGGCGTGACCGGAATACCAAAACTGGCATCAGGCCGCCAGTACAGCGTTTCTATCCATACGTTCACACGCGGGCCGCCCCGTGCCTGCACGTTCAGCGCCGTCTGCACCGCGTCGTAACTCAGCTTGCGCGGAAACTGCGTGCTGTTCCACGCCACGCGCCCATGATAAAAGCCTTCCAGCAGCACATCGGTAAATCCGGCGGTCTGGGCGGCGCTCAGGGTGCGTTCCAGTTCGGCAGCCGTTGCCGGAGGCCGCAACCAGAATGCTGTGCGGGCCGTGCCCGAAGCGGCAGTCGGGGCAGCACAGGCCGTCACACCGAAGGCCAGCAGGGAAGCCGAAAGGGAAGTGAGAACAGTGAGGCGCACGCTTCAGGCTAAGCCTTTTGCATGAGTGTCAGACCGCATGAACAGTCAGGCCCAGATCAGCACCAAAGTGTTGGACCTGCCGTCGCTGAGGGACTCTGGAGGCAGTGCCGCGAAGGACAGTGCGGCCAGAAAGTACCAGGGGGACCACAAACGCTGGGGCGTGCCGAAGTGCCGTGGGCCTCGTCAAGAACAGCAACGCCCCAAATTGGCAACCAGAATCACGCTCTCGCGGCTTGAGTGAGACAGTGACCGCCCGGCCCAACCTCTGGCGAGGCGCGAACTGAAACAAAAGAAGGCTAGCCCAGGCGGAGTCCCATAGCTGACAGCGAAAATAAGTGGAACTACGGTCAAGGGAGACCCGGCACCTGAGCAGTACGACACACACGTGGACGCACACTGAACGGACTTTTGGACGGCGGTTCGACTCCGCCCACCTCCACCACCCGCCCTGCCCTTCCCGGCAGGGTTTTTTATCAGCATTTTTATTTTGCTGGTATACTGCGCCCCGCAGTGTGTTCAGTGTTCGCTCACTGTGTTGGCCGGGATGGCGGAATCGGTAGACGCACCCGACTTAAAATCGGACGGAGCAATCCATACGGGTTCAAGTCCCGTTCTCGGCACCACCTTCACCCCCTCATCTTGTGGGGGTGTTGTGCTCTATCCGCCACCCCACCGGGCAAAATCAGGCAGGATGGGTTGATGAAGCTTCTGCTGGCTGCCCTCTGTGCCGTCGCCCTGACCTCTCCCCTGTTGCTGGCCGCCGCACAGCCCGCCAGCGCCCCTGCAAAGGCCACCATGACGCGTACCCTGGACATCACCGCCAATCAGACCGCCACCACCCTGACCGTGCAGGCAGGCGATGTGCTGCGCTTTCATCTGCCAACCCAGGCGGGCACGGGCTACAGCTGGCGGGCCGTGGAAGTCGAGGCGCAGTACCTGACCCTGATCGACAAAACCACCACGCCGCCCCCGGCCCAGCCTGCGGGAGCACCGGTGCGGGTCGGCGGCCCTGGCCCCTCCGTGACCTACGTGTATTACGTCAAAAAGTCGCTGACACAGGGCACAGCCCGCTTCGCGATTCCGGTGAGCTTTATAGAGACCGGGCCGGGGCAGAGTCCGGAATCTGTGCCGCTGCTGACCTACACCTTGACCTCTAAACCTCGGGTGCTAGGGGATCAAAGGCCGCCAAAGAACAAGGCCAAATTGTGAGCGGCAATTTTTCGGCAGACATGAGCGCGAATAGATCGGAAGGAATTGAGCTGCGGCAGCATCAACTGAAATGAACGATCCAGTCGAGAAAAAACCGCCTCAATGGTCTTTCTGACCCATCGCATGGCGCCCCACCAGGGGCGCGGTTGCTTCATGTTGCTCTTGGGTTGCGCGTAGACGCCACAGCCTTGATAGCCCCGATCACCGAGCACCAAGGCACCTTCGCCTGCGTTCAGGAGGGCACGCGCGAGGGGTGGATCGCTCTCATTTCCAGCAGCCAGAGCAAAGCGAACGATCATGCCATGATCGTCAATGATGGCATGCAGCTTGAACCCATAGAATCGACCTTTGACACCGTAACCCCCATGCCCACCGCGTCCACTGCCTGCCTCACTCATGGCTCGGGGTCGCGCGTAGCGCGTCCCCTTGCAGTGGACAAGCGGTTTGCTGTCAATGACGTACACGGTGTCGTCGTCGAAGTGGGGCAGTCTCAGCGCAAGGTCGGCGTAAATAGTTTCCAAATTCAACTGGATGCGCAGGTATCGACTGCGATCCGGTAAGCATGGAAACAGCGCCCGATACGTCGAACGCACTTGAGCCAACCATTTCTGCCCGGACACCTCACCGAGCAATTCCCCGACCAGTGCGATGGTCATCAGTTCGCTGTAACTCCCCTTCTGATTCGGTTCGTGGGGGAGCACAAATAAGCCGCTGCACGCAGCGGCTTGCACATAATCATCCACGTAGACGTAAATGAGGGTGAACAGGTCTTCAACGGTATTCTGGGCAAGCGGAAGTTCTTTGGTAGCCATACCGGAGCTTCCGCTTTCTCAGCTCCCCTGAGCTACCCCCTAGCACCCGAGGTT
>NZ_KB899714.1 GCF_000378445.1 Deinococcus aquatilis DSM 23025 | reverse complement strand
TGTCCGACTTCGTGGTAGGCCGTCACCTTGCGGTCGGCTTCCCGGACCACCAGCGAGCGGCGTTCCGGCCCCATCAAGACCCGGTCCCGTGCCTCATCCACATCCCGCCCCGTAATCCGCGTCCGGCCTTCCCGCGCCGCCAACAGCGCCGCTTCGTTCAGCAGGTTCTCCAGATCTGCCCCCACCATCCCCGCCGTTCTGCGGGCCACCAGTGCCAGATCCACACTGGCATCCAGCGGCTTTTTACGGGCATGAATTCGCAGCACCATTTCCCGGCCCCGCACATCCGGCGCGTCCACCACCACCTGACGGTCAAAACGCCCCGGACGCAGCAACGCCGCATCCAACACATCGGGTCTATTGGTGGCCGCCAGAATGATCACTTCCTGTCCACTGCCGAAGCCGTCCATCTCCACCAAGAGTTGATTGAGGGTCTGTTCGCGTTCGTCGTTGCCGCCCTGCAAACTCACGCCGCGTTTGCGGCCCACCGCGTCGATTTCATCGATAAAGACGATGCAGGGCGCACTTTTGCGGGCCTGCTCGAACAGGTCACGGACGCGGGCGGCCCCGACGCCGACGAACATCTCGACGAAATCGGAACCGGAGATGGAGTAATAGGGAACTTTGGCTTCTCCAGCGACAGCTTTGGCGAGCAGGGTTTTGCCGCTGCCGGGAGGGCCGACGAGCAGGACGCCGTGGGGAATGCGGGCGCCGAGTTGGTGGTAACGCTCGGGGTGGCGCAGGAATTCGACGACTTCCTGCAGGTCCTGCTTGGCTTCGTCGCAGCCCGCGACATCGGCGAAGGTCTGCTTGATCTGGCCTTCAGCGATCACCGCCGCCTTCGACTTCCCAAACTGGCTCGCGGCATTGCCTCCGCCCTGAGCGCCACGCAACGAGCGCCACAGCACCAGCAGAATCAGCCCGGTCAGGATCAGGGGCAGCACCTGCCCGATCCAGCCGAAAGGTGACCCTCCCGCTGTCACGCGTAGGGGCACGCCCGCCGCCCTAATGCGGTTCAGGGTCGCGGCGTCGGGCGGTACCACCACCGAACGGGGCCGCGAGGCGCTGATAAAGGTGACGCTGGCATTGCCCGCGCCGTCCAGCGTGACCTGCGCGACCCGCCCTGCCTTCAGGTCTTCAAAAAAGCGGTTGGTGGAATAGCCGCCCGTATTGACGGATGGAGAACTGTTGCCAGTGATGGGAGGCAAGGCTTGATCGGCAGTTTGGGCAGAGGCTGAGATTGGGCCAGCCAACAGGAGCAGGGTCAACAACGCTCGCCGTGGAGACATCGGCGGAAACAACCGGGCGAAGGCGGGAGCCATAAGCCTTATGCTACGCCGCTTCCCGCGCCTGGACCCTATGAAAGCTGACCATTGGGGGCGGCTTCTGTGGGTTACCCCGATGTTGGTCTGCCCGCAATCTGACCGGTTTCTCTTGGTTTTCAGAGATGACACGGTGGTCATACTCAGATTCCTGTCAGGCCCGCCCGTTACACTGACCCTATGCGTAGCCTCCTTGTGCTTGGCGCACTCAGCTTGACCCTGAGTGCTTGTACCGTCAACGTCCGCCCCAACCTGGGCCTCAGCGGAAGCGGCAGCAACCTGATTGCCAGCGTTCGCCCTGACCGGGGTGAGGGGGGCAACTACGTGGTTGGTGAAGCCCTGCGCCTCAGCGTGACCACTCGCACTGCCGGATACGTCACCCTGCTGGCCCTGAACCCCAACGGCGCGGCCACAGCGCTGGTCCGTGACGCCTACGTGCAGGCCGGAACCACCACCTTCCCCCGCGCCCAGGACGGCGTGACCTACAACGTGGCGGCCCCGCGCGGCCTTCAGCGCGTGCGTGTGCTGTTTACCCGCGTGCGCCCCACCACCGACCTCGTGCTGGGCGGCGTCTATGACGGCAACCGCTGGAACCGCACCAGTAACGAGTATCTGAACAACTACGCGCCCGCAGACCGGGACGTGCAGGAAACCTATCTGTACGTGAGGTAAAAAAGCGGGAAGTGGGTAGTGGTCAGTGGGGAAAGCGCAGCACTCAACAGCGCCCTATCTTTCGACCTTTCTACTCACCACCATGCACTCACTGTTTTAAGCCAGTCGCCCCCATGCGGCTGGTTTTTTCGTACTCTGCCCGCATGAATCCAGAAGTTCCGCTGACCTTCGAGGCGGCCCGCGCCCGAGTAGACGCCTATATTTCTCAGTTCAAGGAAGGTTATTTTCCGCCGCTACTGATGCTGGCCCGCCTAACCGAAGAAACCGGAGAAATTGCCCGCGTGATTGCCCACCAGAATGGCAAAACCCCCAAGCCAGGAGAGGATGTGGGCGACCTGGAACTGGAACTGGCCGACCTGCTCTTTGTCATGATCTGTATGGCGAACGAGCGCGGCCTGAGCCTGGAGCGCGGCTTTGAGCGCATGATGACCAAGGTAGAAACACGCGACGCGGATCGCTGGACCAAAAAGGAGAACCTATGATTGCTGCACCAGACCGCCGTTATCCCATTGGCCCGATGCCCACGCCGTTGATCCTGACGCCAGCAGAGCGGGCCGAAGCCCTCGCCGCCATCCGCGCCCTGCCTGCCGAATTGCGTGCGGTGGTGGCTGCGTTGGGCGAATCTGGTTTGGAGACGCCCTACCGGGAAGGCGGCTGGACGGCGCGGCAGGTGGTGCATCATGTGGCCGACAGCCATCTCAACGCATTTGTGCGCGTCAAGCTGACCCTGACCGAGATCAATCCGGTGATCAAGCCCTACGAGCAGCACCTGTGGGCCGAGTTGCCCGATTCGCGCCTGCCCGCAGAGGTGAGCCTGAGTTTGCTGGAGGCCCTGCACGCCCGTCTCATGGCCGTACTGGACAGCGTAAACGGTGCTGATTGGGCACGCGAGTGGACGCACCCCGCACAGGGCCGCACCTATACGCTGGACACGCTGGCCGCCATGTACGCCTGGCATGGCCGGCATCACACGGCGCACCTGCGTTTGATCGGGGTCTAGCCCTCTACCCGCAGTTCTGGCTGCGCCGCGCCGCCCCTGTCGGTCAGGATGGCCTGCGCTACCGCCTCTGCGCTGATGGCTCCACGGGGGACGCGGCCCACCTGCGCCCAGAGCGGCGTATCTACGGCAGGCGGCAGCACCAGCGTGATGGCTTTTTGCGTACCACGCGGCAATTCCAGGCGGGCGATGGTCACGGCCTGCGCCAACGCCGCCTTGCTGGCCGCGTACTGAGAAAACCCTTTGGCCGTCACCAGTTCGGGCCTTGCACCGATCAGGTAGATGCGCCCGCCTTCCGCCAGCTTGGGCAGGGCATATTTGAGCGTCCAGACGGCTCCAAAATAATTGGCGTTCCACACGGCCCGTACCTGCGCGGCGTCCAGATCAGCGAGGGGCTGAGGCAGAGCCGCGCCCGCTGCATAAATGACCGTGTTTAGATTTTCCACGCCGTCCAGCAGCGAGCGCACATGGCTTTCAAAGCCCACGTCTACCCGCTGGGATGTGGCTCCCAGTTCAGTAGCTAGGGCAGACAGCTTGGCTTCATCCCGGCCTGCCAGGATCAGGTTGTCCGTGCCTGCCATTGCCCGTGCCATCGCCGCGCCAATTCCGCCTGTGGCCCCAATAATCAGTGTGG
This sequence comes from Deinococcus aquatilis DSM 23025, assembly GCF_000378445.1. Lineage (GTDB taxonomy): Bacteria > Deinococcota > Deinococci > Deinococcales > Deinococcaceae > Deinococcus > Deinococcus aquatilis. Next base: position 83,166 of record NZ_KB899714.1, on the reverse strand, counting down.
TCATGCTGGGCAGTGCAGCATAGGCGGGGGCTATGTGCCGTATGCGGGGATGCAAAAGCAAGCCAGCTTTATCGGCGTGGCTTGCGGGTTCGCTTAATCAGGGTGACGAGTTCGGGCGAACGCTTTGGCCCGTTCAGTTCAGTCAGGAACGTGGCGGGATATTCCTTGCAGAGTTCTCCCCACCAACGCTCCGTTTTGCGGTTCCAGACTCGCCAGCCCTCGCCGGGAATGGCTTTGGCGACAAAGCGGGCGCGACTCTTCTGAACCAATTAAGCCTTACTCGTAGCCCAGTTCGCGCAGGGCTTCTTCGTCCTCACGCCAGCCGGGAATCACGATGACTTCGAGGCCCAGAAATACCTTGCGGCTCAGGAAGACTTCCAGTTGCTTGCGGGCCGCCTGACCGATTTCACGCAGTTGCTTGCCGCCTGCACCGATCACCATGCCCTTGTGGGCGTTCTTTTCCACCACGATCTCACCCTCGATGCGTTGCAGACCGTCTTCACGTTCCGTCCAACTGTTCACGCGGGTGGCAACGGCGTAGGGCAACTCATCGCGCAGCTTTTTCATGGCTTCTTCGCGAATAATCTCGGCGGCCCACATTTCCCGCGTCTGGTCGCTGGCCGCGCCGAGGGGATAGAAGAAGGGGTTTTCGGGCAGGATGTCCAGCAGTTGCTCGCGCAGGGTCGCCACAGCCTGAGGATTGTTCTGGGCGCTGAGCACCGTTTCGCTGGTGTCGTGGGTGCGGCCTTCCAGCAGCGCACGGTAGAGCTTCATGGCTTCTTCGGGGTACTTTGCCACGTCGGTCTTGTTGCCCACCAAAAATAGGGGTTTGGGCAATTCGCGCACCTGCCGGGCCACCAACTGATCCTCGTCGGTGGGCGGGTGGCGCAGGTCTACAACCCAGACCACAGCGTCCACATCGGCCAGCGCACTGTGAACCTCGTGGTTCATGTACTTGCCCAGCGCGTCTTTGGGCTTGTGCAGCCCCGGCGTATCCACGAACACCAGTTGGCGGTCGCCCGACGAATGGATGCCGCGCACGCCGCGCCGTGTGGTCTGCGGGCGGGGGCTGGTGGGCGCAACTTTGGTGCCCAGAAAGGAGTTCATCAGGGTGCTTTTGCCCACGTTGGGTTTGCCGACAATCGCCACAAACCCGGAATGGGTCTGCGCGGCTTTGCCCTGTTTGGGGCTGCCGGAGGTAGTGCGGAGGTGATCTGGGCTGGAAGCTGAATCCGTCATCATTTTTATTGTCGCACGCGCCTGCTCGGGCAAGTGTTCATTGGGCCAGAGAGCGGACGGGTCTGAGGTGTGAGGAGATTGGGTTTTTGCCCTGTCCTACAGCCTTTGCACTACGGGCCGTCCTGTCTTATCGGGCTGTTAGATCCCGAGACGGCCCTTGACCCTCAGACCTCCTTCCGCGCCTGTATCCGCGCCAGCAGGCGGGTCATCGCAGCGCGGGGTAACAGGCGGGGCATCAGGGTCTGTACACGGTTGAGGCCGCCTGCGACCAGTACGGCCTGACTGCGCAACATGGCATTCACGCCCAGCCTGGCGACTTCATCGGCACTGAGCATCGCCATACGGACACCGGCGCTCATCAATTTGCTCTCGCCCAGGCTGGCGGCGTCCTGAAATCCAGTTTCGACCGGGCCGGGGCACAGCGCCGTGACGCTGACGCCTGTGCCGCGCAGTTCCTCGTTCACGGCCTCGCTGAAACTGAGCACATACGCTTTGGAGGCGTAATACACGGCCATCAGTGGCCCCGACATAAACGCGGCGGTCGAGGCTACATTCAGCACTCGCCCGCGTCCACGCGCCACCATCGCGGGCAGGAAACGGCGGGTCAGATCGGTGAGGGCGGCGATGTTCACGGCCACCATGCGGTTGATTTCGCCCGCGTCCTGCGTCCAGAATTCGCTGAAACCGCCGAACCCGGCATTGTTGACCAGAATGTCTACCGTCAGTTGGCGGGCCGAAACTTCGCGTTCCAGCACCTCGCCTGCATCGGGGCGGGTCAGGTCTAGCGCGATCACCTGGGCCTGAATGCCGTGTTTGGCGCTCAGTTCCTGCGCCAGCGCCTGCATTTTGCCCTCGCTGCGGGCTACCAGAATCAGGTGTGCGCCGCGTGCCGCAAGCTGCCGCGCGATGGCCTCGCCGATGCCGCCGCTTGCGCCCGTAATCAGAGCGGTGGCGGGTTGGGTGGACGGGAACTGGTCAGAATGGGCCTGGGTCTGCGGGGTCTGGGTCATGTCTTCTCCTCTGGGAAGTCTGAATGACCCCCGGTAATTAAAACCTTACTAACTTCGGGTAAGTATGTCAACCTGTGTCCAGGCGAGATTTTACCTTGACTTCTAGACACATCTCTCCTTTAATTAACCTGTGTTTACTCTCTCTCGTGCCCGGTCTGACAGCGCCAAAGAAGCGCGGCGGGCCGATATCCTGCACCAGACCCTGATGCTGTGGCAGACCCACCGCTACGAAGACGTGACGTTGCAGGCGGTCGCGGGGCGCGTCGGCCTGACCAAGCCCGCGCTCTACGGCTATTTTCCCACCAAAGAAACGCTGTTTCTGGCCCTGTACGAGGAGCTGGTGGGCGCGTGGCTCAGGGACCTGACGCGGCATGTGCGTCTGGGCGGCAGACATACTCCGGCCAGCCTCGCGGCCTTGATCTGTACCCTGCTGGCCGAACACGCTGCCCTCACGCGCCTGATTCCGCATCTGGCCGGTCTGCTGGAGCGCAACATCAGCCAGGAACGCGCTCATGCCCATAAAGTCTGGTTGCTGGAGCAATTGCAGCCGCTTGCACCCCTTCTGGAAACCGCGTTGCGCGGTCTGCCGCCCGGTACGAGCCTGCAACTGCTTACCTACACACAGGCGTTGGTGGCGGGCCTCTACCCCATGTCCGACCCTGCCCCCGCCGTCCGGGCCGCCCTGCAAGCCCCTGAACTCGCGCCGCTGTGCGTGGAGTTCGGGCCTGCTCTGCAAGAGGCTCTGACGGCCCTGTACGCGGGAATGTGCTCACTGGGGTCAACTGTTCCAGGCCATGAGCCATGAGTGCCTGAGCAGTTTGGAGTGCGGGCGAGTCCCTATTTCTCTACAGGCCCATCTGGAGGTCACGAGCGGCGGTCTTCCGGTCTGGCGTTTTACTTTTTATAAATCACGGTTTCTTTTCTTACCGTTCCTCTTCGCAACCCCGGCCAGCTTCATCCAATGCAAATATTGACTCTCTCAGAACCTACTCTGAAACTTCTTTGACATCCTCAGCGTACTGTGTGGCATGAGTCAACCTGCACCATCGGCCCCCACAGATACCGTCGCGCAAATGATCCCTCAGAGCATGGCTGTCCTGACGCGGCCCAGCCCCAGCACGTTCGAGCTGTACGAACGGCGTGGCGGCATGGCGCAGGCGGCCATCTATGTGGTACTGGCCGCGCTGGTCTCCGGTCTGATTGCCGGAATCTTCGCGCCCCTACACGACCTGAACCTGTTCGGTCAGTTTTTCAGCCGCCTGATTGCCATTCCTGTTCAGTTCGCCATCTTTGTCGCAGCTGTCTATCTCATCGGCAAGCACCTGTTCAAGGGCACGGGCACGCCTTCCGAGGTGGCCTACACCTTCGCCCTGTTTTTCGTTCCGCTCAGCATTGTCGGAACCCTGATCGGCATTATTCCTATTCTGGGCTGGATCGCGGGCCTCGTTATTTCCGTGGCGATGGTGTTCTTCGGCTTCCTGGCCGTGCAGTCCAGCATGAACCTGCGTGACCAGACCCAGGCCGCTGTCACCCTGGTGCTCTCGGGGCTGGCCTACTGGATCGTTGGCGCTATCGTCTTGGGCATCCTGCTTTGATCTGGGTGAGGTAAATCCCCAGAGGTTTTGGGCTACAAAAGCAGTGTGGGGCCGAAGTTCAACGCTTCGGCCCCTGCTTTTGCTTTCTGCGGCATGTGTCCGAAGACTTTCAGCCTCTACTTCACTCCCACCAACGCTGCCCGCGCATCTGCCGCGTCCTGCTGCAACTGGGCTTTGAGGGCGTCCAGACCGCTGAATTTTTGTTCACCGCGCAGGTGGGCGAAGAACTTGATATGTAGTTCCTGACCGTACAGGTCGCCCTCGTAATCAAAGAGATGCACCTCGAAGCGGCGGGTTTTGCCGTTCACGGTGGGCCGAAATCCCACATTCGCCATGCCGTGCCAGCGCCCATGATCTCCGATGGCGACCACGGCGAACACACCCATCGGCAGGGCTTTGCCGTCTGGAACGCTGATATTGGCCGTGGGCCAGCCGATGGTACGGCCCAACTGATCGCCGTGGACGACCACGCCCTGCGCGTCGTAATGGCGGCCCAGCAGTCGGCGTGCGCCGTCTACATCGCCCGTTTTTAGGTATTCACGGATTCGGGTACTTTTAATATCTTCGCCGCCCAGCCCGTGAATCGGCACGACCACCACTTCCGGGGTCACTTCGGTCAGGTCTGCCGCGCTGCCCATCCGTCCACGTCCGAAATGGAAATCTTCGCCCACGACCACTGTGCGGGGCCGCAGCAGCCGCAGATCGTCCAGAAAGGCCTCCTTGGGTCGGGCGGCGAACTCTGCGGTAAAGGGTACAGCCACCGTTTCGTCTACCCCGTAGCGGGCCAACAGTTCCAGCTTCTCGGGCAAGGTCGAGAGAAATTCCACGCCCTGGGTCAGCACGCGGGTGGGTGGGTCGAAGGTATAGACCACGCACGGCACGCGGTGTTCCCGCGCTTTGGCCTTCAGTTGGGCGATCAGGGCCTGATGCCCCAGGTGAATGCCGTCGAAGCTGCCGATGGCAACCACCGTTTCGGTATCGGGACGCTGGCCGGGAGAGATGAAGGTTTTCATTGAGCGGTGTCCGCCAGTGCAGCGCCCGCCAGAGCCTGCACGCCAAACAGGGCCGCCGTGATCGTGGCCGCGCTGCCCACCAGAGTGCCGTCGCGCAGGCCGTCCAGCACTGCTTGGGGCTGCATCCAGAGCACCTCTATCTCCTCGTCGTCGTCCATCGGCAGGCGGGAGTCACGGAGGTTGCGGGCAATAAATACATACAGATGCTCGTCGCAAAAGCCGGGGCTGGAATAAAAACGGGTCAGCAGCGTCACATCGGCATCGAGGCCCGCTTCTTCCTGCAGTTCCCGGCGGGCGGCCTGCTCCGGGGTTTCGCCCTCATCGATCAGGCCCGCCGGGGCTTCCACGGTATACGCGTTTACCGCCCGCCGAAGCTGGCGCACCAGCAGCATTTCGCCCGCATCGTTTAGGGCCAGAACGGACACGGCGTCCTTGTGCCGGATCACTTCCCACTTGCCCTCCTGCAGTTCCAGGCGCAAAATCCGCCCGTCGTAGATGACCTGTGTGCTGCCCTGCTGCGAGTCGCTCATGGCCGCATTCTGGCAGAGCGGCAGACCGGGGAAGCAGGCAGGGTTACGGTTTCTTGGCGTTTTGGCCTTTGTTACCGTGCTATCTGCCAGAATCGCCCCATGTTGACCCGCCAGCAACTTCAGGCGCGTGAGGCGGCCACCCTCGCGCCCTACGCGACCTTCAGCGCCGATTCGCGGGGACGGGCCTACCCGGAAGCCGAGAGCAGCACCCGGACCGCCTTCCAGAAAGACCGGGACCGTGTGCTGCACACCACCGCTTTCAGGCGCTTGGAAGCCAAAACGCAGGTGTTCCTGAACGCGCAGGGCGACCATTACCGCACCCGCCTGACGCACACGTTGGAAGTGGGACAGGTGGCCCGCTCGGTGGCGGTGTCGCTGGGCCTCAACGAAACCCTGGCCGAAACGCTGGCGCTGGCGCACGATCTGGGCCATCCACCTTTCGGACATGCCGGAGAGCGCGTGCTGAACAGCCTGATGACCGAACACGGCGGTTTTGACCACAACGCGCAGGCCCGCCGGATCGTGACCCTGCTGGAAGACCGATACGCCGAGTTCCCCGGCCTGAATCTGACCCATGAAACGCTGGACGGCCTGAACAAGCATGACCGCGCCGGGCTGGAACGCCCCAGCCTGGAAGCTCAACTCGTAGACGCCGCCGATGCGCTGGCGTACACCGCGCATGATCTGGACGATGGCCTCAGAAGTGGCCTGATCACGCCCGCGCAACTGGCCGAATTGCCTCTCTGGAACGAACTCCTGGCCCGCGTGCCCACCTCTGCCCCCAACCTGACCGAACGAGACCGCCGCACCCTGCACCGCGACCTGCTCGGCTGGTTGATTTCCGATCTCACCCAGACCAGCGACGCGGCAATCGCGGCCAGCGGAGTGGCGACGGCGCAGGCAGTCCGCCAACATCCGGTGGGCCTGATCACCTATAGCCCCCCTATGCGGGAGCTGCTGCGGGGTACGGCCACCTTTCTTCGCGAAAATCTGTACCGACACTGGCGGGTCGAGATGCAGGTCGAGCAGGCGACTCGGGTGCTGGAAACGATGTTTCAGGCGTTTCTGGCCCGCCCGTCTATGCTGCCCCCCACTGTTCGCGCCCGTGCCGAAGCTGAGGGGTTGCCCCGCGCTGTGTGCGACTTCGTGGCCGGAATGACAGACCGTTATGCGCTGGAAACTTATGGCCTGATCACTCCGCCCTGAGTACGGGACCGCCCTGCCCGTTGACACTCTGCCCCGCCCCTGATACATTGATCCCCGCCCGCCAGAACGGGGGAACAGCATGAGAATGCTGATCAATATCAATATTGGTGCGCGGGTGTAGCTCAGTTGGTTAGAGCGCACGCCTGATAAGCGTGAGGTCCCCAGTTCAAGTCTGGGCATCCGCACCAAGAGAAAGATTCCCCGTCTAGGACGGGGTTTTTTGTTGCCTACCGAAATCTTGAACTCGGTCTAAGCAGCAGTGATCGTGCGCTCTCCAACCCGGCTGAATTCCTCGTCAAAGGAGCCTTTCCCTATGACGATGGATCAACTTTGGGAGCAGTTCTTCTACCACCTGAGGGTGCAGCGGCGCTCGGCGGCTACCCTCAGCTTTTACTCGGTCACGCGGCAGAAGTTGGCCAAGTACCTCGAGCGCGAGGGCCTGCCTCAAGAAGTGCCGGGCCTCAGCATCACCCACCTCCGCAGCTTCGTGATGTGGCTGGGCGAGGAAGGTCTCAAGCCCGGCGGCCAGCATGCCCACGTCCGGGCCGTTAAAGCGCTGCTCAACTGGAGCCACCGCGAGGAGCTGATCGGTGTGAACCCGGCCCAACGCTTGGCTCTGCCGCCCCTGCCTCGCCAGCGGCTCCCGACCGTCACGCACGACCACACCCAGCGCCTGCTCACCACCGCCAAGGCGTCCGACCAGCCCCTGCGTGACGCGGCCATGCTGATGCTGCTGTTCGACACCGGCCTGCGCGTGTCTGAGCTGATCCACGTCACCACCGGAGATCTCGAACCCGCTCAGGGGTTGATCCGGGTGCGGGGCGGCAAGGGTGACAAGGACCGCACCGTTCCCGTCGGCACCCGCACTTTGAACGCTTGGAGCGCCTATCAGCGCCGGGAACGGCGACCCCGATCGCCGCATGTGGACGCCCTACTGCTCAGTCACCGGGGTGAACCCTTGACCCGCAGTGGAGTCGGCATTCGGCTGGCGTCTTTGGCGCGTCAGGCCGAACTGCCCAGAGCGGCGGCCGCCCCGCACGCGTTCCGGCGCGGCTTTGCCGTCGAGTTCCTGCGGAACGGGGGAGACGTCTTCACCCTCCAGCAGATCCTCGGTCACGCCACGCTGGAGATGACGCGCCGCTACGTGAACTTCCTCGACGAGGATCTCAAAGCCGCTCACCTGCGCTTTTCTCCCGGAGACCGGCTGTGAGTCCGGAGAGCACAGCAGTGATGCCCCTCCTTTCCCTGGTCTTCAACGCGCCCGCCACTGACCTCGCCCTTCTGCTCGCCCACCATCTGGCCACCCGGGGGACGTCCGCCGTGGTCTTCCGGGTCGAAGACCCACCTGGCCCGTTCACTCCTCGCCACCTCACCGCAGCGATGTTCGCCCCTGTACGGTTGGGAGCCTACGGCTTGCCCGCCGAGAGCCTGCCCTCCGCCGTGTTGGCGGCCCGACAAGCTGGAGTGAACTACATCATCACCGTGTTGCCTGCGGCTCAGGACGGCGAGATGCTGGACACGTCCGATTTGAGCCGCGCCCTGATCTCGTTCAAACGCTTTCAGCGTCCCGACCGCGAAGTGTTGGCCGATCTGCTGGCTTGGACAGACCTGGCAGCCCGGCACCAGCCTCTGCTCTTCCTCCGGTTACTGGACGACGATGCCGTGCGCATCCTGGTTTGAGCCTGGTGGTCATGCCATCCTGAAGAGTAGGTAACAACCCGTCCATCGCCACTCAGGCACCCCCACCAGGGTGCCGCTTTTGTTGTTGCAGGAGGAACTCTATGATCACCGCTGCCCAAACCCGTGCCATTCAAGCCGCCCATGCCGACGGTCTGCTAGACGCTGACATCGCTCAACGCGCCCAGGTCTCCATCTCCACGGTCAAGCGCGTGCGCCGCAAGCTGGGCCTCGCCACCCACTGCAAGACGGCCCGCCGGGGGCGCTTGGGTGAGCAACAAGTGGCCGCATCGGCCACCGCCCGCGGCCTCAGTGTCGTGTGGCGCGCACGTGACGACGACAAGTACGACCTCTGGATTGAGGGGAAGCGGGTCGACGCGAAAGCCACCTTGCAGGGCCGCAACGGTACCTGGCACTTCCGGCTCCCTGTAATGCGTAGCAGCTTTCTGGGCCGCTACGCTTACGAGAAAGACTACGAGCGCGACTGCGAGGTCGTGGCCCTGGTGTGCCAGTTCGCTGATGGCCGCTCACCCATCATCTACCTACTGGGCAGCGCCAATCTGCCTGCATCCGTCCGCATTCGGGAGGGCGTGAACCACATAGGGGCGCGCGAAGCGTGGGAAGTGTTTGCTCCATCGGAGAGTTTGTTGGCAGCGTGAGGTTGCTCGCTCCTACTCTCAGCTTTGCTCGTCCAAGTTTGAACAAAGTTTCGTACAGATTGCTTGTCCTTACGTCTGGCATGCTCCGTGTCCTCTTTCACTAGAGTCAAGAAAGTCGGTCTCTGTGGCTGGATGTCGCTTCGGCACCCTTCAAAGGGGGCATAAGGGCTTGCTAAGCCCATCTTTTCATTCGGTGCGCTGCCTCACGGCAAGTGTGCCGCCTCACCCGGCCCAAGAGGGTCATCCCAAAGGAGCAAGATGCCTGTCCAAACCATTAAAGACACCGAGTTAAACGAGTTCCGCCGCCTTGCCCGTGCCCATGCCGCTGCGTTGGCGGAAGCGCAGCGCACGCTCACAGCGCTTGAAACAGAAAAGCAGCGTTTGCTTGATCTCTGGCAACCACGTGCCGAGGCGCTCACTGATGAAGAAAAAGAAACCTCCAAGGGTGAGCACCTTGTCGATTTGCTGGCGGATCTGGATCAGTGTGATCCTGAGTTGTTGACCACCACTGAAGAGCTTGACGACTGGCTCGGCCTGAAAGGCAGGTAGCGTAGCTACAGCTTGGGCCAGTGGGGATTCATTCTTCGTTGGCCCCGCTGCTACACGATGCTGCTGCCAGGCAAGCTGCCCGTGCTGAGCCAGACTTTGAATTCTGCCTGCGCCTGCTCCTTCTTGAGGGGATCCCGCACGTAGATCGTCTGCCCACCTTTGCCCTGTCCCATTACTTTTACCTGTTGGTACCCTAGAGTCTCCATCAACTCCCGTTCCATCCGTGAGCCATCCCCTGTGCTGGCTGGCGTGTGGACGACGCTGCCGTACTGCCACTCGTTGGGGGTCAGCAGCGCTAGGCGCAACGGGCTGTCTGGTGGGCGGGTGACCGCCAGACGGTGAAGTTGGGCCTCAACGTCGGCTTTGGTATTGCTTGTTCCTGAGTGGAGGGGCAAGCCCTCCAACAGCTTGCGGGGCAGACCGTTCGGAAAGAGGCTGGAGAGTTCATCGACCAGCAGGCTCATGGCGGCGCGCCAGCGGGCCTTGCTGCTGCTGCGGGTGAAGATCTGAGTTGGCTGATAATCGGATAGCTTCACCCGTGGGAGAAAGGAGCCAAACAAACACCGAGCATCTTCTTTACTCATGGCCAACACCACACTGGGTTTGACGCCGCGCGTCACCGTCTGGCGACCTCGGTGCAGCATCTGAAGCGTCTCGGCCGCCAGCAGATGGGCTGAAAACTGGGTACGGAGTTCGTCGTCTTGAGGAAACAGGGCTGTCATCGTGTAGTCCCGTTGTCGCCGATTGAAGCGGGGCTGGTGCAGGGCGTAGACATTGGAGCCGGTGTGCGCGTTGCTGCCTCGGCCAGCATGCCAGTGACCTGTTGCCGCATCAAGCTCAAGCGTGAGGTGATGGTGGGTCAAAGCTGTCTTCAGAAACCCCGTCCAGTCGCTGTCAGGCGAGGCCAATTTGAGGCTGGTCAGAATGAGGGTGCCGCTTCTGGGGGTGGCTCGGTTCGCCTCTGCACAACGCGTCGCGATCTCTTCAGCGATCTGTGTGCGGTGTTCGATCTGCACCGCCTGACCCTCGCGGTTGTCGTCCAACATCAGCATGGGAGCGCACGCCACCTCTAAGAGTGTGCCTGAATCGAAGGTATGAAGATGGACGGGGCGTCCGGGGAACAGGGCTTGGTAGTACACCTGGTCGGCGTAACCATCGAGGATCACCACCGGAAGATCCAGAGTCATAGGCACGATCAAGTCAAAGCGCAGGCGAGCACCCTTCGTCAGCGTGGCTCCTGACCAATCAAGACCGAAGCGGTGTGGTGGGTTCATTGGGGTGAGATGCGCCAAGCCAGCATCGTGGGCGAACGCTTGGCTGATCGAGGAGGCTTCATTGGACCGGATGCCTGCATCTTGCAGGGCTTCCTTGAAGCGCAGAGTGTCCACGGGTCCTGGGTGCGTGGTATGGAAGGCTGCCCAGAAGGCTGAACCGTGGAGGGTGTGCCCGGCAGCTCGGGTCTTGACTTCCCTGTACTTGCGAGTTTTCAGGCTGTGAAAGGCTTGAGGGGTCGAGGTCACCTCAGCGTCGTAGGCCACTTGGGCCAAGGCGACACTGACGGGGTCACCGCTGGCAGCAAGCACCTTGATCCTGACGCTCGTCTCTTTAGTGGGTGAGCTCAGGAGCAGCCCTCCGAAGGGATCTTCATCAATCACGAGCAGATCAGCGGCGGCCAACCTCTTGGCAAGGTGTGTACCGGGGCCGAACATCTGTTTCAGTCGAGCATGGCTGATGACCTTCACGGCGGGCGTTGTGGGCCACTCAAACTGCCCCTTGTAGGATGCCGGGCTAAGCGATGGATGATCTTGAGCGTAGATGATGTCGACGGTCTGCCCCCGTGCCTTGAAGTCATCATGAGCCTCTTGCCCCAAGCTGTCTGCACCGTTGATGCTCTGTGTGGCCCACAAGATGTGGCGCAGGTGTCCGGATGTCGTCCACGCTGCAATTGTTTCCCGAGTTGTGCGGCTCTTGCCCACTCCAGGTGGGGCAACGATCACGTGCACCTCACCAGGCTGGCGGAGGGCATTGGTGAGGATGGTCTTCAGGGCTGCCTCACTGAAGGGCAGAGACGGAGTTGTCGGCGGAAGAGAAGTGAGTAGGGACAAGGTTAACTCCGCTCAATGCAAAGGGAACGATAGAGAGAAAGGTGTCGGAGCAGGCATGTAGGGATTGAGCACTTGAGGTTGACTTGGATCAGCTTCACCCTGCGCGGCGCGGACGGAGCGTAGCGGAGGCCGCCCCAAGGCTGCAAGAGACCCCCGACGGGGGCGATGTCGAGTGTTCGGGCTTCAGTGCTGTGCTCTCCTGCTAAGTGCTTGGCGCCTGGACGTACAGGCGTCCAGACGCGGTTGGAACGGGGCGGGAGCACAGCGTTTACGGTGCGCGGTGTGTGCGGAGGACGTTCTGACGTGCGGCGCGACCGCTTGAACGTGCGGAGGTGTCACGCGGCCACCGCTGCGCGAAGAGCCTCCGTTGCTTCTGGACGTAAGCGCCCGCGGCGAGGTGCGGTGAACGTCAGCGCGACGCGTCAGGGTGTCACGCGGTCATGGCAGGGCGGCTCGCGTTCCGGCTGCGGGGCGGCAACGACAGCTCTTCCCGTCGAGGGTGACACACGCCGGATGGCGGCGGAGCGAACCTCACTGGCGTGAGGAGGCGTCGTTGCCGTCGGTACTCGTGCAGCACACTGGATGGCGTTGCAAAGAAGGCGACCCAAAGGCCGCCCGGATGTCATCGTGGTGAAGGTATCAGTAGGTGCCGGAGACCTTGGCAACACTTGGGCCAACCTTGGAGTCCGACCCCAGCAGCGTGCCGTCACGGTACAAGCGAACGGTGGCCGAGCCGCCTGCGCCGCAAGTGCTCTGAGCCGTCGCCGCAAAGAGGGTGCCGCGTGCCGCGCTGAACGTCTTATCGTAGTTGCTCACGCTGCTCGACTCGCTGACCCCAGTGTCGGTGGCAACCCCAAAGCTGGCGGGGCAGTTGATGGTGGTGAGGACGACCCGCATCCCGTTCGAGCTGCTGACGGGCGGCTTGGGCTGACTGCACGGGCTGCTGGGCGGATAGGTGTAGCCGGGGTTGCACTGACCCTTGGTGGAGTCAAAGTCTGGGGGCGCAGTGAAGGAGGCACTGTCGGACTGGCGGCCACCGCAGGCCGTGAAGATCAGCGCACTGGCGACGCTGAGCAGAAGAGGTTGGATTCGCACAGGTCACCCTAGCAACATTGTCGGTAGCTTCAGGCTGCAAGTGCGGCCCAACGGGGGTGGTGTGCCCCCGTTGCACGTTTCAGCGCTTGCCTCACTACATACCGTGCAAGACTCAGCGTCACTCATGGATCTTGACGCCTTCATCTCCCGCTGGGCCGCTTCGGGCGGGGCCGAGCGCGCCAACTACGGGCCGTTCCTCAGTGAGCTGTGCCGCGTGCTGGACGTGCCAGAACCTGAGCCGACCCGCCCGAACGACGCCGACAACGCCTACGTGCTGGAGCGCACGGTTTACGAGCCGCATGACGACGGCGCACCCACACCGCGCCGCATCGACCTGTATCGCCGGGCCAGCTTCGTGCTGGAGGCCAAGCAGGGCGTCGAGAAGGAAGCGGCTGAGGAAGAAGCTGTGCGGGCGCAGGTCAAGTCCAAGGTGAAGGCCAAGTCGGCCAAGCTCAAGAAGGGCCACGGCACGCGCGGCACGGCGGGCTGGGACACCTTCATGCGCCGCGCCCGTGAGCAGGCCGAAGGGTACGTGCGCCTCCTGCCCGCCAGCGAAGGTCGCCCGCCGTTCGTGCTGGTGGTGGACGTGGGCCATGTGATCGAGATTTACAGCGAGTTCAGCCGCACCGGGGGCGCGTACCAACCCTTTCCCAGCGTCAAGAGCCACCGCATCTCCCTGGAAGACCTGCGCCGTTCGGAGATTCGCGAGCGCCTGCGGGCGATCTGGTTGAACCCCATGAGCCTTGACCCCAGCCTGCACGCGGCCAAGGTCACGCGCCAGGTGGCAGACACCCTCGCGGCCATCAGCCGGGGGATGGAGGGTCAGCCCGATGCGGCGGGCAAGAAGCTGACTCCGGAGCGCGTGAGTGCCTTCCTGATGCGGATGATCTTCACCTTCTTCGCTGAGGATGTTGGCTTGATCAGCAGCTCAAAGTTTCGCAAGGCGTTGGAGGGCATGCGCGGCCACCCAGAACGCTTCGAGCCTACGGTGGCCGAGCTGTGGGCCAAGATGGCGACCGGTGGGTACAGCGTGGCGCTACAGGAGCAGGTCAAGCACTTCAACGGCGGCCTGTTCGAGAACGTGGAGGTGTTGCCCGTGAGCGCGGCCCAGCTCGAACTGTTCATCACCGCAGCAGGCCATGACTGGAGCCAGGTGGAGCCGAGCATCTTCGGCACGCTGGTGGAGCGCGCACTTGATCCTGCCGAGCGGCATCGCCTGGGCGCGCACTACACGCCGCGGGCCTACGTAGAGCGGTTGGTCAACCAGACCGTGCTGGCTCCGCTGCGCGAGGACTGGCGCGGCGTGCAGGTTGAGGTGCAGAGCACCCTCGACAAGGGAGAGGGCAGCGACGCGGCCCGCCTGAAAGCTCGTGGCGTGGTGGAGCGCTTCCTGGCCGCGCTGCAACAGCAGCGGGTGCTCGACCCGGCCTGTGGCACGGGTAACTTCCTGTACGTCTCGATGGAATTGCTGAAGCGCTTGGAGGCCGAGGTGGTGGAGACGTTGGTGGGTCTGGGCGGCGTCGCGCCCCTGATCGGCATCAGCCCCGAGCAGTTCTTGGGCCTTGAAGTAAATCCGCGTGCGGCGCGAGTAGCCGAGTTGGTGCTATGGATCGGTTACCTCCAGCTTTACGCCCGCGAGCATGGGCAGGCCAGTCCACCGGAGCCGATCCTGAAAGCCTTCAAGAACATCCGTCGCACCGACGCGGTGCTGGCCTCCGACACTCCAAAGCCGCATGTCGGCAAAGACGGGCAGCCCGTGACGCGCTGGGACAGCGTGACCTGCCTGACCGATCCCGTGACCGGGCGAGACGTGCCTGACCCCGCCGCCCGCGTGCAGGACACCCTCTACCCCAAGCCCCGGCAGCCGATCTGGCCCGCAGCTGACTTCATCGTGGGCAACCCGCCGTTCATCGGCAAGGGGGAGGCGATGCGCGAGGCCTTGGGTGACGGCTACGTCGCGGCTTTGCGAGACACCTACAAGTCCGTGCGGGGCAGCCCCGGTGTGCCAGACAGTGCCGACTTCGTCATGTTCTGGTGGCATCGGGCGGCGAGCATCATGGCGAGCCTGCCAAGGCTGCGCCGCTTCGGGTTCGTCACCACCAACTCCATCAAGCAGACCTTCAACCGTCGCGTGATTGAGGCGCACCTGGCCGACAGCGTGAAACGTGCTCATCCACTGAGCCTCGTGTACGCGCTGCCCGATCATCCTTGGGTGGATGAGGCCGACGGCGCGGCGGTGAGGATCGCCATGACCGTGATGGCACGTGGGCAGCGAGACGGTGTGTTGGAGCGGGTGGTAGCTGAAGAAGTAGGGGAGAGCGGCGAGTACCTCGTGAAGACGCTGCAGCAGGCCGGGCGCATCAACGCCGATCTCACGGTGGGTGCAGATGTGACAACGGCTACGGCACTGCAAGCTTTTGAGCGCCTGAGCAGCAACGGCGTGATGCTGGCGGGGTCGGGATTCATCGTGACCCGTGAGCAGGCCGCTGACCTCGGACTGGGCCGCGTTCCCGGCTTGGAGGCGCACATCCGGGAGTACCGCAACGGACGTGACCTCACCTCGCGGCCCCGTGACGTGCTGGTGATTGACCTTGCAGGGTTAGACGAGCCTGAGATACAGGCACGCTACCCAGAGGTCTATCAGCATGTTCGTCTGATGGTGAAGCCGGAGAGAGATGCTAACAGGGAGCCCTATCGGCGCGACAACTGGTGGTTGTTTGGACGCAAGAACACTGACTTGCGAAGCGCTCTTGCGGGCCTCCCCCGATACATCGCTACGGTGGAGACCAGCAAGCACCGCTTCTTCCAGTTCCTCGACGCTCGCATCCTGCCGGACCATAAGGTCGTTAACATCGCCCACGACGATGCCTACGTGCTGGGCGTGCTCAGCAGTCGCTCCCATGTCGTCTGGGCATTCGCGCAGGGCAGCCGCATGGGGGTGGGGAACGATCCCGTCTACGTCAAGTCGCGCTGCCTCGAAACGTTCCCCTTTCCCGTCGCTACCTTCGAGCAGGCTGAGGCCATCCGCAAGGCGGGGCAAGCCCTAGACGACCACCGCCATGCCCGGCTGACCCAGCACCCCTCGCTGACCATGACCGGGATGTACAACGTGCTGGAGCGGCTGCGATCAGGGGAAACGCTGACGCCTGCCGAGCGGATCATCCATGACCAAGGACTCGTCACCATCCTGCGTGGGCTGCATGACACCCTCGACGCGCTCGTCCAGTCGGCCTATGGGTGGGCGGGGGTGCTCACTGATCAAGACGTACTGCTGCGTCTCGCGGCCCTCAACGCAGAGCGGGCGCAGGAAGAACGGCAGGGCCTGATCCGCTACCTACGTCCCGCTTTCCAAGATCCCAAGGGAGCGGCGATGGGCGACCTCGGTATGGCGGTGGTGGCTGCCACGGGGCCAGTGGCGGCGCTGCCGTCCTATCCCACCAAGATGTCCGAACAGGCAGCGGCGGTGCGGCACACGCTTCAAGTCGCCGCACGGCCTCTCACAGCGCAGGAAGTCACCAGCACCTTCAAGGATGCCCGCATCACTACTGTGGACGAAGTGCTGGAAACCTTGGTGAAGTTGGGACTGGTGCGGCAGGTAGGTGAGGAGACGGTGGCCTACGCGGCGTGATCTGGACACCAGACCTTTGGCAAGAAGTGGCCTAAACTGCCAAACATGACCGCGCACTTGGAGATCGATCGCTTTGGTCGGGTGTTGATCCCGAAAGCCCTGCGTGACGCCCTGGCGCTCAAAGCAGGCGAGCAACTGGAGGTGGAACTCGAAGGCGGCGTACTGCACCTGCGCCCCGCCTCGCGCCCGGTGCAGACCGTAGAGCACGCAGGCCGCCTGATCTTGGACGCCTCCGTCCCCATCGTGGGTGACCCCGTTGAGGAGATGCGCGACGCCCGCCTGACTGAGGTACTCGGTTCGTGGTGATGGTGTTCGACACCAGCGCCCTCGTCGCTGCACTCACGCGCGCCCATCCCCGTTTCACTTGGGCCGACGAACAGGTGCAGGCGGCTGAGCGTCCCGCCCTGTGCGTCCACAGCCTCGCAGAGTGCTTCGCGGTAATGACCGCCCACCCGCAGCTGCGCTATCCACCCACGCAAGTCCGCGCCGTGCTGGACAGCCTCACGCAGACGTGGACGGTGTTGCCGCTCCTGCCCGCCGACTACTTCGACGCCATGACCCGCTGCCGTGACCTGGGTCTGCAGGGTGGGGCGATCTACGACACCCTGATCGCGCAGGCGGCGTTGCGGGCGGGAGCGGTGGGGCTGGTCACCCTGAACGCCAAGCACTTCGTGCGCCTCGGTAGCGACGTGCAGCGGCTGGTCGTCGCGCCGCAGGAGTGAAGTCTTGACGTTTAGGTAGGTAGCAAGAAGAAAGGCGACCCGTGGAGGTCGCCTTTGATTTCTTTAACATAGCGCGGTATGCAGCCGGTGTCTAGTCCATACATCGCGTTCTCGGCCCAGTTTTTTTGAGGCGGCGCGGCAGGTGTTTGGAGGGCCGCAGTTCGGGCACGCCCCCCTACTCCCCCGCCCGCCAGTAAAGAGGCGTTGCCCCGCAACGGCTGCTCACAAGGTTGTTAGGACTCCCCCCCACTCCCCCGGGGTCAGGGCGCAGGGATCACCCCTGGCTGCAAGCGCTGCCCCTTCGTTCGTGTTGGCAGGCGAGAGCACAGCCATGAGGGCGCAGACCGCGTCCCAAAGGAGATCCACATGCTCGTCCCAGACCCGACCTACACGTTCGCCCACGTCGCCCCGCCCGCCAGCTACGAACTTGGCTCCAGTGCCCACGCCCTCTTGCTGGTCACTGGAGAGCATGACACCCGCGAGGAACTCGTCTGGGTGCAGGTGGTCGAGTGCCTGCAAGACTCCACGCACCGCGCCCAAGTGCTTTGGGCCACCTCCAGTTTCCCGGAGCTACCCGCGGGCCAGATCGTCCACTTCCGTCCTGAGCACGTCCTGCAAGTTCGGTTGCCCAATGGGCACTGTCTAACAGGGGTGAGCGGTGCGATGTTGGCATAAGGCATGTCGACGCCCCCCTTCTCTAAAGGCTTCTGCCAGCTCAACAGGAGCGGCTCTCAGTCGTACACTGAGGTCGCTATGCTCTCTCCGAACGGCTCGGTGCAGGACTGGGCCGAGCAGGAGCTGGCGGCCTTGCTCCCCTGGCTGGCCCGGGGGCTCCGCGGCGCTGTGGTGCTGTGGCGTCCGCTGCCCAGCGATCGAGCAGTGCTGGCCTCCCACTTCCCGGTGATGACCCCAAAACTGCTCTCCTTTGCCCAACACGTGGCAGAGCTGGAACCTGGGGTTGTGCTGGTGGCCCCTCACCTGCCGCTCCTATACGGCACATCTTTGGTGGACATCAGCGGCGCCGTTCATGGCGCGCTGTGCGTGTGCTTTCCGACCGAGCAGCACGCTGTAAGTTCGGCGGTGCGGGATGTGGCCGCCCTGCTCGCCATGACCCTCCAGCGACAACAGACCCAGATCCAGTTGCAGAGCATGCTCGACGGGTTACACGAGGGCGTGGTGTTGTTCGACCACCACATGCAGCTGCAACGCTTCAACCGCCGGGCCGCGCAGCTCCTCGGCCACCCTAGTGACAGGATGAGTCAGCAAGACTTCTTCTCCTTCGGCCTGAAGGCTTCCGGTCCAGATGGGCAGCCGCTCCCGGTCGACCGCCTGCCGCTCCAGATGGCCCTGCAGACCGGACAACCCCAACTCAACGTGATCCTGAGTGTCCCCCTCCCCAATGGAGAGGAGCGGTGGCTGCGAGTGAATGCCAGCCCAGCTTGGCCTAGAGGGGTAGTGGCATCGCTTGCAGACGTCACGGAACGGGTGCGGCGTCAGCAAGCGATGCAGCAGGCTCTGGAGCATGACCCACTCACAGGGCTGCCCAACCGGGTACTCTTCGAAATGAAACTTCAAGAGGCGCTGGATCGCCTGAGGGCGGGCGGTCCAAGTGTTGCGGTCGGATTCATGGATCTCGACGGCTTCAAGGCGGTCAACGATACCTTCGGACATGCGGCGGGGGACACCCTGCTGCGCCAAGTCACCCGGCGGTTGACACAGGTGGTGGGCCCCCGAGATGTGATCGCGCGTCTGGCCGGAGACGAGTTCACGGTGCTGTGGCGGGGGGTCTCAGATCCACTCCAAGCTGTCGCCTTGGGCCAGCAGTTGGTACAGGCTTGTGAACCACCTTTCCGGCTCCCCGAGGGAGAAGCCACCATCACCTGTAGTGTGGGCATCCGGATGGTGACTGGCGCCGACCTCGACGTCCAAGCGGTCTTGCGATCGGCCGACTTCGCGATGTATCAGGCTAAGCGGCGAGGCAAGAATCAGTGCATCCTGGCTGATCTGGATGGACACCTTGTATGAGACGACTCAGCGTGTCTGCGCCATCAGTCGCGTCACGGTTGAGGGATGCACCCCAAACAGCCGAGCGGCTTCGGCCATCGAGTACCGCTCTTCCTGCACGCTCCGGATTAGTTCTTCTCGCTGGCGAGCAGTGAGCTTTGGACGGCGGCCACCGACGCGCCCTTCGGCACGGGCTGCCTCAAGTCCAGCGCGAGTACGCTCGCGGATCATCTCGCGCTCGAACTCGGCGAATGCCCCGATCATCTGAAGCATCATTCGGCCCGCAGGTGTGGTGGTATCGATCGCTTCGGTCAGACTGCGGAAGCCAACTTCAAGTGTGCTGAGTCGGTCCATCAGGTGCAGCAAGTCTTTGAGACTGCGGCTCAGACGGTCAAGTTTCCAGACCACCACCACGTCACCAGGCCGCAGTTGGTCCAGCATCCGATGCAGTTCAGGGCGTTCCCAGCGGCTGCCTGTGGCCTGCTCTTCGTAAATGCGCTCGGCACCCGCTTGCGTGAGCGCTTGCACTTGGACGGTGGTGTCCTGGTCTCGTTCGCGGCTGACTCGGGCGTAGCCGATCAGCATGCTATGGCCTTGCGGAAAGGTGTTGTCATTGATCATCAGTGTGCAACACGTTTGCGCAACAGGGAAGAGGCGTCTGGCACACGACCCTCAGATCGTTGCGTAGACGGCCGTTTGCGCACCATGTCAAGGGTTCGACCTCGTGTACCAGAGAACGTCAGCGGTTATGTTGAAACATGACTTCGCTGGAAGGCTGTTCCGTTCAACTTTGGGAAGCAGCTGGTGGATGTGCGGCGACAGCTAAGAGCCGAGCATCAAGACGACTGCAGGATCAGTCGCCGCACTGTGTCCTCCCAGGCGGCTTGTGAGGTTGGTAAGGGTAGACCGTTGCGCGCTGCTAACCAGGAGATAACCGTGTCTGCTTGCCACAGATGTCCCAGCTTCTCGCAGCCATACTCGTAACGTCCATCCAGCGACTGCAGCCAGCTGGACTCCCGTTCGGCGGCCTGTAACATGAGCAGCAAACGCTGGTTGTCCAGCTTGTCCTTCAAGGGTGAGTCATCGAACAACCACATCTGAGCATCGCGCATCAATGCGCACAGCACGCCCCAGGGCTGACTGAGGATCTCGGCATAGATGTTAGTTTGATGGACTACGAAGGCGTCAAACGCGTCGTCATCCAGAATGTCCATCGCCTTAGAAACCAACAGGTTGAACAGCTCAGGCAATACCGAAGCCATGTGGAAGCCGGGTGTGAAGCCGCGCGGAGTCATCACCACTGGTACGCTAGAGCGGCCACTTTCCGGAGAAGCAATGGGCAGGAACACGTCTAGGGGGCGCTGGCCCTTAACGATGCGGCGCAAGAGCGGTTTGATGCGCTTGTCCACATCGAAACTGTCTTCGCCATATAGGAAGCTGGGCAGAGGGGGGTTGGTCATGGCAGTGGGATCAGGTTACGCGCCGGGATGACACGCGTGACCTCGGAAACCAGCAGATAGATCAAAAGCGCAGTGCCCGTTAACCCCGTTGCCTTAGCCGCTGCGCGCGCTAGATCGTTGTCGAGCAGGCCCCCACTCGACTGCCGAGACGAGGCAGAGTTGGCGTGCCAGAGCTGTGAATCCCGTCTTGTGGGCTGGAGTGCTGGAGCACACGAGAAGTGGTCGTCGTCTCCCGAGACCGCTCGAAAGTCGGAGAGAGGCTGACCAGCACGCAGTTTGGAGCAAAGGCACTCTGGCAGTGGTCGTGTGCTCCAGTGCCCTCTTGCGCCCGGTGGGAAACTGGTTTATGCTGTCTGGGACGAGGTTTTAGCTCAGTTGGTTAGAGCGCACGCCTGATAAGCGTGAGGTCCCCAGTTCAAGTCTGGGCATCCGCACCAAGAGAAACCCTGCCGAGCGCGGAGTTTTTTATTGTTTTTCCTATGGCCTGCTGTGCGGCTGAAAAGTTTGTAGAAATTGTGGCCTTACGCAGCCTGTGTTGCGTATGGACTGAAGCGAGATGGAGTTGCCAACGGTGGGTTTCTGGTTGCGGGGCAACTCATTTTCTCGCCATGCAACAGCAGAATGCCGGAGCTTGTGCACGCTCCGGCATTCTGTATTTTTGTTCCTTCATTCGGACTTGCTCTGATTCCCGCACATCCGGGAGAGCGCCAGATGTTCAGCAAACGCCGTTAGCCCTCGTCGTGAATGGACTCACCTGAGCAAGCCATTCCTCCCGTACTTTTTGTCACTCGCTTTGCTTCGCAGCTTTGCAAGTCTGCTCGAATGATTCTTACGAATCGTCGGCATTCGGCATCAGATCAGGCTCAGTTGCTCTCCGCCTTCCAGGTGGGCCAGATGGTCGGGCAGATTTCCGGGTCTGTCCATCACGATCTGCTCGGCCTTGTAGCTGCTGCGAACCAGTGGCCCCGACACGATTTCCAGAAAGCCCAGTTTCATGCCTTCCTCGCGGATGTCGTCGAATTCGGCGGGCGACACGTAGCGCACCACGGGCAGATGGTGCATGGTGGGGCGCAGATATTGTCCGAAAGTCAGCACGTCCACCCCGGCGGCGCGGCAATCGCGCATGGCCTCGCTGATCTCCTCGCGGGTTTCGCCCAGCCCCAGCATGATGCTGGTTTTGGTGATCACGTCGGGGCGGGCCTGCTTGGCGTGGGCCAACACCGCCAGCGTCTGATCGTAGCTGGCCCGAATATCGCGCACGGGGTGGGTCAGGCGGCGTACCGTTTCGATGTTCTGGGCGTAGGTGTCCACGCCGCTTTCCAGCACCAGGTCCACGCAGTGGGTGTTGCCGCCAAAGTCGGGCGTGAGGGCTTCCACGCGGGTTTCCGGGTTCACGCGCTTGATGGCCTGCACGGTCTTGGCAAAGTGATACGCGCCGCCGTCGGGCAGGTCGTCGCGGTCAACGCTGGTCAGCACCACGTATTTCAGACCCATCAGGCGCACGCTGTCGGCCACTCCGGCGGGTTCGTCCAGATCCAGCTTGCCCATCGGGTTGCCCGTATCCACGGCGCAGAAGCGGCAGGCGCGGGTGCAGATATGGCCCATCAGCATGAAGGTGGCCGTGCCCCGGCTCCAGCATTCACCGATGTTGGGGCACATCGCTTCCTCGCAAACCGTGTGCAGGCGGTGTTCTTTCACAATTTTCCGCACTTCCCCGAACACCTGCCCGGTGGGTATCGTCACCTTCAGCCAGTCGGGTTTCTTGTCGCGCACCGGCACGCTGTCTTTGCGGTAGATGCCGTTTTTGATGAATTTGGGTTCGGGGGTCGCGGGCGTGGCAGGTTCTTGGGTCATGCGGTGGCTCCCTGTAAGGATGGGGTAGATGGGGTTAAGGAACTTGCCACGTCGGGCAGCGTCCAGTCGTAGTGGGCAAAGGTGGTGTGGAAGGCGGCGATCAGGGCGGCTTTGGCCTCGGCAACGCTGGCCGTGCGTTCCATGCCGCGCAGGTCGTATTCACGCTGCACGCTGGTCATGTGGGTGCCGCTCAGTCCACACGGCACGATCAGGTCAAAGTGTTGCAGGTTGGTGGTCACGTTCAGGCCCAGCCCGTGCAGCGCCACATTCTTTTGCACCGCCACCCCAAACGAACAGATTTTTTGCTCGTAGGTCAGGCCGTTCACGTCTCGCGGACTGACGTACACGCCCGCGTAGCCGGGATTGGGGCGGGCATCGGGGAGGCCCAGAGTGTTCAGAGCGTGCAGCGTGGAGGCTTCCAGCAGGCGCAAAAAATCCGCGACCCGCCGCCCCACCGGGAAAATTGCATACGCCACCAGTTGGCCGGGGCCGTGGTAGGTCACGTCGCCGCCGCGCTCCACTTCCAGCACTTCTATGCCCTGCGCGGCCAGATATTCCCGCGTCACCACGATGTTGCTGCCCTCCCGCGCCTTGCGGCCCAGCGTCAGCACAGGCGGATGCTCCAGCAGCAGCAGAGCCGGACGCCCGCCCGCCGCCACCCGCGCATGGTGCGCTTTTTGCAGGTCCCACGCTTCCCGGTAAGGCACCACGCCCAGATCAAGCACGTCAAACGCGCCCGCTTCAGCAGCTTCAAATTCACCCGGTAAGGCTTTCACACCCGGAATTGTACGCCCGCGCCGCCTCTGCCCAAGGTGTCAAGGGGCGGCATTTGGGGGCAGATTCACCACTTTGGATGGTCAAACGGGGCGTGTGTGGTGGTAAGCACGGGCAAAAGGCCCTGTGGCGGATGTCCAGCCCCGCCGGACAGCGTGATATGGAATCCGTCTTATTGCCGCTGCTGTAAGGCAGACCGCGCCACCTGATCCTCTGTGCGGTCTTGCTCCAGCGCAATGCCGAAGGCGCTGATTTTTCCGGCCCTGTCGAAACCGATGGTCAAGGCCCATACCAGCTTGGGGGCTTTCTGGAACGCGGCGCTGCGGATGTAGTAGGTCACGCCCGCCCGCGTCAGGGTTCGTTCGCGCACCAGTTCCTGTTCCGCGCCGTACTCGCGCACGCCCGTTTCGCGGAATTGCCGGAAGCCCGCCAGTGTGCCCCACTGCCCACGCACATCGGCAGAAAAGGCGTTCCAGAGGTTGTCCAGTTTGACCGCGTAGAATTCTTTCATCAGGGTGCGCCCGCGTGTCAGGGCCACTTTTTCGGCGGTGGCCTCGGCAGCGCTGGGGGTAGCAGCGGCAGCAGGCGGCGTTTTTTGGGCGTGGGCGGGCGCGGCGACCGTCAAACCCAGCAGGAATGCTCCAACAGCCAGCGGGCGAATGGGATTCATGGCCCAGCGTAAGCGCCAGCGGGCAGCGGGCCTGTCAGCGGAGTGACGATTTGGGGTCATCAATCGTTTATGCCCGCAAGCCTGATGGTCTGCCACCTGCTGTACTTCGCACCCGTAGTGCTGCGCCGCAGAGCCTTGAAGATCAGATTGAAAAGTAGAAACAGTGGGCTTTCAATCGGCGGCTCTATCTAATCGGAAGCTGTATCAGTGCAGGCCCAGCAGCCGTTCTATGACCACCGCCACGCCGTCCTCATCATTGCTGAGCGTAACCTCCGAGGCAGCGGCCAGGGCTTCAGGTTCGGCATTGGCGACTGCCACGCCCCGGCCCGCCCACGTCAACAGTTCGGCGTCGTTGGGGGCGTCGCCAAAGGCCAGGACTTCCGCCGCTTCGATCCCCAGACGGCGGCAGAGCTGCTCCAGCCCCCACGCTTTGCTGACGCCCTCGGCCAAGACCTCCAGAAAAGGTGCGCCAGAATGAGTGACGGCGAAGCCTGACAACTTGAGCGCCTGTACCTCGGCCAGAAGTTGGCGCGGCGTGAGACTGGCATGGCGCACGATCAGCTTGAGACTGGCAGCGTCCAGCACGGCTTCCAGCTCATGGCTTCCCATCTCGGCAGGATCGCGCTTGTGATCCTCGAAGGTCGCCAGCGCCGCGTACCCGTGCTGCGCCACGAACCGTTCGCCGCCGTCGCGCACACTGGCAAAGCGTACGTCTGGCAGGTGTTCCGACAGCAGATGTGCCAGCCGGGTCTGGGCCTCTATCTCGACATGGGCCGCAAACAGGGTCTCACCCGTACCCAGATGAATGCCGTATGCGCCGTTGCCACACAGTGCCCAGCCGTCAAATCCGGCCATTTTTGCAATCCGCCGCACCCCACGCGGTTGACGGGCTGTCACGGGCACGACGTGAATCCCCGCTGCCCGCGCCGCATTCAGGGCCGCCCGCGTCCGGGGGCTGACCGTCTGGTCTGACCGAAGCAACGTGCCGTCCAGATCGGTGGCGATCAGGCGAACCGGACGCGTCACCGCTGTTCCAGAATGACCACAGCCGCCGCGTGTTCCCGCGTATGCGTCAGGCTCAGGTGAGCCACCCAGCCGCGTTCCTGCATCTCGGCGGCGATGTGCGGCGCGAAGCCCAGGATCGGCGGCGCAAACGGAAAGGGGCCGTCTGGCGTGCGCTCGCGCTCGACCCACACGTCGCGCCACCCGTGCGGGCGGGGCCAGACTTTCTGAAAGGCTTCCTTGGCCGCAAACCGCGCCGCAAAACTGGGCACCGGGTCGGCCAGTCCCGCGCAGTACGCCAGCTCGGAAGGATGAAACAGCCGCTCGGCCCGCGCTCCCTCCCGCGCCAGCACGCCCCGGATGCGTTCCACTTCGATCAGGTCGTTTCCGATGGCAAGGATCATTGGGGGAAATTGTAGGGCGCTGAGAGCCGGTGTGGGCCGTAGGGTCTGGGATGTGGGAAGGGCGGGACAATGAACTCAACTCGTTGGGTTCTGCTCCTAAACCGAAACATGACCGCTCCTGCCCATCTATTCTTTGCCTACTCACCACAACCCATTCACCACTTCCGGCGTACAGCGCCTCTACACTCCACCTGTGACCCGCCCCGCTTCCCTGTTCCCCGACCTGCGCCTCTACGACGTGGCCCGCATCCTGCAAGAAAATGCCGACCAGTGGCGGGCGCTCGGCGTGGTGCGGGTGCGGGTGTTCGGCAGCGTGGCGCGGGAACAGGCGCGGAGTGATTCGGATGTGGATCTGCTGGTGGATTTTGCGGCCAGTGAGCCGCCTGCGGGCCTGCTGCGGCTGATGCGCGTCAAGAATCTGTTTGAAGTCCTGCTGGAGCGTCGCGTGGACGTGCTGACCGAAGGCGGCCTGAAGCCTGCGCTGAGGCGCGAAATCCTGGCCGACTGCGTGGATGTGATGAACGCTGGCCTGCCCACCCCGCCCCGCGTGGGCGTGAAGCGGTGGCGTTGGCGGGTCTTCGATCTGCTGAACGCCCTGGACCGCATCGGGCGTTTTACGGCCCCACACACGCTGACCACCTTTCTGGCCGATGAACAGGCTCAGGACGCTGTGCTGCACAACCTCGCCCGTCTGGGCGAAACCACCAAATTCATTCCCCAGCGAATACAGGACACGCATCCAGAAGTGCCGTGGGCGCTGCTGCGCGATCTTCGGAATCTCGTTTCACATGACTATTTTGGAATAGATACCGAATTGCTGTGGCACACCGCCCGCCAAGAACTGCCGAAGCTGCGGCCAGCGCTACAGGCATTGGCGGAAGGGGCAAGAGAATAGGGGAGAGGCGGGCGAATCTGAGCACTGTTGCGCAGGAGTGGGCAACATGGCAGATGCCAGAGAAGCAGGAAGTTTTCTACTGTGGTGTATGTCCAAGGTGCAAGCTTTCAAATCCAACTACCGTCAAAATTACGTCTGCTTCGAGCACCAAACGATCAGCCGTTCTGAGGCCCCACATTGCCCGGAGTGTGGCAGAGTCATGAAATCAATAGGGACGCGGTGGCGGGTTCCAAAAAAGACTGATCAGCAGGGGTGGCGCGAACTGAGAAAAGCCATGTTTAGCGGGTGGACGGTAGAGCCGAGCCTGACTGTTGGCAGAGGGGTCGTTCTCAGTCAGGCTCAACCCAGTGAATACCGCGCCACATATCAACTGAGGCGAATCATTCGCCGCCCTGGTGCTTGAGTTTCAACTCCCCTAATTCCAGGCCATCCCTGCCCGCTCCTTCCAATACGCCGCTGGAGCCTGCTGCACTTCCTGCAAGGCGTCCAGCTCCTCTGGTCCCAGTTGTAGATTCAGGGCACTGAGGTTGCTGCGAAGTTGCTGCGGTGTGGTTGCGCCGCTGAGCACGGTATCGGCCCACGGTTGCGCGAGGGCGGCGGCCAATGCCAGCGCGTCGGGGGTGGTGTGCAGGCGGGCACACAGGTCGGTGATGAGTAGAGGAAGGGCGGCGCGGGTGGTCAGGCGGCCATTGGCGACCGCTTCCTTGACCACCACGCCCCAGCCTGCCGCGTGGGCCTCGGCCAGTGCCGCGCCTGCCGACGGCTCCAGCGGGTTCCAGGTGGCCTGCACCACACTCAGGGGATTCACGCCGTCCACGCGCACCTCCAGCGCCCGCCGCAGGGTGGTCGCCTGGGCAGGCCCACTCAGGCTCAGGCCCACGCGCACGCCGGACGCGCCCAGTTCGGCCAGCCGTGCCAGCACCCGGAGGTCGTCCAGCACGCCCGTTTCCAGGGTCGCGGAGTGAATCAGGTAGAGGTCTGGAGTGCGCCGCAGGGCCGCCAGCGTTTCGGGCCATTGCCGCTGCAATGTGGTCAGCGTATGGTCTTTGACCTCATGCTGCTCGGCCTCGGTGTGCCAATCGGCGGTGTAGGTGTAGCCCCATTTGCTGCCCACGGTGGCGGCGTGTCCGTGCTCTGCCAGCCAGTTCCCTAGAAATTCCTCGGCCAGTCCGTAACTGCGGGCCACGTCAAAATAGCGGATGCCTGCGGCCCAGGCTTCGTCGAGGACGGCGTGGGCGTTGGCCCGCATCGCCTCCACCGACTTTTCTGCGCCCAGATCGGCCCCGTGCCCCACGTTGATATAGCCGGGCCGCCCCAGCGCCGCCAGGCCGAGACCGAGGCGGGTCACGAGAGGCGGGGCACTTCCCAGCAGCCGATTTTTCTGAAGTGTCACGGAGAGGAATCCATGCTGGGCAGCGGCAGGATCGCTTCTGCCTCGATTTCCACCAGATGTTCGGGGTCGATCAGGGCGGCCACCTGAACCATGCTGGCGGCGGGACGAATCTGGGCAAAGACCTCGCCGTGAGCGCGTCCGATGGCTTCCCACTGCCTGATGTCGGTCACGTAGATCCGGGTTCTGACCACATCTTCCATGCGTCCGCCCAGGCGTTCCAGCGCGGCCTGAATGATATTCAGGATTACACGGGTCTGGCCTGCCGCGTCACCGACGCACTGCACTTCTCCGTGCAGGGTCGCTGTGGTTCCGGCCACATGGATGATCTGTCCCACCCGCACTGCCCGCGAGTAGCCCACCACGTCTTCCCAGGGGCTGCCGCCCGAGATGCGCTGAGGTTGTACAGGTTTCATTTCTCTCCTCTCTGAGCCGCCAATCCCAGGTATTCCGGCGCAACAAAAATCCCGCCCTGCCGCTGCTCCGTGATGTCTGCGGGATCGCCGTGGATGTGGCCCACCGCCCCCGCATAGGCTTCGGCGTCGTCCTGCGGCGCGTAGCCCAACTCTGCCCAGCCCTCGTCGGTCATCCAGCGGCGGGTATTGGCGCTGATGCCTGCCACGATGCGGAAGCCGTCTGGCAGAGCGCTGGAAGGCGCAGAAACGGCGCGGGCAAACAGTTGGGCGGCGTCCCTCGGAGAGAGCCAGGTGGACAGGTGCCGGGCGTCCTGCGGTTCCTGCTGAAACGAACAGATGCGCACCGACACGAACTCCACGCCGTGTTTCTCGGCATACATGCGCCCCAGCGCCTCGCCGTACACCTTGCTGATGCCGTAGTGGGTGTCCGGGCGCACCGGCACGTCGGGACCAATCGGTGTGCGTGGATACAGACCCACCGTGTGAATGCTGCTGGCAAACGCCACGCGCCGCACGCCTGCCTGCCGCGCCGCTTCCAGTACATGGTAGGTGCCGTCTATGTTTACGTCCCGGATGTGTTCATAGCGGTCTTCGTTGGGGATGCCCCCCAGATGGATTACCGCGTCCACACCGTCCATCACTTTCCGAATGGCCTCCGGGTCGGTCAGGTCGGCCTGCCTGACCTCCTCTCCGGCCTGCGCGGGGCCGAGATCGCGGGCGTCCGTCAGGCGCAGTACCGTTGCGGGATCAGTCAGGAAGCCGCGCAACTGGCTTCTCAGGGCCGTGCCGACCTCTCCGGCGGCTCCGGTGATCAGGATTCGGCGAGGTTGATGGCCGGGTTCACGCTGAGCTGGATGGGGGTGGTCAGTGGGGGCACTCATACCTTCTATCCTGCCGCTTTTGCGCCCCTTCTGTATTTAACTGGCCGACCCTGCCAAACCTAAGCAAACGCTCATGGCTGCATGTGCAGGAGGATTTCTACTGGGCAGTACGGTAAACGGGGCGCTTCGGTCTGATCCGGGTTGCCCATTCGTCTTCAGGGGCGAATCTTAATATTCGGGGTGGTCAATTACACCCAGTACAGTGAAATATTTTACAATTCAGATCGCATGGCTCATATCGCCTGGTAGAGAGCCTCGTTGGTCGGCCTTCAATTTCCTTCGCTCTGGGGAGAAGCCCCGTTTTACAGGAGAATGTTATGACTTTACTGGATCAGATCCAAAGCTATTTCGGTGACGGAGCCGCCGAACAGTTGGCCCGCGCCGTCAAGCTCACGCCCGAGCAGGCCCGCACCGCGCTGCACGATGGATTGCCCCTGCAACTCGACGCCCTGGTCGATCATGCCGCTTCCTCTGAAGGCCGCGAGCAGATCGGAGAGGCCGTACAGAATCTGCCCCGATTCGGCAGTGTGCAGGACGCCCTGAACGACGCTGACGGAGCCAGCAACCTGGAGCGGGCCGGAGAAATGCTCTCGCCCGTGCTGTTGGGCGGACAGGCCGACCAGATCGTGCAAACGGTGGCGGCCAAACTCAGTGTGGGTCACACCGACCCCGCAGCCATCGGCGGCCTGTACAGCGGCGCTCAACGCCTGATGCAGATGGCGTTGCCGCTGCTGCTGAGCTTTTTGGGCCAGCGTGGGCTGAATGCAGGAAACGTGAGTACCATGCTGCCGGGAATGAAAGGCGGACTGGCAGGCCTTGCCGGACTGGCAGGCGCGGGAGTGGCCGGAGCTGGATTGGCTGGGGCTGGTCTGGCCGGAGCTGGTCTGGCCGGAGCCGGGGCGCTGGGGGCTGGCCTGCATCAGCCGGAACTGAACAAGCCCGAGCTGAATAAACCGGAGCTGGGCAAACTGCCTGAGCTGGGCAAGGCGGAAGTGAAGTTGCCTCAGGTGAATCAGCCCCATCTGGGTGCCGTGGGCGATACGGCTGCTGGGGCCGCAGGTCTGGGCGCGGCTGCTCTCACTGGCGCGGCGCTGACTTCCGGCAACCTGCTGGACTTCATCAAGGGACAGTTCACTCCTGCGGTGGCCGAGCAGGTGGGCAGATCGGCAGGTTTTGGCGGCAGCACGGCGGGCCGCGCGACCCTCGCCGCCCTGCCACTGGTGCTGAATTCGCTGGTCAACAAGGGCCGCACCGAGGCGGGCGCGGGCGACTTGCTGAACATGGCCCGTCCGCTGGGGCATCTGGCCGCAGCCGACGGTACCCTCAACACGAATCTGCTCAACGACGCGGCTGAAACGGCCCGCATAGAAGGTCAGGGACGCGGACTGTTGGGCAGTCTGTTCGGCAACGTAGACGCAATCACCGGGAGACTGGGTACGGCGCTGGGGGGCAGTGGTGCCAACGCTGGGCGGCTCCTTGCCATCCTGACGCCGCTGATGCTGGGCCTGCTGGGCAACCGTGCCCGTGCCAGTGGCGTCGGCGCAGGAGCGCTTTCTGGCCTGCTGGGCGGCATGGGCGGCAGCCTGGCAGGTCTGCTGCCTTCCGGCCTCTCCAGCCTGGGCGGCCTGCTGGGTGCGGGTGCACTGGGTGCAGCGGCCACGACGGTTGTGGCGGCAGTTCCTCCCGCGCCCCGTGTGGTCACGCCCTCGGCAACCCCGGCAGTCGTCACGCCCACGGTGGTCAGAGACACGGTTACCAGAGAACCCGAACGCAAACGCGGCGGCTTTCCGTGGTGGCTGATTCCCCTGGCTCTCCTGCTGCTGCTGGGCGGGTGCTGGCTGGTCAACCGTAAGCCTGCGGCCACTGCTACAGGCACCGCCACCAGCGCCGCAGCGGGCGGGATCGTGGTCACCAACCCCACGTCGGATGCCAACCTGCCTGCCGCCGAATTCACCATGAGCGGCACAGCCAAAGCGGGCGATACCCTCACCATCGCCGATCAGGGCCAGGAAGTGGCAACCTCGACCGTCGGAGCAGATGGGCAGTGGACCGCCGCCATTCCCGCACCCACCGTGGGCGAACACACCTACACCATCACGGGGGCAGACAGCGCCGCCAAGAGCGAATTCAAGGTCAATATCACGGCTGACGCTGCTGCTCCTGCTGGTGCAGGCGACTTCAGCATCACCGAACCTGCTGCGGGTGCCACCCTGCCTGCCGGAGACTTTGCCCTGAGTGGCAAGGGCACCGCCGGACAGGAAATCGAAGTGTTCGACGGAGAAACCAGCCTCGGCAAAGTCACGGTGGATGCGGACGGAAACTGGACGCTGCCCGTGGCCGCCGCTGCTGCCGGAGCGCACGCCTACGCCATCAAGGGCGCAGACGGCACCGAACTGGCAACCCTGAGCGCCACGGTGGGCGATGCAAGTACCGCTGCTGCCACCGACGCCACCACGGCTGCTGCTGCCGATTTCAGCATCACCACACCCGCAGCCGACGCACAGTTGCCCGCCGGGGGCTTTTCGCTCAGCGGCAAGGGCACACCCGGCGCGACCATTGAGGTCTTTGAAGACGGCGTGAGCCTCGGCAACGTCACTGTCGGCGCAGACGGCACCTGGACGAAGGACGTGCCCAGCCCCGCCGCTGGTGCACATACCTACGCTGTGAAGGCCAGCGACGGCACCGAGCTGATCAGCGTGAGCGCCACAGTCGCCGCTGCCACTGCTTCTGCTGGTGGCGCTGCCGCAGCCTGTACCAAGGACTACACCCTCAGCATCACCGACGGTCAGACGGTCCGCGAACCCTTCCGCTTCGGCGGCGTGGGCGGCGGCACTGGCTACAGCGTGACCGTGAAGCGCGGAGAGCGTCTGATCGGCACCAAAGACATCAAGCTGGACGCCACCTGTGGCTGGGCCTACCAGAGCCGACCCGGCAAAGGCACCGTCACCTACGAGGTTCGTCCTCTGGGTGATGCCACCGCCGCGCCCCTGAGTACGGTGAAATTGACCGTCGCGCAGTAAGGTCTGATGGCCTAAGGGCTTAGAGACTGAGCAGTACGACTTTTAGACGCTTGCCAACTATCATCACCGCTCCTTTCGGGGGGCGGTTTTGTTATCCTAAAGGGTGACTTAGTCATTTGGGAGATGGATTACACGCTCCACCTGTGCACACTGGAAATGTGGCATTCTTTACTCTGAGGAGAAAAATTTAGATTTAACTACGTAAAAGTTTAAGCAAATTTGAAACTGGTTCTATATAAAGGAGTGGATAAGTATTAATGGGTTATGAAAATACGCTTTGCCCGGAGTGCGGTGGGGTATGGCAGTTCAAGGTGATCGGGAGCTGTGAAGGATTTTTCTGTAATGACTGCGATTGGTCTATTATCACTACACGAGAGGATATCTCAGATCCCGTTACTTATTGCCTGATTATAAAAGAGGGAAATAAGCTGAATATTTCCACAATTCGACTGTTTTCCACTATATTTGGCTTAAACTATATAGGTGTGAGATCAGCTATGAATAATGATCCTTCAATTCTGCGATTTGAGAGCCGTGCAACGAAAATGATAGAGATTAAGAGGAAGATGGATGAACTTGCCATCAATTACTCAATTATTCCAGATTTTAAGTATAAATAGGCCGTGCTAATTTTCTGCGCCACCTAGCCTATTCCTGTCCGACTACACGGCAGATGCGGTCTGGCCTCAACTTCTACACACTGAACCCATGACCAACAAACCCCTCTCCGACAAGCAACTCTCTCACCAGCTGTCCTATCTGCTGCGGCACGCTCCGCATGAGGCGGGTCTGACCCTTGCCCCTGGAGGATGGGTGCCGCTTCCGCGTGTGCTGGCGCATCTGGGCGTGACCCGTGAACAGGTGGCGCGGGTGGTGGCAGCCAGCGACAAACAGCGGTTTAGTCTGGATGGCGAGCGGATTCGGGCCAATCAGGGCCACAGCGTGCCCGTAGACCTCGAATTGGTGCCCACGCTGCCGCCCGCTGTGCTGTACCACGGCACCTTCCCGGACGCCCTGCCCGCCATCCGCGCCTCTGGATTGAAGGCCATGAACCGTCATCATGTCCACCTCTCGCCTGATGTGGCAACGGCCAGACAGGTCGGTGCGCGGCGCGGCCCGCCAGTGGTTCTGACGGTGCAGGCGGGCCAGATGTACGCCGCCGGATACCTGTTTTACATCAGTGCAAACGGCGTCTGGCTTACTGAACATGTTCCGGCGGAGTTCACCGAGTTTCCGCTGTCCTGACCCGGCAGACATGAAACAATCCTTCCTATGCTGACTCTGGATCAGGCCCGCGCCGCCCTCGCTTCTGCTCGCCGGGTGGCGGTTCTCACGGGTGCGGGCGTGAGTGCCGAAAGCGGGATTCCCACCTTTCGGGACGCCCAGACAGGCCACTGGGCACGCTTCCGGCCCGAAGATCTGGCCAGCCCCGAAGCCTACTTCCGCGACCCCGATCTGGTGTGGCAGTGGTACGCGGGCCGCTATGCCGACGTGACCCGCGCTCAGCCCAACCCGGCCCACACGGGGCTGGCGCAACTGGAACGCGACAAGGGCGCAGGGTTTTTTCTGGCGACGCAGAATGTAGACGGCCTGCATGCCCGCGCAGGCAGCGGCATGGGCGGCGGGCAGATGGTGGAACTGCACGGCAGCCTGTCCAGCGCCCGCGATGAGGTCACGGGCGAAGTCTTTGCGCTGCCCGACCCCGCCGAACTGGTCACGCCGCCCCTCTCGCCCGCCGGAAACCGGATGCGCCCCAACATCGTCTGGTTTGGTGAATTCCTGCCCGAAGCGGCGCTGGAAGCCGCCCAGATTGCCTTTTATGAGGCAGAGGTGGCCCTGATTCTGGGCACCAGTGGCCTCGTGTATCCGGCGGCAGGCTTGGCCCGCCATACCCGGCACGGCGGCGGCGTGGTCATCGAGGTCAACCCGGAGCGCACCGACCTGACCCCGCAGATGGATTTCAGTTTGCGGGAGGTGGCCTCCAGCGGCTTGAGGCGGCTGATGGGTGCGGGCTGAGCTGCCGAGCAGGTGAAGGGCCAACCGGGACACACATCACAGCCCAGCGTTCTGCCTTCTGTTAAGCTGCCCTGTTTCGCGGCGGCCCACTACGGCATTGCCGGAAGGGACTACCACAGTCCGAAGGGAGGACAGATGAGCGCCGCCAGCCTAGATGATCAGCACAACCCAGCCCCAGTGTCACCAGCCCCTGTGTTGTCTCAACCCGAAGAGCTTTACCCCGCGCCCATCAAAACGGTAGAGGCGGGCAGCCCGGCCGAGCGTGCAGGCGTGCGCCCCGGCGACTTTTTGTTGCGCGTCAACGGCGCTTCCGTGACCGATGTGCTGGCCTACCGCCACGCCTTATCGCAGGGCAAAGCCACGCTGGAAATGGCCCGCCCCGCCGCCGCCCCCAAGGTCATGACCGGCGTTCCCGGCACGGCGCAGGACCATCACCGCCTGTTTATGCCGCAGGAGCCGGGACTGGGCGAAACCTTTTCCTTCGATGTGGAATGGGAAGACCCCGGGCTCGACTTTGAAGAAGTGCTGTTTGACGGCATCAAGAAGTGCGCCAACAAGTGCGATTTTTGCTACGTGCATCAGATGCCCAGAGGCTTTCGCAAGAGCCTCTACATCATGGACGACGATTACCGCCTGTCGTTCCTGTACGGCTCGTTCGTCACGCTGACCAACCTCACTGAGGGCGACATCAACCGGATTCTGGATGAGAATCTGTCTCCGCTGTACGTGTCGGTTCATACGGCCAATCAGGAACTTCGCCAGGACCTGATGCGCTGGTGGAAACTGAAGGTCAAAGACCCGCAGGCCGTGCAGATTCGCGGCATGATCGAGCGGCTGGAAAGCATCGATCTGTACACCCAGATCGTGCTGGTGCCGGGGCGCAATGACCGCGAGCACCTGGACGATACGGTGGAATACCTGTCCAGCCGCCCCAACGTCCTCAGCGCGGCGGTGGTGCCCATCGGCCTGACCTCGCACCGCACCAACCTGCCCGATGTACGAACCTTCTCCCGCGAGGACGCACAGGACAGCCTCAAACGCCTGAATATCTGGCGCAAGAAGTTTCTGAACGAGCGCGGCACCCGGTTCATCTTCCCCTCTGACGAACTGTACCTGTTGGCCGGAGAACCGCTGCCCAGCGAGGAAGAATACGAAGGCTTCCCGATGCTGGAAAACGGCGTGGGCATGATCCGCGACTTCCTGACGGGCGGCCTGGATCTGGAATTGCCCGCCGCCCTGCCCGAGCCAAGGCGCGTGATTCTGGCAACCGGGGCGCTGTTTGCCGAGTCGCTGGATCTGGCCGTAGAACCGCTGCGGGCCATTGATGGCCTCACGCTGGAAGTGCGGGCCGTGGAAAACAAAACCTTCGGCAAGGTCACAACTGTGGCGGGCCTGCTGACCGGGCGCTGTTTCCGGCATGCCATCAAGCCCGGTGAGGCCGATCTGCTGTTGGTACCGCCCACCACCCTGCGCTACGGCACCGAGCTGATGCTGGACGACACCAGCCTGACCGAACTCCGCAAGGAATTTAAGATGGATGTGCAGCCTGGCGGGGCCACTTTGGGCGAGCTGGCCCGCGTGATTCTGAATTCGGCCACCAGCAGCGGCCACCAGTGGGGCATGAGCGCCCACGCCGTTAAAGACAGCGGCAAGGGCGATTCTGTACAGATTCAGGTGGCCGAACAGGGAATGCGTGGGCAGGCATGAAGTTAATGGTCTGATGATGTATTGACCTACAGATCAAATAGGTGGGCGGTGAGGAAGCTGAGTCTTCCTGCCACTCATCTCGATATGCGCTGTGCAGGCTACTGACCGCCCTTCAACTTGCCTTGAAATCCGTGTAAGATTATTCCCATGTTGAGCGGATTTCAGAAATTCCTGCTGCGTGGCAACTTGATCGATCTTGCTGTCGGTGTGATTATCGGGGCAGCCTTCGGCGGCGTGGTCACGGCGTTTACGCAGGGCGTGATCATGCCTATCATCGGCATTTTCGGCGGCGTGCCCAATTTCGATGCCCTGACTTTCAGCATCAACGGCAGCATCTTCAAGTACGGCACCTTCCTGACGGCCCTGATCAATTTCGTCATTACTGCCGCCGTGGTCTACTTTTTCGTCATCACGCCCTTTACGCGCCTGATGGAACGTTTCAAGCGCGAGGAAAAGCCCGCTGTGGCCGAACCCACCAACGAAGAAAAACTGTTGGCCGAAATCCGCGACGCGATCAAAATTCGCCCGCTGTAAGTTTTGCCTGAAGTGTTGCTGGTGCCGCGCCGCCCTTCTCTTGATAGGCCGCGCGGCACTATTCTGCTGATATGACTGCCCCTACTGTTGCCCCCTCCCGCTCCGCCGTATTTGCCCGTACCCTGCAGGGCCACCGCGCGGCCCTGATGGACCTCTACGCCGACCTTCCCGACGAGCAGGCTCAGTTTGCTGCGTGGGAAGGTGGCATGAGCTTTGTCGGCTTGGCCGACCACCTGTCGGGCAGCAGTGAGCGCTTTCTGTCAATGGTGCAGGGCCAGACTCCGGGCGCGTTGCCCGCTCCGAGTGCCGATCTGCCCGCCGCCCGCCTCCGCCTTCAGCAGACCACCGATGCTGCTCTGGGCGTCATTTCCGCCCTCAGCAACGAAGACCTCAGCCGCCGCGTGACCGCTTTTGGAGGGCGTGAATTGCCCATCTCGGCCCTGCTTGACATGGTGATAGCCCACGAGGCCCACCACAAAGGTCAGGTGTGGTTGATGGCCCGCATGATCGGTATCAAGCCGCCCATGTTCGTCAAGATGGGCTGAGAAGCAGCCAGAACAGCAGCAGGGAGGGCCAGCCTATGCTCAGGCTGGCCCTCCCTGTTTCCTGCTTGATAGAGCTGGTTTAGCTACGCCTTGCTGGCTTTGGCCTCTTCTTTGGGCCGGGGAATGATGGGCGTCTCAAAGGCAGGCACGCGGCCCCGCACATCTTTAAGCATCTCGCGGATCACGGCAAAGTCGGCATGGATATCACCTGTGGGGTTCAGGTAGCCGATGATGCCGACGCGCTTGTGCTGCCAGTCCAGCACCACGATTCCGATGGGCACACCCGCTTCCAGGGCCATGTGATAGAAGCCTGTTTTCCAGTACTGGCCGCGTTTGCGGGTGCCTTCGGGTGCCACCACCAGCACGATTTCCTTCTGGCTGTGGATCAGGGCCACCACGGCATCGACAAAGTTACCGCCCGCTTTCTGCCGGTTGACGGGCAAACCGCCCACCGCCCGCATAAAGAGGCCCAGCGGAAACTGAAACAGTTCTTTTTTGCCGACCCAGTGCACTGGAATAC
Source organism: Deinococcus aquatilis DSM 23025 (assembly GCF_000378445.1). Lineage (GTDB taxonomy): Bacteria > Deinococcota > Deinococci > Deinococcales > Deinococcaceae > Deinococcus > Deinococcus aquatilis. Next base: position 46,046 of record NZ_KB899714.1, on the reverse strand, counting down.
GTGTGGCCCAGCGCCACAGCAGAGCAGGCCAGAAATCGAGATTGCTGGTATGTGGGGCAGCGGCAGCCACGAATTTCGGCCCCGGCGGAGGCGCGATCACAGATTCCCATCCCGCTGCACGCAGCACGAAAGAGGCCAGACGCGATCCAAAGGTGGGCCGCTGATTCAACCAAAGAACAGACACGCTCAGCAGTATAGGGGGGGGTCAATTGACCAGAGACCCATTTAGACGCAGTTCATTTATTGGAGGCAGCCTTCCTGCAACGTCACAGGTATTCGTATCAGTGGGTTTGTTCGGCCACCAGTGCTCGCCATTCGCGGAAGGTGACGGGGAAGAGGGGTTCAGCGAGTTCTGCCAAGGCCCGCGCGTACAGGCGCATCTCGTACTGTGCGCCCTCATGGTCGCGCAGGCCGATGAAGTGCAGCAGGCTACGGACATTGAAGGTGTAATAAGACTCGGTATACAGGCTCTGCGGCAACACCCCTCGCGCCTGCTCCCGCGTGACACCGAGGCCCAGTAGCGTCTGGTACGCGCCGTAAGCGGCTCGCCACGCCTCCGCCCAGACCCGCGCTGCTTCCTCCTGATCCAGCGTGCCGTCGTCTTCTACGCTGGCCTGACGGTTGTTGGGAGCCTGTTTGCGAAAGGTCGGCGGCTGGAAGTTGCGCTCCTGCTGCTCCACATATCTTCCCGAAGTTTCGTTTTTGGACACTCCTGCCCGGTGACGAACCCATTGCCGATCCACGAAGATTGGGCAGATCACCTTAAAGGTAATCAGATTGTGTTCAAAGGGCGAGCCGTGCTGATGCCGCAGCAGGTACCGAATCAGTTTTTCGTCACGGGCATTCAGGGGGGCGTCACTGTCGCCACCGAACGAAACTCGTGCTGCGTTGGCAATCATTTTGTCGTCCCCCACATGCTGAATCAGGGTCACGCTGCCCAGTTGGTCGCCAAGGGGGTAAAGGGTACGGGCGTCTGTCATCTCGGCGTTACTGTACCGGATAGGGACGCACGGAAACCCGCCTGCCCCGGAGGAGGAGAGGGCAGGCGGGGCAATTGGGGTGCGGGCGGAGGCGGCCGCCGTGGATGGTCTGAAGAATGACAGGACTCGGGTGATCTCAGGACACCGGAGCTTGCTTCGCCCGGTTCATCTTGAGATGAACTGCGGCCTGGTTAGCGTTTAGGACGGTCGGAAACGCGCACACGCACAGGCACACGCTTGGGCCGCTCTTGTTGTGAGGCGATCAGCAGTGAAGTGGTGATAACCAGGGCGGCCAGCAGCAGTTCCATGCGTGTAGTGTGCGCCCCAACCTCTGACAAGACCGTGACAAGCGCTAAGAAACTGAAATCTAAATGGATGGGCGGTAAGTAGAAAAATTTCCTTCCGTTTGGGCCATTCCTCGCGGCTTGCTGGGATAGGGCTGGGCAAAAATTATCAAAAAGACTGCGCTCCCCCCGCTTCTGTCTCCGCTGTTTCCAAGTCGGTCGGCCCCTCTGTTTTCCAGATTGCCTCCAAGCCCACCGCTGCCAGTGCCGCCTCAAACTGCGCTGCCGTCACCGGAAACACGCTCAGGCGCGTGCCCTTGCGGGTCAGGGGAGAGTCGGCCCACTCGGGCAGCCCTCGCACGGCGTCCAGCGTCAGCAGGGTGGGGAAGGCCGCCACGGGCGACACGTCCACCATGCTCCAGCGCGGATTGTCGGAGGAACTCTTGGGGTCAAAGTAGGCACTGGCCGGGTCAAATTGCAGGTTGTCGGGGTAGGCGGCCCGCACCACCCGCGCCACGCCTGCCACGCCGTTCGGCTTGGCGTTGGAGTGGTAGAACAGGCACAGATCGCCCGCCGCCATCTGCCGCAAATGGTTGCGGGCCAGATAATTCCGGACGCCATTCCACGGCTCCACGCCCACCCGCACCAGATCGGGGTAGCCGAATACATCGGGTTCAGATTTGAGAAGCCAGTAGAGCATGGGAGTCAGGGTAGAGCAGGAAGTGGTGGAAGGTCTCGGGTATCGCCGTTAATGCGTAAACGTCCGGCGTTGACCTCAAAAAATGGGGCCTTGGGTTTCAAGGAATACTCAAGTGGCATGACCACGATGTACAGAGAGCGATCTATGTTGTCGAAACCAGCAGCACCCGAAAAAACCAAGCTCCAGTGGTTCAGTGCCATCGGTTGTTCCATCCAGTCGGCCTGCTGTGTCAATGGCAATTGTGCGGCCAGTTTCTTATCGGCCTCGTAACAGGCTCCGTAGGGAATGAGACCACCCATCTGCCCCGCTCCAACCTGATTCCTGATAAGGGCAGATGGAATCTCTGGGGTGAGGAAGTAAATCCCCAAGTTCTTGCACTGCGGATACCAAGGTAAGGATTCGGGCGCAGAGACACTCCCATTGATCAGCCAACGCTGCTGATAGCGGTAACTGCCGGGAGCGTTGATCCTTTGCTTGCCGCTGATCTGAGAGAGATCAAGTACCTGAACTTGGCGCATATCCTCACTGATGAAGGCGGCGACAATGCTCTGAGTGCCTTTCGGGTAAGTGATGTTGTAGGCGTCATAGTGCCCTCTGGGAGCAGTGGCGTAAGTGAACAGCAATTTTGCGTCATCGGCAGTGAATTCCTCACGGGATACTCCAACCCTCGGCGGCATCCATTCCCGGTATGCCCACCACCCACCGCCGCCTGCCACCAACAGCGCCAGCACCAGCCAGCCAGCTTTATGCGTCAGTGCATGTCCCAGCAGACTCCGGTTCACGGGTTGCGGGTCGCCCATGCCTTTGACGGCCAAAAACTCGGCTTCCTCGCGGCTAAAGCCCTGCGATTCGTGCTCGGCGGTGCGCTCCAGCAAATGTGCCCGCAGTTCGGCGGCGGCGTCCAGGCGCTCGGCTTTCGGCAGGCCCAGGGTGGCGCGGTGAATATAGGCGTCGATGCTCAGCAACCGGGATGCTCGGCTCAGGCGGCGGGTCATACAGAGTGTCTCCGTTGGCGAAACATGGGTAATAAGGCGTCCAGTGCGCCGCGCAGCGTTTGCCACTCGGCCCGCTTGCTGCTCAGGGCTTGGGTGCCTTCGTCGGTCAGGCGGTAGACCTTGCGGGGTGCGCCGCCCTTGTCGCTGGGTTGCCAGTCGCTTTCTACCCAGCCCGCCTTGACCAAGCGGTGGAGCGCCGGATACAGGCTGCCTTCTCGCAGATCGAACAGGCCGCCGCTGCGCTCATTCACGTACTTCAGGATGTCAAGCCCGTAGCGCGGCTGCTCGTGTAGGGCAGCAAGTAAGGCCAGATCAAGCGTGCCGGATTTCAGCGGATTCATTGACCATCTCCTTTTGTCCTTTTAAAACTGTCCCTCTGGATACTTGCTCATTAAGGTAGTCAATACCTAGTACCTTGTCAAGCAAGGTAGTGCGTCACGCTGTGTCTCCCGTGCCTTCCCCCACTTTATTTTTTACTGTGCCGACCTAGAATCAGCCTGTGCGATTCTCGCCGTGGTTACCTGTCCTTCTGATCCTCGCTCTGGGAGCCTATCTGCTGCCTGAACAGAGGGCCGATCCGGTGCTGTCTGCGCCTCCTGCTCCCACCAGCACGCTGCCCAACCAACTTCCCGCAGAGTCCCGCGTGCTGTTCGAGAAGCTGCGCCCCGCCACCGTGCGCGTGGAAAGCGTGAACGCGGCCCGCAACACGGCTGGCCTCGGCACCGGCTTTTTTATCAGCGAGACCGGGCAGGTGCTGACGGCCTACCATGTGGTCGCAGAAGGGCAACTGTTTCAGATCAGTACCCTGTCGGGTCGCTCCTATTCGGCGCGGGTCACGGCGTTCGATGCGGCGGCAGATGTGGCACTGTTGCAGGTGCAGGGGCGCGGGCCATTTCCGGCCTATAACCTCGCCACCCGCCCGCCGCGTGTGGGAGAAACGGTGCTGGCGATTGGCAACAGCGGGGGAGACTTCCTGCAACCCCGCCGGGGCCGTCTGCTGCGCCTGAATGCTGAAGCAGGCCGCGCCGATTTTCCGCAGGGCACGCTGGAAATGACCGCGCCTCTGGCTCCCGGCGACAGCGGCGGCCCGATCATCGACGGCAATGGGCAGGCCATCGGGGTCATCAGCTATATCCGGGTAGATACCAGCGGCCAGACGCGCACCAGTTACGCCGTGCCCGTCACCGAGGGCAACGACCTCATCGCGGCCCTTCGCACAGGCATCAAGCGGGATACTCCTGTGGTCGGACTGGTCTTCGATTCCAACCACAGCGGCCAGACTGATCCGCCCGGCGCAGTCGTCTCACGCGTTGCCAAAGGCAGCCCTGCCGCCCGCGCCGGATTGATCGGGGCTGTTCGCGATGCCGAAGGCAGTCTGACCGGTCTGGGCGACGTGATCCTCAGCGTGAACGGCGTGCGTACCCGCGATGCCGATGAAGTGATCAACCAGATTCGCCGCGCCCAGATTGGCGACACGATCACGCTGGGCTATCAACGCGGCCAGCAGCGCAGAGAGGCCAGGATTACGCTGGCGGCGCGGCGCAGTGTGCCGGATCTGGATGAATGAGGGCGTGGATTGTAGGGTGTAGGAAAAACAGAGGGAGCCAAAGCTAAGGCTTCCGTTACGCTGTGCAAATAGCCAGTTCATGCGTCCAGCGCACAATAAAAGGATGTCACGCGCCTTTGTCAAAGAAGACAGCGGAGAACGCTGGACGCCTCCGGCTGCACCTGCCCAGTACCGACTTGTGTTGCCCACTGATGATGGACCCGAAGTGCTACGCGAAACCGATGATCTGCTGACGGCCCTGCAGCGCCTTCAAACTGGCCTAGAAGTCAGAGACCGTGCGGGCGTGCTGATCGCCAGAGGGTAACTGGAGTGTCCGGTTTTGTGGGCTTTGGACCTTTCCACTTCCTACTGACCACTCACGCTTTATCCCTTTACCACTCGCCTTCCACCGTTACCCGCACCGCTCCCGCCAGACTTTGCCCCGGCAGGAGCGTTTTCATGTCGGTGCCGCCGATGCCCTGCGCGGCCAGATTGAAGGCGTCGGTGGCGTGAGAAACGGGTTCCAGGGCAAGGCTGCCATCGGGGGCTGTAAACACGACCAGATGCGAGAAAACGTTGTCGGCGGTGAGGATCAGGGCGCGGTGGGGAACAGTCTGGTCTGAGCCCGTGTGCGGCTGCCAATCCAGACGGGCGATTCCGTCCCAGGAGGTGTACACGCGGTCTATGGTCTGCGGGCCGACCTCGTGGGGCACGCGGAAATCCTCGGCAGGGTGCAGGGGCCTCGCGCCTCCTGAGGGCAACTGGCGCTCACCTGTGTCGTAGGTCAGGGCGGCGTCAAAACTCAGCAGCGGGTCGGTGCCGTCTTGCAGGCGGGCAAAGTAGGGGTGCAGGCCCAGACCCGCAGGCATCTCGGCAGCGGGCATGGGGCGCGAATCGAGGTTGGTGAGGGTCACGCTGATGTCCAGATGCGGGCCATGCAGGCGGTATTCCACGCGCCCAGCAAAGGCCCAGGGCCAGTTCAGGTCGGATACGTCGCGGCTGTCGAAGTCGCAGATCAGGTGCGAATCGCTGGCCCGCGTGACCGTCCACGGGCGGTTTCTCACGTCGCCGTGTTGCGCGAGGCCGTCTTTGGTATTGGGCCTGAGCTGCACGGTCTGGCCCTGCCATTCAAACCGGGCGTCGCGGATGCGGTTGCTGTAGGGCAACAGCGTAAAGCAGGCGCACTGGCTGCTGGTCTGCACGTTCTCCAGCGCTACTGGTCGCATGACCGGGCGGCCCGATGCAGCCCGCAGATTCAGGATGCTGGCCCCCATTTCGGGCAGGATTTCCAGCGTCAGGGCGGGGCTGGAAATGGTTTCCACCTGCCACGGGGCAGGAGCCGTCACCGCCCACTTCCCCCACGGTTCTTGGTGGCCTCATACAGCAAAATGCCCGCCGCCACCGATGCATTCAGGCTCTGCACGCGCCCGCTGGTCGGAATCTTGACCAATACGTCGCACTTTTCGCGCACGAGGCGGCGCAGGCCCTCGCCCTCGGCCCCGATGACCAGCGCCAGTTTGCCCGAAAAATCGGTGCGGCCTATGTCCTGCGCGGCCTCACCCGCTGCGCCGTACACCCACACGTTGTCTTCCTTCAGGGCGTCTATAAAGCGCGGCAGGTTCTTGGTCTGGGCCACGGGCAGGTAAGCCACCGCCCCCGCCGCTGTTTTGGCGACCACCGGCGACAGCGGAGCGCTGCGGCGTTCCTCGACCACCACGCCGTGTGCGCCCAGCACCTCTGCCGAACGGATGATGGCCCCAAAGTTGCGCGGGTCGGTGATGCCGTCCAGCAGCACGATCAGCAGCGGTTCGCCCCGCGCTTCGGCCCGCTCGAAAATATCGTCCACGCTGGCCCACTTCAGGTCTTCGACCTCAGCCACCACGCCCTGATGCTGGGTCGTGCCCACCATCTGATCCATCTCTATGCGCGAGGTAAAGCGCACCAGTACATCCAGTTCCTTGAGTTCCCTGATAAACGATTCTTCCACGCCCCGCGCCACCAGTACCTCGGCAACGCGCCCATCTGCGATGGCTTCCAACACCGGATTCCGCCCGTACAGCAACATAGGACTAGTTTAGGGCACGCGGCGGGAAGGGCTGAGTTGGCGTGTAAAGCCCAGTCGGCTTCCCTAAAGGAAAGCGCAAACGCACTTGTCCTCCCCTCAAGGGGGGGCGTTGCACAGCAACGGGGGGTTCACCTTCCACGCCAATTTGCCCCATTGCCCCCTTTGTCCCGCTCACCCCAGCCTAGAATGGCCGCATGACCGATCTTTCTTCTTCTGCCGCGCCCGCCGTTCCTGTACGCGGCGAAGTGCCCCGTGACGTGCTGGTGCGCTGGCTGAACGAATACCTGCAAGTGGGCGTGCTGCCCGACCCCAGCATGAACGGGCTGCAAATCGAGGGCACCGACATGATCCGGCGCGTGGCGGCCAGTGTGGATACCAGCGCCCGCTCATTGCAGGAAGCCGCCGACAGCGGTGCAGACCTGTTGCTGGTGCATCACGGGCTGTTCTGGGGCCAGCCCCTGCCGATTACCGGGCCACACCGCCTGCGCGTGCGTACCGCGCTGATGGCTGACCTGAACCTGTATGCCGCCCATATTCCGCTGGACGCCCACCCCGAAGTGGGCAACAACGCGATGATGGCCCGCGCCCTGACCCTACAAAACACGGAGCCTTTTGGAGACTGGCAGGGCCACAAGATCGGGCTGGCGGGCGAATTGCCGTTCGTGCAGAGCCTTCAGGATTTTGCTGACCGGGTACAGAAGCTGACCGGAGAAATCTGCCTCGTGCACGGCGGCGGCATTCCGCACGTTCACCGCCTCGGCATCGTCAGTGGCAGCGGCGCGGGCGCAGTGGCCGAAGCCGCCGCGACGGGCCTCGATACCCTCCTGACCGGAGAACCCGAACACAAGCACTTTCACGACGCCTTTGAATACGGCGTGAACGTGGTCTACGCCGGACATTACGAAACAGAAGTCTTTGGCGTGCGTGCGCTGGCGGCCCGCCTGGAGGATGAATTCGGCCTGCCCTGGCAATTCCTGCACCTCCCCACCGGTCTGTGAAGGAGGCTGGGAGCCGGGGCCTGTTCATCACCTTCGAGGGGCCGGAAGGTGCGGGCAAAACCACTCAGATTGCGCGGTTGGTGGAGCAGCTGTCGGGTGCGGGCGTGGCGCATGTCGTGACCCGCGAACCGGGCGGCACGCCGCTGGGCACGCGGGTTCGGCAGGTGGTGCTGCTGGAGCCTGATCTACAGGTAGACCCCCTGCCCGAATTTCTGCTGTATTCGGCCAGCCGCGCCCAACTGGTGGGGCAGGTCATCCGGCCTGCGCTGGAACGCGGCGAGGTGGTCGTCTGTGACCGCTACGCCGATTCCAGCCTCGCTTATCAGGGGGCGGGGCGTGGGTTGGATGCGGGCCTGCTGACCCAGATCACGCAGGCGGCCACGGGCGGCCTCAAACCCGATCTGACGTTGCTGCTTGACCTTGATCCCGCCGTGGGGCTGGCCCGCGCCGCCACTCGCGGCGAACCTGACCGCCTGGAACGTGCCGATCTGGGCTTCCACCTGCGGGTACGCAGCGGCTTTCTGGCCCTGGCCCAGCAGGAGTCTCATAGATTTCACGTGCTGGACGCCACAGCCTCAGCCGATGAGCTGGCAGAGCAGGTGTGGAACGTGGTTGCTGAGCAATTGAGGACCAAAGCTCAGGCACAGAGCATCTGAGCTTTGGTCCTTCGTTGGGCGGCTCATGTCCCCGTCGATTCTCAGCGCCTGACCTGTCCCCGGCCAGTCACGCCCGTTTCTATTTTCAGTCCCGGCAGTTTCACTTCAAAGATGTTGGGCCACCTCTTGCCTGTCAGCAGCAACGTGCCGCGTTCCGGAACAAAGGCAATGCCGTTGGGTACGTCGTCAAAGGTCAGGGGTCTTCCGGCGCGGGTGGCGGTGGTACTGGCCTCGCGGGTCAGGCTGGACACGTCGATCCAGGCCGTCACCTTGCCCGTGGCCGGGTCGATCTTGGCGATTCGGTCGGTCAGCCAGACGTTGGCATACACGCTGCCCTGAACGTATTCCAGCTCGTTCAGGTTTCGTACCGGCTGGCCCTGATCGGTCACGGTCACGGTGCGGCGCACGGCGAAGGTTTTGGGATCGCGCCACACCAGCGCCGCGCTGCCGTTGCTCATGATCAGCTGTTTGCCGTCGTTGGTCAGGCCCCAGCCCTCGCCTGTATAGCGGTAACGGCCCATTTCGCGCAGGGTCACGGCGTCAAAGGCAAAGGCCACGCCATCTTGCCAAGTCAGGTGATAGGCGATACCGCCCAGCACGGTTGCCCCCTCGCCAAAAGCCTGTGCCAGAGGCGTACTGACGCTGGTCTGCACGCGTCCCGTTTTCAATTCCGTTCGCCTGACACCGGACTCCCCCACGAGACCCGTGCTTTCCAGCACCACGCCTCCGCCCAGGTACTGCAAACCCTCGGTAAAGGCGCTGCGGTCATGTGGAAAACGGGCGGTCACGAGCGGGGTCAGCACAGGAGTTCGGGCGAGAGTGGTCATGGGTGCGGCGGCAGTCGGGGCAGCAAGACTGGTCAGGCAAAGCACGGAAAGGAAGAGGCGGAAGCGCACGCCTCTATCGTAGGGTGCAGCGGGCCTTCTCCGGGCCGGTTGTCCACTTTATACGGACTTTAGATAGCGAATTTCAGGCAGATCGCAATTCATCAATGAATCAAGCGACAGGTGAAAGAAGCGCACTGTTGTAGGAATGGAACCTTATCCTGATGTTTGATCACAAACGACGGGGTTCAGGACGCTGCACCTCTGGTATTGGTCAGAAAGAGAACATTCTCTGAACGAGCAGGACAGGAAATAGAGGCATGAGAGTGCATTTTTTCTGATGCTGCCGTTCAGAGAAGTGCTCCAAATACCGGAATTGAGCGGGGCGGAGACCGGGCAACTACTCGGAGCGCACCTCGGCCATACCCGTATTAACGAAGGCAGCCGAATCATAGTAGGTACGGAAGGCGCTGACCTTGCCTGCATCAATCTCGATGATGCTGACGCCCTGATAGGCCAGACCTGCGCCGCCCTTCAGTTGTCCGGTGGCTTCCCACTCCATGACGCCTGTACCGCTGGCTTCCAGGTGGTGCGTGAATTCGCTGCGGATGGAGTCGAAGTTGGACAGGTAAGCCGTCCAGAATTCGCGTGCACCGTCCTGGCCGGTCCACGTCTGAGTGGTCAGATTCTTCAGGCTGGATTCCTCAGCAAAAAGAGCCACCAGGGGTTCTACATCCCCCGTCTGTTCGGTGGTCTGGAGAGCCTGCATAAACTGTTCGGTCAGGTTGCTGGCTTCGGTGGAGGTCTGGTTCTGGGTGGGTTCTGCTTGGGTCATGCCCTACCCCAACACGCCCGCGCAGGCCAAAGCGTAGGACATCCCCCAGAATGGAGAAGCCCTAAAGTGTCGCTCAACTCTGGCTGAAGTGCGGCTCCGGGTTCTGAGCCATGAGCCATAAACTTCAGAAACGGCGGGATCAACTTTTTTGATTCTGTGTGCCTCCCTCAAACAAGGCCAGAGCCTGAGCCGCCGTCGCCCGCACCGTTTCATGTGGGTCGGCCAGCATCGGAGAGAGAAGGTCAGATTCTGTCCACTGTCCCAGCGCCCAGGCTGCGGCCTCCCGCACTTCCCACACCGGATCCTGGCTTCCGGCCAGCAGCAGTGGGCGGGCCTGTTCGCGGCCCTCATGATCGGCGGGCAGGTTGCCCAGAACGGTCAGGGCGTTGCGGGCCATTCCTTTGCGCCGGGGACGCAGCAGGGCAGTTCCGGCCCATTCGCGCTCGAATTGCCGTTCACTGACACCAAAAAATCGGCTGAGGTCAGGATAGGCCAGCCGCGCCTGTGGCTCCAGCAACCGGGCCAGTGGGCCAGCTTTGGCGCTCCAGGGACAGACTTCGCTGCATATGTCGCAGCCCAGCAGCCAGTCTCCTACGCCTGCCCGCCATTCGTGCGGCAGTGGCCCCCGGTGTTCTATGGTCAGGTAGGACACGCAGCGCCGGGCATCGATGGTGCGGTCGTTGCCAATAGCTGCTGTGGGGCAGGCCGAAATACAGCGGGTGCAGCGGCCACAGCGGTCAGGGTGCGCCGCAGGTTCGGCCTCCCAGGGCAGGTCGGTCAGCAGCACGGCCAGCGTCACGAAGGCCCCCAGACGCGTGCTGACCGTCATGCCCGATTTGCCGCGCCAGCCCAGAAAAGCGCCCGCTGCAAACAGCCGTTCCATGATGGGACCGTGATCCACGTAACCCCGCGCCCGCACACCCAGCCGAGCCGCCTCCTGTTCCAGACGGGTCAACAGGGGCTGCAACTGGTCGTGGTAATCGGGTGTCCAGGCGTAGCGGGCCACCCGCCCGAGCCGCACGCCGTCACCCGGCACAGGCGGCGGCGCGAAGGCGTGCGAGACTCCCAGCACCAGCACACTGCCCACGCCTTCCAAGCGGCTGGCGGGGTCGGCTCGGGCGGGCAACTGCCGCTCCAGATACCCCATTCCGGCGTGCCTGCCTGCATCCAGCCATCCGGCATATTCAGCCACCGCCGCCGCCGGAACCCGCGCTGCCGTCCAGCCCACCGCGTCGGCCCCCAGCGCAGAGGCGAGGTCAGCCAGAGTTTCGGCAGCAGCAGAAGTGGGGTGGGCAGGCTCGGGCAACATCGGCCCAGAGTATGCCCCCGAGAACACACAGAGATTGGGAGGTCGGTGGGAGAGAGGTTGAGTTTTCTGGCGGAGGTGCTGCGCTCCAGCCCTACCCCACGGCCCCCAACTCCGCCTGATCTTCGTCCAATGCGGCCAGCAGCGCATCGACTATCGCTGCGTCGAAGTGGCTGCCGCGAGCATTGAGCAGGTGGGCAGCGGCTTCGGCGTGACTCCAGGCACGTTTGTAGGGGCGGGTACTCGTCAGGGCGTCATATACGTCACAGACGGCAAAAATGCGGGCGGGCAGGGGAATGTTCTCGCCGCTCAGTCCGTACGGATAGCCGCTGCCGTCCCAACATTCGTGGTGGGCCATGATCACGTCGTGGGCGCTGCGGGGCAGAAAGCTGAGTTGCTGGGCCAGTGCCGCGCCGTGCAGGACGTGCTGCTGCATCTGGGCGCGGGCTTCTGCGTCCAGTGCGCCGGGATGGTGCAAAATCACGTCCGGAATTGCCATTTTGCCGATGTCGTGAAGGTAGGCTCCCCAGCGAAGGTCACGGAGTTCCTGTACGCCCAGGCCGAGGCGTCGGCCCAGCCGTCCTGCCAGTTCGGTGACGCGGTCGGTGTGGCCCTGCGTTTCGGCGTCCCGCGTTTCCAGCATCAGCCCCAGCGCACGCAGGGCACTCTCGTGGGCCGCCTGTTCCCGTTCTTCGGCGTCCAGCCGGGCGGCCAGCAGCGCCACCAGTCCCATGATCGTCCCCAGAGTCTGGCATTCGTAGGGTGTCCACACATGCGGCTCGAACACGTGAGAGAGCAGTGCCCCCACCAGTACGCCCGCCCGGTTGCGAATGGGCGCGGCGGTCAGGGCAAACACCCCCAGGTCTGGAAAGCCTGCCGACTGGGGTTGCAGACGCGTATCGTCAAAAAAGAGCGGCCCAGTGGCAGTCTCCAGCGCCTGCACGAGCGGCAGGTGGTGAGGCAAACCGTGGGCCAGGAGGGCGTCCATCGCTGGCCCCTGCGGCATCACACCACTGGCGGCGCGGGCATGGTAGGTCAGCGTGGCGTCGCGCAACTGAAAGTATCCGGCCCCCACTGCCGAGGTGCGCTCGACCAGCACGTTCAGCACCGGACTCATGGCGCTGCCCAGATCGGGGGCGGTCAGGCCCAACTGCGTGAGGTGCAGGGTCAGGTCGCCCAGACTCAGCAGCGGCTGGGGCAGAGGGGCGGCAGGGACCAGCAACGGAGCAGGCTGGTCGCCGGAAGAGACATCGGAAGGAGAAAGAGCGCCAGTCATACACTCAATCTAGCCCAAGCCTTATGACGAAATCCTCACGAAGATGATTCACAACAGGCAATAGTTAATAGCTCTTGTGAACAGATGGTTTTAAAACGCCCAAGCTATAGTGTACTCGTCATTTTTTATAGATTATTCAGGTCAGAACAGTTAAATCCGATTCAAAAGAGTCCTGAGTCTTCTGGTGTTGGAGGCGCGGCCAATCCAGCAATACACAACAGCAGAGGCGGGCCTTCATCCTGCGCCCGCCTCTGTCTGACCTGATGCTGCTTTTGCTCAGGGCAGCGGGAAGCCGCCTGCGAAGGCGTGGACTTCGGCCTTCACGTCTTCACCCTTCAGGGCGCGGTCGATCAGTCCGGCGATGGTGTCCATGTCGGCCTCGTTCATGCCGCGTGTGGTCACGGCGGGCGTGCCCAGGCGAATGCCGCCGCCATGCAGGATCTTCTCGGAGTCGTAGGGCAGGGTGGATTTGCTGATGGTGATGTGGTTGGCGTCCAGCAGCTTGGTGGCTTTGGTCCCGTTCAGGCCGTTGGGGCGAATATCGAGCACCAGCAGGTGGTTGTCGGTGCCGCCCGAAACCACGCGGTACCCCAGATTCTGAAACGCTCTGGCGAGGGCCTGCGCGTTCTTGACGATCTGTGCGGCGTAGGTCTTGAATTCGGGTTGCAGGGCTTCACGGAAAGCCACTGCTTTGGCGGCGATTACGTGTTCCAGTGGCCCACCCTGATAGCCGGGAAAGACGGCACGGTCGATCTTCGCGCCCAGTTCGGGGTCGTTGCTGAGAATCACGCCGCCGCGTGGCCCACGCAGGGTTTTGTGCGTGGTGCTGGCAACCACGTGGGCATGAGGCAGGGCGTTGGGATGCACGCCCGCCGCGATCAGTCCGGCAATGTGCGCCACGTCGGCAAACAGGATCGCGCCCACTTCATCGGCAATGACCCGGAAGGCCGCAAAGTCAATGATCCGGCTGTAGGCGCTGGCCCCCGCAATGATCATTTTGGGCTGGTGTTCGTGTGCGAGACGGCGCACCTCCTCCATGTCGATCAGTTCGGTTTCGGGATTGACCTTGTAGCCCACGATCTTGTAGCGCAGTCCGCTGAAGTTCACGGGGTTGCCGTGCGTCAGGTGGCCGCCGTGCGACAGGTCCATGCCCAGCACCGTGTCGCCGGGTTCGATCAGGGCGTTGTAGATGGCGAGATTGGCGCTGCTGCCCGAATGCGGCTGCACATTGGCCCAGGCCGCCCCAAACAGTTCTTTGACACGCTCGATGGCCAACCGCTCCACCTGATCGACGACCTCACAGCCGCCGTACCAGCGTTTGCCGGGATAGCCTTCGGCGTATTTGTTGGTCAGCACGCTGCCCTGCGCGGCCCGGACAGCGGCGCTGGCAAAGTTTTCAGAGGCGATCAGCTCTATGCCCACGCGCTGGCGCTCGCCTTCCTGCGCGATCAGGTCAAAAATGGCCGAATCGTGTGCGCTGACATCGGCGGCGCTGAGATCGGGGGAAGCTGCCGCGTCATGCACGGCGGAGGCAGTCGGTTCGGCAGTCGTCATACAGGTACGGTAACACCGCAGCGGCCAGACGTTGGGGAGTTGTCTCCGCAGCTTGGACGCAATTTAAGCCAGATTGGACTGGAGAAGGCCACCTGACTGGCGCGTTTCTACAGCGCTTCTACCCCAATTTTCCCCAACGACTGTCTGGAAGCAGGGGCAGGAATTCTGACGAGGTGGGCTGGACGCTGCTCAGGGCCGGAATCTTTTCGGGCGGCACGGCGCGGCCCACCAGATAGCCCTGGATAGCGTCGCAGCCCAGGACCCATACGGCGCGGGCCTGGGCTGGGGTTTCTACCCCTTCGGCCACCACGCGCAGGCCCAGCGCCGTGCCCAGGGCCACCACCGCCTGAACGACTTTGTACGCCGCTGCCTGACTGTACAGGCCATCTTGCAACTCCAGACCCAGTTCTGAAACGAAGGCGCGGTCGATCTTGAGGGTCGTGATCGGCAGGCGCATCAGGGCGGCCAACGAGGAGTGCCCCACACCGAAGTCGTCGATAGCCACGTCTACGCCCAACGCCAGCAAGGCCCGCAGGGTTTCTCTGGCCTGATCCTCGTCGGCGATCAGCAGGCGCTCGGTGACTTCCAGTTCCAGCGCCTCGCCGGGCAGGGTGTAGCGGGTCAGCATGGCCTGAAATCGGGGCAAAAAATCTGGACGCATCAGGTGGGGTGGGTCGATGTTGATGGCGACGCGCCGCTCAGGGAAGGTCTGCCGCCACTCGGCCACCTGGCGGCAGGCCTCTTCTACAACCCAGTTGCCGATATCGATCATCAGGCCAGCAGCTTCGGCCACCGGAATAAATTCGGAGGGAGAAACGCTTCCCAGCTCGGCGTCGTCCCAGCGCAGCAGGGCTTCAAAACGCTGGATATTCCCGCCCCGCTCCTGCTGAGGCTGATAGAACAGCCGGAATTCTTCCCGCTCCAGCGCCCCACGCAGCCGCGTTTCCAGCAACACCTGCCGCGCCGCAAGGTGGTCATGTCGTCCGGGTGAATAGAGACGAACTGCGTTTTTACCGCTGCGCTTGGCCGCGTACATCGCCAGATCAGCGCGTCTCAGCAGGGTTTCTGCATCGGGTGCATCTGGCCCCGACAGCACGCCGCCCAGACAGGCCGTGACATGCAGCGTCTGCCCGGCCAACATCACGGGGTCGCCCAGAGCCGAGAGCAGGCGTGCGCCCAATTGGTGCAGCTGTTCGCTGGTGGCAGGCGCACTCAGTACCAGAAACTCATCACCGCCAAAGCGGATGCAATGTGTCCCGGCTCCTGCTGCCAGTTGCAGCCGCCCGGCCACCTCCCTCAGAAACTGGTCGCCCATGCGGTGGCCCAGGGCGTCGTTCACGAACTTGAAGTCATCCAGATCTATAAACAACACGCCGACCGGTGCGCCCAGTGCCAGTAATTGCGGCAGCAGCACATCGAACTGGGCGCGGTTGCCCAGTCCGGTCAGGGGGTCGTGGTGCGCCTGATGGTGCAGCAGCGAGCGGCTCTCTTCCAGCCTGGTCTGATGACTCTCCAAGTCACGCAGCGCCAGCGTTTGGCGGGCCGCCACCAACAGGGCCACCACAAAGGTTGCGACCAGAACGCCCTGAGCCTGAGGCGAACGCAATTCATGCAGGGTCAGCAGCAGCGCGAAACTGCTGCCCAGCGCGGCGTACGGGGCGACTAGGGTTCGCAGACCCATGTGTGAGGAGGCAACAGGGGCACTGGGGGGAGCGACCCTGAGCAACGCCGCACTGGGCAACGACGCAACGCGGGCAGCGTCGGGGTTGGCGCGGGTCTCTCGGCTGGCCTGCCCCGCTGCCTGCACTGCCGCGCCCGCAAACAGCAGCGTTGCCAACGGCCAGAGGGTATCGGGCCACTGCTGCCCGGTATAGGCGTTCCTGAGGGTCAGAAAGCTGAAGCCCAGATCGGCGGCGATAAAGCAGCCCATGCCCAGTGCCAGCGTCCAACTCCAATTGGCCTGGCCCCAGCCTGGTCGGGCCTGGTCTGGGGTCGAAGGTAGAGCCGCGCCGCGCCATGCCCGCGCCAGGAGCAGCGTCAGCAGCAGCAGGTCAGAGAGCGGATAGGCCGCCGTGATGATATTGGAGAACAGCGGATTGTTTGGATTCAGCAGTTGTGCGGCCAGCAGGAAATACCACAGGTACGCCCCCACGCTGACCACCAGCGCGGCCACATCCAGCCAGGCCGCCCGCCCCACCAGTGAGGGCTGCCGACGCTCTAGTACCAGGAAGGCCAGCAAAAAGCAGACGGGCAAGGCCAGAAAGAAGGGGTCGGCTGCCGATACAGCGCCGGAAAATACCTCCAGCGAAGCAAAGACGATCTGCCCGATGCCCCAGAACAGTGTTCCCAGCGCCAGGAGCCGCCATACACCCGGCTGGGCGGTGCACTGGGCCACCCGCCATATGATGACCGCTGCCCCTAGAACTGCTGGAACATAGAGAAATCCATTGAGCATGGCCGAGATTTCAGGCAGATTCCACAACCCCAGAACCCGGCTCAGCTGAATGAAGTAAATCACTACAACTGTTCCCAATCCCCATTTGATCTGTTGTGAGAGGGGAGGAGACACAGGATGCATACCCGTGCACTGTAAGGAGCGACGCCTCCCGGCCTTCTTACAATGAGGAAGATGTATTGACGCCGCTTGAGATCATGAAGATCCAGCTCCATCAAGACAGAGCTTCATGAAGTTACACAGGTCTGTCTCAGACCGGCTTGTGCCCCAGTCGCCGCTGCACCTCTTTCAGGTCTTCGCCGCCTGCCAGCACCAGCACGCTGTCTCCAGCCTCCAGCTCTGTGGCTCCCTTGGGGATCAGGAATTCTCCGGCGCGGTGAATCAGGATCACGAGGGCGTCGGGCGGCAGGTGCAGCTCCACGATTCTGGTGCCATCGGCGTCACTGCCGCGCAACACGTCCACCTCGACCATCTCGTTTTTGTTGTGCCCGGTGGGGGTATAGGTAATCGGGTAATCGGTTCGGACGGGCAGGGCCTCGCGTACGCCCAGCGCACGGGCCACCAGCGTCAGCGTGGTGCCTTGCAGCAGCACGCTGGTCAGCACGATAAAAAACACCACATTGAACAGAATCTGCGCCTGTGGCACGCCTGCCAGCAGCGGAAAGGTTGCCAGCACGATGGGCACGGCCCCGCGCAGGCCCACCCACGCCACCATGCTTTTTTCGTTGAGGGGCATCTTGGCCCGTGAGAGGCTGAGGTACACGCTGACGGGCCGTGCCACGAAGACCAGAAACAGCGAGCAGGCCAGCGCCAGACCTGCGGTGGGCCACAGCTCGCTCGGGTTGACCAACAGGCCCAGGCTCAGGAACATCCCGACCTGCATCAGCCACGCCAGCCCGTCGTGGAAGTTGATCAGGCTGCGCTTGTGGATAAATTCAGCGTTGCCCAGAATGACGCCCGCGATGTAGATCGCCAGAAAGCCGCTGCCGCCCGCCAAGGCTGTGGCACTGAAAATGGTGAGGGCCAGCGCGATGGTCAGTACCGAATACAGCCCCTCGAACTGGAGCTGCACGCGGTTGATGATCCACAGCGCGGCGCGGCCTAAGCCGTAGCCCAGCACGCCGCCGATGATCATCTGCTTTAAAAACAGCGGCACGATGCCCAGCACGCCCAGTTCGGGTTCCGCGATCAGTTCCAGCAGGCCGATGGTTAAAAACACGGCCATCGGATCGTTGCCGCCCGATTCGAATTCCAGCAGCGGGGCCACGTCGCCCTTGAGGCCCAGCGCCCGTTCCTTGAGGACGCTGAACACGGCGCTGGCATCGGTGCTGCTGACCACCGCGCCCAGCAGCCACGCCACCAGCCACGGAAAGCCGAACACGTAATGCGAGAACACCGCCATCAGGCCCGCCGTGACCAGCACGCCGAGAGTAGCGAGACTCAGCCCGCGCCGCACCACCGGCTTGGTCAGCGCCCAGTTGGTGTCCAGCCCGCCCTGAAACAGGATGAAGGCCAGCGCCACCACGCCAAAAATCTGTGCCGTGCGGTAATCGTGAAACTGGATGCCCAGCCCGTCCGACCCGGCCAGCATGCCCACGCCCAGAAACAGCAGCAGCCCCGGAATGCCCAGACGCCCCCCGATGCGGCTCAGCAGCAGGCTTGCCAGCAGCAAGACGCCCGCTGCCAGCAGAAAAACCTCGGCGTGGGCCTCACCCATACAGGCCATACCCGGGCAGGCCGCCGCCCGCAGCACGATTTCCGGCGTGCAGAGAAGCGGGAGACTGGGCTTGGTCGGCGGCTGCTCGGCGGGTCAGGTTCATGCTTCATGGTGGCATACGTGCTTTACGGAAAAAGCAGGCACACTGGGCAACTTGTGGGAAGGGGCAGACAACTTGACCCGGCCCCCCGCGCCCGCTACCCTGAACCTATGACCTCCCGCCCCGGTACACTTTCGCCGTTTATTTGGTGCGGGAAGACGCTGACCTGAGCTTCTCGGTCACGCGCCTCGTCCCGCCGCACTCTGACGCGGCGGGTTTTTTTTGTTGTTTGTCCAAGGAGTTCCTATGACCGATCAGTCCCTTCAAGACCAAGCCCTGCAAGCCATTGCCGCCGCCCCCGACCTGGACGCCCTGCAAGCCGTGAAAACGCGCTATGTGGGCAAAAGCGGCCTCGTGACCAAAGAACTGGGCACGCTGGGCAAGTTGCCGCCCGAGGAACGCAAGGCACGCGGCGCAGAAATCAACGCGGTGCGCGGCGCGATAGAAGCCGCCCTGACGGAGCGCGAGGCGCTGCTGAAACAGGCCGCACTGGACGCCAAATTAGCCAGCGAAGCCATCGACGTGACGCTGCCGGGGCTGCCCCTGCCAGCGGGCGGCCTGCATCCCATCAACCGTGTGTACGACGACCTGACCGCCATCTACGAGCGCATGGGCTACGCGGTCATAGAAGGCCCGGAAGTGGAAGACGAGCACCACAACTTCGAGGCCCTGAACGTGCCTTGGTATCACCCCGCCCGCGACCTGCAAGACACCTTCTGGCTGGAAGATGGCCGCCTGCTGCGGACGCACACCAGCCCCATGCAGATTCGCTACATGGTGAACCACGAACCCGCCCTCAAGGTGGTCGTGCGCGGCAAGGTCTACCGCTACGAGGCCACCGACGCCACCCACGAGGCCATGTTTCACCAACTGGAGGGGCTGGTGGTCGGTGACGGCATCTCCATGACCGACCTGAAGGGCACGATTGCGGAAATGGCGCGTGGACTGTACGGCCCCACCGCCAGGGTGCGCTTTCAGCCCAGCTATTACCCCTTCGTGGAACCCGGCGCAGACTTTGCCGTGTGGTGGGAAAACCCACGTGGCGAGAGCAAATGGCTGGAGCTGGGCGGCTGCGGCATGATTCACCCCAACGTCTTCAAGGCCGTGGACGACCTGCGTGAAGCCGAGGGCCGGGAGCGCGTGTACGAGGGCAAAACCGGATTCGCCTTCGGGCTGGGGCCAGAGCGGATTGCCATGCTGAAATACGGCATCCCCGATATTCGCTACTTCTACGCCAACGACCCGAAAGTGATCGGCCAGTTTCGGGGTGAATTGGGGTGAATTTTGAGCAGATGTACGCCGCCCATCGTTGGAAGCCCATCATCAACTGTTCAGGGCGTTTCGTTTTGCAGGGTAACGAAGCAACAATGCAGCCCACAACATTGGCGCAGGGACTCCTAGAACATGAATTCCGTTCTGAAAGTACCCAAGACTTGGTGATAGTGGTGATCTTCTCGGACGGCGGTCTGATTTCTTACCGCAAAGCAGAAGGGAAATTTGTACACACCTTGAACACTTCGGCAGGCTTCCGACGCAAGCTAGTTGATTTAGGACTCTACGATGAGGTTATCCACAGTGCCAGTAAGAGCCGCATCGAAACCGAACTTATTGACCCAACCTTTGCCTGAAGCCTTCGCCACTCCCTGCGTCGGGGCCATCATTTGCGGTCAGAAAGACGGTCAGGACGCCTTGCTGATTCAGGTTCGCCAGAAGCAGGGCGGCGGAATTGAGAACGGAATGCTGGAAGTGGCGGCAGGCAAGGTGCGCGAGTACGAAAATGTGTTCGATGCGCTGCGCCGGGAAGTACGCGAAGAAACCGGCCTCCGCCTGAGCCGCATTCAGGGTGAAGAATCCCTCCGCATCCGCACCGTCAACGGCTATGAAGTCATGAGCTTCACGCCTTTTCTCACCACTCAAAACCTTTCCGGCGGCTATTCCATCCTCCTGCAAACCTTCATCTGTGAAGCGGAAGGCAACTTGCTGGAAGAAACGAGTGAAACGACGAATATTCGCTGGATCACCTCTCAAGAGTGCCGCGAACTGCTCAGGCAAACGCCGGAAGCTTTCTACCCACTCCACATCAATGCTCTGAGTCTGTTTTTGGGTGTGGAATGAGAAGTCGCCTTGAATATTATGTCCAGTCTGTTTCATGATCTGGATGGTTTTTTACAGGCTAGTCAGTTCAAAGATGCATGGGCTGATGATGGGTGCGTGTATGCAAACAGATTGCTTTTTGACTTCTCTGACGAAGACTGGCAAAACCTGGCCGCTGTCATTGAAGGCCGGGGAGAACTCTGGAAACTCTCGCTTGCACAGGCTTTGTCTGGAATAACGACACATCAAGCTATTTCAAGCCTCATTTCTCTTCTGAGAGAGCTGGACGAAGACATATTTTACGAAGCGGCGTTGACTCTTGAAGAAAACATTCGTTCGGGCGCTGAAATCGTTATTCCGCCTTCAGAAATCCAAACATTGATTGAGCAGATGAAACTTCAGACAGGCAAAGAATTTTTAGGCGTTTGGAGCTTAGAAGCCCAGATGATGCGTCTGACAACGAAAAAAGGACACCCATGAAACTTCCCTACACCTGGCTCAAAGAACTTTTGCCCGACCTGCCCGCCGCCGCCGAACTGGAGCCGATTCTGGCTCAACTGGGCCTCCCGCTAGAAGGCATTGAAGACGTCCCCGCGCCCATTGAAGGCGTCGTGCTGGCCGCCGTGACCGAGGCCGCGCCCATAGAAGGCACGCAACTGACCCGGCTGGCGCTGGATGTCGGCCCACACGGAGCCAGAACCATTGCCAGCGGTGCGCCCAACGCGGTGGGCCTGCGGGCGGGCACGATGGTGGCCCTCGTGACCCCCGGAACCACGCTGGGCGGCATGGAATACGGCGTTCGGATGTTGCAGGGCGTGGAATCGTGGGGCATGGCCGCCAGCGCCAAAGAGCTGAATCTGGGTGAGGCGGCGGCAGGGCTGATGCTGTTTCCAGCAGGCACGGCGGCTCCCGGCACGCCCATGCACACCGTCTGGGCCGCCGACAGCGTACTGGACGTAGAAGTTACCCCCAACCGCGCCGACGTGCTGAGTGTCTTGGGATTGGCCCGCGATCTCGCCGCCTTCCTGAAACTGAAACTGGTGATGCCCGACGCTGGCCCGCAGCCTGCAAACTCTGGAAGCAAGGGGGAAGGAGAAATCCGCGTGTCGTTGCCGCCGCGTGGCCTGATCATCGAGCGCGATCCTTCCCGCAAATTGCGCTTCGGCTGCGACCATTTCGCCGCCCGTACCGTGTCGGACATCCAGAACGGCCCCAGCCCGCTGTGGATGCAGCGCCGCCTGACCCTGGCCGGAATGCGCCCGATTGACCTGATCGTAGATGCCAGCAATTACGTGATGCTGGAACTGGGCCAGCCCACGGCCCTCTATGACCGCCGCGACGTGACTGATGACCAGATCATCGTTTCCTTTGGGTTGCGGCAGGGCGAAACGGTGCGCGACCTGATGGGCGGTGAGCATCAGGCTGGCCCCGAAGACCTGCTGATTTTGGATGGCCGCCCCGTGCCGGTTTCCACGGTGGCCGAAGCCTTTGCCACGGCGGGCGAGGTCAAAGTGGGTCAGGGCGTGCTGGGCATCGCGGGCATCATGGGCGGCGAGCATGGGCGCGTGCGGGCCGATACCACGGACGTGGTGATCGAATCGGCGCACTTCGACCCCGTGTTGTTGCGGCGCACCAGCACCCGCCTCGGCCTGAACACCGACGCCGTGTACCGCTATGAGCGCGGCGTCGATCCGCTCTTGGCCCCACGCGGCGCGAACCGGGTCGCCGGACTGCTCGCGGCGGCGGGCGGCACGGTGCATCCCGGCCTGACCTTGGTGGGCACGCCCGAGGTTCCCGGCGTCATTCAGGCCACGGGCAGCCAGATTCGCGCCCTGCTGGGCATGGACATTCCCACGTCCGAAATGGAGGAAATCCTGACCCGGCTGGGCTGCACCGTCTCTGCCGAGGGCGACGCCCTGACCGTCACGCCTCCCTCATGGCGCATCGACATGGCGATCTGGCAGGATCTGGCCGAGGAAGTGGCCCGCCTGCACGGGTTCATTCATCTGCCCGAAACCCTGCCCACCCTGCGCGTTCATGCCAGCAACATCGGCGCAGAAAAAGAAGGCTTGGCCCGCGCTGGTCTGCGCCGCGCCCTGGCCGGACTGGGCGCACAGGAAGTCGTGACCTACACCTTCACCAGCGATGAGGAAGCCGCCAAAGCCCGCGCCGAGGTGCCGGGAGTGCGCCTGCGAAACCCGCTGACCGCAGACCGCACGGCCATGCGAACTGCGCTGTATCCGTCGCTGCTGAAGGCGGCGGGCGCACATGCCAAGGGCGAGCGCGTGCTGATCTTCGAGATCGGGCGGATTTTCCCGGCCAGCGGAGAAGCCGAGCGCGTGGGCCTGCTGATGCGCGGCGACCTCGCCCCCAAAACGCACCAGCCGCAGATTGCCGGGTCGTTCGGGGCCTTCAAGGGCCTGCTGGAAAGCCTCGCCGCCAGCCTCGGCGCGGGCGTGGAAGTGCGCCAGTTGCGCGGCGACGCGGTGCCCACGGCGCTGCATCCCGGCATCGCGGGAGAATTGGTCTGGAACGGGCAGAGCGTGGGCTGGATCGGGGCGCTGCATCCCGCCGTGGCCGCCGAATTCGGCCTGAAAGGGGAGACGTTCCTGCTGGAAGCCGCCCTGCCGCTGCCGGGTCGGGCGTGGGCCTTCCGCGACCCCAGCCGCGCCCCCGCCGCGTGGCGTGATCTGGCTGTTATTGCGCCCACTGCCGTCTCTTACGGCGAAATGGCTGCCCTGCTGAAGGCCGAAGCCGGAGCCTTGCTGGAAACTGTGGAACCCTTCGACGTGTACGTCGGTGCGCCCATTCCAGAAGGAGAGCGGAGCGTGGCCGTGCGCCTCGTGTTCCGGGGAGAAAAGACCCTCACCGACGCCGAAGTAGACCCGGTGATGGAACGCCTGATCGGAGCGATTCGGGCGCAGGGCTGGGGGATTCGGGACAAGTAAGCGTCTAGCAACTGAAGAAGAGAAGGGGCTGAAGCTGGATGCTTTGGCCCCTTTTCGCGTTCATTCACCCCAGCCCGAACGCCCCCCGCACCCCTTCCCGCGCGTAGGCCCCCGCCCATTCCCCTTCTCCCGGCAGGTCATCCGGCCCCACCCACCGCGCTTCGGCAATTTCCCCGGCAGGTAGGCGCAGATCGGGTAAGCGCAGGCTTCCGCCAATGCCCTCGGCCCGGAAGATGACCCCCACCGGGTCAGTGATGCTGCCCGCCGCATCCTGCATTCGGAATCTGGTCCCCGACTGCATGAACAATGGAATCAGTCGCGCTGCCGTGAGGCCCGTTTCTTGTCGCAGGGTGCGGGCGGCGCAGGCTTCAAAGCTTTCGCCGGGTTCCATGCCGCCCCCCGGCAGTGCCCAACGGCCCGTGTTGGCGTGCCGAAGCAGCAGCAAGCGCCCAGATTCATCCAGAACCTGAACGCTGGTCCCCGGCAGCAGCAGGGGCCGTGTTCCCGCCGCTGCACGCAAAGACTTCGCATAGTTGCCAGTGACCGGAGGAGGCACAGGCACGGGCAACAGCGGCAGCGACGGCAACCCCACCCGCGCCCGCAGCAGATTCATTTTCACGATGTTGGCATTGGCGCTGATGGGCGGCAGGTTGTCCAGCTCGAACCACGCCAGAGCCAGTGTTTCGCCGCTGTCATCGGGGGCGGCGTGGGCCAGTGCAGTGGCGGGCAACGTGCCCTGTGCCCGCATGCCCACCATGTACACCTGATGGCCGTTGGGGTAGCAGTGGTACAACTCCGGCCCGCTGACCAGACCATCCGGCAACTCCATCAGGTGCAGATCGGGGCAGACCAGCCCGGTTTCTTCCAGCAGTTCTCGGCGGGCGGCCTCCAGAAAGTCTTCGCCGGGTTCCACTGCACCGCCGGGGGTGCCCCACAGACCATCGTCGCCGCGTTGTTGCAGCAAAATCCGGCCCCGTTCATCCAGAAGAATCACGCCGATGCCGACGGCAAAGAGTGGAGCATTGCCCCAGACGGCACGCAGGTCGGAAAGATAGCCCATGCGCCGGAGTCTAGCGGGGGCGAGGCAGCGTGCCCTGCAAGTTGTCCTGCTTGCACCCTGTGGGCAGCGGCCCTTTCCCCTAGCATGGGGTATGACCGACGCGCCCACCCGCCCTCCTGTTCTGGAGACGCCTGCTGCCGATCCCTCTACCGAATGGAGCTACGAAACCGCCGCCGTGCAAACCGGAATCGGGCGCGGCCTCGGCGTCACCATCGGTATTCCGGTCCACCACGCCGCCGCTTTTCAGTTTGAAACGCTGGAGCAGGCGCAGGAAGAATTTCAGCTCAACACGGGCCTGAGTTACGCCCGCCTGCAAAACCCCACCGTGCGGGCGCTGGAAGAACGCCTGACTGCATTGGAAGGCGGCGCAGCCACGATTGCGCTGTCCAGCGGGCAGGCCGCCACCCTGACCACCATCATGAGCGTGTGCCGCGCCGGGGATCATGTGGTGTCCACGGCCAGCCTGTTCGGGGGCACCTCGGGCATGCTGAACAACATCCTGCCGCTGATGGGCATTTCTGCGACCCTGACGGCCAATACGCCCGACGCGGTGCGGGCGGCCATGCAGCCCAACACCCGGCTGGTGTGGGCCGAAACCCTTAGCAATCCAGCTGGAGACGTGCCCGACATGGCCGCCTTTGCCGACATCGCGCACGCGCACGGGGCGCTGCTGGGCATCGACAACACCTGCGCGGGCGTGGGCTTTCTGTGCCGTCCACTGGAACACGGCGCGGATATCGTGTCCCAGTCGCTGACCAAGTGGGCGGGCGGGCACGGCGGGGTGCTGGGCGGCAGCGTCACGGTGGGCACCGGGCACGACCTCAGCCGCAATCCCATCTATACCGAGGGCGGAGAAAACAGCGTGCTGAACGTGCGCGGCGACGCGGCCCTGTCCTGGCGGCAGCGCTGGTTCGGGGCGCACCAGTTGGGCATGAATCTGGCCCCCCAGAATGCCCACCAGATCGCGCAGGGTCTGGAAACGCTGGCGCTGCGGCTGGAGCGCGAATCGGCCACGGCACTGGCGCTGGCGCACTGGCTGGAGGCCCATCCCGGCGTGGGGCGCGTCAGTTATGTGGGCCTGCCCGGTCATCCCTCGCACGCCAACGCCCTGAAGGTGCTGCGGCACGGCTTCGGCGCGGTGCTGACCTTTGAAGTGCCTGACCCCTCGGCCTTCCTGCCCCGCCTGCGCGTGCTGCGAATTGCCCCCAATCTGGGCGATACCCGGACGCTGGTGGTTCACCCGTGGACGACCACGCATGGCCGCATTGCCGAGCCTGCCCGCTACGCCGCCGGAGTCACGCCGCGCACCATCCGCATGAGCGTGGGTCTGGAGGCGCTGGCCGACCTGCAGGCCGATATCGCGCAGGCGCTGGGCTAGCCTCACCCGGAGGGCTGTTCCTGCCTTTCCACCCCGCATTTCCAAAAAAACATAAATGAAGCTTGGGCAAACGCTGGATCAGGTTTGCCCTGCTGTCTATATTCTGCTATAAACGTAATTGAGTATCATAATCCAATTCGCTTCTCCGAGGTTCCCATGATTGTCGAAACCAAGATTGTTGGCCGCCGAATCCCGCTAGAACGCCGCCCGCTGGAACTTGTGAGCGAGGTGGAGAACCTGCGCGGCCTGCTGGAACAACTGGTCAGGGCCGAGGTAGACGGCTACAACGGGCGGCAGGCCAGCGTGGGGGTGCTGCGCGTGCTGACCGAGCGCGAGCTGGATGCGGGCGCGGCGGCAGGCAAAGTCAGCGTGGGGCCGCAAGCTGCCGCGCCCACTGCCGACCCCGACGAGGCCGTTGCGGTGGCGCTGCGGGCTTACGGCGACGGCATGTATTTCGTCTTCGTGGACGACCTTCAGATCATGACGCTGGATGAACCCCTGAGTCTGCGCCCCGACAGCACGCTGATGCTGCTGCGCCTCACCCCACTGGCGGGCGGTTAAGCATGACCAGCCCCGCTCTGAACGGTCAGACCCTCGATGTTTACCTCGGCACGTTTCGCAAGGCGTGGAAGCCCGCCTATGACCGCCGCGCCGCTGCCCTGCCCCCGGCCCAAGCCCAGCAACTGGCCTTCCTGCGGGCCGACACGGGCACGGGCTACAACCCCAACCATCTGGCCGAGCGCCTGACGTTCCTCAAAGAACAGTTGGCCGCCCCCAGTCCCCAGCGCACAGCCCTGCTGGAAGTCCTGTTTCCCCAGATTGCAGACACCGTAGAACGCGCCGTAGACACCTTTCTGACCCGCCATACCTACACGCAGGGCTACACGCGGCGGGCCTTCCGTGCGCCGGGGCAACCGCAACAGGCTGAGCGGGCCGCCGCGTGGGTCTGGACGCTGTGGAGCCTGACCCGCGAGTACCCGCAGGATGTGGAGTGGTTCGCTGTTCACGCGGGGCTGCTGGGCTGGCAGGCCGACCATCTGGGCTGGCTGCTGGCACAGGCCATAGACGACGGCAACGAGGCCGTGTTCGAGGTGCTGGCGCAGACCGCCGCCACACAGCATCCGGTGGCCCGCATGGGGCGGCACGTCACGCGGGCGTGGCTGGTGTCGGCGCGGCCCGATGCCTGGGCGCTGGCCGAGGGGTTGCTGCTGGCCGCCCAGCGTCAGGAAGGGCTGAGGCAGGTCATTCTGGAAAGCATCGACGAGGCCCACCCCGACGCCTTCGTGCGGATGCTGCACCTGATCCTGAAAGAAGACCTGCTGCGCTTTGCCGCCACCGTGCGGGCCGCTGACGTGTGGTTCGGCCTGAATTACGACGTGACCGACCTCAAGCGCCTGCGCCCACTGCTGATCCAGGCGAGCGGCTTTCTGGACGACCCGGCACAGGCGCGGGCCGCCGTTGCCACCGGAAGCGGGCAGGAGGCATTTCTGGCGTTCTACACGCTGGCTATGCGGAACGCGCCCGAAGCTGCCGCCCTCGCTCTGGGCCTGCTTCAGCCCACGCCCGACCCCGACCCGGAACGCCGCATGGCCGCCGCCCGTTTCCTGCTGGACAGCGACCTGTACCCCTCCGCCGAGCTGCTGTTCTTGCTGGACGACCCGGAACTGAGAATCGGCGCGATGTACCTGAGTCAGCACGGCTATACCACCGACCCCATAGACGCCAAATTCGAGCGGATCGAAGCCTACGCGCTGCGCCTGTCAGATGCCCCCAAATCGGCCAGCCCAGACGCCACCCACACGCCGCTGCTGTTTCCGTGGTTGGGCCACCTGCCCAGCCGGGTAGACGTGCTGGACAGCCTGCCCCGGCATCTGGGGACGCGGCCTATCGGCGTGCTGCTGGCGCACCTGCCCGCCATGAGCGGTTCCGGGCGGGGGGCGGTGCTGGGAGCCATCGGGGAACGGGCGCTGGACGGGCGGGAAGTGGACGGGAAAATCGTGGCGACCACGCCTGTGGTTCTGGACGCCCACAGCCGCGCCGCCATTTTCACGCTGCTGCAGGACCGCTCCTCAGCGCTGTCTCAGGAGGCCGTGAGCCTGATAGACCGCCTGCTGAAGCACGGTTTGACGCTGGAAGAAGGCGAGACACTGGAGCTTGACGCCCTGCTGAAGCGCAAGGGGGCCGATCTGCGCCGGGGCGTGCTGAAACTGCTGGGCCGCGACCCCGCGCAGGCCAGAGCCAGTGCCCTGCGCCTGCTGGCCTCGCGTACCGGAGAGCAGCGGCAGGCGGGATTACAACTGCTGTTGCTGCATGGACAGGCCACCGATCTGCCCGCCGAGTTCGTGCCGCGTGGACAGGCCGAAGAATCTCTGCACGCCGCCCTGATCACGCCCGATGCCGCCCTGACCCTCAAAGATGGCCTCGGGTTGTTCGATCCTGCACAGCGCACGCAGCCGCGCCCGGTAGCTGCCCGGCCCCGGCCCTATACCGCTGTGCTGGCACGCGGCGCGGAACTGCTGACCGCGCTGGACGAGCTGGCCCACACCCACCGCGAAACCCCGGTCACGGGCGAGGGCTGGGACGGCGAGGAAGTGCGGCTGCTGGGCAATCTGGGCTACTGGTACGGCGAACAGTTTCCGCTGCCCGATCTGTGGCTGACCTTCTGGCAGAACCGCGAGAATCCGCAGGACGACGATGTGACCGCCCTGATGTGGGCGGTGCGCCGCCACCGAACGCCAGCCGGAGCCGCCGCGCCGGAAGAACCCGAAGACCTTGATCTGGAAGCGCTGCTGGAAGAAGACGAACAGGACGCCGACGACACAGACGACATAGACGACGAACTTGATGACGGCGAAACGGAAAAACTCGCCCTGACCGACCAGATTCTGGAAAGTATGTTCGGCCCACCTGTGATGCTGCCCGCGCCGCTGCGGTATGCCTCGCTGGTTCAGCGGATGCTGCCGCTCTTGGCGCGTCAAGCCACTCCCGCCGACGTGGATCTGGCGCTGGACGTGTGGGAAACCCAGTTGGCGATGATACCCACCGACGCCGAACTGCAACCCAACCGCTACGGCTGGCGCGGCGACGATCCCCGCGACGGGCTGCACTCGCCCCACTTCCTGCCCTTGAGTTGCTGGACGTTGCCCCAGCGCGAGCGGCTGTGGTGGCTGAGTCTCTATCAAAATCAAGCCTTTCCCAAGCTGGCGCGGCGGCGGCCCGATACGGCGCTGCTGCTGGAAGCCTACGCACAGGGCTGGGCCAACCACACCGACCTGCTGGACGCCCTGATCGGTGATCCCGGCGAGCGTGAGGGCTATTCCAGCTACAACAACTTTTCCGAATTGCGCCGGTATTCGGGCCGCAAACCCGATGAGCGCCTGCCGACCCATCCCGACTGGGTGGCCGCCGTGAACACCGTGCGCGAGCGGGTGTTGGCTGTAGAACTGGAACGCGGCGACCTCGAAACGGCGGCCAGCACGCCTGCTCTGGCGCTGGGCTGGGTCAGTGGGGCGGCGTATGCGCTGCGGGCGCTGGCGGCGCTGGGCAAAGAACCGCTGCGGCGCGGCTACACGGGCAGTAACGAGAGCCGCCCCAACGTCCTGAGCCACCTGATCCGGGTGTCTTTTCCGGCGGCCACCGATACGCCCGAATCCTTCGCGGCGGCGGTGAAGGCGCACGGCATCCCCGAAGGCCGCCTGCTTGACCTTGCCATGTTTGCGCCCCAGTGGGCCAGATTGGTGGCGGCGGCGCTGGGCTGGAAGGGGCTGGAAGGCGGCGTGTACTGGCTGCATGCCCACACCCGCGACACGAGCTGGTCGGTGGCGCAGGACGTGCGGGAAGCGTGGGAGGCCGAAATCAGCGAGCGCACCCCGCTGACGCCGCAGGAATTGCTGGACGGCGCGGTAGATGTGGCGTGGTTCCGGCAGATGTACGCCGAACTGGGCGCGGCCCGCTTTGCCAGCCTGCTGGACGCCGCCAAATACGCCTCCAGCAGCGGCGGGCACAAACGCGCCGAACGCTTTGCCCGTGCCCTGCTGGGCGAACTGCCGGAAGAAGAACTGACCGGGGCCATTGCTGCCAAACGCCAGCAGGACAGCGTGCGGGCGCTGGGGCTGCTGCCGCTCAGCCGGGGCAAGCAGAAGGGCGCGGCGCAACTGGAAGGCCGTTACCGCGTTCTGTCGGACTTCCGGCACTCGGCACGGCAATTCGGGGCGCAGCGGCAGGCCAGCGAACGCCTCGCCGCCGATATCGGCATGCAGAATCTGGCCCGGACTGCGGGTTACGCCGACCCGCAACGCCTGCGCTGGGCGATGGAAGCGCGGCTGGCCCCCGACTGGACGCGGCAGGCCGATGTAGAGGGCGTGCAGGTGGGTCTGAATCTGACCGCGCAGGGAGAGGCCAGCCTGTGGGTGCGGCGCGGCGAAAAACCGCTGAAAAATGTGCCCGCTGCCCTGACCAAGCACCCTGAAATCGTGGCGATCAAGGCCACCCTGACCGAACTGAGCGCCACACGGGGCCGAATGCGGGCCGCCCTCGAAGAAGCGATGGTGCGCGGCGACCTGTTTACGCCGCAGGAACTGGCGCAACTGGGCCAGCATCCGGTGATTGCTCCGCTGCTGCGGGCGCTGGTGTGGGTGCAGAACGAGGCGGTGCTGGGCTGGTGGCAGGGCCAGGAATTGCAGACGCTGGAAGGCCCGCAGCCCACCGCCGACCTCGCGCTCAGGATTGCCCACCCGCACGACCTGTTTGCTTGCGGGCAGTGGCGGCAATGGCAGGCGCAGGTCATCGAACACGGCATTCAGCAGCCGTTCAAGCAGGTGTTCCGCGAATATTACCCGCTGACGCCCGCCGAACAGGGGGCCAAGCGCTCGGCCCGCTATACCGGGCATCATGTCCAGCCCTCGCAGGCGCTGGCGCTGCTCAAAGCTCGCGGCTGGGTGGCGGTGCATGAGGAAGGCATCCGCAAGACCTTTCACGCCGAGGGCATCAACGTGTGGCTGGATACCTCGCTGGCCTACACCACGCCCGGAGAGGTGGAGGGCACGCCGCTGGACGGAGCCTATTTCACCTCCCGCGAAAGTGGCGAAGTGCTGGCGCTGGCAAGCGTGCCCCCGCGCCTGTTCAGCGAAACCATGCGCGACCTCGATCTGGTGGTCAGCGTGGCGCATGTGGGCGGCGTAGACCCCGAAGCCAGCCAGAGCACCACCGAAATGCGGGCTGCCCTGGTGGGCGAAACCGTGCGCCTGCTGCGGCTGGACAACGTGCGCCTGCAAGATCAGCACGCCCTGATCGACGGCGCGTTTGCCCGCTACAGCGTGCATTTAGGGTCGGGTAACGTGCATCTGCTGCCGGGTGGGGCGCTGTGCGTGGTGCCCGTGCACAACCAGCAACAGGGCCGAATCTTCCTGCCCTTTGCCGACCCCGACCCGCGCACCGCCGAAGTGGTCTCCAAGGTGCTGCTGTTTGCCCGTGACCGCGAGATTCAAGACCCCACGATTCTGGAGCAGTTGCGGTAAGGGGCGGGGTGAGGGGCCACCAGTGAGCGCCCCGGTCTACCCAATCAACACAGAAAAGGACGCTTGGGCCATTGCTCCAGCGTCCTTTTCTGTGTTGTATTCGGAACTCAGAGCTTTACAGCCACTCCTGCTTGCCCCGCACATACTTGGCCTCGAATTCGGCGTCCGATTTGGTGAGGTACAGGATGCCCTCGATCAGGCCCAGAATGCTGACGGCCAGCGGAATCAGGAAGAAGATGGCTCCGACGATAATCAGCGATCCGATCACGCCGAGAATCCAGCCGCCGATGGTGGCCGCGAGCATGATCACGCCCGCCCGCGTCATGCCCAGATAGAACTTGTGAATCCCGAGGCTGCCCAAAAAGATCGCCAGCAATCCCGCGATTAGTTTTTTGGTGCTGGTGTCTGCCGAGGCCATCTGATTCAGGCCACTTTGCACCGAAGATTGCACGGAGGCCTGAGCCTCTGACCAGAGCTGCGAGGACGTGGGCGGCGGATTGGTCTGACCCATCGGCGTCTGGCCCATCGGTGCAGGCTGAGGCGTGGGCGTGGAGGCATAGGCCGTTGGCGCGGGCGTGGTCTGGCTGCCCGTCACCTGCCCGAACGGATCGTCGCTGCGGTAGGGCGTGTGGGTACTGGGCGCGGCTTCCGCGTGCTTGCCGAGGTTGACGCTGGGCTGAGTAACATTTGGCTGGGTCATGCTCGGCTGGGCTGCCGGAGGACTGATGGGCGCGGCTTTGGTATCAAAGCTGTCGGCCCAGTGCGGCGCATTGCCGGAGGTGGCGTCGGCAGAGGAAGCGGGTGCGTCGGATTTCGGGCCGGGGCTGTTCGGGTCGTTCGTCACAATCGGGCCTCCTGGGTGTGCTGCTGTTACCTTGAATGATGACCCGGCGGCTTGCAAGACCTGATCTTTATCTACTGCCCCAACAGGCCGCGAACCTGCTGCACCCGCGCTTCTACGCTGCCCGTGACCTCGGTGAAGGCCGCGCCCCGCGTACCCAGATCCTGCCGAATAAAGCCCTGCTGCACGGTTCGGACTTCGGTATTGGCCCGCCAGCCGTCCTGCTCGTGCGGCAAATCGGGGGCACACAGCAGGGTGTGGGCGTAGCGGGTGCGGCAGGCATCGGCCAGCGCGTGCAGTTCAGGCAGGGCCGTGCCCGTCAGCAGATAAGACCACATCAGCGTGGTGGCGGCGTGCGTATCGCAAAACACCCAGCGGCAAACGCCGGGAGCGCGGGCGGCTTCGTCCTCCAGAGCGCGGTGGCCGTGCGCGATTTCCAGAAAATGCTCGGGCGTCAGCACCCCGTTTTCTCGCTCGTACACGTCGCGCCCGTATTCGCGCACCCAGCTTGTGCCGAGGCTCTCGCCCAGTGCCCGCGTCAGGGTGCTTTTGCCGGTGCTTTCCGCGCCCAGCACGGCCACCCGCTCCACGAAATGGGCGTAGACGTGGGGTTCGAGGAAGGCCCGCTGTCCATGCACATCGGCCCGGAGCCGCGTCCCAGACACCGGAACCACCACCCGCGCCGCGTCCACGCAGACATGCACCGCGCCCAGTTCGGCGGCCAGCGCGTCGCCGTAGCTTTCGGAGGTGAACACCGCGTCTGGTTTGCTCCAATCGAGTTGTGCTGCCCAACCGTCCAGCACGGCCCGCACGTAGGCGCGGTGGGTGGCGTCGGGTGCAGAGTTCAGTGGGGGGCCATCAGGGGTACTGGGGGCGTCGGGCAGCAGGTGCAGGCCCGGAAACAGCCGCGCCGGAAACGCCTCCCGAATCCAGCCCCGGCGCAGGGGCGAGGGCATGGGGGCAAAGTCGGGCCGGGAATACACCCACACGCTGACCCGCTCGCACTGCTCCAGCGCCCGCTCGATCAGGAGGCGGTGGCCCAGATGAAAGGGGGCAAATTTGCCGATGATCAGGCCGTGTTGGAACCGTCCCGATTCAGGCAAGGGCCACCGTCCGGGCCTCGTCGCGCCGCCACGCCTGCCAGCCGTACACGCTCATGGCCCCCAGCACAAATTGCAGCCCGAACAGTACCCAGTATTCGGTGTGCCAGAAATACACGGCCTGCACCGCATTCACGGCGATCCACACAGGCCAGGACCACGCCCAGCGCCGGGTGGTGGCAAAGTTGGCGATCAGGGCCAGCGACACCGCCGCAAACTGCACCCAGTTCCACGCCGCCGAAAAGTCGGTGACGGCGATGGTGTAGGCAAAAATCAGCAGACTGGCAACCCAAGTCACGCCGTACCACAGCGGTTCGTTGAAGCGAATTTCGCCCCGCTTGCGCCGCGCTTCCAGATGCCACAGGTACAGGCCGTGAATACCGAAAATCAGGTACGTGACCTGAAGGCCCGCCAGCAGCCATTGCCCGCCGCCCACGAACAGCAGGAAATACGGCAGCAGCGACGCATTCGACCAATGCCAGTACGTGCTGGACTTGCTCCAGAGGTAGTACAGGCTGATCAGGACGCACAGACCGCCCGCGAGGTCGAGGGCAAGTGGGGGAATGGTCATATGACTCCTTCGGGCAAATGCGTCACTGAATCAATTGCCCCCGTATATCTCTCGCCTGCAAAGTGCGCCACCACGCGAATTGGCCCGGTGATGGCGGCATTGAAGGCGTCCAGTTCCTCTGCCGGAACCCAGAGTTCCTGATGAATGCCCTCTGATCCGACCACCTGAATCTCATAGCGGGTCGCCACTTCTGCCTGCACCTCAAATTCGGTCACGTAGCCCACAGGCGGGGTATTGCGTTTCGCGTTCCAGTCGCGGGCAATCTCTTCGGCATACGGGCGGTTCAGCACCGGATAGAAGATCGGCTGATCGGGCAGGCGCGGCGGAAAGGCCGCCCACTGGCTCGCGGCGATCAGGGCCAATTCATGCTCTCCAACGGGCCGCCAAAGTGTGACGGTCTGGCTCACTTCCGGCCAGGGCAAGGTGCGTTCGGCGTTGGTGGGGAAGAGGTTTCTCATCCAGGCCTCTGAGCGGGTCATAGATCGCCTCGAATCATTTGACTGTGCCAGCCCACAGCATCGCTGAAGTGCCCAAACTTGGGCTTCTTTCCCAGAACCACCACGTCGTAGGCGGCCTTCATCTGTTTGGCGCATACCTCGACGGGAAGGCGGCCTATGGCGGTTCCTAGACCCGGACAAAGCAAACTGTGGATGGGCATTGCTTGTGTTCGGTTGTGTTCGCGCACCGCTCTGAGAACAGCCCGGAAGGCCAGATAGGCATTCGGCGTATGGACGATGGACGAGGGAACACGCATGGTCGGCGCACTGATCAGCCACGGATACTCAAAGTCGCCCGTCTGAAGCATGATCGCCTGTCCGACAGGAAGTTCCCCGTCGTGTTGCTCGAAAATAATGTCCTGAAGCTGAAAAGACACCTGCCAGCCGAGGCGGTTGCTGTAGGCGAGATCAATTCCACCATCCATAAACCCAAAACTGTTGGCCGGACTGACAATGGCATCGGCTGGAGTTCGGAAAATATCGCCATGCTCAATCTCAACATTGGGAATATCCCGGAAATATTCCTCCCAGACCGAGATCAAATCAGTCTTGACATCTCGCAAAGTGATTTTGACTTCTGGAAGAGGAAGCCCCGTCTCACTCATTACGCCCGTCCCCTAACCTCATCCAGCGTGTCCCGTACCAAGATTTCCCCATCCCGGTACACCGTTCTCATCAGGCTGCCGGGGAAGTCGGTATCGAAGGTCTTGTACGCCTTCGTCACCATGCGTCCGTTTTCCTGCACCAGGTCCAGCACGCCGTCTTTGCTGCGTTTGCCGGGGTCGGTCACGGGGTCTTTGTAGATGCCCCGGTATTCGCCGTCGATCAGGCCCGCGCTGGCTTTGTAGGCAAAGCGTTGGGTGTCGCGGTCTACCTTTTGCAGCAAGGCTCCGCCCATGCCAAAGGCCACGTTTTCGGCGCTGTAGCCGTCTACCACCAGGTTTTGCAGAATCTGGCGGATGGTCACTTCGTCGATGCCGTCGCCCTGAAGCACGCGCACATGGTTCAGCACCTTGAAGCCCCTGGAATTGGTGGTGGTGCCGAATTTGGCGGCCAGAGCATTCACGGCAAGGCGCACCATCGCGGGCGGTTCGCCGCTGTCTGGGCGCACCACCAGGGTTGCGCCGCTGTCGATCACTTCCTGGCGCAGCGTTTCGCCCCAGTGCACGTTGATGGCGTATTTCAGGTCGTAGGAGTCGCTGACCACCGCATACAGCCCGCCGGGTTTGCCAAATTGCCGAATCATGTTGCGGTAGGCGTCTACCTCATGCTCCTTGCCCCAGCTCGTGATGGTGCTGTGTTCGGCGGCGGGAATGCTGAAGGCGGCCATGTCTGCGCCGTAGTGATTGCGGGCCACACGCAGGGCTTCCAGCGTATCGCTGCCCTGAAAGTTGATCAGGTGTGCCAGGCCGCCCAGACCCGCGCTTTCGCGGCTGCTGACGCCCCGGCTGCCAAAATCGTGCAGCTTGAAGGGCAGTTCTTCGGCGGCGCGGTCACTGGTTTCTTCCAGTGCAGCGCGGATAATTTCGCGGATGTGATAGCTCTGGGTGGCAACGGTGGTGGGATACCAAACCCGCATGAGCATCGTTTCAAACCAGCCCACCAGCCAGGGCAATTCGGGGTCGGTGTTGGTCACGCTCATCAGCACGTTGTGAATCGGCACCAGCGTTCCTTCGGGCACGGCCCGGATTTCCAGCGGCAGTCGCCCGCCGTGTACGTTCACCACCCGCATCCAGCCGTCGTAGGGAAAGGGTTCGCCGTGCGCTTCGATCAGGTCGCGGGCTTCTTCCACCATCGGGGCCGTGATGCGCCGCGTCAGGTAGCGGTCCAGCAGGTATTGCAGCCCAAAAAAGCGCGTGACCGGATACCGCCCGCCGCGCGATTCGAGGTAGGAAAACAGCCGCGTCGTGCCTGCTGGATACTGCAAAAAGTGACTGCTTTTGTAGCTGTCGGTGTCCAGAATCAGGTTGTCGTCGGCCAGCAGGTGCAGTGGTGTAGTCATGGTCAGGCTCCTTGGATGGGAAAGAGGTGGGTTTGCTGTCTCATAATCTAAAACTATAATTATTAGAACGGTGAGTTTTTGGAGCCTGTTTCTATCCTCTTTGCCGTACCCGGAAGCCCCGCCCGGATTCGTAGTAGGGCAGGCCCCACACCTCCAGAGCCTGGCTGAGCGGGGCATCGACCCAGAACCGCCGCAGATGCAGATACAGCAGATTCAGACGCACCACTTCACAAAATTCAGCGTAGTTGACGTCTGCGCTGGGCGTAGGTGCAGCCATTGGATAGATGTGGATTCGCTCGCCGTGCCTGACGGCGGTTCCTTCTTCGCGCAGATTCACGCCGCCGCCTTCCCGGTTCAGGTTCAGCAGGTGGGGCAAAAAATCCAGATCAGAGTCCTGTAGCCAACTGGCATTCAAAAACTCAGTGAGAGCATGCACGGCGCACGCCTGACCTCTGGTTTTTAAAATCACTCTGTGCGGATAATGCGGCCCAGCCCGCTCAGGCCAGCGCCTGATTTCGCTGATGCTGATGGAATCGAGACTGAGTTGCCAGACGGTAGGATTCGCCATGCTTCCCCAAGTAAGCCGGGTGTTCGCGGCTCAGTGCTGCCCTGGAACATTGGTCAGAAACGTTGCTTGTTGTCCAAAGGGGGAGAGCGAATTTGAGAGAGCATCGGGAAGAATGGCAGTGCTACTGGGAGCGTCAGAGGTCTCGTTTGCTGAGGCTCCAAGTTGGGTCATTGCTCTAACCGCGCATCAAAAAGTGCTCGATGATGGCGTGGTGGTCTTCAAAAAAGAGTTCCGGGTGGGCCAGCGCCTCACTCATCGGGAGCCAGAAGGCGTCGGCGGCGTCGCTGGCGGCCCGCAGCACCGGCAATTGCCCGATACCTAAATCGAAGTGATAGGCGTGCGTGATGGTGCGCCCGCGCTGGCTGCGGTCCGGGTAATCGAAGACGGCCTGAGCGCGGAGGGATGCAGCCAGATTCACGCTCTCGCTGAGGCCGGTTTCCTCGTGGGCCTCGCGCACGGCGCAGTGCAGTAAGGTTTCGCCGGGTTCCAGAAAACCGCCCGGCATGGCGAGGCGGCCCCGGCCTGGTAAGCCTGCCCGCCGCACCACCAGCACATGCCCGCTGCGCGTGATCACGGCGTCGGTGGTCACGAACACCGGGGCAAATGGGGCGTCTTTCCAGGCGGCGCGGTAGGCCTGCAAGTACTGGTATTCCCCCTGCAATTCGGCATATTCGGGCAGGGCGCGGAAGGCTTCCAAAAAGGCGTGGACAGCGGGCGGAACCATGCCGCGCACGTCTTCCAGGCGGTCTTCAAAATAGGCTTTGCGAACGTCGGTGGCACTCAGCAGGCTGACCACATGGGTCGGAATGAATTCCCAGGCGGGAAAGGAACGCAGGTAGTAGCTGCTTTCATCCTTGACATGACCGATCAGGGCCACGTCGCTGCTGCCGTGGGTGTGGGCCTGCACGCCGCGCTGTACAGCTCCCAGCCACAGTCCCTCGTTGTAAAAATAGTCCCGGACATGCACGAACAGCAGCCGTGAACGCTTGATGCCGACCTCTTCCAGCATGGCCGTGAGCACCGCTTCCCGTTCGGAGGCCGTAAAGGGATTTTTGGTGTTGCGGGCGGCCTCGGCGCTGCCGATCACCACGATCAGCTTCTGCACGCTCTCCAGCGCCTCCTGCATTACCAGCAGGTGGGCCAGATGGGGCGGCTCGAACCGGCCGATGTACACGCCGAAGGTGCGCTTGCGGGTGCGGCCTGAACTGGGTGCCGATGGAGTGGTTTCGCGGACCGATGCGGAGGGTGGGTCGGAGGGCAGCAGGGTCATGCCTCACAATGCACAGACCCTATCGTGTGAATCATGAGTGTGATGAGCCGTGTAGCAAGGAAAGCAGAAGAGGAGGCCCCCAACACCCCCGACATCTGCGGCAACGGGGCGGCAAAAATGCCGTAATGTGACCCTATGAAGACAAAGCCAGTGAATAAGGTGCTCCTGTCGGCAGCCGCTCTTCTCCTCACCTCTGCACTCGGCGTCGCCTCTGCCGGGGGAGCCGCTGCGCCCACGGTGGGCGGCACTGGTCAGGTTCAGGCGGCCACACCCACCAGTGTGGCCGCCGCTCTGCGCGAGGCGGGTTACAAGGTCACTGTGAACCCCGCCAATCCCGATGAAGACCCCAGCCTCAGCGTCACGGCGGGCGATTACGACATCGACATGTGGTTCAGCAACTGCAAGAACAACGTCTGCACCCGCGTCACTGCCAGCATGTACTGGGATTACAGCGACGACGAAGACAGCATCGACAGTGAAGTTGCCAACGAGTGGAACAGCAACTACTACACGCAGGCCTATGTCTACGAAGGCAGCTATTACCTCGATGCCACCATGATCATTGCGGGTGGGTACACCAAAACGGCCCTCAAAGCATGGATGACCGAGTACCTTGATGATGTCGAAGCATTTGAAGGCGAATTGCCCTGAAGATTGTTCTGAATTGAGCCTGCTCAGATGAGCGCCGTTTGCCCTGTGCATCCGGCGCTTTTTTCGGTTGATGTTGGCCCAATCTTTAGGACAGCTTGGCCTGCCCTTCAATTTGCGGGCGGGGCTACTCTTGCCGAGCTCGGCAGCGTTGCAGCATGAAGTCACATTCTGAAGACCAAACCAAACACTGCCCTGTGGTGTGGTGAGGTCTGGAGGTTCTACCCATGAAACGAATCCTGATGCTTTCTGCTGCTGCCGCTGTCGCCCTGTCTTCTTGCAGCCTGATCGACCGGAGCGTCGGTACCAACTACACCCTGGGCAAGCAGCCTGCCGCCGCCGACCTGAACCCCGTGGGCGGCGTAAACGTGCGCCGCAGCGATATGGTCATGACTGCCGCCCGCGTGACGGGACTCAAGGCCGACACCTACTACGTGGCCCACTACCACGTTCAGGGCACGGCCAGCGCCGATCCCTGCAAGAGCGGCGGCGCACCCATCATGGCAAGCATGATCGTGGGCAAGACCGACAGCAGCGGTTACCTCGCCCTCAACGGCGAAGTGGCGGCCAATGTGGTCACGGCAGCTACCTACTTCAACATTCACACCGCGACGGGTGCAGACGGCACGCCAGCCGATGCGGGCGTGGCCTGCACGGGCGTTCGCCTCTAACCTCAGGACTTCATCTGTAGGGCGGCTCTCCAGGTGGGGGCCGCCCTCATTTTGGCCTGGCCTGTTTTGGCTGGGCATGTGCCTGTGCTCCGGCTGCGTTACCCTGCACGGATGAACCACACGTTTTCAGCTTCTATTTTTATTGGCCGGTCTGACTTATGAGTCTGCGTATTCTGGGCGGCGTTGCCAAGGGCCGGGAATTGCAGGTGCCCGAGGGAGCGCGGCCCAGCAATGTCCGCATTCGCAAGAGCCTGTTTGATCTGCTTGCGTCGCGCCTGCCTGCTGGCCCGCCTCCCGGACTCCGATTCTTGGATATGCATGGTGGCAGCGGCGCAATCGGTCTGGAGGCGGCCAGCCGGGGTTATTCGGTCACGCTGATCGAAATGAACCCGCGCGGCGTACGTACGCTGGACGAGAACGCCCGCGCCGCGCAGCTGAAGGTACGAATCCTGAAAGGGGACGCCGAGAGCCTCCTGCCCGCGCTGGGAAGCTTTGATGTGGTGTTCAGCGACCCGCCCTATGCTCAGGATATTCCCCGGCTGGCGGCCTCGCTGCTGAAAGGCCAGATCGTGGCTCCCGGCGGCCTGCTGATCTGCCAGCACCCTGACCGCTGGGAACGCGTGGCCCTCAACCTTCCCGACCATCCCGCCTTTGACCGCGAGCAGCGCGACTACGGCAGCAACATCCTGACCATCTATGAGCGCCGGGAAGAGGCAGAACAGGAAGAGGGGGAAGTGGCCGCAGAGAACACCGACGCGCCCGAACCGGGTAGCATCCAGACCACATGAACGCCGTTTTTCCCGGATCATTCGACCCCATCACCAGCGGCCATATGGACGTGCTGACGCGGGCCGCCAAAATCTTCGACCACGTGACCGTGACCGTGATGCACAACGCCCGCAAGACCGGACGCCACCTGTTCAGCCTCGAAGAACGGCTGGAGATTTTGCGCGAGGCCACCGCCCACTTCGACAATGTCAGCGTAGACAGCTTTGGTGGGTTGCTGGTGGATTACATGCGCCAGCAGCAAAAAGGCATCATCATTCGCGGTCTGCGGGCCGTGTCGGACTACGAATACGAACTCCAGATTGCGCACCTGAACCGGCAGATTGGTGAGGTGGAAACTGTATTCATCATGGCCGCGACCCGCTGGAGCTTTGTGAGCAGCAGCATGGTGCGCGAAATCGCCAGCTACGGCGGAGACATCAGCGAGATGGTGCCGCGTGCCAGCGCCAACGCCCTGCGCCGCATCCACGCCGACGTATACGCCGAACGCGAGGCCGAAAAGCTGGAAACCCAGTTGCGGGTCGAGGGTGGGACAGCGGGGTAGGGAAGGCAGTGGGCCAGAGTTAATTTCTACTCTCCACCCCATAACAACAGAGGGGCCAGAAGACCGGGTATTCCCCAGCTTCTGGCCCCTTTGTCGGTCAGTTCTTAGCCCAGCACAACTTCGGCCT
Organism: Deinococcus aquatilis DSM 23025; assembly: GCF_000378445.1. Lineage (GTDB taxonomy): Bacteria > Deinococcota > Deinococci > Deinococcales > Deinococcaceae > Deinococcus > Deinococcus aquatilis. The sequence continues at coordinate 5,134 of NZ_KB899714.1, read as the reverse complement.
GAGCTGCTGCTTTCAGCGCCCCGGCCTTGTGGGTCGCTTCCCACGGGAACCCGTCGCGGCCAAAGTGACCGTAGGCGGCGGTTTGCGCGTAGATGGGGCGGCGCAGATCCAGTTCGGCAATGATGGCCTGCGGGCGGGCGTCGAAGTGGGCGGCCACCAGCGCGGCCAGAGCCTCGTCGCTGACGGTGCCGGTGCCGTAGGTATCCACGCGCAGGCTGACCGGGTGGGCGCGGCCAATCGCGTAGGCCACCTCCACCAGTGCCCGCCGCGCCAGCCCCGCCGCCACGATATTTTTGGCGACAAAGCGGGCGTAATAGGCGGCGCTGCGGTCCACCTTGGTGGGGTCTTTGCCGCTGAATGCGCCGCCGCCGTGGGGCACCGCTCCGCCGTAGGTATCCACGATAATTTTGCGGCCCGTGAGTCCGGTGTCGCCGTGCGGCCCGCCGATCACAAAACGGCCACTGGGATTGATGAAAAACTTGGTGTCGCCGTTTAGCAGTTCCGCCGGAATCACGGCGCGAATGACCTGTTCGATCATGTCGATGCGGATCTGGTCCTGCGAGACGTGTTCGTCGTGCTGGGTGCTGATCACCACGGTGTCTACCAGCGTTTCGGTGGCCTCGTGCGGCTCTCCGTCACGCACCACCGTCACCTGTGCTTTGGCGTCGGGACGCAGGTAGGCAAAGTGCAGGGCGGCAGTGTCGGCGTCGCTCAGGCTCTGGCCTTCGGGCAGTTCGGCCTGCCGGGTCTGCGCGGCAATGGCAGCCTTTCTTAACTCGGCCAGTCGCCGCGTCAGCTTGTGCGCCAGAGAAATCGGCAGCGGCATCAGCTCCGGCGTTTCATCGGTGGCGTAGCCGAACATCAGGCCCTGATCCCCGGCCCCCACTTCCGAATAGGCGTTCTGGGGCAGGGCACGCTCAGCAGGCGTCATGGCCCGCCATTCTTCGGAGTGATCCACTCCATCTGCAATTTCGGGCGACTGCTCATGAATGGCGACCAGTACGGCGCTGTACTCGGCATCGAAGCCGTAGTTGGCGCGGGTGTAGCCCACCTGCTTCACGGCCTCCCGCACTGTTTTCTGGATGTCTACGTGCGCGGTGGTGGCCCGCACCTCGCCCGCAACGACGGCCATGCCTGTGGTCACCAGCGTTTCCACAGCCACGCGACTTTCCGGCTCCAGCCGCAGAAACTCATCCAGAATCGAGTCTGAAATAAAGTCTGCCAGCTTGTCCGGGTGCCCTTCCGATACCGACTCCGACGTGTAAAACTTCCGCATACGTTCTCCTGGCGGGGCGGGGGTGCGTCTCACAGAACTGAGGAAACTACCTGGAGAGGATGTCGCCTGCGGCCCCGCCCGGCCCGGCCCGCACGGTGGCAGACCAGACGCCCTGCAGGGTAACGCAAGGTCGGGGGTCAGAACAGGGACGAATTTCAGGTAGGCGCGGTGGATTGCAGGAGGTCAGGGATGCGGGACGTTACTGGGCTTCGGCCTGCGCTGCCAAGGCCGCCCCGATGCCCTGCGGCAATTCCCGCGCCACCCGCTCCAGCGTGCGCCCAGCCGCCGCCCGCACCATTTTCTCAAAGGCTGCGCCGCCCCAGCCCTCAGCTTCGGGCGTAGCGAGGTGGGCCACAAAATGAAAGTGGAAGGTGATCAGGCCCGCGCCATCTGCCGAGGCCGTGCCGCTGACCTCCACCCAGGCCCGCTCGCCCGTAATAGGCTGCGGCGTCAGCGTTGCCCCGTCCGGTACGAGGTGCAGCAGGCTGAAAAAGGGCAAATCCACCTCGCCCAAGACAGGCACAGGCACGATCAGTTCTCCGCGCACGCCCTCAGGGTTGCCCTCCAGACCGCGCAAAAAGCGCACCCGCGACAGGGCCAGCGCCGGATCGCGCACAAAGGCCAGCGCCGCCGCCTGTCCGTGTGGGTGGGGGAGGGCAAAACTCTGCTGGGCTTCCAGAATCATGCGTTGCGTTCCAACGATAGGGTCGGCAGGTTCAATCGACCCACTCGATGACCACGCGGCCCGCCTGCATGGCGTCTTGCAGTTCGGTGTCGTTGGCACTGCGCAGGCGGGGCAGGTGGGCAAAGCGCGGCGTGGCCGAGGCAAAGCCCAGCCGCACTACGATCTCGTCACTTACGTCGTCCTTGCCCATGCGCCACACCAATTGCCCGCCCAGCGACTCCAGATGCCGGGTGAGGTCTGCGGGCAGGGCAGAAGGCAGGGGCGGGTCAGGCGCGTCCGTCATGGAGCCATTGTAAAGCGCCCGGACCGGGATAGGCTGCACAAGCATCAGCTTTTGCCCCATTGCAGCCGCAGCGTGGGTAGGCTAGAACAGACGGCATGACTGCCCCCGAACTGCGCTGGCGTGACCTGGAAACCCGTGTGGGTCTGGATTCTTTGCCCGAGTTTCACCGGGCTTTTTTGGCTTGGCGCGGCGTAGAAGGCGTTGCAGACATGCCCCTGCGCCGGGTAGGGCAACGGGTGGAAGCTGAACTGAACCGCATGGTGTTGCAGGGTCTGACCCGCAAGGAAGACGACGACTGGGCACTGATTCCCGGTGCGCTAGAGGGCTTTGAGGCCGCTGCACCCTTCCTGCCTGAGGCACCAGATGGCCTGCCCGTCTAAGCCCATTGGCCCATTTTCCTCATTTCTTCCCCACCAAAGCTTCATTCTCGTCTAAAATACCGAGCGTGAAAAAGTTCCTGTTTGCCCTGGCTCTTCCCGCCCTGCTCGCTTCCTGCGCTCCCACGATGATGGGCACTCAGGCTTACAACCCTATCTTGCTGACAACTCCGTTCTCGGCAGTTCGTGTGGCCCCCGGCCAGACCGTGTTTGTGCAGGTCAAATATCCCAGGGGCATGCTGGGAGTCAGCGACAGCTTGTTCGATGCAGTTGTCATTGATTTTGATAAGCGTGGAACTACGGGTGAGATCTCTTCCGCCGAAAACCGTGCCGATTGGCTAAAAATGACGGCCTCTGACCTCCCCAAAGGCGTGAATGTCCAGCTTGTTCAAGCGGGCCTGCTCAAAGACATTAGCCGTACCAAAGAAAAGGCTGCCAGTGTCGAAGTCAATTACTCGGAAATCGTGCGGGTCGTTCTGAAAGTGACCGCTGACCAAGACGCCGAACTGGGCAGCAAAATTGCCGACCTTAAGTTCACTGGTAACGGCGTGGACGACAACGAGATGCTTTCGCTCTCAGTTGAGAAGTAAGGTTTCAGGCTCCCTGTTGGTGTAACCGGGTCATCATCAGAAAAGAGAGACAGCCATTCATACGCTGTCTCTCTTCTTTGTCTGGCTCCTGCACAGGTTCTATACCCCTCTGCGCTTTACCTCTTCCAGTACTGTCGCCGCGTCGGTGGCTGGGTCAACCCCGTTCCAGTGCTGGGCAATCCGGCCCTGCGGATCGATCAGAAAGGTTTCGCGCCTTGCCATCTGCACTTCTTCTCCGGGCAACAGGTCGTCCAGCACGCCAAAGAGACGACTCACGGTGTGGTCGGTATCTGAAATCAGGGGAAAATCCACTTTACAGATATCCCGGAAGACCAGTTGCTGTTTGCGTGTATCGCTGCTGACGCCCGATAGCGTTATGCCGTGGGCCGCAAATTCGCCGCTGAGTGCCTGATAGCGCCGCGCCTGCATCTGGCAGTGGGTGGTGTTGGCACGGGGAAAAAAGAAGATGACACGCCAGCCGCCGCTGTTCTGGGTGAAACGGTAAGGCCGGTCTTGGTCAGTTTGGGCGGTGAAATCGGGAACGAGGTCGCCAGTGGTCAGAGACATGCCTTCAGTGTAGGAATTCGGCTTTACTCTGGGATGACAACTCTGTGGGAGGGGAAGAGACGCACTGGGCGTCCTTCTGGCTTGCCCGATTTGCCATGAGCCGACTGGATGCAAGGGACGAGTTTTTGGCGTCTGGAACGACGAAAACTGACAAAATAATCTATCTGTTTCCGTGGGGTGTAACGTCATCCTCGCAATCAGGGCCGAAGTCTCTGCTACGTTGTTAGGGTGATCAAAGACGACATGGCTATTCATGCCGGGGTGCCAGAAAAGGCCATCAAGGCTGCCCTCAAACAGTTTGACCTAGAAGCCGACCTGTCCGGCGTCACGTGGGATCTGGCCCGCAGCCGACCGGGCCGCCCCACCAAGGTGTATTTCGAGGCAGAAGAGATGTCTCAGATTCAGGACGCCAAGAAGAAACTGGAGCAACTGCTCAACGACAGCGGGTTTGATCTGTACCCCTGAACGCCCATTCATACAGCTTTTACAGTTCAAAAATCAGAGACAGTGTCTTCGCATGGACGCTGTCTCTGGTGTTTCTATCGTGTGTGCCGCCAGGAGTGTAGAACGCCGCTAGACTTTCTTCAGAAACATCGTTTTCAGCACCAGCGTCCCCCGTCCATCCTTCACCTCGATGCTGTCTTCACTGTCTGTGACGCGAATGCTCTTGAATGTCTTGCCGCGTTTGAGGTCGGTGCCCCCTTTGACTTTCAGGTCCTTGATGACCATCACGCTGTCGCCGTCTTGCAGAGTATTGCCGTTGCTGTCTTTGAGGATCATGAAATCTCCTTAAAAAGTTTGTGCCTAAGCCGTGTTTGATGTGTGTGCCCAAAAATTAGGGTTGAAGAATGCAGTGCGGGGCGCAGCGCCAGAGCAGCATCTGGGGAAAGTCATACGGACTCCGCTTCATTCAGCCACAACCTTGATTGCCACCGCTTGCGGCTCCCTTGTCGTGAACAGAGAGGAGTGGCGTGGTCAACTGCGTCCGTTCACGACGATACTCGCCTGAGTAAGCCACTCCTCCATCTCGTGTAGCCCGTCTCTTTGCCTGTCCGCTCTAGAGATCATCCGGAAATTGGTTACGGTAGCGAGGCGAGGACGACTGGCATCCTGAATGAATGCGGTTGACGGACGAGCAATGGGCCATCCTCGCCCCCCTCCTTCCTCCCCCTCAGAAGCAGACCCGCCGCGGACGTCCGCGGCGGGGTGACCAAGAGCTGCTTGAAGGCATCCTATGGGTTTTGCGTACTGGTGCGCAGTGGGCGCAACTCCCCCGGCCGGACTATCCGCCCAAATCCACCTGTTTCGAGCGTTTTCAAGAGTGGAATGAGCGCGCCGTGTTTCCGAATGTTCTGG
>NZ_KB899713.1:52328-89454 GCF_000378445.1 Deinococcus aquatilis DSM 23025 | reverse complement strand
CCACATGACGCTCCACGATCACGTGGAGCGCCTACTCTGCCTATTGACCCTGGCGTACGTCTGGTGCGTGCTGGTGGGGGTTCTCCAAACCTGCACTGTGAAGGCGCACGGTCGGCGAGCCTGGAGTGTGGTGACGCTGGGCCTCCGGACCCTCGTGCGGACGTTCGTCTGCATCCACGAGCGTGGGGAGGCGGAAGCCCTGCAACTCATTGGGCTTTTGAAATCCAGCCAGACGCTCAATTCAGAAAGTGTCGGGTACTGAGAGAAATTCCCGTGCCCGGTGTGGTCTCTTGAAACCCAACTGATCTCGTTTTGCCGTCCGGGTAGGTCGAAGGTGAATTTCTGAATTAATCGGGCAAAGCGAGACCAGAGAAAGTACGCCGTAGTGGGGACGGAGCTTGGTCCCGCAGTCTGGGGCAAAGCACAGGATCAACTACGACGTACTCACCTCAAAGTCCTGCTAACGGTTTTCCTTCAGGGGTTCACTCCAGATCAGTGCTGGATTTCAGTTCTGTACTCGGAAAACCGGCTGTAATCAGCATCTGTTGGGTTTCAGCGTAGGCCTGTGGAATGGGCGGGGCCAGCATCGGCTGTTGGCCCATCGGCTTGGAGGCCCGGATACGGAACTCTCCGTTGCCGTCCAGCGAAGGCCCCTGCGTGAAGCGGCCTTCAGGTACCTCGACACCCTCGATGCCGTGGAAGAAATAATCGTAACTGACGTCCTGAATCTCCTCACTTTGCGGGAAACTGTTGGGAATTGGCAGCGTACCCTGATGCCCGCCCAATTCCTCGATGACAGCCAACCATTGCTGCTGATGCATGGTGTCCCGCGCGATCAGGAAGCGCAGCATGTCTTTCATGCCGGGGTCGTCGGTCAGCTCGAACAGGCGGCAGGCCAGGGCGCGTCCGGTGGCTTCAGCGGTCACATTTGCGTACATATCGGCGGCGAGATTGCCACTGGCGTACACGTGCGAGCCGTCAAAAGGCACGCCGTTGGCATCCGAGGCCAGCGCCGCCATCCCCGCCGAAAGGTACTGCCGGGGATCCATTCCCCCCATCATCGCCTCGACGACTGGATTGGCTTTGGCCACTGAGTCCTTGAGGCTGGTGGGGGCACCTTCCAGGTTCAGGGCCACAGCTGTTGCCAGCATCTCGATGTGGCCGATCTCTTCGGTGCCGGTAGACATCAGCATGTTGCGGTATTTGGCCGGGCCGCGTGCGCCGAAAGCCTGAAAGAGATACTGAAGGCAGACGCGAATCTCGCCTTCCACGCCGCCGATGGCCTGCTGAAGCAGCCGGGCAAAACGGGGATCAGGAGTATCGACGCGGACGGTGTACTGCAATTTGTTGTCGTAGTAGAACATGGTGCCCTCCTCAGGGTGCTGAGGGGTATTGGAACAGGACGGGTCAGGCAGTAGATAAGACAGGCCTCAGATCAGAAAAGAGTCAGCAGAATGGCCACACTTCAACTGGACCAAGAGACACTGATCTGGGTCTCATCCTGAAGAAGCCGTATGAGGCTCAGCCTTTCAGTTGCACTTGACCCGATTCCTACAATCCAACTCAGATTCACCCTTGGATCTCACCACCCACCATAATCTTGACTTATCCACTCGGATTAGTTCAGTATAGGCTGCAGAACACTTGTCGCTCTTCTGCGAGGTTACAGACAGCCGCGCTGGCTTACTGCCGTACGTCCAGCAGCCCTCTTTCCAGCGGGCTTCGCCACTTTGCTCTTTCTTTCCGCTCCTGACTCATGAGGTAGATCATGATTAAACGCACCCTGCTTGCTTCCGCTTCCCTGCTCCTGACCCCCGCCCTCGCCGCAACAATCAAGGGTGCTGACGGCGTCGCTGTTGACGTTTTCAATCCCAGACGTGTGGTGGCTCTGAACGGCACCACAGTAGAACTGATCTACAAACTTGGCAAGCAGAACACCATCGTCGGCACCGATATCACCGGCACATTTCCAGCCAACAAGATTGCGCAGGTGGGTCACTGGGCGCAGCTTCCCGCCGAGGGCATCATCGCGTTGAAGCCGGACCTGGTCATCGGCACCGCCGACAACTTCGCGGCGGGCAAGAACGGCGTGGTGGTAGAGCAACTGCGCGGTGCGGGCGTGAAGGTGTTGGTCCTGCCACGCAGCGACACGGGCGGGCTGGACGGCGTGAAAAGTCGTCTGAATCTGCTGTCTCAGGTGTACGGCGTGCCGAGCGCCGCCGCCAGCCTGGGCAAGACTTTCGATACCACTTTGCAAATTGTCAGAAACAATCGCCCGAAAGTGGCTCCCAAAGTCATCTTCCTATATGCCCACAGTGCCAGCGACGCCAGCATCTACGGCACCGAGGGCGGGGCAAATGAACTGATCGAACTGGCAGGCGGCAAGAACGCGGCTCCCTTCAAGGAGACCAAGACGCTGACTGCTGAGGCGCTGGTGGCGCTCAATCCCGACGCCATCGTGATGCTGAAGCGTGGTCTGGATTCGGTTGGTGGGTTGAATGGCGTGCTCAAGATGCCAGGTGTGATTCAGACCAACGCAGGTAAAAACAAACGAATCTATACGGTTGACGACTCCATTCGCTGGATCGGGCCACGGTTGCCGGAGTTCGCGCTGACGCTGGCCCAGCAGTGGAAAGCAGACTTCAGCACATGACCACGGCGGCGGTGAAAGCCACTGGTTTCAGTCGGCAACGAACGCGGGCTGCGTTGGCACTGACAATTTTGCCTCTCATGCTGCTTCTGGCAGTGATCGTCGCTGTGGGAACGGGCGCGGTAAAAATTGCCCCAGCGCAGGTACTGAGCATCTTCCTCTCACCGTTGGGGGTGGCTCCCCTCAGCGCCTACGACGAACAGCAGGCTGCCGTGCTGTCCGCCATCCGGCTGCCGCGCGTGGTCCTGGGCATCGTGGTGGGCGCGGGGCTGGCGATGGCGGGCGCGGCCATGCAGGGGCTGTTCCGCAACCCGCTGGCCGATCCGGGGTTGCTGGGCATCTCCAGTGGCGCGGGGCTGGCGGCGGCCATGAGCGTGGTGCTGGGCTTCAACCTGTTCGGGCTGTACTCGCTGCCGGCGGCGGCCTTCGTCGGCTCGCTGATTTCCACCGTGCTGATCTACCTCCTGTCTCAACGTCGTGGGCGGGTGGAAGTGACCACCATGCTGCTGGCTGGGATCGCCATCAATGCCCTGTGCGGTGCGGGAACAGGCCTGATGACCTTTCTGGCCAGCGACGAGCAACTGCGAACCATCACCTTCTGGAACCTGGGCTCGCTGGGCGGCGCGACGTGGCCCACCGTAATGAGCGCCGCGCCGCTGATCCTGCTGGGCGTGCTGGTCCTGCCTCTGACCGCCCGCGCCCTGAATGCCCTGCTGCTGGGCGAGAGCGGCGCGGCGCACCTGGGCATCCCGGTGCAAAGAATCAAGTGGATCATCGTGACACTGGTCGCCCTGAGCGTGGGCGCGGGCGTGGCTGTGGCGGGAACCATCGGCTTTGTGGGGTTGGTGGTGCCGCACCTGTTGCGGCTGGTCATCGGCCCCAACCACCAGACCCTGCTGCCTGCCTCGGCGCTGCTGGGGGCCACCCTGTTGGTGCTGGCCGACCTGATCTCACGCACCATCGCCATTCCCGCCGAAGTCCCGATTGGAATTATTACCGCGCTGTTGGGTGCGCCATTTTTTCTGTTCCTGCTGCGCCGTGAACGGCGTGAGGGGGTGCTATGACGCGCTGGACAGACGAAGAAGTCTTGTTCTACGCAGAACTTGATCGTGCGTGTAATCTTCCACGGGATGCCGCCCCACTACTGCGCGTTCATGATCTGAGTTACTCGGTGACAGGCCGAAAGTTGTTACGGCAGGTCAGCCTGAATCTGAAAGCGGGCGAGTTGTTGGTGGTACTGGGCCGCAACGGAGCGGGAAAAAGTACGCTCCTCAAACACCTCAGCGGCGAATTGCAGGGGCGTGGGGTGGAGCTGTTCGGCCAGCCGCTGGGCCACCATAAGGCCAGCGAAACGGCCAAACGCCGTGCGGTGTTGCCGCAGCAGACCGCCCTCTCGTTTGCCTTTGAAGTGCTGGACATCGTACTGCTGGGCCGTATTCCGCATGGGGGCCGCGAGACGCCCGAAGACCGCGCCATCGCCGTCAAATGCCTAGAACGTGTCGGACTGATGGGTTATGAAATGCGGAACATTCAAACCCTCTCTGGCGGCGAGCAGCAACGCGTTCACCTGGCCCGCACGTTGGCGCAACTGGACGGCGCAGGCCGGGACCGGGTGCTGCTCCTAGACGAACCCACGGCCAGCCTGGACCTGGCCCACCAGCATTCCACGCTGCGGCTGGCCCGTGAACTCTGCGCCGAGGGTGTGGGCGTGCTGGCCATCTTGCATGACCTGAATCTGGCCGCGCAGTACGCCGACCGGGTGTTGGTGCTATCAGACGGCGCAGTGCTGGCCCACGACATACCTGCCGCCGCGCTGACCTGCCAGACCATCCACGCGGCCTATGGCCATGAGGTGCTCGTCACCCGCCACCCCTGTCTGAACTGCCCACTGATCGTCAGCGCGAGCTGAACCGAGGAGAAACCATGAAAAAGTCCATTGTCAGTCTGGCCCTGCTGCTGAGTGCTGCTCAGGCACAAACCACCGTTACGGGGGCCGACGGTCAGCCCTTCGTCGTCCAGGATACCAGCCGCGTCATCACGCTGGGTGGACCGGTCACCGAGATTGTGTTCGCGTTGGGGGCAGGGGCGAAGGTGATCGCCGCAGACACCAGTTCCTACTATCCGGCTGCCGTTACCAGGCTGCCCAAGATCGGCTACCAGCGTGCCCTGACAGCCGAGGGGATCATCTCGCTGAAACCCACACTGGTCATCGCTACCACTGAGGCGGGGCCTCCCACCACATTGGCGCAGCTCAGAGCAGCAGGCATTAACATCTTGATCCTTCCCGTGGAATACACGCCCCAGGGAACAAAAACCAAGATCAGCACCATCGCCAGAATATTTGGGAAGGAGTCGAAAGCGGCAGAACTCAATGCTGGGATTGACCGCGATCTCGTCAAGGCAAGTCTGCTTACTGCACGGTTCAAATCACAGCCCAAGGTCATGTTCATCTACGCACGCGGAGCACAGAGCGTGCAGATCAGTGGCTCAGAGACAGCAGCCGACGCCATGATCCGGCTGGCGGGTGGTGTCAATCCCTTGGGCAGCGTACAGGGCTACAAACCACTTACCGCTGAGGCCGCTGTTGCCGCCGCACCCGACGTGGTGCTGATGCTGTCCGGGGGAATGGAGAGCGTGGGCGGGAAGGCAGGACTACTTAAATTGCCTGGTCTTGGGCAGACACCTGCTGCAAAGAATGGACGGATAGTTGCGCTTGATGATCTATACCTGCTGGGCTTCGGCCCCCGCCTGGGGCGGGCTGTGCAGGACTTGACCCTGCAACTTCATCCTGAACTGGAAGGGAAGTAGCGAACGTGCCGCAGCCTAATGCCTCTGGTGACGCATACGTTGCAGCGCAGCATCTTGCGCTGTTCGTGTGGCCCGCTTGACCTGCGCTGGGAGAACCTCAATCTTTCGTCGACACTGAAAAGGTTGCGAATCTGTGAGTTTTAGCGCTTCATAGAGCCAGCGCCTTAAGTCAGCACCGTCCCTCTTTCCAGTGGTGCCTGCCCAGTGAGACCTGCATTGTGGCTCCGGCAGCATGAGCCACTCGCTCCTCCTTCCTTACCCCCGGACTCCGCCACTTTCACGAGCCTGATCTCAGCGGTGTAAGGTGCGCCAGTGCAGCAAACTGACCTGTATACCCTCGACTGATCGCCCTCAAGAAACTGCTTTGAATCAACCCAATGGAGGAACCACCCATGATTACTGTCATGAACCGCATTGCCGTCCAACCTGAGTACGCCCAGCAATTTGAAGCCCGTTTCCTGGACCGCGCCCGACTGGTAGATGAAATGCCCGGCTTCGTGAGCAATCAGGTATTGCGGCCCGTCAATCCCGGCGATCCGTACATCGTCCTGACGCTATGGAACAGCCGTGAAGAATTTGAGGCATGGACCAGCTCCGACGCCTTCATCAAGGGACATGCCCGCAGCGGTTCACTGCCCAAAGAAGCTTTCAGTGGCCCCAACAAGCTCGAAATCCATGAGGTTATTCAGGATTCCAGCCGCCCTGATCTGAAAGAGGAACCGCGCGGCAAGGCATTCGGAATTCACTGATGACCGGAGCCTGAACCCGGCAGGTGAGTCAAGGCGAGGACATCGCCCACATCATCCAGCACATCAACAAGCACCTTATGCCGGAGTTGCTGAGGTATTCCTAGGCAAGACGCTGAGATCATTTCCGAACTGGTGCGTCGGCTGGACGGATTGCCGTTGGCCTTGGAACTGGTTGGCCACCGTGCGGCGCTTTTTGGTCCAGCTGCCCTATTAACGCAGGTACAGGCACAGTTGCTGGGGGCGGAGCCTATGATGCCCCGGAACGTCACCGTTCCCTACGGGAAGTGGCCTGCTGGAGCGTGAAGTTGTTGCCTCTCTCTCTAGGCGCTTTTCTACCGCCTGAGTGTATTCCCTGGAATGTTTACAGCCGAAAAAGCGCAACAGCTCACGCGCTGTGCAGTGGAGAGTGTGAATGCCCTCGGTGCCCTGATTGAACTTGTAGAACATCATCTGGTTGTGCCGCTCCCAGATGGCCGATTCCGACTCCTGGAAACGCTTTTGACTGTTGAGGTGGCTGACTCCCCAACACTGGCTGCTCAACTGATCGTCGTTTCACAAGTGAGTCGTGTGGCCTTCACCTGGTGGCTTTGCCCACGAAGCGCCGTGTCACCGTGAAGATCCGGTGCTCAGGCTCGGTTCAGGAACTCCACGGTGAGAGCACCTCTGCCCTGGCCTACTCTTCTTCGACGGTGCCGTTTCCCACTGTCCAGGTGCGCGTCGCCACCCGCTGGGACAGCCGCCGGTCATGCGAGGCAAAAATCATCGTTCCGGTGTAGGCCAGCAGCAGCTCTTCAAGTGCTTCGGTCATCTTGATGTCGAGATGGTTGGTCGGCTCGTCCAGGATCAACAGTTGCGCCTGCGTCACAGACAGCCGCGCAAAACCTAGCCGGGTACGTTGCCCCCCCGACAGGTCAGCGACCCGGAACGCGGGGCCGGGCAACTGCACATGCGCCGCCACCTCATGCAGTTGATGTGTCGTCAATGCTGGTTGGCTGTCCAGCAGCGCGTCCGCTACGGTTTCAAAGGCGTTCAGCTCCTCGGTATGCTGGCCCATCACAAAGGTCGTGAGTCCATGTCCCCACCGCACCTCACCTGAACTGGGCAGAACTCCCGTCAAGGCAGCCAGCAGAGTGCTCTTGCCGCTGCCGTTGGCCCCATTGAGTGCCACGCGGTCTGCACGCCGCAAGTACAGACCAACGCCGGACAGCACGGATTGTCCTCCACGTTCCACTTGCAGGTCCCGCACCGTCAACACTTCGCCCGGTCCAACTGGCGCGGCAGGAACCTCCAAGCGCAGCACCCGGCGATCTCGAACCGGTTGATCCACGGCCTGGGTCTCCAGACGCTCCAGCCGTTTTTCGATGGCTTTGGCCCGTCCGGCCAGGGTATTGGACACGTCCTGTGCCTTGTTTTTCGCGCTGATCAGCGGGACGTTTCCGGCGCGGCGATGGCTGAACGAATTGGCGCTTCTGGACGCACTACGGAGGCTGGATTCCTCCGCCTTGAGCGCGCCTCGTTTGCGTTGGTACGCGGCGTACTCCCGCTGCTGGGCCTCCTGCAGGGTGGTCTTCACCTGCATGGCCTCGGTATATCCACCTGGATAGAGAGTGAGCGTACCCCGCTCCAGTTCGGCGGTCCGGGTCGCCACGGCATCCAGAAAAGCTCGGTCATGGCTGGCAAATACGAAGGCAGACGTCGAACTCAAGATCCAGCGCTCCAGCCAGGCGGCTCCGTCGTCGTCCAGATGGTTGGTCGGTTCGTCCAGCAGGTAGACGTCGGCGGAAGTGAGCAGCAGCCGAGCCAACATCACGCGCCGCAGTTGTCCTCCGGAGAGCTGCGCGAGGCGTGCCTGCTCCGGAACGCCCAGGCCGCTCAGAATTAGGGAGGCCCGCGCGTCAAAGCTGTACCCACCCAGCACACGGTACGCTTCCTCAGCGTCGGCAAAGCGGGCAAGTGCTTGGTCACTGCCCCCGCTCAGGTGCGCCGAGGCCAGCTCAAAAGCAGTGCTGGCCTCCACCAGTTCAAGTGGCCGGAGCACGTCCAGAACCGTTCCATCGTCGGTCAGGCTGTGTTGGGTCAGGAGGACGACTCGCCCTGAAGAGAAGACGTGGCCTTGGTCGGGATGATCCAGCCCGGCCAGGAGCCGCAGCAGGGTTGTCTTGCCCGCACCGTTGGCACCCACAAGCGCGAGCCGCTCGCCTGCGGTAATGGTGAGGTCGACCTTCCGAAAGATTGTCTGGTCGCCAAAGGAACGGGCGACCTGGGTGGTTCGTAACAGCAAGGGAAACCCTCCGTCATGCAAAGGCCAGCCTCAAGGAGAGGCGGCAACGTTGGCAAAATTGACGGGGGTTAGTGGCGCAAGTGTTTAAAATCCTTGAAGGAAGGGAGACAGGACGCCGGGAAGCCCGGACGCGTCTGCAGGAGTATAGATCATTCCCAACTGTCCAGCAGGTTCTGACCACTCAACCTCGGTGCGCTCATCAGGTCTGCCTGACTGCAAGCCATCCCGTTACGGGGTTCCACTTCGTCTCATCCTGCACGCTTCTCGGCTCTCCCAGCGGTTCCCACTGAGCTAGAGCGATGTTCAGGAAGTGCGGCAAGGGCGCGGCATCATCATCAGCCACGAACCCTGCGGAGTTTCCGGTGGCCTCTGGACGTGTTCCGGCTAGGGACACAGTAACACCACTGCAACCAATTTCATTGAATCAATCGCTTTGGTCCCTTTCAATTCGAGCGTCAACACCGAAGAAAAACCCTCCAGCACAAGGTTATCCCGCCCTTTCCTTGTCCACTCCTTCTCTGAATCGCAGCGAGACGCGGCCAAGCCTCGCAGGAGGCATCACTGCGCACCCGGCCCCTTGATCCGATATTTACAGTCGTCTCCACATCTCTCCTTAACAATCGGGTTGGTCGATATGATCGATTCATCTGGTGTCATGAACGAGGTCAGCTTGAATTCAGCCGTCGAAAACCTGTGCAAGAACTCCCGGATCTCCACGCCCACATCGAAAGCGCACCGCTCCAGTTCCAGGTACCAGACGGGGCCTTACCTGATGTGATCCGGTCACTGTGAGCTCAGTTCAGCAAGATTAAGTACTGTTCGTCTTTGTTTGGGTCCAGGTCGGGCTTGACACTCGGTTCTGTTCATCACCTTCACGGGGCGAGTCTTTTAAACTGCCTCATGGTTCCACCAGACGACTTTCAACTGCCTGATGAGGTTGATGTCCGTGAGGAACGGGCTTCGTTTTCCTCCACCCGACAACATGTCGGGGCAGCAGGATTGATCCAGCTCGACATCCTGGAAAAGATCATTCATGCTGGACGTGAGCAACTCGTCGTCACGCAGGCACTCCGGCAGGTGGTGGCCTCAACCATCCAGCAGCAGCGGGCCACGGCACCGGCTCAGATCGGCACCCTGGCCCATGATCAGCAGATCAGACTTCAGGAGATCGTTACCTCCGGGCGGGCGCAGATCGAGACGGCCCACCAATTGCGCCTGAACATTCAACAGACTTTGACTCATATCCGTGAAACCCCACTGGAACAGGTCAGCGGGCATCTGCTGACCAGTTTGAGCGAGTCGGTTCGCCAGCAGGTGCAAGACCTCGAACAGATCATCCAAGCAGCCGTTGGGCAAGCCAGCTCACTGGAACAGATCGCACAGTTGGAGCAGGTCGGTGTGCAGGCGACGACTCGTCTGCAGGAAGCGGAGCACACCCGGAGCGAACATGAACTGGTGGGACTGGAACGTCAGGCCACCGAGTCTCTGGAATATATCCGCCGCCTTGAACAGCAAAGGCAGAGGGACGCGAACCACAAATTGGAACTGGTGGCAGAGGCACATACCGCTCAACAGCAAATCGCAGAATTGGAGGCCGCAAATGCAGCGGATCAACAGGAAATCACCCGTCTGGAAGACGCGCGGGACGTAGCACAGAGACAGCAGCGGGAATTGGACCGGGCCTCCCAACAGCTCCAGCAATATCTGAGGGAACTACGCGAACACCTCTCCGGGCCAGAGGAAGAACGCCGGAGAGGTAAACACAGCGGGCACTAAGTCCCTTCCAGAGCGAGAAGTGGCCTGGATGGGCCTTCCCAGCGCTGAATCTGATGCACCTGGGTGTTGGACGGCACTCTAGTCAACACACGCGCCTTCCTATGCACCACTTATGATCTAAGTCAGCCTTTCAAGCCCCTGCACCCGCAGGGAACGTCGTCACAAGAAAGGAATTCTGACAAGCCAGATATTGAAACCTCCAGAACGCTGTAGTTGGGGCCTCTTTAAATAGCGGCGTTACGTGTCAGGAGCAGGCTCACTTTCATAACACCATCACCTTGACATCCAGAAGGTAGGCCAAATCGACCAACTGTTCTGCTTCAACTATTGCACCGGCCACCTCGCGCAACCCCAGCCGCGTTCTAGACAGTTCTGAGCCTCTCAGATCAGCGCCAACGAGCTTTGCACCCATAAAGTCGGTTTGAGACAGGCGGCAGCCACGAAACACTGCACTGGAAAGTTCGGCGTCCATGAAAGTCGCCTCCCCAAAATCGCATTCTTCAGCCCAGAAATTCTTCGTGTCCGCCTTAAACCATAAGGATAGCTGTGCCTGCGCCCGGGTCAGAGCAACGTGCCGTAACCGTGCCTCTGGCATTTGCAGCCCCAGCAGCCGACAGTCCACGAATTCAACCCGTTCCAGACTGAGTTCATTCCATTGTCCTCCCGCCAAAATGCACTGTTCAAAGCGCACATCGGCCAACCGAATCCGGTGCCACTGAACCCGGCTCAGATTTACTTCGCGGAAGACACACCCTTCAAATGAAACACTTTCCAGAGGCTGATCTTCAAAGGAGAGACCTTCCAACAGGCGGCCACGGTAAATGGCTTCATCTTCCAGTGCTTCCGGCGAGAGCAGTTGTAAGCCGACACGCGGGAACTTGGGCCGGTTCGGGGGCTTGAATGTCGGCGGGAGCATGACCAACACCATAGCTCTGTCATTGGATCAGGCGTTCGCGTTGCCTTTCTGAGCGAATGCAGTTCCATTGAACAGGCCCGGTCACTGTGGTAGACCTTTTGCTGCCAACAAAAGACCAGCTCAAGTCTGAGGAAATACATGTATTCAGGCTTCTGCTTTAGCCCTGCGAGATTCCCGTCAGATGCTCGACGCTAGGCTGAGCCATGAACCGAGTTCCTGACCCCTGCCTGCCGTCCTCTCACTCCCCTACCCGATGAAAGAGAGTGGTTGGCAGATCTGGTTGGACGGCCTGCCGTCGTCCCGCCCTCAGTTGCAAGAAGTTCAGGCCAATCTAGAACGTCAGGTGGTGTTCATTGAAGCTCGGTTGGCTGCCATTGGACAGGGTGACCGCCAAGCGGAGGAGCGGGCGCTTCGGGTCAAACTCAGCACCCTCAGAAGTCAACTGACTTTTATTCATATGAGAATGGACGCAGCTTAAACGCGGACCTCATGGGGCTGTCCAGACCTGATTTGTCGGTTGAGCTAATTCTGTAGACAGGCAAGTTTTGTGCCACGTTTCCACGCGCTTGTGCTGCCGTAACCATATTGTCAGGCCAACCCAGCTGCGACTTTTGACCACGTGTGGAAAACGTGTTGTTGATGGCTTTTTCGAGTGGTGTGAGGGTAAGTCGATGTTCCACACATGGAGTTCAGCTCCGATTCACGCGGAGGCACCTATGACCCAACGCAAAACCTACACCGCCGAATTCAAGCGAGACGCAGCTGGGCTTGCGCAGTCCACCGACAATATCGCAGGCACTGCCCGCGACCTCGGCATTGGACTTTCAGCCTCGAGAAAGTGGATCAAAACCGACCAGCACAACGGAGAGTTAGCCTTCCCTGGTCAGGGCCGTCAGCTGGTGACACCCGAACACGAGGAACTGAAACGACGGCGCAAGGAAAACGAAATTTTGCGTTAGAAACGTGAAATTTTGAAAAAAGCCGCGGCCTTCTTTGCCAAAGAGACCACGCGTTGAGAGACGTTTTGATCCAACAGTGGCGCAGTCAATACCCGTTGAAGGTGTTGTGCCGGGTGCTGGACGTGTCCAGCAGTACGTTTGACAGCTGGCAAGGAAGCCCCACCTCACCACACGCTGAGCAGGATACGCTGCTTCAGCAGCGCATCCATGAGCTTCACCAGGCCAGCAAAGGGCGCTACGGTGCGCCTGAGTGCTGAAGGACGACACGTTTCCCGCAAGCGGATTTTGCGCTTCATGCGGGCTGGCGGCCTGCGGGCCAGGGGAAAGCGACGATTCGTGCGCACGACTGCCAGCGAACACACCTGTGCGGTCTCCCACAATGTGTTGAACCGAAAATTTGCCGTTCAGCACGCCAATACGGTGTGGGCTTCTGATTTGACATTTATTCCCACCGAGGAGGGGTAGCTGTCTTTGGCGCTCACGCTTGATCTGCATTCGCGAGCCGTCGTGGGGTATGCCATGGAGGTTCATATGGCAGCGACCTGACCGCTCGGAGTGTTGAAGATGGCGGTAGGCGCACGAAAACCGCTTCCTGGCCTTCTGCAGCACAGTGACCGGGGAAGTCCATACGTCAGTCAAGCTGTTCAGGCTGAATTGCCGCGCCTTGATGCTCAAGGCAGCATGAGCACTTGTCTTGAGTGTCAAGTGTGGCGATGCGAATCAGCAGCTCCCAGCCCCCAAGCAAGGTCCCAAAACGGGCCTGCACGAGCTCTTGAGGCTCAAGCGGAGGCGGGCAGCTTGAGGCTAGCCTTGCCTTCGACTCCGGAGAAAGGGTTCAGACGGTGCCCGAACCCTTCGTCCCACGGCTGTCCACTCCGTACTCTGGCGTTCAGAATGACCAGCAGTTGGCGCATCCAGGCCACCAACGAGAGTTTCTTGGCTTTCCCGCGTTCGACCAGCGGGGTATCAAACTGTTTGATCAGGCCGCAGACACTGCGGCCCTGTACAGTGCCCGGCGGATGTCAGCCCGGCCACCCCAGACCCGACGACGCCCGCGATGTTGACCACTGTCCGAGTTCATCGGCGCCACCCCGACCAGACTGGCCACTGGGATTCGGGTGAGCCTTCCGAGTTCTGGAAGCTCAGCAATCAACGTCAGGGCCAGGACGTAGCCCACACCGCGTGTGCTGCAAAACAGAGTGTAGACGCTATACATCGGCCTGAACTGCCTCTTGAAGCTCGGCGTCAAGCTTGTCCCGGCGACCTTCGAGATAAGCGATGAGGGCCTCAATATCTTGGCGGACGTGGTCGTCTTGGCAGCTGCTGGCCCGATTGCGTCCAGAGGTGAGCAGGTCGACCAGCTGACGGCACCTCATCAAGGCTTCCAGCGCGAGGGGAGCGGACGGGGGAACGCGGTGATCCCAGCTCATGCGCGGTGTTCGCCACCTGTCGCAAGGACGATCTGCCGCGTCCAGTCCCACCCTCAACATACAAGCCGCAAGACGAATTGTTGGGACAACCCTGTTCTGGAAAGCTTTTTCAGCTCCCTGAAACGGGAGCTGCTGGACACGACTCCCTTCGAGAGCCGGGCCGTTACTTGCCAAGCGATCTTCGAATAGATCGAGGTGTTCTACAATCGACAACGCCGTCATGCGACACGGGACGACTTGACGCCACACGATCTCGAGCCCCAAGCTCAGGTGGCTTCACCGGACGTGTGCAAGACCGACTCAAGCCCAATGTCCCAGAAGTCATCCATACCGGGGCAGCTAGGGAGCCGCGATCCGAAAGATCCCGAGCCTGGATGACGTCGACCACCAGCAGGTGATCTCTACGGCAGGCTGCAACATCATTGAGCAATCTCACCGTTTTCCACGATGTCAGGAACGGCAGCAACTTAGATTCTGGCGGAGGAAACGTGCACAGGAATTTCTGAGCTTGCACGCACGGATAGAGAACCTTCATCATTTCCGCACCAGCTTGTTGGCCCCGACCAGACGTAGCAACCAGAAAACATGCGTTCCAGACGTGGGCGATGGTTACAGCAGGAGGCCACCCCTTCCCTCAGCCTGCCATGACGCCAGTTGAGGCAACACAACCGTATAGCAATATGAAAAGCAGCGTGCCAACAGAGGGCACGCCACGGTTCTGGAGAGCTGTTCAGGAAATAAACGGTCAGCTGGGACTAAGTAATGCTGCTGGGAGCACGTGCCGCTGCTCGCTCGACACTGCGTGTGAGGCGACCTGTACACCGAACGTCAGTGACGAGTGTTGATCGTATCCTTGCAGGAGTGCATGCAGGTATGCCGCATTGAAGGTATCGCCCGCACCGACGGTATCCACCACCTGAACTTCCGGGGCCCGCACCTGTACCAGCGTGCCGTTTTGGAGGGCCAGGGCCCCCTGCCTTCCCTGTTTGACCACCACAGTCCCTCCAGGGGGCATGTGCTGAGCCAGCTGCCGGGCCGCGTCTTCGGGGTGAGTCTCACACGTGAGCCCGGACGCTTCCGCCTCATTCACCAGAAGAAGGTGCACGTAGGGCAACCAACTCGCCACCTCTGCACGAACAGCTGGGGTAAAGCCGTCATCTGGCCAACCTGCATCCAGAGCGGTCCGTACGCCCCGGGTGGCCAGGTTCTGAAGCAGTTCCGGGTAGTTCTGCCGCAGCGTTGGAGTGAGAAATGCTCCGGCCAGCAGGGCCATACGGGCCGCAGGTAAATGTGGGTGCAGCTGTTCCCAGCACAGGGATTTCAGGTGGCCCAGATGAGTCACAAACGAGCGCTCTCCATCCGGGTGCGAGAAGGCAACGGTAATGGATGTCGGCTCCGGAACGGTAATCCAGGTCACCGGAAGACCCTGCAATTGCTCCCGGAGCCAGTGGCCCGGAAGGTCATCGCCGACCGTGCTGATGATGCTGGCATCGGCACCCAGGGCACCCAGGGCGACCGCTGCATTGCCCGCGTTTCCACCCACCCGCCAAGCTGCTTGCGAGAGCACTGTCTCTGTTCCTGGCTCAGGCCAGGCCCGCAGGACCCCAAGGATCAGGTCTACATTCACGTTCCCCAACACCACCAGCGCGCTCATGCCCGAACGTCCTGTACCTGCGTGAGTGGTAAGCCTTCGAACAGATCCGAATGCGGATAATGGGCAATGGGCGTGCGGCTACCGCCCAGGCTAAAGGTCTCAGAACTTGACAGCGCCTGCCACTGCATTTCCGTGAGGTTTCCCAGGGTACTGAGGGGGCCGGTCTGTGTCCGGTGTGCCGACAGGGCCCGGCGCTTGCGCTCAGCCTGCAGCGAGATATCGATACGGGCAGCAATGGTGGCCTCGCACACGGCGTAGGTCTCTGGATCCAGGCCTGACAAGACCCCCAGCCCACGGCCATTTTGAAGCAGTCGCATTTCCGTATGCGTCTGTACCGTGTAATACAGCCTGGCGACCGGAATACCGACACTTCCACTGCGTGCGAATACGGCCGCCACCAACCGATGAGCGACGAGATGATCCGGATGACCATAGATGCCGTGCGGGTCAAAGCCCAGCATGACCTGCGGCTGCACCTGGGCGACAACGGTGAGCACTTTGGCTTCCATTTCCAGAGGATCGGCGTTGATTGTCGCCAGCGGGTCATCCCGGCGCAACCGCTCGTTGCGTCCACTGTCGTGGTAGCCCAGGAAGATGGGCGGATCAATGCCCAGTCGCAGGCAAGATTCCCGAAGTTCGGCCTCCCGGAGCTGTGCCAGATCACGCTGCTCCAGATTCAATTCTCCCAGAGCCGGATCCGTATTCCGGCCCGCTTCTCCTCTGGTCAGGCACACCAGTGTCACGCGCACACCCAGCTGGGCATAGCGGGCCAGCGTACCGCCGCAGCGGAGCACCTCATCGTCGGGGTGTGCAAAAAGAGCCAGAAGGGACGGTTGCATGTCAGCCTTTCATGCCAGTCAGCACGACGCCCTCAATGATCTGCCGCTGGAAAATGGCGAACACGATCAGGACTGGAATCACTGCCAGGCTGCTGGCAGCCATGATCAGCCCCCATTGGGTTCCAGCTTCGCCGTTGAACAGCGCTGTTCCGATCGGCAGTGTGCGGAATTGGGGCTGCTGAATCACGATCAACGGCCACAGAAAGGCGTTCCAATTCCCCAGGAAGGTAAAGATAGCCAGGCTGGCCAGAGCAGGACGCACCAGCGGCATGGCAATCCGCCAGAAGATGCCGAACTCGTGCATACCATCAATTCTGGCAGCCTCCAACAGGTCGTTGGGCAGGGTATCGAAGAACTGCCGCATCAGAAAGACTCCAAATGCACTGATGAGCCCAGGAAACATGATGGAAAAGTAGGCCCCCGGAACGCTTTTGGTCAGCCCCAGATCCGAAACGCCCACGAACCAGGGAATGACCAGCATTTCGGTGGGAATCATCAGGGTCGATAGAATCAGTACAAAGACGATATTTTTGCCCGGAAAATCGAACTTGGCCAGTGTGTACCCCACCAGCGAATCAAAGAACAGCACGCTGACCGTGGTTACCCCGGCCACGAGTAGGCTGTTGCCGAACCACTGCAGAAACCGGGTTTCCGTCAACACCTGACGGTAGTTGTCCAGGGTTGGCTGGCTTGGCAAGAAATTCAGGTTGAACAGCTCCTGAAACCCTTTCAGGCTGGTCAGCAGCATCCAGATAAAGGGAAAAAGGGTGATGACAACCCCCACCGTGAGGGCGACGTACACCAGCAGGGTGCGCGTGTCCACACGCTTTCTGGGCGTAGAAGTGGCAGCAGTCACGTATCGTACCTCCGCGTCAAGAAGCGCAGTTGCAGCAGAGTAATAATCAGGATAATGGCAAACAACACTACCGTGACCGCTGAAGCGTAGCCCATCTGGAAGCGGCCGAACGCCAGTTGATAGATGTACACGGCGACCGTGAGGGTGCTTCCCAGCGGACCACCCTGATCAGTGAAGTTGAGGTTGACCACCTGCGTAAACAGTTGCAGGTAGGCGATTGTGCCGGTCACGACGCTGAACACAATGGTCGGATTCAGCAGGGGCAGCGTGATTCTCCAGAAAGCCTGAGAGCCCGTGGCCCCGTCAATTTCAGCCGCCTCGTAGTAGCTCCGGGGAATCGCCGCAAGGCCTGCCAAAAACAGCACGACCTGAAATCCGAGGTTCTGCCAAACCACCAGCCCAGCGGTGGTGGCCAGCGCCTGATCTGGAGACGTCAGAAAAGACTGCGGAGGCAGGTGGAGCCACCCCAAGACTGTATTCACCGGACCAAATTGCGGGCTGAAGACCCACTGCCATACCCAGGCCGCCGCCACAATGGGCGTGACATAGGGTGCGAAGTACAGTGCCCGGTAGAACCCCCTAAAAGCACGGACCCGGCCCAACATCAGGGCCAGGCCCAGGCCCAGAATGATCTGAAGCGGGACACCGATGACGGTGTAAAGCGCCGTGTTCTTCAGAGCCTGAGCGAACTTTTCATCGTCAATCAGCGTTTTGTAGTTGTCCAGCCCCACGAAAGGTTGCTGCTCCCGGAGAATGTTCCAGTCGAACAGGCTCAGCCGAAGGGCCATAAACGTGGGAATAAAACGGACCAGCAGAAAGAACAGCAGAGGAACCAGCAGGAAGGTATAGGCGGTGACGGTCTGACGGTACTTGACGGTATTTCGTCTGCGAGGAGGACGGGCTGAAGCCCGTCCTCCTGCCAGCTTACTTGTAGTATCCATCCAGGATCTTCTGTTCTTCTGCCGCAGCCCGCTTAACAGCATTGGCTGGACTGTTGCCCTGCAGCAGAACCGTATTTATTGCGTCAACCCAGGCTTTGCGCTGGCCGGACTCGTCCACGAACAACGTCGAGGACGCAAAAGGCAGGCCGCTGACAAACGGTCCGTAGACGGGATTCGTCCGGAGCGCGGCTGTGCCGGATAGCTTGCGGCTGGCTGGAATCTCACCGACGCTGTCCAACCAGGTGCGCTGCGTTTCGTCACTGGTCAAGAATTTCAAGAACTTAATGGAGGCGGCGAGTTTGTCGCCCTTGGCATTTTTGGTGATGCCGTTCACCCAATATGAGCCGAAGTTGCCCCGGACGCCGTTGCTCTTCAGTACAGGCAGTGGCAGGACACCCCAGTTGAATTTTGCACCTTTCTCGATTGCACCGACGGCAAACGAGCCGTCGACAATCATGCCGACCTTGCCAGCAATAAACGCGTCACGGTAACTGTTGTTGCCAGGAAAAAAGTTGGGAACGCCCAGCTTGTACTTGGTCATCAGTTCCGTGTAGAACGTCATGGCCTGCACCCCGGCGGCGCTGTCATACGTGACCTTTTTGCCGTCCTTGCTGAAGGGTGAGCCCCCAAATTGACGGACGAGCACCTCACGTACCACGTGATAATCCTGTCCATCCGGCTGAATTCCGAAGCCCAACACGCTAAAGCGGGGCGGCGCGCCTTTGACGATCTTCTGACCTGCAGCGATAAAGTCTTCCCAGGTGCGGGGGGGCACGACGCGGGCCTGCTTGAAGAGGTCTTTGTTGTAAAACACCGCCAAAGTCCGGACAGAAGTGGGCAAGGCGTAGTATTGCCCACCAATCTTGCTGGTCTTGATCATGGGAACGAAATTGCTCTCGATCTGTTGGGTCGAGAAGTCTTTGGCGGGCAGAGGCTGCAGGAATCCGCTGTCGACATACTGCGGCAGCCAACCATAGAACAAGTTCACCACGTCTGGGCCCTGTCCCGCCGGAACGCTTGAGGCGACCTTCTGGTTGTAGGCGTCGTAGGGGAAGGTTTCCTGTTTGATCTTAATGTCCGGGTTCTGGGCTTCAAACTTCTTGATCAGGGCGTCCATGGTGCTGACTTTGGTGGCGAAATCGTATTGCCAATAGGTCAGGGTGACCGGCGCAGCAGAAGCAGAGACGGTCAGAGCGAGGGCCAGCGTCAGAAACTTTTTCATGGTGTTCTCCTTGAAGAAACTGGGAGGGGGAAAGTCACTTGCCGAGGGTGACACGGGGCCACAAGTAGGGCAGGGCCTGCTTGCCGCCCCAGGAAAAGGCCGACCAGGCCAGTCCACTCTGGCTGATGTTCGCACCTACCCGGGCATCAGCCTGATCACCGTCATACATGACGAGGTTCAGACCAACTGTGTCGCCCGCCTTGGGCTGGGTGGGCATGGCGGCCCAGGGAATGCGGAACTCGATGTTGTATCCACCTTCGGACTTGACCGAAGCCACCTGCATCCCAGGCGCGGTTTCTTCCATGACGCCCTGGTTGGCATCGGCGTCACGGAAGCCCCGGGCCTGGAAACCTGCGGTGGTGCAGGGGAAAGCCGCGGCCTGGAGGGTGGTCGATGTGTCTCGGCTCTGGCCAGTGGGATCGACCGTAATCCCGATCGCATCAGAACGCAGCTGAGCCTTGACATCGTTCGGGGCGATGTTACAGGCCACCAGCTCATCTTTGACGCTCATGCCAACATAGAGATATTGATCGTCATAGCCCAGCTTGAAGGCGTTGCTGGCATCGGCAGCCGAGTCAGGCTTGGTCCGCCACCACAGGTCTTCTGGGCCCATGCTGCCGTCTGCACCCGCCGCCATGTCATTCAGGTCTCCGTCTATCTTGGGCGCGGTGCTCAGGCGAGGAATGGTCAGGCTGGGCAGCACGAAGGCGTTTGCAGAATCGGTAAACCCACCCGTGGTCAGGCTGACCGGAAGAAGCGCACTTTGCCTGCCTGCGGGAAGGGCCGCAGCGCTGGCCTGCAACTGTACGCGGACCTGAGCGGTGGCGCCCGCTGCCACCTGGTACTGCGGTGAACCCACCAGTGTGACGCCCGGCGGGAGCTTCAGTTCCAGCTGACCGCTGGCGGCCGTTGTCCCACGGTTGGTCACGTTGACTGTGATATCGGTCGGCTGGCCCACCACTAGCGGCAAACGGGTGGCCAGACTTCCAGTCACCCATTCCGTGCCGGTTTCACGGGCAAAGGCTTGGTAGCCTGCCACGTCGAAGGTCGGGGCGAATGTTGCCACCACCGCAGGAAGTGGCCGAACGAACGTGGCATTGCGTCCCAAGATTTGCTGATCGGCTTGGGTCGCCGTGTAACGGGCGGTGAGGCGCATATTCTCTGCCTTGGCGTCGGCGGGCGCAGTAACACTGAAGACAGCAGTGTAGGTTTCACCAGGGGCCAGCATTCGGGCGGGCGAACTTCCAGTCACCCGCCAGCCGGTCGGGGTATCAAGATTGACCCGCAGAGCCGCCATCGGCAGCTTGGTTCCGTTCGTCAGCGTGACCTGAACAGGAGTCGCCCGCCCAAGACCAATCTCATAACTGTCGGGACGGACTTCGAGACGCACGCCCACCGGAGACGTTCCAGCAGCCACAGCCCCCGTCAACAGGGACGTTTCCTGCTCAGACACAGGAACGCGCGACCCCACCAGCATGAACGTCTCAGGATTGGCCGCCCGAGCAGGCAAGGTGTTGGTGGTATCCCAGCCCTGAGACCGGTAGTTAAACTGCGCAATGCTCTTCAGGTCTGCATAACGGACGCGCGCCGTGCGGGAGATGTCATCGGTTGGAATCTTGACGGTGGCGTCCGCAGCGCTGCCCGGGTAGTAGTACAGCTTGAGCGGCGTGAAGGGAACGATACCCTCCTTGAGCTGCTCCGGACAGTATTTGGAGTCGCCAGCATAGTTGTAGGCGAGTGTGGCCGCCCGGGTCGCCATCTGATGCTGGCCGTGGGTGCCGGGGCCAGGCCACATGGTCACGATCACCTCTGGACGGCGCACGCGGACGATCCGCACGACGTCACAGACGAACGCCTGTCCCCCCCACATCTTCTCGGTTTCTTCGGCAGAAAGGGTGAAGTAGAAGTCGCGTAACCCCAGGAAGTGTGGTGACGTGACGCCGACCATGCTGAGCGACCGCCGCTCTTCCTCTTCTCGAATCAGGCCCAGGGCACGGCCCGTCTCGGTGCCTGTGGCGTTGCCGCCGCCTTCTCCACCCGTCAGGGTAATGACCGTTGCCTTATGGCCGCCGTCCAGGACATACCTCGCTAGTGCGGCAGTCACGCCCCCGTCGTCATCCGGGTGAGCGCCGATGAACATCATGTCTACATCCATCAGGTCAAGACCGCTCACGGTGCCCCCATAACTTCCTGGTCCAGCTTGGGCCGCCGCAGAGCAGGCGAGCGCCGCGAGCACAGAAGTCATCCAACGTCCCAGTGAATTCTTCATAATCCTCCTTCTAGACGCGTCCGGGCGTCTGCAAAGCGTTGAGTGACTTGGTTATGACGTGTGAAGTCTTCGTGCAGGCGCTGGCGAGCAGTGGCCAGCGCCCCCGCCATCGTCACTGGAGCGGGACCGCCATACGTGGTCCGTGCGGCAACGAATGTGAACGGATCAAGAGCGTGTTGCAGATCGGCTGGCGAGACCGTGACGCCAAGCTGTGCCAGATCTTCGGGGGTGGTAGAAGACAGGTCACGTCCAGCCACGTGGAGGTGGTGGAGAAGAGTTTTAACTATGGCGTGGGCATGCCGGAAATCTTGCCCTGCTTGACGTGCAATCACGTCTGCCAGTTCGGTGACGACAGACTCTCCGGTTTCGGCTTCTTTGAGCCACGCGGCCCGGTTGATGCTGGGCCGCGTCAGGGCGGCGGTCAACAGTTCGATGCCTTCACGGAACTCCCGCCACATGGTATCCAGCGGCGGCTGAACGTCCGGCCCCGGATCGTTGATGTCACCGAAGGGCACGTTGTGTGCACTCAGGATGACGCTCTGGGTAATGCCTATCGCCTTACTGAATTTGGTGCGTGCGTGCTCCAGCGCAACAGGATTGCGCTTCTGGGGCATCACGCTGCTGCCCTGAACCAAGCCGTCTTCCAGAGTCAGCAGGCCGCGAGAGGCCCACAACAGCAGGTCGTGCACGCCACGGGACAGGGTGGTGGCGGTCACCGTGATTGTGCAGGCCAGCTCAACCTGCCAGTCACTGGCGCTGACAGCGTCATACGTATTCTCGATCGGTCGGTCAAAGGCCAGCAGCTGTGAGGTAAGCTGCCGGTCGATGGGGAAACTGGTCCCAGCCAGCGCGACGGCGCCCATAGGGCTCAGATTCAAACGCCTCAGAGCGTCGAACATGCGCTCGGTGTCACGCGACAGCACATTTTCCAGTCCTGCCAGGTAATGCGCGAGTGTGGTGGGCTGAGCAGGTTGGTGATGCGTGTAGGCCACCATCACGGTTTCGATTTCCCGTCCAGCCAGGTCCAGCAACGTCAGCCGGAGGTTCAGCAGACGCAGGGCAGCGCGCAGCAGCCGTTCCCGAGCACTCAACCGGTAGATGGTCATGTCAAGGTCGTTGCGGGACAGGGCAGTTCGCATGGCACCGGCCGCCTGCGGGTTTTGGGCAGCCAGTTGCTGGTCGAGCGTGAAAAACACATCCTCAACCTTTGAGTCGTATAGCGGAAAGCGCGTAACACGCAGTTGCTGGAGAAGCTCAACGGCGGCTGAAGCGTGGGGAAGCTGCTGGGTACTCAGCATCAAGCTGTGTGCCGTGAGGGCATCAAACAGATGGGGCAGAAGATGCTCACTGGCGTAGGCATAATCCGGTTTAAGCACTGTCTCGAGGTAGGTCTCATGCCACATGGGACTCCAGGCTTCGCAGGTTGGAGAGGCTCTCCAAAAAGTAGGTACAGGCGCGTCGGCGGGCGAGCAGCCCAGCGCCCTGCAGGGGCAGACCGGAGGATGCTGGCGGAAGGGTGAGCGTTACGGCGGGGTCTAGAAGCGGCCTGAGCCGGGCAGCCAGCGCTTCTGCCTCCTCAAACACCAACAGCAGATGTTCCAGATCCAGCCCGATGGCCAGACCTGCCAGGGAATAGGCGGTCGCGTCCAGTCGTTCGGCCAGCGGCAACTGTTCGATGCAGGCTACGCCGTGCTTTCCAGGCCAGGGGGCGTTTCCCAGCTCACCCGCACGGCCTTGAGGACCCCGGTACAATTGACCGTTCAGAATCAACCCCATGCCGATACCGGTGGGCCGCTCGATCACAGCGGCGAGCGTCGTGGCGTCGGGATAGCTGGAAGACAGCGCCAGTGCCACGAGGTTGGCGTCGTTTTCATATACGATGTCCAGTTGAAGCTGTTGGGCGACGGCGAGGAGTGGCGCAGGATCAAACGCACTCAGGGCATTGGGTTCTCTGACCCCACCCAGGGCATCGACGGGTGCGGGCACACTCACAACGACCGAGGAAAGGGAGCCAAACGGTGCGGCAGCATGAACCTCTTGGATCATCCGTACCGCCGCTGGAACCACATCCTGAGGTGAAATCAGGTGATGCGTGGGCGGCGTCGGGTTGCCCTGCAGAGGCAGGGCCTGCTGCTGGATGCTGTGCGACTGAAGGTCAATAGCCAGCGCAGTGCCGACGGCAGGAGACAGTTGAACGGCTTGCGGCGTGCGGCCAGCACTTTGCCCCGGCAGCGCACTCAAGCCAACAATCTGATGTTCAAGAAGTTCCTGAACAATCGCTGCAATCGTCACTTTGGAGAGGCCCAGTTGGCCAGCGAGTTGAGGGCGAGTCAGTGCAGGCGCATCCAACAACGCTTGAACGACGTGTCGGCGGTTGAGCCGTCTAAGGGTTTGAGGTTGGCCCATACCTGCACCTCCGTTCGGAAACTTTCTTTACTATTGGAATCTTCGGCCACCTTACTCTCTTGTGTTCTGGCTGGCAAGAGAACAGGCGGGTAAACGAGCTGGCCAACTGAATTCTGTTAAGACACCCTAAGATCGTGTGAAGACTGGGCTTCACTTTCTTGGCCTGTGAACAGAGGCGCGAAGGATTTATCCTCGAGGAGGATTGGGGGAAGAACTGCGCTACCAGGAACCCCGCCCCTATTCCCGGTGACATCTGGACGGGTTGTGGCAAGGGCAAAAGTCAGTGCAGGGTACAGGCCGCCTCAATATCAGGCGGCCTGCTGCACGAACGACCTCTTGCCAGACTCTGAACCCTGCTCTTTAATGATGATGTCGGTGACGAGCCGGCAGTGTAGAGCGGGCTGGATGGTGGACGTTCATCATTCGCGCGTGCAGGTCGAGAAAGCCTCTCGCCCGTTTTCGTGACCTGAACCCTCGCTGCTGACGCTCCTGCCGTCGTGTGGGACGGGAAGACTGTTCCACAAGGTTGTTGCAGCGAGTTGTGGAGCACAAGAAGTTCTCGCCAGGCTGCGCTGGAGCTTGCCAGCTTGTCAGTGGAGATGACCTCTAGCACGCCGTACTCCCCCAAGAGCCGGCGGAAGAACGATTTGGCGGCCTCCGTGTCACGGTGTCGTTGCAAGAAGACGTCCAACACGGCTCCATGTTCATCAACAGCCCGCCACAGCCAGTGTCTGACTCCCCCGACTTCCACATGCCGTAACGTCCACATGCGATCGGGAATAGGGGCGGGGTTCCTGGTGGTGAAAACCCTGGGCAAACTGGTCACCGAAGTTGATGCACCAGGTACGAATGGATTCACGAGTCACGCAGATGCCTCGCTCCAGGAGGAGTTCCTCGACATCACGGTCGCTCAGGGGGAGCCGGTGATACAACCACACGGCGTAGCCCATGACGGCGAGGGGAACAGATGCCCAGAAAGCTTCTGACGGCTCAGCACTGCGGCATCCTATTCCAACAACCTGCCACAACCTAAAAAAGACGCCCCCGGAGGGGCGCAGTTAAGCGAAGGGCTCAGTTCAGGGTAAGGGCGGGGTTGGCCAGTTACGCTCTTCCCAGGGTCAGCAGGCCCGTGATCAGCAGACGCTTCATACGAGTTCCACGCCTGGAAAGCCGCCCTTCGCCAGCGTGCGCAGGGCATGCGCGCTGACCCATACGCTCTTCTCTCCTCCTTGCTCACGGATGGTCTTCCTTTGCAGGTTAGCTTTCTGGGTGCGCTTGGTCACCCCCGTGACTTTGCGGCCTACGCCACCCGCAGCTCGCGCTTTGCCCCGGCGCGTCACGGCATTCACCACGAGGTTCTTTTTTCCAGTCAGGTAGCATTCACGGCTCATATTGATACATCCTTATCATATTTGAGGAGAAAAGTGTGAAGGTGAGGGCGGATTGTCTGGGCTTCAGGGCTGTAGTGCACCGTCCAACACAGCATCCAGTGCCTTCCCGTTCAGATCCCGCCCAATGAAGACGATCTCGCTGAAGGCTTCGGTCTCGCTCAGCCACTCTCCAGCCTGTTCCAGTGCCAGCTGGCGGCCCGTATGGTTCCAGAGAGTCGCCACGCCGTCCCCCAAGTTGATCCAACCTTTAGAGCGAATGACGTTGTGCGGCAGGCCAGTGGTTAGCGCCCGGTGGAAAGCCTCAGCGTTAAACGGCTGCTGGCGGCGGTAAATATGCGTGCCGAGGCCGTAGCTTTCCGATTCGGGCGTGTGCTCTTTTTCCAGTTCCTCCATCCACGAATCGAGCTGGCTGGCGGCGTCAAAGTCGAAGAGGTTGACGTTCAGCACGGCGTCGGCCTCCACTACACCGCGAGTGGCCTCTAACACACGGGCGCGGGGATTGGTGATGGCCACCAGCTCGCGAAGTTGCTGCACATCCTGCTCGGAAGCCAGATCCAGCTTGTTCAGCACGATCAGATCGGCAAACTCGATCTGTTCGGCCAGGAGTTCGCCGTATCCGCGTTCCTGCTCATCACCCGGAATGCCGTCAGGGAGATTCCAGAGTGGGAAAAACTGTGCGGCGTCCACTACCGTCACCATGGCGTCCACATGCACGCGGCCCAGCAGGTTTGGAATGGGCGCTTGGCCGGGTTCAGGTTCGATCTCCAACTCTTCGGGGGTCAGGCAAAAGCTCTGGGCAATCGGCAGCGGCTCGCCAATGCCTGTCGACTCGATCAGGATGTGATCCAGCTCGCGGGTTTCTAGAAGGTCGTGGACGGCGTGCAGCAAGTCGCCGCGCAGGGTGCAGCAGATGCAGCCGTTGCTCAGTTCGATGGTTTGTTCGTCGGTTTTGACGACGAGGCTGGCATCAATGTTCACTGCGCCGAATTCGTTGACGATTACGGCGATCTTGCGGCCTTCCGTCTGGATCAGCAGATGGTTGAGGAGCGTCGTTTTGCCCGCGCCCAGGAAACCGCACAGCACGGTGATGGGAACAGAGGGATCAGAGGAAGCAGGGGCGGATTGGGTCATGGTTGATAATGATAAACTATTATCAATCTCCTGGCAAGATTCACACTCCTCTCCGCTGCCCTTGACTGTGGAGTTCTGGCTTTTGGCCCTGGATGCCCGGCGCGGTGACCTGACCCGGCTGGGTTACCGCAGAACGCCGCTGCTCCTGGTGAGCAGCGCCTATACGCTGGATTCCGCAGGGGTGGTGCTCTCAGGTGGACGCGGGGATAGGTTTGATGGAAGGTGGGGATGTTCTCTTTGGGTATGCAGGGGTTTTTCCGCCTGCTCGTGCGTGGGCTCAGGCAGGCGCACAGTGACCCTCAGGTGATGGGGGTGAGGGCTGAGAATAGTGCGGTCTGAGAGCGCTGAAGTACCCGCTGTTCTGCCGCCTGGTGCTTCAGGCCCCTCAAAGATGAACTGGTTTTCCGCCCATCGCCAGAGGCACCGTTGGACAACGGCCTTCGGCCAGCCGCTACCGAAGTTCTCTGGGGACCAACCAGCCGCTGGTCCTCCACTGCTCACGGCAAAAGGCTTCCCTTTCGCACGCTTACCCTCTTCTAAATCTGAAAATGAGTGATGTTCAGGTCAAGGGCTAAGATTTTGATGCCTTTCGACTGGGCACATGAGGTTGAGCCATCTCGGCATGAGCCACATTGACGACCACCTGCAGAACGAAGTCCGCGTCCAGTTTCAAGAGCTCAAGGCCGATCATGGACAGCATACCCATCAGGTTGTGGTCTGGTAGTAGTCGCAGCGGATCTAGCGCAGCAATCTTTTGGGATGGCCCCCGTCGACCGAGCGAGCAACTTGGGAGCGGATCAAGCAGCGAAGCACGTAGTGGCGGGCGTTCATGGCTTTGATTCATGGAGGAACTTGCTTGTACAGAGGTCCAAATGGTGTGTCGTTCGTGTCTGGATGATATGTGCAGCACGGCAAAACGGTCCCCGGAGGGGTGCAGGCGGGATGAATCAGGTCTAGGCAGTGACATAGGCCTGAAATGAGGCTTTGAAGGCGTCGTTGGAGGCAGAGTAGCCGTCCTCTAGGAGCTCAAGGTCGCCGTGCACCTCTTTAGACAGATGGCGACCGCTGTAGTCGTGGGCCTATCCACCGGCCAGTTTGACGAGATCAAGCACGCTGACCGCTTGGCGTGGACCCGATTAAGGCGACACAACCGTTAATCCAGGTGCAGTCCCCGTCGTAGTGCTTCCATACTGCGCGCCAGAAAGTCACGAGAGACAGACGCCGCCGGGGCGAACAGCTCGCTGGCATGGTAACCGCCCTTCACTTCATAGAACTCACAGGGCACACCCGCCTTGGTCAGCCGATGAGCGTACTCGCGGTTCTCGGCATAGAACAGGTCAAGAGTACCCACACCAATCCAGGCGGGTGCCAGTCCCGCAAGATTCTCTAGGCGAGCCGCCGCCGAGTAGAGTGGCGCACTCTCCAGCTTCAGTGGGCTTCCCAGGTACGCCGTCCAGCCCAACACGTTCGGGGCGGACGTCCAGACAAACTCCCCGCGCCCGGCATGGCCCGTGTTCAGAGCGGTGCGGTCGTCCAGCATGGAATACAGCAGGAGCTGAAAGGCGGGCTGCACGTCTCCGCGGTCGCGGGCCAGTTGCGCGAGCGATGCCGCGAGACCTGCACCGGCGCTGTCTCCAGCGATGGCGATGCGCCCCGGATCAATGCCCAGGGACGCTGCCTGAGCCTTCATCCAACGCAGCGCCGCGTAACAGTCCTCCAGCGGTCCCGGGAAGGGCGTGCCCGGCGCGAGTCGGTACTCCACATTGACACCCAGTAGGCCGAGTTCATTGGCGAACTGAGCGCACTGGCGATGATAGGCTCCAGCCGAGCCAGTAACGAAGCCGCCGCCGTGGATGTACAGCACGGCAGCGTCGCTCCGCTGTCTCGAGAGAGGCTGATACAGGAAAACAGTCACATCCGGCGCCCCAGCCGGGTTGGACACCGTGCAGGCCCCGAAGGACACGTCAAGTGGTTCTGAGAAGCGGGTGGGAAGGCGCTGCATCAGCGAGATGAGGAGGGTGAAGGCTGGACAGGCTCACGTGGGGCTGATCTTGGAGCACCTCGGCGTAGAGCTCGAGGGCCTGCTGAACGCTCAACGACCCCACGCTGGAGCAATGTAGGGCGACAATTCTTTCTGGTCCAGCAGGCTGTTCAGTCGCTCGTTTTCCTCCTCGAGGGCTTTGACTCCCTGATCGGCGTGGTCGCCAAGGAGGCGGGCCCGGCACGCCTCCAGAAACTGCGTTCGCCAGTTGTGGATGAGGCTCTCAACGATGCCATGCGGACGGGCCAGTTCCGCCACCGGCTGCTCACCGCGCAGGAAGGCGAGCACGATCTGTTCCTGGAGTTCGGGTGACCACGTTTTCCGTTGCTTTCCCATACGTTCCTTCCAGTGTCCCCCACCCTCTCAACGGGTCAGACATGTTCTGTCAGGGTTTCTGGAGCACTGCCCACTCCTCTTTTTCCAGTGACCACTCACCACTGACGATCGACAGAATATTGTCCCTAATTTGAGGATTGTCATTCCGTAACATTATGTTATAAACTAAATAGCAAGAAAAATTACGAGCAGGGTGGGCGTCTACAGGAGTCGAAAAACATTGTGTCCAGCGCAGCAGGCCCAGAGGAGGACGTCATGCAACGATTGTTTCCCAGCCGAGGATACTCATGAGCCGCGTCTTTCTGGACCTCGCTCTATCGCTTGACGGCTATATTGCTGGGCCAGACGGTCAGGACGGGGGGCTGCACGACTGGTATTTTGCCGAAACGGGTGCCGCCGAGGAAATCAAGCAGGAGTTACTCGGCGACATCGGCGCGATGATCCTGGGCCATACCGCCTTCGGCAGTGCTCCAGACGGCTTCGACACCGAGTATAAAGTTCCGCATTTCATCCTGACCCATACGCCGCTGCCCAGTGTGGAGCGCGGTGGGGCCACGTTCATCTTCGTCACAGACGGCATCCTGAGTGCGCTGGCTCAGGCGAAACTGGCTGCCGCAGAACGTGACGTGTGTGTGGCGGGCGGCGCAGAGGTGGCCCAGCAGTTCCTGAGGGCCGGGCTACTTGATGAGCTGCAACTGCACGTCGTCCCTGTATTGCTCGGCAGCGGTCTGCCCCTGTTCGGGCCACTGGATCAGCCTGTGGCTTTAGAACGCGTGCGGGTCATCCAGTCCGCTCATGCCACGCACTTCACCTACCGCTTCCAGCAGACCTGATCCGCCTCGGCTGCATACCAGTCTGTTTATGTGCCCGCAAATGCCGTCGACATAGACCCGGCGGGCGACATCTCTAGCTCTATTGGAGCTGTAGGTCAACTGAACGCCGCCTGACCCTGGAGGTTTTCCCATGAGTCTGCCTGCCGAACCCCTGTCCCCGAGAGACCGCGCCGTGATCCTGATTCTGCTGGTGGCTACCTTCGTGGTAATCCTGAACGAAACGATCATGAACGTGGCTCTGCCGCGCCTGATGGCTGACCTGAAGATCACGGCAGGTACAGCGCAGTGGCTCTCGACCGCCTTCATGCTGACGATGGCGGTGGTCATCCCCGTGACCGGCTTTCTGCTCCAGCGCCTGAGCACCCGCACGGTATTCCTGACCGCCATGACCCTGTTCTGCGTGGGTACCGGGCTGGCGGCGATCTCACCGAGTTTCGTGCCGCTGCTGCTGGCCCGAATCGTGCAGGCCAGTGGTACGGCGATCATGTTGCCCCTGCTGATCACGACCGTACTGACGCTGGTGCCCGAACGCGGGCGCGGCGCGGTGATGGGCAACATCAGCATCGTGATCTCGGTGGCCCCTGCCATCGGCCCGACCATCTCGGGACTGATCCTGCAAACCTTCTCCTGGCGGGCAATGTTCATGTTCGTGCTGCCGATTGCACTGGGCATGCTGGCCTACGGAGCACGGATGCTGCGGAATGTGGGCACGCCGCGCCGCCTGAGCCTCGACGCGATCTCGGTGCCGCTCTCGGCGCTGGGTTTTGGGGGGCTGGTCTATGCCCTGAGCCGCTTTGGCGAGGGTGGCCTGGGCAACCTGGGCGTGAGCGTACCGCTGCTGATCGGCACGGTGGCCCTGACGGCCTTCCTGTGGCGGCAGACCCGACTGAGCCGCACGGGTGAACCGCTGCTCGACCTGCGAGCCTTCCTTTTTCCGGTGTACACGCTGGGCGTCGGCCTGATGGTCATTGCCATGATGGCGCTGTTTGGCGGCCTGATCCTGTTGCCGCTCTACCTGCAGAACCTGCGCGGCCTGAGTACCCTGCAAACTGGCCTGCTGCTCCTGCCAGGCGGTCTGATCATGGGCCTGTGCGCCCCCGCCGTCGGAAAACTGTATGACCGTGTCGGGCCGCGCCCGCTAGTGGTTCCGGGCAGCCTGCTGATGACGGCGGTGCTGTTTGGCCTGAGCCGCATCGACACGGGCACCCCGGTCTGGACACTGCTGACCCTGCACGTGATCCTCAGCGCGGGGCTGGCGCTGCTGTTCACGCCTGTCTTTACCTCCGCGCTCTCGCCGTTGCCGCCGCAACTGTATTCGCACGGCAGCGCCATCCTGAGCACGCTGCAACAAGTGGCGGGCGCAGCAGGCGTGGCCCTGTTGGTCACGCTGATGGCTGGCCGCGCCGCCCAACTGAATGCCCAGGGCAGCGCCCCACTGGCCGCCCAGATCGGCGGTCTGCAACTGGCCTTCACTGTATCGGGCGTCATTGCCGTGCTGGCCGTGGTGCTGGCCCTGTTCATGAAACGAATGCCGGAGGCACAGCATGGCAATCAGGATGGGAGGACGATCCATGATTCCCGTGAGTCCCGAGCACCGCACAGGAGCGGGGTTGAACGTGGATAATCCGGTGAATTTCACGCTGCTGGTCGGCAACGCCCCACGCAGGAAGGACCCGTTATGGTCCGGTAGGTTCAAATGAGCGTTGAGGGATCATCTGGTCTGGGTCGTTCCAGGCCGCTGAGCTGAGTATGTCCGCCATCAGGAGGGCGTAGTTGCCGGGTTTCAGGGTTGCCGCTGCACAGACCTCCAGTACAGTAAGCCCATGACCTCCTCTGGGACTTCTGCTGGAATATGGACCCGGGTGCGGGCCTTCACCCGTGGCGAGCGGGACGCCGAGATGCTGTATGCCTACCGCCGTGCTGGTGCTGGCCTGCATCCCATGCTGGACGCCGCCGAGCGCCGCCGCCTGGATCTGACCCTCAGCGGAACCAGCCCTTTTGGGATGACCAGCAGCACCGGACTGGAACTGGCCTGTGCCTGGAATGCTTTTGCTCTACAGACCCTGGCCGATCAACTGCTCCAGGCCGATGAAGCAGCCGATCCCGGCACCGTGGGCTTCGTGCCGCCCGTGACCTTCGATCAGGCCGAGGCCTATTACCGCGATGTACAGCGCTGGCTGGCCCACGCCACACGGGCGGCCCATGACCCTCAATTCACCCTGCCGCCCGGCACTCTGCCCGCAAAGTTACCCGCCTGGTCACCGGTCGAACCCTGTCCCCGGCCACATCTGGACGCCATGTTGGCTGCACTGAACGCCATGCGCCTGCATGTGGAGGCAGCCCTACACCATGTGGAGCAGGCCACCCCCGAAGCCGATGCCCAACGCCTTGCCCGGCTGTCAGGTGAGGTGCAGGAAGCGCTGGTCAAAGCCCACTACGCGGCGGATATGTTCGTGCCCGGCGCTTCCGATACCCTGCATGAGCAGATTGAAACGTATGCCAAAGAGGCCATAGAGGCGCTGTACCGCGCAGGCCAGGTACTTGGAGACCCTGGCCTGTTGGAGTCGCCACGTGCACCGATCACCGCCCAGCGGCCCTCGGCGGCGGCCCTGCCCGGTCAACCGGGATTCGATCCCTGGGTCATGACCGATCCTGCCAGCGTGGATAGCCTCCGCCGCAACGTGGACGCAGCGCGGGTGATTACCGAGATGTGGGCGCTCGATCCTGATCCAGCCGCGAGTCTGGCCCTCTGGAGTGAGATTCAGGCGGCCCTTCAGTCTGGCGGCGCTATCCCGGCACGGCAACCGAACGGTGCACCGCTCGGGTTTTACTTCTGCACTCCCTACTGCGCCGTCTATGAGGCCCAGCGGCCCCTGATGATTGGCGACACGCCCATTCCTCGGGGGCAACGCTTCACCCTGGAGTGCGCCGCCGAAGGAGTGCGGATCGGGTATCCCTTCAAGCGTGAGGTGGTGCTTGGGCAGTTCAAACCCGCCACCATCGACTACTGCGACCCGGATCAGCCCCCACCGCACGAATAATACGGACTTGCTCTGATTCCCGAACATCCGGGAAAGCACCAACTGTTCGTCCATCGCCGCCAGCCCTCGTCGTGAACGGGAGGAGTGGCGTGGTCAACCGCGTCCGTTCACGACGATACTCGCTTGAGCAAGCCACTCCTCCCGTACTTTTTGCCACTCGCTCTCCTGCGTAGCTTTACAAGTCTGCTCGGATGATTCTCGTGCAGTCTCGCAATTTGGTATAAGGCCCCAACATACAGCCATCTCTTGCCCACGCCCCTGTGTGTCGGGAAGCCTGCCCGAGTGCCAAGCGACGCTCGGGCTTTTACTGTGGCCCCCTAAGCCTGAGCGGCGGCTCAGGTAGAGTGCGCCTATGACTGTTTCTGCCTCCTGCGGCGCTGCCCTCACACAGCCGAACGAATCTGCAAGTGGGCTGAATTGCTACCCCTGTGGCAGCAGAATCGGGGGGACGGTGGAAGGGATGCCGGGAGTTGCCTACGCCATCACCGACCTGACCACTCAGAGCCTTACCCGCACGGTCTGGGCATGAGCGAACACGCCCACAGTCACGGCGAACACGCCAGCGCCCGCTCCCTGACCCTGGCCCTGGGGCTGACCAGCAGTTTTTTGGTGGTCGAGGTGGTCTACGCTTTCCTCTCCGGCAGCCTGGCGCTGCTCTCGGACGCCGGGCACATGCTCACCGACGTGATGGCGCTGGTGTTGTCGCTTCTGGCTATTCGGATCGGGGCGCGGGCCGCTGATCGCCGCCGCACTTTCGGGTACCGACGTGCCGAGATTCTGGCCGCCGCCGTGAATGCCGGGGCACTCTTTGCTATTGGAATTTATATCCTTGTAGAAGCCTATCGCCGCCTGCGGGAACCCACCGAGGTACAGACCACGCCCATGTTGATCGTCGCGGTTCTGGGCTTGATCGTGAACCTGATCAGTGCCCGCATCCTGGTAGGCGGAAGTGCCTCCAGCCTGAATGTCCGGTCGGCCTACCTGGAAGTCATGGGCGATCTGCTGGGATCGGTGGCCGTCATCGTGGGAGCGCTGATCATCCGCTTTACGGGCCTGACCTGGGTCGATCCGGTACTGGGTGCCCTGATCGGGTTGTGGGTCTTGCCACGCACCTGGACCCTGCTGAAGGCCAGCGTAAATGTCCTGATGGAAGGCGTGCCGGACGGCCTGGATCTGGATGCCCTACGCGCCGAATTGTTGGCGCTGGAAGGTGTCACTGAAGTGCATGACCTGCATGTCTGGAGTGTCACCAGTGGTGAGCACACCCTGACCGCGCATCTGGTCAGTCAGGCGGCTCCGGGCGAACTGCTGGCACAGGCCAGAGAAGTGGCCGAGCGGTACGGCATCGAGCACACCACCCTGCAACTGGAGCCGCCCGGCCTCCATGTGGGAGAACACGGCGTGGTGCATCCATGAAGAGCAGAGGGCAGGCGTTCTGTCCGTGCGTCCCAGCACTCCTGAACCGGGCCATGACTCATCCAGCGTCTCATCATGCGCTGGAGTAAGGCGAGCGGGCGGTGGGCAGGCGCAGGACTGATCGGCCTCGTGCTATTGGTGGCCGTGGCTGTCTGGGTCAGAGGAGAACAGCGCTGGCAGGGGGCGCTCTACTGTATAGAAAAGCCGGGGACATTCTGGAATGGCCTTGCGCCGCTCCCTCCAGGCTTTACTCCTGAATGTCCGCCGAGCCAGAGCTACCGCCAGGAGGTACGGGCCAGAGAGAGCCGGGTCGAATCGTACCGAACCGCAGGCTGGCAGCCCCGCGCCCTGCTGCCGCTGTTGAAACAGGGCGGCTACAGGCAGATCACCGACGAACCCATCGGGCCTGGTACCTACAGCGCCTTTCTGGGTCACGGTGCGCTGATCGAGCTGCACTATGTGGCGGCCCAGCAGGGAGACACCACCCTGATTACCCTCAGTGGGCAGCCCTGAATGCCTCCCGGACATCAAGCACAGGCTCTCCCCGGTCATCGCCTCTGCTTTCCATCTTGGAAGCCAACCTCTTGTAACGGGCTTACCCCTTTGATCCATACCGGTCAGACTTTCTCAAGCACAGGCCTGACAGGAGGGCCATTTTGTCCGGTTCCTTATCGGGTCCTTCCAGGATGAACGGCGCCCCATCCAAAGTGACCTGCATGGGTTGGAACAGCCGTGGGTCACATCAGCCGGTCTAGCCACTCGGCCAGGAGGCTGCGTTCAGCCGCACTGAACGGAACCTGAAGCTCGGGCAGCAGGGCAGCCAGGGAGACGGCGTGGGCAGCAGCCTGTGACCTGACGACGCTGGTCTCTGGCTGTGCACGAGACTGTGATGGTTCAGGTGTCAGAATCGCGTTCAGCACAGCTTCCAGCATGAGGTCTGAGAGTGCAGCGTCTCTGACCGGGGCACTCAGCAGACTGAGGGTCAGGCCCATTGCCGCCCCGTGGATCATGGCCGCTGCACGCTCAACGCTGACAGCGAGCCGTCCAGCCTCGGCCACACGCTGAAGAAGGGTGCGGAGAATGGCGAAGCCCTCAAGGGCTGCTGGCCCCTGTGTACCGGATCTGGTGGCTGCCGCGTACATCAGGGTGTACAGATGTGGATGGGTCAGGCCGAACTCCAGGTGCAGATTCCAGCCGTCACGCAGTTGCTGAACCGGATCACTGTACGTTGCTCGCGTTCCCTTGGCGTCGAGGTAGGCAGCAAATCCGGCGGTGGCAACAGCGTTCAGCAGGCCCTGCATATCACCGAAGTGGCGGTAGATCGTGGGCGGCTGCACATCGGCGGCGGCGCTGACTGCGCGGGTGGACACCGCCTCTACCCCCCCAGTTTCAAGCAGGCCCAGGGCGGCCTGAAGGATACGTTCCTGAGGAGAAGACTGGACAGTTGACTTCACGTACCAATGATAACATCAGAGTGTTACCGCCTTGACATATCGTTGGAAACTATTTTATGTTATCAGCGTGATCATTCCGGGCAGCCCTGCCGTCCACTGCTGATCAGGCAGGAAAGCAGCGAGCACGAAAGACACCAGACGCGCCGCAGCAGGCCGCCGCTGACCACACAGAAGCTATTTACACCGAAACGAGAAACGAGGAGCGCTCATGATCTTAGTAACCGGAGCAAGTGGCAAGTTGGGCGCCGCCGTTGTGCGTCAGTTGTTGAAGTTGACCTCTGCCGACCAGATCGCCGTGCTGGTGCGAGATGAGAACAAGGCCGCTGCCTTCAGCGAGCAGGGCATCAGTGTTCGTGTAGGCCAGTACGACGATACCGCTTCACTTGACCGCGCTATGGAAGGTGTAGAACGCGTGCTCCTGATCGCCGGAACGGATGAGGAACGCCGTGTGGAGCAGCATCAGAATGTGATAGAGGCGGCAAAGAAGGCAGGTGTGCAGGGCATTGCCTACACCAGCCGGACGCTGAAAGACAGGAAGACGATGGCAAATAAACTGATGGAAGGCCATTTTCAGACTGAGGACGCCGTCAAGCAGAGCGGACTGGCCTACGCCATCTTCCGCAACGTCCTGTACATGGACAGCCTGCCGCAGTTTGTTGGAGCAGAGGTGTTTGACCGGGGCATTTCTCTGCCTGCAGGTCAGGGCAGGGTGGCTTTTGCCCTGCGGAGCGACATGGGCGAGGCTATAGCAAATGCACTGCTGGCAGATACATGGAACCAGACGACCTATCACCTCACCGGAAGCGACACGTATTCCTTTGACGATATCGCGGCAGCACTGACAACCTTGTCGGGCCGAGAAGTGCGCTACCGCCCCGCAGAGGCAGCGGCATTCGGTGCACAGCTGCGGGAACGCGGCGTTCCAGAAGTGGTGGCCCAGCGCGTCGTCGGCTTCATGACTGACATCAACAACGGACAGGAAGACGAGATCTACCCAGACCTGGAGCAGTTGCTGGGACGCAAACCCGCGACACTAGAGGAAGGTTTGAAACTCCTCTTCAGCCTGTAATTCTACTCTGGCGGGGGCTGAGATTTCCTCAGAAATCCGGCTGTAGAGAAAGGCGAGGGTCAGGCTGGCGATCCTTAAACACGGCAAGGTGTACCGACTTCGGCTATTCCGGTCAGATTCTCTGGTTCACGCCGTCGTGGGCCGCTGGCAGGGCACCCCTCTCTGATGTCTCTTGCCGCTCATCTGCCTGGCCCAGTGCAAAGCTTTGAAAAACTGCTCCTGAAGCACCGCAAAAACCACCAGGGGCGGCACGATTGCCAGTTCCTCTCCCCTTCTGAAGCAGTTCTCCGAACTACAGCTTGAGGGGAGCCACATCCTCACGCCTTCAGTCTCCGTCCTGCTCAGTCACATTCACTGGCTCTGCCCGGCCAAGAAGACGGTTTCTTTTTGACAAATGGTGCAGGAGGATGCGTTGTTGGGCAAGGGGTCAAGGGTTGTCAGGGGAACCTAAGAACAGGTAGATCTCTATTAATAAAAGGATTGCCATCCATTTAAAAGAGAGCTGCGATTTCCTTAATTGGGCCACCTTTAATCTGTCAGAACCATAAGGTTGAGGGTGTAAGCTCAGTACCCGAACCTGGTATGTCAAGTCGGCAGGGAAAAAGATCCTAAGAGGGGGCTGGGATGGGGCCGCCAACATGGCTGGTCTGCAATGTTC
>NZ_KB899713.1:0-52228 GCF_000378445.1 Deinococcus aquatilis DSM 23025 | reverse complement strand
GCCCCTGCGCTTCCCGGGAAACGCTCAGCCAGCTCCCCATGCCGGACGTCCTTGGCTTGAAGGAGTGCCAGGACAACGAGAGAAAGCAGTTCCACTTGGTTTTTGCGGTACTCCGGGAAATGAGCACAAAAGCAGCGCGTCAGATGGGTCAGCGTGGCAGGGGACGCGTTCTGTTTTGACGGATCAGACGGGAGATTTCAACCCCTCAACAAAGTGTCGGGTACTGAGGGGTCTTTGACCCCCCCTTCTTCCCCAGGAATCAGCACACCGAAATTCCACAAGAGTTGACCGAACCGCTGATCGGGTTCAGTTTCTACAGCTTCCAGCAGACGTTCCAGAATCGCAAAGTTGGCTTCCAGGCGGCTTATCGGCACTGCGGCAGTGTCTCACGTCGCCCGCACGAGGTTTCCGACAGGGTCTTCCTAAACGCTATTCTCCTCGCCAAGTTGAGTTCTAAACCGAGCGGCCCTTGGGCAGGGTGAAGCCGAAGGTCGCGCCCTGATCCACTTGCCCCTCGGCGAACACCTGGCCGCCGTGTTTGAGGATCAGGCGGCGAACGCTGGCCAGTCCCACACCCGTTCCACCGACTTCGTCGGCCCGGTGCAGCCGCTGGAACAGGTTGAACAGTCGGTCCTGATAGCGTGGATCAAAACCCAGACCGTTGTCCTGTACGCACACCCGCCAGGCCTCGCCCTGATCCTCTGCCCAGATCCGGACGCTGGCCGGGTCACGGGTCCGGGTAAACTTCAGCGCGTTCTCGGTCAGCTGGGTCATGACCTGTTTCAGGGTTTCCCAGTCTCCCCACACCACAGGCAGGTCTGCCACCTCCCACACGACGTTCCGGGTCAGCAGATCCGGGAGCAGGGTGGTCTGGATCTGCGCCATCAGCCCGTTCAGGTCGACCAGACTCGGCCGCAGGGTCTGCTGGGCCGCGTGCGACAGGTCCAGCAGGCCATCGATCAGGGTGTTCATCTGCCGTCCTGACTGTTCGACCACATCCAGGTATCGTGCGCTGCGCTCGTCGAGACGGCCATCCAGGGTCTTCCGGGCCAGTTCCAGAAAGCC
Organism: Deinococcus aquatilis DSM 23025; assembly: GCF_000378445.1. Classification (GTDB taxonomy): domain Bacteria; phylum Deinococcota; class Deinococci; order Deinococcales; family Deinococcaceae; genus Deinococcus; species Deinococcus aquatilis. Next base: position 51,163 of record NZ_KB899713.1, on the reverse strand, counting down.
GATCATGTGCCGTACCGGGGTACGCAAGTCGTGCGACACCGAGTAAGAAAACGCCTCCAACTCCTGGGTCGATTCTGCAAGCTCCCGGGTGCGGATATCAAGCGCGTCCCGCTGGGCGGTCACCATTCGGGTCTGCCGCGCCCGGTCGAGGGCCAGGTCCAGACTCCGACCGACAGCGCGGAAGATCCCCTTGCTCCGCTCATCCCAGGTCGCTGATGTCTGTGACCCGATCATCAACACGCTCTCCAGCGCTCCGTCCAGGAAGTACGGGTAGCCGGCCACCGCCTGATAGATTCCAGACTCTGGGATCAGCAGCCCGGTGTCCTGCCAGTGGTCGATGTACGCGGCTGTATTCTGCTGAAGCACCTGAGCAATGCCGGAGTTTTGCAGGGGGAAGCCCTGTTGTAAGAGAGGCAACAAGGCAGGATCCGCCGAGGAATTCCAGACTGTGGCCCTGAAGAGATCGCCATCACGCTCGAAGTGAGCGGCTTCTACACCACAGGTTTCATGCAGCAGGGTGATGGCCTGCCCGACCAGGATCTGAACATCGGTCTCGCTGCCCACCATCTCGGCGAAGCGTATAAACGCCTGCAAAGCGGCGCGTTCCTCGTCGAGCGACTTCGTCTTGGCGGCCCGGTCCAGCGCCAGTTCCAGGCTGTGCACAGTCGTCTCCAGCACCACCCGGTCCACGCTTGACCAGGTGCGCTGGTCGAACAGCACAAATGCCAGCACCCCGGTCAGCGTTCCTTCCACCCGCAGGGGCAGGGCGGCGGTCGCGCTGACGTGACCCGTGAGAGAAGCCAGTCCATCGGTCTCTTGGTCGTAGACGTCCTGATAGTACGGTCGCCCGGTTGTCCAGGGGATCAACAGGTTGTGGGTTTCGGCATAGGGCAGGCCCGCGTCAATGGTGGTCTGCAATTCGGGCGAGCGCAGGACGCCGTGCTGCACCCGGTTATACCAATGGTCGCCTTCAGGGATGTAATACAGCGCCGCGCCGTCCGCCAGCATCGACACCACCACCTCCTGAGCATGCCGGATGAGCAGGAGCGGGTCGGTGGTGAAGGCCAGGTCACGGGTCAGTTCCGCAAAGGCTTCCAGCGCCCGGGTGCGGGCCTGCAATTCGGTGTTCCGAAGCGCCAGCTGACGGGTGGTCTCGGTGCGTTCCAGCGCCAGATTCAGGCTCCGACCGACCGACCAAAGCAGAGCTCTGTCCGCTTCGCTCCAGCTGCGGGTGTGACGCAGACCGATGGACAACAACCGCTGCAGGACACCGTCCATCACAAGCGGATAGTTGGCGGCAGCGCCGTATTCCTCGCTTGAGGTCACGCCCTCCCGCTCGGCGTCCCAGGCGTCAGTGAACACCGGCTGACGGGTGTGAGACACTTCCGCGAAGAGCGGAGTTTCCACCGGAAGGCCAGCGGTGATCAGGGCGACCAGTTCAGGGTGCAGATCGTCGCTCCAGACTCGCGCCTTCCAGAGGTTTCCCTCCACCTCGTAGTAGACGATGCTCGCCCCTGGAAAGCGGCCCTGGAGCACGGTGATCGCCTGGCGGATCAGCGTGGGGAGGTCGGTCTCACTGCCGACAGCCTCCGTGAAGGTCACGAAGGCAGCCTGAGCGGCCCGTTCTTCTTCAAGTCGCCGGGTCTGTATCTCCAACTGCCGGGTACGCTCCTGAACGCGGTCTTCCAGCGTCCCAGTTGCCTGCGCACGCCCCAGAGCAAGGGCGCACTGACCTGAAAGAATCGTGAGGAAGCGCCGTTCCTCGGGTGAGAAGTGGTGTGGCTCGGTAAAATCCAGCACGATGACCCCAAGAGGTCGGTCATCCAGGAACATCGGGAGCGTTGCGTGGGCAATCGCCGCGAGCCCCCCGGTGCGGCTCTCCAGTTCTGGATAAGCTTCCCTCAACGCACCGGCATACTCGAAGTACAGCGCCTCACGCATGCGCAGGATGTCCGCAATCAGGACATGATCTTCAAGTGCGCCTTCCTGCCAGATGGTCGGGATGCCGTCTTCATATCCCTGGCTGCCCGCAATTTTCAGCTGCTGGTCGGTCTGGTCAACAAGCAGGACGATTCCGGCAACGGCTCCCAGAGCTTGTACGGCGGGGGTCAGAGCGATCTCAATGACCTCCCGCTCCGTGTTGGTTGCGGCGAGCGCTTCGGTGATCTGCTGAAGGTTTTCTGCCAGAGAGGCGAAGGGCTCCAGATCGGAGCCGGGCAGCGAGGGCATGGCTCAACATACCCGCTGCGTCCTCCGTTGGCCGTTGTCGGAGCCTTAACCCGGTGGGCAGTCCGTACACCTGAGTGGGTGTCTGCCAAACATAAGCATTCCAAATTGCGAACACCTGCGGCATGGATCAACACAACAGCAGCCGCAGGGCATATAGCAGGGGGATGCCATGTTCATTAGCATCTGTTCTACAATCTCTTCCCTTGACGCGGCTGATTTGCACAGCTTCTTTAATCCGGCACGGTCTGCAGCGGGCGGCACTGTTGGACTGGAAGCCGACCTCGCTGAAAAGCAAAGACTGCAGGTCAGTCGCCATCTCTCCAGAACCAAATGCCCATCGGTCAATGATGTCTTCAATCACCACAGAAGTTGAGCTTCGTCCCCCGAGTCATGCCGCCGCACGCAGGTAGTGCGCCCAGTATCCCTGCCAGGCCCCGTAGTGGCGCGCGTGAGCGCTCAGGGCTTCAAAGTTCAGTGGGCCATATACATGGGTCGCTGCTTTCATTATCTCCTGCGTGAACAGGCTGTCTGGAGCATCCAGGACCGCACCCTCCATTCGTCCCAGTCCGCGCAGCAGCACAAAGGTCGCCGACCACTCCCCAATGCCATGAATGCCGCGCAGCCAGGCCCGCACCTCGTTCAGCGGCCCCTGACGTAGCCAGTCCTCCTTGACTTCTCCGAACGCCTGGACAACGGCAGCCAGGTACTCGCCCTTACGCGGATGCTTCAACAGCGCCCCCAGCTCGGCTGCAGAAGCCCCCGCGAGATCAGCAGGCTCAGGAAACGCCCACAACACGCTGTCTCTGTCCTGCACTGACCCACCGTATGTTTCCACCAACCGCCGCTTCATCACCCTGGCCCCATCCCCCGGAGTGCGCTGTGTCAGCACTGCCCAGCAGACGTTCTCGAACGGCGTCAGGAACTTTACCTGGTGGTAACCGTACAGGGGACGCAGCACCTTCTGAAACGGTGCATCCTGCTGTGCCAACGCATAGAACGGCCCCAGATCCTCGTCCAGGCTGAGGAAAAAGCGCACGCGCTCCAGGACGGCTTCCTCGACTCCCGGCGTCAGAGGCCGGTCTGCGAAGAGGGTACATCTCAACTCAGGTGCCTCAAGGGTGCCGACCGAGCGCAGGTCAAATCCCACAGTCTGTCCATGAATCCGCACCGCCTTGGTCAGCGACCGCGCATCCACCTGCTGTTCACCGCTGGTAGGCGTAAATCCGCTCAGAAACCCCAGCGTTTGCGCGAAGTCGAAGGGAGGGATGGGCCGCAAAAGGTGGGTGGTGTGGGTGATCACGTTCTTTTCCCTCCTCCCTGATGGAAGGTGAGCTGGTAGCCGTCTGGGTCGCGCACCACGAACATTCGTCCGAAGGGGCCAAGCTGCGGGGGCGAGACGACCTGTCTACCCGCCGAGACGATGCGGGCGTGCTGCACATCGGCATCATCCACGGCAAACCAGAGCGCCACACCCAGCCCCAAGTCTTTGCTGATGTCTGTCTCAGGCAAGGGCAGACGAATGGCGAAGATTGCGTCCTGCTGGTTTCTAAACACCACCGCGCCCGGAGGAGAGTGGTCAACTGCTTCAAAGCCGACCACCTGGGTATAAAACTCCTGCGAAGCGCTGAGATCGCGCACCTGTACTGACATGAAATCCAAACGAGTCTGCATCTGTTGACCTCCGCCTTCAGTTTGGCGGGGGCGAGTGACACCGTCCTGTCAGTAGCGTTCAGGCGTACTTTCGCAGGATGTCTTGGGCGGCCCTGATCAGCTGGGCTTGCACAGAAGCAGGTTCGAGCACCCGTACCCTGCTCCCCCAGGACAGCAGCCAGGGCAATACCTCCTCAGCGGCACGCACCCGCAGCGTCACCAGGAGTCCATCTGGGGTGTCCTGCGTCTGCGTCACGTAGTACGACAGGTTGTGCCTCACCTCGCGCCTCACTTCCGGGTCGAAGAAGGCCTGAATGGTCAGCTCGCGTCCCTCACGCGTCTCGTCACGCTCAAGTTTGAAGTGTGGTTGCCGCCTGAACTGCCCGGGCAAAACCTTCAGATCCTCAATCCGGTCAAGACGGAAAGTGCGGAACTCCACCCGTGCATGATCGAAGGCAGCAAGCAGCCAGACCAGGTTGAGGCGGAAGAGCCCATGCGGATCGGCCTGCCGGATCTCCTGCTCGGCGTGGGGCTTGTGATAAATGAACTCGACGGTTCGTCGCTCGGCGATCGTCTGACGAAGCATCCTGACCTTGCCGTGCAGTTCTTCCGGCTCTCGCTGCACCAGGCGGAGGCTGTCGTAGAGGAACTGTACCTCACCCCGTACATCCTCGCTGAGTACAGCCCTGAGCTTGCGTGCGGCGCTCCCTGCGGGGCCAGCCTCGAAAGCCTGCGCGACAACGTCGCTGCCCAGGAGAAGCATGACGGCTTCCTCGACACTGAAGTGAAGCGGCGGCAGGAAGTACCCGGACATCAGGGTGTAGCCCTGCCCAGGGGCACTGATGATGGGAACCCCAGCTTCGTTCAGAGCGAGTACGTCCCGGTAGATGGTTCGCTTAGAGACTTCAAGTTGCCGCGCGAGGTCTTCGGCACGCACGCGGCCCCGTCCTTGCAGTTCGAGGACGATAGCGAGCAGACGGTCAGTACGGTTCACGTGCCTTCAGTCTAAATGAGGGGCCGTTTTCTCCGATCGGGCGGGGCAGTTTCGTCCCGGTCGTCCCTTTAGACGTTCCCTCCGTATTGAATGCTCTGCAGATGGGTGTGGCTGGACGCTCCAACGCAACGCGGCGCAAGTATCAGGCACCCGTTGTAGGCCCATGGTTCTACGGGCCTCAATACTGGCAAATTCAGGTGGGTGTCTGCTGATTGGCAGGGATTTCCCCTCTGATCATGTGGCACACTTCCTTCAGCATTCAGGTGGCTCAATCAGCACTGGAAGCCCTTGACAGCGGTCCTGGTCACGCTTGAGGGACTCAACTTCCCCCACCACCAACCATTTGATCTACCAGCAGAAAATTTGGAATTATGATGCGGTCAATTGTTGTTTGAGGTCATCGACAAACGTCTGGAGCGTAAGTGTGGCGGCCCCCCGGGCTGCGTCGTGGGCCAGCTTTTCTACTCCGGCACAGTGTCTCCAGGGTCGTCCGTTCGATGGGGGTCGGGACTTTTTGGAGCCGCCGCCGCAGGGTCTGACTGACCGCCGTCCACTTGGAGACAACGCCACCTAGGCAGTCAGCCGGGCGTCGTGTTCCTGCTGAGCCTCCGTCTCGCTGTGAGCCAGTGCCCGTTTGATGTGCTCACCCGGGCGCGGGGCGGCTGGTTCACCCACCTGCTCAGGCAGTTGTCTGGGTTTGAGATCACATCAGCGATAAATCCTGGTGGGTTTCGGGGAGGCTTTCCTTGCCTGCGTAATTGCTCAGCATAGACAACGGCCTGCTCTACCCGTTGTGGATATTCAGTGGCCAACTGCACCGCTCGCGGCGCACTGATCCGCTGCTCCCTTAACAGCTGAACCAGCGCGGGATCGGGCTCAGACTCTTGCCGAAACAGGTACATCAGATGCTGATCCTGCCCGCGATCCGTGACCGTGATGTCAGTCAGGTCACCGACGGCTTTCAGTTCCTCATGGGCTGCATCCAGAGCCCGCATCACCTTGCTGGGTCGGTCCTCACGAATACCGCAGGCTTGCCGCCACTCCAGCAACGGCACACTCAAGCTCCGCAGGCGCGTGCCGCCGTCCGCATACCGGTGGGCCTCGGCCAAGCGGTAGAGCGCCCGGGCATGAGGTTGTTCAAGGTGTCTCAGCACTTCCCGGCGTAAGGCATGGGTGTAGCCCGCCCGGATACTGGACGCCAGATGCGCCGAGAGCCGGATGCTCAGACGGGCGTCTGGCAACAGTTCGGGCAGCGCTGCTGTTTCCCGGTCCCAGTACCTCAGCTCTTCAAACAAACGGAAAGCTGCGTTGAAGCGGATGGGCCGTCCCAAAGGATCCACCCAGCCCTCCCGGACAATAAATCCGGTGGCCCAGATGCGCAGCAGGCCTTCCCGCATGCGGTGAAAAGCACGACCATTCTTGGTCATGAGTGAAGCTTCACTCAGCGCATTGGGGGGAGTGTGAAGCCAGTTGTCCTCGGGAGATCCCTGGGCGATGAACAGCTGTTCCACACCGAGCATCAGGTCTGTATCGGCCCCGTGATGCCTTCCACGGGTGCCTTCGCCGTGCATGTGAACGGATCGCCCCCCCACCTGGAACTGGCTTTCCCAGGACGTTTCCAAAGGAAGGCGAGTCTGTACCGAAAAAAAGCCCAAGCGGTCAAGATTTCGCTCAGTCAGCAGTTGGGGGGTTGAGGGGGTGTTTTTCGGTACATGATGTTTGTCTTCTGTCTAAAATATAAAAGAAACAACCACAAGGGAATTAACGTTTGCTGTGCTGGTGCAGGTTTTTGGGGTCAAACGGCCCAAAGGTATCCCACAACAGGGCCAAAACGGCCCAAAAGTATCCCAAACAGAGCAAGAAAGACAAAAAGCCTCAGGGCACTGTCTGAGATGAGATTTGAGGAGCAACGGCCCAAAGGTACCCCACGGAGATAGGCGGGTTCTGAGGGGCTGATCAGCGGTCAAATATTTTAAAACGGCCCAAAGATATCCCAAATTGGGCTGTGTTTCCTTGACCGGGTGGGGCCAGGCTGACCCGCCCTGACTGATGTCAACCCTTACGGCCACCGTTTCTCCATGACCACCATCCAGCCCGCCCTGACATCTGTACTCCCTGTTCCTCTGAGTGACATAGATGTTCAGGAAGACTGCAACCGCGCCGCCTAGAAATCCAGTCACGAGACGCTGCGTGAATGTGTATCAGGTTCGGTCTGGGAATACCTCGTTTTTGCCTACCTGAAGAACACCCCCGAGAATTGACACTTAGCCCTCAGTACCCGAACCTGGTATGTCAAGTCGGCAGGGAAAAAGATCCTAAGAGGGGGCTGGGATGGGGCCGCCAACATGGCTGGTCTGCAATGTTCGGTACAACTCGCGAGCCAGGTGGGTCTTGAGTGCTCGAAGTGCCGCTCGTTTCGTTTTTCCCTCTTGCTCTTTCTTGGTCACGAATGTTTTGGTCCGTTCATCACAGCGCAGGCGGGTCAAGGCCATCAGGTGGAGCACTGTGTTGAGTTGCCGATTGCCGCTGACGTTCACACACCAGCGCGTGTTCTTCCCACTGCCCCGTTCAACTGGGGCAGCGCCGCAATAACTGGCGAAATGATGGACAGTCTCAAACCGCTTGATGTCACCGACTTCGGCGAGCACCGTGCCGGCCAGCACGACGCCAATCCCCTGCAACGTCAACAGGGTGGGGGCGACCTGAGCGACCAGGGTCGCCATGACGTGTTCCAGCTCTTTCAATGCTGTTTCGAGAGAGGTCAACACCGCCTGAAGGGCGGTGCTCAGCGAGGCAGTCGTGGTGTCTGGGAGCGCTTCGAGCATCATCTGGTTCGCCTTGCGCTGCTGAGCGAGCTTGTCCCGTGTGCGGGACAATTCCTGCAACCGGGTGCGCTGCGTGCTGAGCTGATAGGGCGGTAGTTTTGGATTGGCCAGCAACACCCGAGCGACGTTCTCGGCATCGACCAGGTCGTTCTTTTTCTTGCCCCGCCGTGCACGGTACTGACTGGTCAGGCTGGGATGAATGTGATACACCAACTGATTCCTGGCGAAGAGCAGGGCCAGCAGGGGAGCCACATACCGGTTGCCTGCGCCTTCAATCGCCCAGCAGTGCTCTTCGAACTGCACGGACCACAGCCACAACTGGTGGAGACTATCGGCGCCGTTCTTGACGCTGAGGCTGTCCAGCACCACTCCACGCGAATCGAGAGCAACGGCGGTATGGGTCGTTGGGTGGGGATCAAGTCCAAGAATAATCATGGCGTCCTCCAGCAGAGTTCGGCGTTTCACCCCCACCCGCGCAGGTCTGTTCTGGATCGGGCCCGGAGGCAGCCTGGTATCAAGCGAAGAGCAGCGGTGTGGTGCCGTTGAGAAAGAGAACGCGCAATTCGGGTACAAGCGACAAGCGCAGACAGTTTCAGGGCGACGCTCTCTCCTCACCTTATTGTTGACATACAGACACTTTCTGAATTGAGCGTCTGAGACGGCGTCAAGAGTCCAATCAGATCGAGAACCTCTGCCTTGCCGTGTTCGAGACTGCGGGCGAACGTTCGCACCAAGGTGCGCAGGCCAAGTGTGACGATGCTCCAAGCCCGTCGGCCATGCGCCTTCGTGGCGCATGCCTGAAAAATACCCACCAGCACGCACCAGACGTAGGCTAGGGTCAGGAGGCACAGGAGGCGCTCCACGTGATCGTGGAGCGTCATATCAGTACTCTCGAGCTTGAACCCCTTGCTCTTCAAGGCTCGGAAGAGGCACTCGATGCGGAATCTTTTTCGGTACCCGCTCAGGATGCTCTAGGCGGGGCCAGCGTTGCTGGCGATGATCAGCGCCTCTCCCTCGTCGGTGTACGTCAACACGACGTTGATGGGCTGTCCGTACACCTCGGCCCCATCGACGAGGATGCCTCTCATCTCTGGCTGCAGTCCCTGCAACCACTCGCTCGCCGGGACGTCGTCGATGAAGGTGTCCTGCCGCAGTCGGACGCAAAGAGGGATACCGGCGCGTGCCAGACCCTGGATCCACGCTTGGCCGATGAATTCCCGGTCGGCAGAGAGGACGGCGATCTCCCGGCAGGACAGCAGGCACAGGACGTCATCCAAGAGGGCCAGGCGGATCTCGGTGCCGCTGCTGCCCCCGTGGGGCAGCAACTCAAAGAAGAGGGGGATGGCGGTACCACGCCACAGGACGGCCAGCACAAGGGCGTTCACATCGGCTGTGCCGAGCTTCCAGTTGGTGCGGTCGATGATGAATTCCCGTTTTCGGGTATCCGGAAGCAGCGCGAGGACAACGGCCGCAACGTCTGCTGGACACAGCGGATGGCGGTTGAAGAACCGCTCGATCCGGCGGACGACAGAGGCGGTCTGAGCGCTGCTCAGGCAGCGCTCCGCGAGTTCAGCATGACGCACATCCTTGGCTTGGAGGAGCGCGAGGACGATCAGCGCCAGGACTTCAACCTGATTTTTCCGGTACTCCGGGAAGTGAGCGGTGAAACAACGTGCAAGAGACTGGAGGGCAACAGGAGACGCGCTCTGTTCTGCCGTTTAGAACGCGGGCTTTCAAGCCCCCCTAAAACTGTCGGGTCCTGAGCACTTAGCCTACCTGTCTACCTTCAACTTCGCAAAATAGGGCCTGGAGGTTGTGAATCCCTCTGGGCCGGAGACCCTCCACGTTGATTTCCCACACCAATAGGAGATGTCCAGCAGACGAGGAACCCTCATTCTGCTGGACATCTCTTGGTTCGTTCAGTTATTCCATTTGCTGACCGTAAAGACGTCACCGGTAAATTTATTGACGCTCCAGGTGGCGAGGTTGCCTTCAGAGTGGCAGCCATAGCAGTTGCGGTCAAAATTATCTTTGACGACCCCGTCCACCAGAAGGTCGACGTGCATCTTCCAACGGAAGGTTTCGTACCACGACGGCGACCGGCCCACGACACCCACCCGGATTTCGGCGTCTTCAGCCAAGAGCTCCGGCGTGAGGTCGATGGTGCCGGGATTCCCGCTGTAATTCAGGCGTCTGAAGGTGTTGGTACCGGAAGACTTCACTTCGATCACGGCGTCGTTGTCGACCTCGCGGAAGCGCAGCTGAATTTTCTTGGTGGGAATGGCCTGGCACTCGCGGCTGTCGTAGTCGTAGGTTCGGTTGACGCGCATCAAGGTGTCGTCCCAGTAATTGATGGTGTGGGCTAGCGGCATCAGACTGCTGATCGCGATGCGGCTGGTATCGAAGTAATTCTGGTAATTGCCGCTGCGAACGACAGCGATCTGCGGCTCTGCGGGGCCGCCTGCCGCGTAGACGCTGATGTGGCTCGAGCTCATGATCTCTTTGTCCCGCGTCGACGATCCAGCTGAGCCGTTCTTGAACGTGGCATTCACGGACGCTTCAAGCTCGGTGGTCGAGGCATTGGCACTCACGCGGACGATCAGCATCCGGCCCAGGGTGCTGCCAGTGGCGTAGGCAGGCGGGTTGGTGCTGTCGATCTCACCGACATTGCCGAGGGTATTGATCTCACTCAAACCGAAAGCCGAATTGAACAGGCCATTGACCGGGTAATTGCCGGATAGATCAACCCGGATGTTGTAGAGACTCTGATAGAAGACGGCGTACACGGTGTTCTCACTCCGGACGGCGGTGCTGTCCAGCTTGCCTTTGACGTCACTGCCAAACGCTTTAAAGTCGATGTTGAATTTGCGCGACGCTTCTTCTACGGTCGAGGCCGACCGCACATCGAACATGATGTTGGACTGCTGAAAATCGCCGTCTGCGTTGGCCTGCACCAGCATCTGCCGCAGGGCCTGCGCGTAGTCGGTGTAGGTACTGGTGGGCATGGTGGCCGTGTTGAGGTAGCTGTCGACCAACCGGACAGGGGCGCGCTGGCTGCTGGGCACATGGATGGGCGTGGGCGTGTTCCCTGACACTGACAGGAAACGGCCCTGCAAAATGGTGCTGGGGAAGACCGTCGAGGCCGTACTCTGTTCGGCGAAGAGTTTGTCGACCGAAGTGACGGCGTTGACGCGGCTGACCTGGCAACGTCCATCAACGACTGGCGAGCCGCTGGTCTGACTGTCTGGAAGCACGTTCTTGTTTACCTGAATAAACAGCTGACGAACGTAGTCTTCCCGGTTGGTGGCGTTGGTGGGCACCCATTGGGCACTCAGGCGGCCTGCAGACACGGCGCTGGCCGTGGTATTGGCGCTGTCCCAAGGCACCAGGGCGGGCGTGCCGGGCATCGAGATGTACTCCGGATCTTCGGGCGGATCAACCGGGCCGCCGCAGGGGTCACTGGGGTACCGCTGACCCTGCAACGGAGCGCTCTGGGCCGCCAGATAGGGCTCGCAGGGTTCAATGAACTGCCCTTTGACGGTGGTGCCTGCAGCCGGAGCGGGCGTGGCCTGTTGGCTGCAGGCTCCCAAGGCGAGGGCGACGGTGGACAGCAGCATCAAACGGGTGGCGCGAATAGACATAGGAAACTCCTGGTGCTCAGAGCACAGAGAAGAGGGGGCCAGACGCCCAGTGCGTCCGGTAAGGGGCGCTTTGCTGTTCGGCGTGTTCAGAGTGTGCCGCCGACCCCCAGAACCGGGAGGGAACCAGGTCCAGTTCCCTGCCCATTCCCCGGCAACCCATCAGCTCACCGGCAGCCATGACCAGAGGCGGTGTGTCGGGGGTGCGCGGCCATCCCCAGGCAGTGACTGAACTCCCCGCCCATTTCAAAGCCGGCGCGCCTGATCTCCAAGTTGATGTCCTTCCACGTACTGCCGGTATTGTCCTCGCCGTTATCACCGTGGAAGGAGTCAACTGCGGTGAATTCCAGACGGATTCATCAACATCAGACAGGCCCTGCCGCGCCCTGTGCCCCACGGCGACAGTCAAAACGTGACGTTATCCGGCGTAGACCCAAGTTACCCAGCAGAAAGGACGGCTGGAGACGTGCGCTTTTAGTCGGTGCGCCGTGCAGGGCTGCTCTAGACTGAACAGCATCCATGCAGCCTTTTGTGATTCCCCGGGCGGGACGATTCGAGGTGACGCGCTCCGCCCTGCTCACGCAACTTGCGGAAACCTTGGACGTACCAGTGGTGGTGCTGGCTGCGCCTTCAGGCTACGGCAAGACCACCCTGCTGGCCCAGTACGCCCGCAGCACGCCGCGCCGGGTGGTGTGGTGCCGTCTGGGAGAAGCGCAGGTCAGCCCCTATGAGGTGACGCAGCTCATCGCGCAGGCGGCCTCGCCCTTGATCGGAGACCGCCCCGAACTGCACCGCCCTGATTCCCGCACTCCCAATGATGTGCTGGCGCAGCAGTTGGGCGCGGCATTTTCACAGATCAACGACAATCTCGACCTGATCGTCGATCATGTAGAAGACGTGACGGTGGCCCGCTGGCTCCTGACCGTAGCAAACCACTTGGATGAGGGCCACCGCCTCCTGCTGAGCTGCTACAGCACCGACGGCCTGCGGCTGGCCCGGCGTGTGTCCGACGGCACAGGCCTGATCCTGGACGCCACTGACCTCAGATTTGCCACTGAGGAAATCTCGGGACTGCTCGAAGCCCGCAATGTGGCTCTGGACGCGGCGTCGGTGGCCCAGCTCGAAGGCTGGCCTGCGGGCGTGACCCTGGCTGCTGCCGGAACGCACCGGCAGGTGGGCACCCGGGATCTGCTTCAAGACACGCTCGATGTACTCCCAGACGGGGTACGGGAGCACTTGGCCGAGATGGCGGTGCTGGGCATCTGGAGTGAAGCCGAGGCCCAACTGTTGGGCAGCGCCCTGCCCCCAGGGTGGTTGGCCCAGGTGCAGCGGGCCGGGCTGCCCATGGTGCCGCTCGGACAGCAGACCTACCAACCCCACCGATTGCTGCTCGAGCTGCTGGAGCGTGAACTTGCTGCCGACCCCCCGCGAGCCCGCCGCTTTGGACTGGTGGCCGCCCGGCGGGCCGAAGCTGAGGGTGAAACCCGGCGGGCCGTGAGACTCTATGCCCAGGCAGAGGCGTTTTCCGACGCTGCTCGCCTGGCTGGCCAGCTGGTCCAGGGACACCGCAACCGCAGTGAGCACCGCTTGACCCGTCAACTGCTGGAGCAACTGCCCGTAGATCAGCTGGGCGCAGGCTTACAAGCTCGCCTGGCCTGGGCCTGCATCGAGACGGGAGACACCGATCAGGGCGAGAGGTTGCTGCTGACACTGCACCGGGCGGCGCAATTGGAACCGGCAGGCTACGCGTCGTTGGCAATGGTCTACGGACGGCGGGGCGACGCGGCCCTGCAACGCCACTATGCAGAAACTGGAATGGCACGGCTACAGCCAGATGAGGTCGTGCCCGCCCTGTTCTGGCCCTTCGCTCAGGCTGCGCTGCGTCAAGGTCAGCCGCAGGCGGCCCAGGACGCTGCCACCCACTTTCTCTCCTGGGCACAGGAACAGGGGGACCAGATCCGGGTGGCCGAAGCCCTGCAACTTCAGGCAGTGGTCTTGCGGCAAACCCATCAGCTGGAAGCCGCTCAATTGGCCTTGCGGGAGGCCCGGAAAGTCTATGACACGCTGGGCTGGATCGTCCGGGCCGCCGCCATCCGGCTGGATGAGGCGGAACTGGCTGTCCGGCGTGGGGAACCGCAGGAGGCCCGGAGTGCCCTGGACGAGACCGAACACTGCTTTGATGACGAACATCACGTCTATCAGGTCAAACGGCTGGTGCTGAGGGCTACCCTGGCCCGCTGGACAGGCGACCTGCTTGCGGCAGATCACGCCCTGAGCCTCGCAGAGGACCATGCCCGGGCAGGTCAGCTGCATCCGGGCAATGCCGGACTCCCGCTGGCGCGGATTGATCTGCTGATGGCTGAGGGAAACGTGGAGAAGGCGAGGGTCCAGTTCGGACGTCTGGAGGCGGGAAAAAGCCCGCAGGAGGTGGCCCACCATCAGCTGCTCCGAAGTGCCCTCTTCGGTGGCCCTTTGGGGATGAGGGTGCAAGACGTTCGGGCGTGGCCCGATGCCGAACTGCGCCTGCGCGGCTGGTGGACATTGCTCGGGACCCAGCCGCTGATGTGCAACGATCCAGCAGAGCCGTTACGCCGAGAAGCAGAGGTCAGCTCCCTGTCCCGGCTCCTGCGGCCCACGTCAGTGGAGCAAGCCCAGTCCACGCCAGCAGTGGCCCCACCGCCGATGCTGCAGATTACGGCGCTGGGGGATTTTGCCGCGCACCTGCTGGGCCAGCCAGTGGCCATCCCACTCGCCAAATCCCGCGAACTGCTGGTGTGGCTGGCGCTGCACGGCTCCGGGTCACGCGATGAACTGGTGACCGCCCTCTGGGACGGTTCTGCGGAGGAACGGCACATTGAGTATCTGCGCGTGGCTATCCGGCGGCTGCGCAGCGCCTTGCGCCCAGGCCTGCCACTGGCTCTTGATCCGCTGCCGTATGCCCAGGGCCGCTACCGTCTGTCGGCTGACCTGCGGGTGATCCTCGACGCACAACCGGACGGTCTGCTGCCTGATCCAGCGGCGCTGGGAGAGGTATTTGCTTCTCACCGCCGTACCTTTTTGCCCGGTGCCGAAACTGAGTGGGCGCAGGAGGTGCGGCGCAGCTGCCTGCGCCGCGCCGTGGAGGTGGGGCTGGCGTGGGGCGCACAGTTGCTCAGCACAGCTCCGGCCCAGGCGGTGGGCGTGTACCGGCAGGTGTTGCAGTTGGAAGCCTGGTCAGACCGGGGCCACCAGGGCCTCATTCGGAGCCTGCTGAGCCTCGACCTGCGGGGCGAAGCAGATCAGGCTCTACGTGATTACCGCGTCCTGCTGCACAAAGAATTTGGCCTTTCGCTTGATCCGGCCTTCGAGCAGGTAATGGCAGCACAAGGAATGCCGCTCTCTCCCTGATACCACCTAGGCGGCTCAATCATCCTGCCAGTTCCCTGCGCGTTCCCTGCTCCTGGGGCACACTGCGGCCATGACTCCCCGAATGTTGCCTTGGCTTCTTGCGCTCCCCCTCTGGCTGGCCTCCTGCGGTACCGCCAGCCTGCCGGAGAGAGCGGCCCTGCAACCCCTCGATGACTGTCCGTCATGCGGCATTATGGCGCCCACTCCCACCTTCACCTCTCAATTCTGGACATGGCCCGTTGCCGAGCTGGCGGGCAGTCTGGGTCAGCCACAGCAGTGGACCTACGGTGGGAACCGTCTCACTCTGGCGGGCACGGAAGTGTTCCTGGTTCCGGCCCAGATGCAGACAGAGACTCAACTCCTGTCGGTGGGCTGTGTCCAGGAACGCCTGCACCAGTTTCCTGGAGTCTCTCGCCGCGCCTTTCAATCTACCGCCGCCGTGGATGTCAGCTCGGTAGGCACGCTGGCCGACGCGGACGCCCTGTGCAGCGCTACCTTCGGCGCTGATTGGCAAGTTGCTCGGCCCTCTGTAACTGCGGGGTTCTGGGCTGCGGGACAGCCGCCGGTAGAGTTGGCGGCCACATGGTGATTCGCCTCGAAGAAGAACGACCCCAGTTGAGACTGATGGTTCAGCGCCGACTGAACGATATTCGGCTGGCGCTTGTGGCCCAGCCCTCAACGAGTACCTGGGGAGCGGCGGACCATGATTGGGCACTGACGTTGCTCGACGAGCTGGGCCAGGACTGGGAAACCGAGGGCATCCGGGTCGGGGCCCTGCACGATTTGGGGCAACTGAGCCACCAGCTGGATATGGTGGCGGCCACCGTGACGCGAGCCAACCTGGAAGCTCTCAGCCGTCACGTGCGGTTGGTCTTGAACGCTGCTGCCCTGAATCTGGAACAGAGTGACCCAGACCGGGGAAAACGCCGCCCGCCAGACTAAAAACGTTCCTCACCCAAATTCAGTCCAACGGCAAAATACCGGCACCAGTCTACTGGCCGATGCAGAACTGTTCAGTTGTCCGGCCGCATCGGTGCGTTCGTCTGTAGTGAGTGTTGTCCTGTGGTGAGTGTTCAGAAAGATCTGCAGGCACTACTGCCGGATGTGACGGTGGGACTGTTCGTCTTCCTGAACGCATGAGAAAGAGGGCAAAAGCCTTGGCGCCGCCCTCTCCCCTGCTGTGAAAATCAGCTGTCGTTAGAGCAGCGTCAGGATTCTGAGATCGGTGCTCTGCCCCTCGGTGACCGTCAGAGGATGGGTGCCCGCACTTCACCGTTGCTGGCCTGACCATCCGCGTTCGTATCTCGGATCAGCGTCACTGTGGCCGCGCCCCCGGGCAGGTAGGCGCTCAACTGCAGGTCTGCACCCAGGACAGGCACAAAAGTTTTGCCCAGTATATTCAGGTACAGCAGGGCGAGCTCTACGGCGTGCTCAAAGTTGCGGATGTGCAGGCTCTCGTTTTCTGCTGCTGACCGCCCATGGTGGACTGCAAATCAGCGAGGCGTTGGCCCGGCGCTGGGATGACCTGCAGGCAAAAGCCCGGCGACTGCTGGTGACTTCCGGTAAGGGTCTGAAAAGCCGCGTCGTTGCCTTGTCCACCAGTCTGTTCCTTGCCGCCCAGGTCCCAGCTTACCGGTCATGGCCCGAAACTCTCTACAACACTTTCTCTGGTACTCGCCCCGCCGTTCAGACGCCATGTGGTGCCAATTGCCCGTCTGGAGGTGCGCTTTCCATCTCTGCCGAAACCATGAAGGCCGCGCCAAGATGACGCTGCCGCGCCTGCGGGTGTAGCGTCGGGTCAGAGCGAAATTCAAGGAGGCGTCAACTATGGATTACCGTCATCTGGGCCGCACTGGCCTGAAAGTCAGCCCTCTGTGCCTGGGAACCATGAACTTTGGTCCCGAAACGGGCGAGCAGGACAGCCACAACATCATGGACACAGCGCTGGAGCAGGGTGTCAATTTCTTCGATACCGCCAACGTGTATGGCCGCCAGCCGGGACAAGGCGTGACCGAACAGATCGTTGGGCGCTGGCTGGAGAAAAATCCAGGCAACCGCGACCGGATTGTGCTGGCGACGAAGGTCTACGGCAAGATGGGGGACGGTCCCAACGATCAGAAACTCTCGGCCTACCACATCCGCAGGGCGTGCGAGGACAGCCTGCGCCGCCTCAAGACCGATCATATCGACCTGTACCAGATGCACCACATCGACCGGGCCACACCCTGGGAAGAGGTCTGGCAGGCGATGGAACAACTGGTGCGTGAGGGCAAGGTGCTGTACGTGGGCAGCAGCAACTTCGCGGGCTGGAATATCGCGCAGGCCAACACGCTGGCCGCCCAGCGCCACTTTATGGGCCTCGTGTCCGAGCAGAGCCTGTACAACCTGTCGGCCCGCATGATCGAGTTGGAGGTCATTCCCGCGTGTCAGGCGCTGGGACTGGGCGTGATTCCCTGGAGTCCACTGGGCGGCGGCCTGCTGGGGGGGGTCTTGCAGAAAGCCAGCGAAGGCCGCCGCGCCAGCGAGAACATGCA
Source organism: Deinococcus aquatilis DSM 23025 (assembly GCF_000378445.1). GTDB lineage: Bacteria > Deinococcota > Deinococci > Deinococcales > Deinococcaceae > Deinococcus > Deinococcus aquatilis. Next base: position 33,906 of record NZ_KB899713.1, on the reverse strand, counting down.
AAAACAGATCGACAAGCACCGCCCGCAACTGGAGCAGTACGAGGCGCTGTGTCAAGAAATCGGTGAATCTCCGGCAGATGTGGCGCTGGCCTGGCTGCTGCATCAGCCCGCCGTAACCGCTCCGATCATCGGCCCGCGCACGGCAGAGCAACTGGGCGGCGCACTGAAAGCGCTGGACATCAGACTCACGGATGACATCCTGAACAAGCTGGATGAGATCTGGCCTGGCCCCGGCGGACAGGCCCCGGAAGCCTACGCGTGGTGAGGGCTTCCGCCCAGATTCTTTCGGCAGAACCGCTCCCTCCGGCGGGGCCAGTGGTGCTGACCGGCGCAGCGGGTAGGGCCGGTCGCGCAGCCCTGCGACATCTGCTGGAACACGGTTATGAGGTCATTGCCGTCGATACCCAACCTATTCCCAGGCCAGACGGCAACTTTGCAGGTTCCCTGAAGGCCACCCTGCGTGCAGACCTGACCGATCTGGGCCAGACGCTGGAAGTCATGCGGGGGGCGGGCAGCGTGATTCATCTGGCGAATATTCCTGCCCCTGATCTTCAGGCCCCGCACCACACCTTCGTGCAAAACGTGACCATGAACCACAGCGTCTTTACAGCGGCCACCATGTTGGGCCTGGGCCGGGTGGTCTGGGCGTCCAGTGAGACCACGCTGGGCCTGCCGTTTGATGTGCCGCCGCATTACGCCCCGGTAGACGAGGCGCACTACCCACACCCCGAATCGTCCTACGCGCTCAGTAAGGTGGTCACCGAGACGATGGCAGAGGATTTTGCGCGTCACTCGGGCATTGCTTTCGTGGCCCTGCGGTTCTCCAACATCCTGGGGCCTGAGGAGTACCGCCGTTTTCCAGAGTTGGCCTGGCCGGACCTGCACGCCCGCAAATGGAACCTGTGGGGCTACATCGACGAGCGGGACGCCGCGCTGGCCTGCCGTCTGGCCCTGACTGCGCCGCTTGAGGGAGCCAGCAGCTTTATCATCGCCGCCGCCGATACGGTGATGCCCTTCCCCTCGCGCATGCTGATGGCGCAGGTGTTTCCCGATGTCCCGCTGCACGAATCGCTGACGGGTTTCGGAACGCTGCTGAGCATTGACCACGCCCGCGCCCAGCTCGGCTTTGAGGCCCAGCACACCTGGCGCGACACGCTGGGCGATCAGGGCCAGACGTTGGTACAGGAGAAAGCATGAAAGTTCTGTTCATCGGCGGCACAGGCATCATCAGCTCAGCGTGTTCGGAACTGGCGCTGTCGCAGGGCATGGATCTGTTTCTGCTCAACCGGGGCGAATCCTCAAGGCCCGTTCCAGACGGCGCAACAGTATTGCGCGGCGACATCCGCGATCCGGGCAGCGTGCGGGAAGCGCTGGGCGATCTGGACTTTGACGTGGTGGTGAACTGGGTGGCCTTCACACCCGAACACATCGAGACCGACCTGGCGCTGTTTGCGGGCCGAACCAAGCAGTACGTCTTCATCAGCTCGGCCTCGGCGTACCAGAAGCCGCTGGGCCACCTGCCGATCACAGAATCCACGCCGCTGCACAACCCTTTCTGGCAGTATTCGCGCGACAAGATTGCCTGCGAAGATCGGCTGACCCGCGCCTACCGCGAGGGCGGCTTTCCGGCAACCATCGTGCGGCCTTCACACACCTATGACCGGACGCTGCTGCCTATGGACGGCGGCTGGACGGTGGTGGACCGCATGCGCCAGGGCAAGCCCGTGATCGTCCACGGCGACGGCACCTCCCTGTGGACCCTGACGCATCACCGCGACTTCGCCGTGGGCTTCGTGGGGCTGCTGGGCCGCCCGGCAGTGATCGGTGAGGCCGTACAGATCACCGGGGATGAGTGGCTGACGTGGAATCAGATTTTCGAGCTGGTGGCCGGAGCGGCGGGCGCGGAAGCCAACATCGTCCACGTGCCCTCCAGGGTGATCGCCGCTTTTGCTCCCGACTGGGGCGCGGGACTGCTGGGCGACAAGGCCCACAGCGTCATCTTCGACAACAGCAAGATCAAGCGTCTGGTGCCAGAGTTCAGGGCCACCGTTCCCTATGCGCGTGGCGTGCAGGAAGTACTGGCTTGGTATGACGCGAATCCAGTGCACCAGGTCGTGGATACAGAGCTGAACCGCCTGATGGACGAAATCATCGGGCAGGTTCAGGGCGTGGGGCCACGGAGGTAGAGATCTGTGCCCCTCACGGGTACAAGACTGACTCACCTCCACACAACCTGCTGAGGTGCTCCGCCTCACCTTTGGCGTAGAATGACGTCAGTCCTGTGCCTCTTCTTCTCTCTTCTCATATGTCCGCTCTGGTATGAGTAAGAAGGTTGCCAGAGAAAAGAACCTGACCGCTCCCGAGCGCGTCACTGCTCTGGACGTGGTTCTGCCCAGCGGTTTGGGTAGCGTCGCATCCGGAGGTCACGACGAACTCAATGTGGCGCGGCTTTCCCTGATCAGTGCCCAGTCGCGGGTTCCCTCCAGTTACACGAGCTGGACACGCACCTATCAGGCTGGAGAAACGACAGTCACCGTCACCTGCACGGCTCTGACTGGGCATGTCGTGCCGCATGGACTCGACAACGACGTGATGGTCGCCATCATCAACCTCTATCTGGAAGACGGCTGTCCCGAAGACGGCACCATCCGGGTTTCGATGCACCGGTTATTGCAGGCGGCGGGTCTGAACGGCAGCGCCCATTACTACCGGGAAGTGCGTCAGTGCCTACGCAGGCTCCAGAGCACCAGTTACCAGATTGTGCAGGGCTGGTGGGTACATGGCCGTCAGCGGCATGTGGACGCCACCTTCAACTATCTGTGGAAGGTCACCGCCACGCGTGAAGATGACGACGACATCCGGAGCGCTCTGGAAATCCGGTTGCCCGACGAGGTGGCCCGCAGCATCCGTGACGGCTACGTCAAGCCACTGGATCTGGGGGTCTACCGCGACCTCAGCAGTCCGCCAGTGCGGGCGGTTTACCGTGTGCTGGACGCGCTACGCTGGGATTCCGGCTCGGCCCAGAACCGCGTGACCGTGAATCTGCTGGAATGGGGGGAGCGTCTCAGTATCTACAGCGCGGAACCTGACAAGATTCGCCGGGTCCTGCAACCTGCCCACGAGGAGCTGACCCACCGAGGCATCCTGCTGGGCGTCGAGATCGAGGGGCGCGGCAAGGCGCAGCAGCTGACCTACGTCTTCGCCCCGGTCACCCGTTTGCCTGACCCGGAGCTGCTGCACGAACTGACCCGCCGGGGTATGTATCCCGCTGTAGCCGGAAAATACCTGCATGACCACCCTGATCCTGTGCCAGTACAGCGGGCGCTGCGCCAATTTGACGCCTACCCTGGACGCAAACAGAATGCCGGAGCCTTGCTGCGCGATATGTTGATTCATCCAGAGCGGTATGACGATCCCCTGCCGCTTGCAGCGCTCAGGGGAGAACGGTTACGCCCGGCTGCGGCCGTTCAGCCGGTTCTGTTGGAGCAGGAGGTCGAAGCTGCCCAGGTGGCAGAGCTTCTGGCGCTCAGCCCAGCACGGCAGCTATCACGCCTGGAGCACCAGCTGACCTTCATGCAGGTCACGCCCCACCTCTCTGGAAGTGATCGAGAAAGGCTGAAGCGGGGAGTACTCAACCAGCAGGTCTCGGTGGTTCACCTGATTCAGACACTACTGCGGAGTCTCAGCCAATCTCCAGAAGAGCGGGCTGCCCTGATCCGGGCCGCGTTACCCGCTTGAGATTTCCCCCACAGAGTTCAGAAAGGGGAGAGCCCCTTCAACCATTTTTCCGTCCCCTCTCCCTTCATTCGTCAAGTTTGGGGGGAATTGAAATTGAACTCAAAAAAATGCTGTTCCAGACAGTATTCAGATGAAGGCAGCAGGAGTTCGTCAACTTTGGGGGGAATTGACCCTTTTATTCGTCAAGTTTGGGGGGAACCATTCGTCAACTTTGGGGGGAAATTATTCGTCAAGTTCGGGGGGAAAGAAAAAACTCCATTGGGACGTGATTTTCAGGTTCTCTGGCCTTTATTCGTTAAGTTTGGGGGAATCCAATGATGATTCGTCAAGTTTGGGGGGGAATGTTCGTCAAGTTTGGGGGGAATTGACCTTTTTATTCGTCAAGTTTGGGGGGAATGTTCGTCAAGTTTGGAGGGAATTGACCTCTCAATATCCAGAAAAACGCGATCTACACGACAAATGTTGTGATGTCTCTTTCCTCCTATGATGATTGATGATGTTTTTTCTTTTTAAAACTTAAAAACATCAATCATAGAGAAGCAGCGTCCTGAGCATTCACTGCTTGCCCCCAGCAGACCAAATCGGAAAGGGGGAATGAACCGCGCCCCACGCCTCAACTCAAATCAATGATTCGGTCTGTGGAGTGATGTTCCGTTCGAACCACATTGCGCCCGGATGCTTTCGCACGGTACAGCGCCTTATCTGCTGCGTGAAGTGTGGCTTTAAGGTCGCGCTGCCCGTCCAGCATGGCAAGTCCGAAGCTGGCCGAAGTTCTGAGGCCAGGCACCACGTCATCCCAGTTGAGGTCGTTCAGAACCCGCCTGAGGCGCTCGCAGGAGTCCTGGGCATCAGCGAGCGTCACGCCTCTCAGGATGACCACGAATTCTTCACCGCCAAAACGGGCCACGCTGTCCACGGCCCGGACTCCGGCATTCAGGGTTTGTGCCACGCGCGTCAGCACCAGATCCCCTGCTGCGTGCCCCGAAGTGTCGTTGACCTGCTTAAAGTGATCCAGGTCAACCAGGGCAATGGCGCTGCTCTCACCCTGCTGGGCGCGGCCATGCAACTGGGCCAGGAGCTGCATCGCGTAGGCCCGGTTGGGAATGCCGGTCAGCGAATCTTGCAGCGCCGCCTCCGCAAAAGCTGTCGCACGCACCTCGGCTTCCCGGGCCTGCTGCGTGATTTGCCCCAGTAAGGCCCGTTGCTGGTGATATTGTCGGTAAAGCGACTCGACCTGCTGGGTCACTTCCCGCTGCGTCTCAAAGGCCTCCCGAAACTGCTGGGTCTGGGCATAGGCTTCGGCCAGCGCTGTCCGGCCACGGACCGCCCACAGGTCATGTTGCCCGGTCTCGAACTGGGCAATGGCAGCCTCGGCATCCTGAATCGACCCCTCCCACTGCTGCATCCGTGCCCTGACCCGGCTGCGGTTCAGGAGCGCCCGTCCGTACATGACCGTGCTGCCCAGACGCCGAGACACCTGAACGAACTCATCTGCAAACTGCTGTGCGGCGGGCAGATCGTCCTGCCACAGGGCGTAGCGCATCAGGGCGTCCAGGACGTCCAGCAGGTGCAGGGCATTGGTCAGCCCGGTTTGGTTGGCGTGCAGAAGCTGAAGCTCATGTGCAGACGCCCTCAGCCTCATGCGCCATGATTCAAGGTCAGCGATCTGCGTCTCATGGGCCATCAGGGCTTCAGCTGCGCTGACCACATAGTTGATATGGAAGACCTGCCGGAGTTCAGCGGAATCAGGCTGCTTCAACACGCCCAGATAGGGGGGATGCGACAGGGCACCGAGCTGGGTGGCAGCGGCCAGGTACTCGCCGCGCTGCATCTGATAATGAGAGACGTTGACGGCAACCAGGGCCACTCCCCGGTGATCGCCGGCAGCCCTTGCCAGATCTTCGGCGTGGCGAAAATGCTCTGCGGCTCCCAGGTCGTCATAGCCTTCGGCCTGCACGATCGCAACAGCGACGTGGGCTTTGGTCTGAAGGTTCAGGTCTTGACATGCCCGCGCCAGATCGAGACAAGCCAGTGCATGCGTCAGCGCCACCGCCGTCTCCCCGATGTTGAGGGCCAGGTAAGCGGCTTCCCGGTGCAGCAGAGCCTGGTCAGCCGCATCCTGGGATGCCTGAATCTGCTCGTGGAAGCCCCGAAGCTCGTCTCTCAGGGCGGCCATAGAAGGTGGTGGCGTCTGGGTCATGGTGAAGTTCCCACCCTCTTTGCGGTGGGCCTGCGGCTGCGTGATCTCTGAGAAGGTCTCAAAACGTGACTCGGTTTCTGGACTCAGTGTAAAGCGGCACTGGCCCAAGCGGTGCAGATGTGACCTGCTGCATCTGCTCACCTGTTGCCTGATGTGCCGAAACGCGGAAGTGAACGGGATTGCCGTCCCTCTTCCAGCCCGGCGCATTCATGTAGCTACCGTACCAAAACCTGCGTCACGCCTGTCTCACAAGTCAAAAACCCAAGGTTTCAAATCGGGATGCCCGGATCGACTGCACCCCAGCAGACGACGTGACGCCGGGTTCTCTTTTGCAGAAGGCAATGACAGCCCAGCGCATGCGGAGCAGCGTGAAGACAATCCTAAGAATTCGTGATGGTTTCGAAAACAGTCTCCGGCCAACGTTCCGGGAGCGGCTTTCTGTGCAACCGAATTGCCCAAATTGTGCGGGGACGCCGCCTGCTCCAGCGCATTACACGGACGGTCAGGAGGTTTCTGTGAATGAACGCTTTTCTGTTCTGACAGATTTCGCCGCACCAGATCCGGTATTTTCGCAACATTTCTTCGATATTTCTTCGTTAACCAGTGATTCGATGGTTCCATGGATCAGGTATCGAAGACAGTGGCAGACCGAGACGACCTGACTGCTTCTGCTCCGGCTCAGGTGGCTGGAGCCAAGAAACGCCGTTCCTTTCCCTGGGGATGGTTGCTGATTCCCCTCCTGCTTGGCGGAGTCGGTTATGTGGGTTACCGACTGGGGCAGGATGACGGGAGCGGTGCGGCGGGTTCTGGGGGCGGTTTTCAGGGTGGCGGCAATGCAGGCCCAGGCAGCGCAGGTGCAGGCAGTCAGGCCAGAGGAGGCGGCGCTCAGACAGGAGCGGGGCAGACCACCAGAGGGCAGGCCGGTTCCGGCTTCTCCCCCGGTTCCGGTCAGGCCGCAGGAGGCCGCGCCAGCAGCAGCGGCACGGGCGTCACTCTTCCGGTGCAGGCGGTAGCCGTTGAGGAAGGAACGCTGAGTACCGAACGCCGCCTGACAGGTACAGTCGCCTCGGCCCAGACCACCACGGTATCGGCCCGCGCCTCGGGAACCGTCACGACCATTGCCGTAGAAGTCGGCGGCGAGGTGGAGGCTGGACAGACGGTGCTGGCCCTGACCAACAGCGACCTGAATTCCTCGGTAGACAGCGCCCGCAACGCGCTGGAGACGGCGCAGGTGCAGCTGCGCTCTCAGACGAACAGTGTGAGCAGCAGCCGCGCTCAGCTTCAGCAGCAGGTCACTTCTGCGGCAGCGGCGCTGGCGAACACGCAGCAGAGCCTCTCGGGGCTTCAGAAGTTGGCGGCCATCGGCGCAGCGTCGCGGACCGAGGTCAACAACCAGCTGGCGCAGGTCGAGGCCGCCCGCACGACCCTCGTGACCGCGCAGGCCAATCTGGCCGAGAATACTCGTGCACAGACCGAGGGCCTGGCCGAAGCGCGGCTCGCCGTCGAGAGAGCGCAGATCACGCTGAATCAGGCGCAGCAGGCCGCAGGAGCCTTACGCATCACGGCTCCTTTCGCGGGGCAGATCACGGGCCTCAATGTCAGTGGAGGCCAGTACCTCGCCGCCAACAGCGAGGCGTTTTCGCTGGTCAGCCGCCAGCGGCAGGTCTCGGTGAACGTGCCCGCCACCGAGGCTTCCACGCTGCCTGTGGGCGCGGCCCTGACCTTTGTGGTCGGGCAGCAGAAGTACCCGCTCAAGGTGGCACAAAACGCAGGTGCGCCGACCAACGGCAGCGTGCCCACCACGGCGCGGTTTATCGGCTCGGCCCTGCCCGCACTGGGCACCGTCGGTTCGGTGGTCTACAGCGCCAAGGTCGCCTCGGGCATTCTGGTGCCCAGCACCGCGCTTCAGGTGGACGGAGATCAGACCTACGTGTTTACCATCGAATCCGGGAAGGCGCAGCAACAGCCCGTGACGGTCTTGGGACAGGCGGGCACCCAATCGGCGGTCAGCGGCATCAACGCCGGAAACGAGGTCATCACCCAGCCACCGACCGGGTTGCTGGACGGGGCCAGCGTCAGCACGGTCAACAGCAGCGGGCAGCGGGGCAGTCCGGGCAGCCAGAGGATTCCGGGCAGTCCGGGCGCAGGTAGCCCCGCCGGTGCCGGAGGCGCTCCATGATCCGCAATGTGGGCAAAAAGGTCTTCAGCGGCGTCAATCCGGTGATCAATTTCTCGGTCACGCGCTACGTCTTTGCCATCGGCATCTTTGTGGGCATCGTGGTCTTCGGCTTCGTGTCTATGCGCTCTCTGGGCGTAGACCTGCTTCCCACCGTCAATATTCCGGTCGTAAACATCAGTACCTCGTATTCCGGGGCCAGCCCCACCTCGGTGGATGAGGAAGTGACGCAGGTCATCGAACGCGCCGTCGCGCAGGTGCCCAACGTCACCTCGATCAGTTCTACGAGCAGCACGGGCAACAGCCGCGTGACCCTGCAACTCGAAGACGGCACCGACCAGAACGCGGCGGCCAATCAGGTCGCCTCGCTGGTCTCGGCGGCCACCCGCCAACTGCCCGACGGGGCTGGAAGCGCCAGCGTCCGTACCTTCAACCCCAATTCTCAGGCGATTCTGGAATTCGGGGTTTCGGGCGGCACGGCCAGCCAATCCGATGTCTACGACTACGTTCAGAATCGGCTCGTGCCCAGCCTTCAGCGGGTCGAGGGCGTGGCCGACGTGGAACTCAGCGGCGGATCACAGCGCTCGGTCGAGGTGCTGCTGGACCCCAACAAGCTGGCGGCCTACGGCCTGACCCCCCAGAGCGTGTCGAACGCCATCAGCGGCAGCAACGTGCGCTCCTCCATCGGCACCGTGACGCGGGAAGGCAACAGCCTGAACTACACGACCAACGCCCAGCTCACCAGCGTTCCCGATATTTCCAACGTGATCCTCGATCCCACCCGAGGAGTGCGTGTGGCGGATGTGGCGGGCGTACAGGACGGCAGCACGACCACCGGAGTCACCCGCGTCAACGGCTTGCCCGTGGTGCTGGTCAGCATTCAGCAGACCTCCGGCAGCAACGCGGTGGCCGTGGTAGACGGCGTAAAAGAGCTGATCTCAGGCATCGAGCTTCCGGCAGGGTACGCCGCCACCTATAGCAACGACACGACGGGGCCGATCCGCGCCAGCATCGAATCCACCACGCATGAACTGTGGGTCACGGCGCTGGTGGTGGCCTTCGTCACGCTGCTGTTTCTGGGCAGGCTGAATACGGCCTTCACCGTGATCGCGGCCATTCCCATCTCGCTGGCCGCCGCCCCGATCCTCTACAAGCTGATGGGCTTTACCTTCAATCAGGTCTCGTTGCTGGCCCTGATCGTCGCCATCGGGATCGTGGTCGACGATTCCATCGTGGTCGCGGAGAACGTGGAGCGCTACCGGGCGATGGGCTATGACCGCATTCAATCGGTGCTGCGCGGAGCTTCGGAGGTGTTCAGTGCCGTGGCCGCCGCTTCTCTGTCGCTGCTGGCGGTTCTCATTCCGGTCAGCTTTATGGGCGGCATCATTGGGGAATACGTCAAGCAGTTTGCGCTGGGCCTCGCTGCTGCGGTGCTGCTGTCCTGGCTGGAAGCCCTGCTGTTTCTGACCGTCCGAATGGCCTACACACCGGACGCCGAACCGCTGGGCTGGCGGGACGTGCCCCGCGCTTTTGCCCGCCTGCCGCAGGCCGTGCGCTGGGGCGCTGACTCGGTGAAAACCTGGTGGTTCTGGGTGCTGGTTGCCGCCGCCGCCGCCCTGATCTGGACACGGCTGGATAACCGCCTGCCCCTGCTTGCGCTGGTGCTGCTGCCCCTGCTGCTGATGGCCCTGCGCTACGTGTGGGGCGTGCTGCTGACGGTGCTAGAAGCCCTGACCACCACCCTGCACGGCGTCACGGACCGTGGATTGACGGCGGTGCGCGAAGCCTATGCCCGTAGCCTCGACAGCGCCCTCAAGGCCAGCGTGGGCGTGCTCCTGATCGCCGCCGCGTTCCTGGTCGCCACCGTGGTCCTGGTGGTGCCGCGCATGAATTTCACGTTCACGCCGACCACCGATTCGGGCACGTTGCGGGCCTCGCTGCGGGTTCCCAGCGGCCTCGCACTCAACACCCGCAACGAATTGGTCAGCCGTCTGGAGGGTTACTTCATGGGGCGGCCCGAGGTGCAGACGGTTCAGGCCAGCGTGACTGCAGGCGGCACCAGCCTCAACATCACCCTCAAGCCCAAAGAAGAGCGCGAGAACACCGCCGCGCTGACGGCCACCTATCAACAGGCGCTCCGCAGCATGTTCAGCGACGTGCCCAGCGTGCGGGCCAACATCTTCAGCGGAGGCGGTTTCCGGGGTCAGGGCAACAGCCAGAGCCTGACCCTGATCGCCAGCAATTACAACCTGCTCAAGCAGCGGGCAGCGGCGGCGGTCAATATCCTGGAGCAAAATCCGAATGTGCTGAGCGCCAGCAGCAGCCTCGACAACACCACCCTTGAGAATCAGTTCGTGCCCAATCCCAGCCTTCTGGCCGGAACGGGCCTGACCGCCTCGGCAGTGGCGCAGGCGCTCGGCACTTACGGCAGCGGTTCCAGCGGCGGCAACGTCGAGATTGGCGGCGTCACCTACCCGATCACGGTGCAGCTCGACTCTCAGTACCTTCAGGATGACCAGTCGCTGCTGTCGCTGCCGATCTACAGTTCTGCCCTCGGCAGCAGCCTGACGGTGGGCCAGCTCGGCAGCATCGTGCAGACGAGTGCGCCGACCAGTGTGGAGCGGACCAACCGCCTGTATAGCCTGAATCTCACGGTAGAGCCAGACCCCAATAGCGGCCTGACCAGCGCCCAGTTGCAGACCCAGTTGACGGCGGCACTCACGCAGGCGGGCATCATCGACAACCTCGTTTCGGTGGGGTCGGCAGATGCCAACAGCGGCTTTGCGCTGGGCAATCAGGTGGGCAGTTTGGGCCTGCAGGCCTTCGCCATTTCCATGCTGCTGGTGTACCTCGTGATGGGCGCACAGTTCAATTCGTTCCGCTATCCGCTGTACCTGCTGCTGCCGGTGCCTTTCGCGGTGGCAGGAGCCTACTGGATGATGTTTCTGGTGGGCGGCACCCTCGACATCTTCGGGGTGCTGGGCTTCCTGCTCCTGATCGGACTTTCGGCCAAAAACGCGATCATCTATCTGGAATTCGTGGTCGAGCAGATGCAGGAGCGGCCCCTGCGAGAAGCCCTGATCGAGGCGAGCCGCCTGCGTTTTCGCCCCATTATCATGACCACCCTCACGGTGCTGGTGATCAGTATTCCCCTGCTGCTCAGCACCGGCAGCGGCAGCGAGTTCGGCAAGAGCCTGAGCATCATCATCGTGGGGGGCATCACGGTTTCAGCCCTGATGACTTTCTATGTCGTGCCCGCCGCCTTCTACCTCTTTGAGCGCAAACGCGCCCCCAGGAGCACGCCGCAGGGAACAGAAGCGGCTGTGTTTGACCGGCCCCTCCCCCAGAGCAGCAGTCCGGCTCCCGGCGCGTAATTCAGGAACAGCAAGAATCGGGGGGCAGGCAGTCTGAATTCTCGGCTGCCTGCCGCTTTCTGTCATTCTGATCACTCAAACGACACTTTTCTGAGCGCATGTTTCCTGCAAAGGGGACTCAGGGCAGATGTAACCAGGCCAGCAATTCCTGTGCCGCCGCACCGCCCGCCCGGTTGGCGCCGATTGTGGAGGCGGATGGCCCGTACCCGACGAGATGGATTCTCGGGTCCTTGGCGACCTGTGTGGCCAACCGGCCTGTCATGATGATCCCGCCGCCCGGTTCCCGCAGACCCAGGGCAGACAGATGATCCAGAGCGCTGCGGAATCCTGTGCACCACAAGATCACGTCTGCGTGCAGCGTCTGTCCATCTGACCAGCGAACTCCATCCTCGGTGATCTCGCTGAACATGGGCCGCCGCTCCAGAACTCCCCGCGCCCGCGCCGCCTGCACCGCTGGGGTGTCGAGAAGTCCCGTGACCGACACGACCGATTCGGGCAGCAGCCCTTGCCTGACCCTCTGATCCACCAGGGCGACGGCGCTGCGGCCAGCCTCCTCATCGAAGGGGCCAGAACGGAACTCTGGCTCGCGCCTCGTGACCCAGGTCGTGGTGGTGACCTGGGAAATTTCATCCAGCAGCTGAAGGGCTGAGATGCCGCCGCCCACAATGACGACGTGCTGACCAGCGAACGCCTGAGCCGAGCTGTAGTCCCTGGTATGCAGTTGGAGGCCCCTGAACCGGTCTGCGCCGGGATACACCGGCACGTAGGGGGCTTCCCAGGTGCCGGTGGCATTGAGGATGCCCTGAGCAGAAAATGCCACGCGGTCTGTGGAGACGAGAAGGCGCTCGCCACGTTCCTGAACTGCCGTGACCTGCACGGGCCGGTAGACAGGCAGCTGGAAGGCCCGTTCATACGCCGCGAAGTAGCGGGGAACAGCCACACTGGCCTGCACATCTGTGGCCCCCACCCCGGCGGTGTCGGCGAAGGGCAGACCTGGCAGATCGTGAATGCGGTTGACCGTGCTGAGCGTGAGGGAGGGCCAGCGGAACTGCCAGGCACCGCCCGGCTGCGGAGCGTGGTCGAGCACCACGAAACCGCGATGGGGCGCGAGGCCACGCTTCTGAAGGTGGTAGGCCGCTGACAGGCCAGCCTGCCCAGCCCCGATGACCACGATGTCAGTTTTAACTGCCACGCCGGAAGCCGGAGCGCGGAGCGGAACGGAAGCCTCAGATTCCACAGGCGGTTTCACAGACCAAGGGGTTGAGTAGAGATACTTTATGGGCGTCATTCATTGTCAAAAACTACCGTGTTCAGGCAGGGTGAAGTCTGAGGCCACACGCTAACTCCTCCGTGGGTCTCTGTTGACCTGTGTGCCGCCGCTGCCAGCATCTGGAAAAAGCAACTCGCGCACCCACCTGGCGGGCTGCTGACCAACAGGCTGTCCGGTTGTTCGACCTCTACCCTGGATTCTGGTGGCCTCTTCTCACCGCGTCTCCATTGGCCTGGAAATGATGTTGACTTTCCTCCTGATTGAAAAGATTTAAAAACTTGATGAAATAACATCATCAGGCGGCGAAGGAAAAGCCCAGCCAGTGCAGCTTTTCGCAGTTTTCCCCTCAGAAACTACGGGAAATGGGGCCTGTTTCCCCTCAGAAAATACGGGCAACATTCGACCTAGGCCCTCAGAAAATACGGGAGAGAAGACTTTACTGCTCTCTTTTTCCCCTCAGAAACTACGGGCAATCTGTTCGCCATCCCCTCAGAAACTACGGGTGGGAAAGAGGAGCATCTAACCTCTGTCCCCTCAGAAACTACGGGAGATACCGGGACAAAATCTCCCTTTCCCCTCAGAAAATACGGGAGAGATGGTTTCGGCCAAAAAACACTGTGTAACATAGGTTTTTTTTGCTCTTCCCCTCAGAAAATACGGGTGAGCGGGATTCCCTTCCCCTCAGAAAATACGGGCTGCTTTCAGAGATGAATTCGGACATCTTCGACCACGGCAGCGATGGCGGGTGCGCCTCCGACCATGGCGTGGGTGGCGGCCCTCACGAGGTGGCGACCATCGAGGCTCCCCGTAAGCACCACGTCGGCGAGGCGGGCGCGTTCCGGCACTGTGAAGTGCTTGAGGATGCCCAGCACGCTGAGTTGGCGCAGCATCCAGTCCACCAGATCGGTGCCGCTGAGGGCCGCTAGGCGCGCTTCTTCTCTGGCCAAGTCCAATTCGCTGTCCTCGGTACGGGGATCTGCTGGGCGCGGGGCGGCTGACTTTGTCGGTGAACCCGCTCCAGTACTGCTCCGCTTTCCGTAGCCGGGTAACTCGGCAAAGTCTTCGGGGCGCTGGACCATCGCCACCAGGAGGCCGCCCGGATTGCCCACCGGGCGCAGGCTGACTTTCAGGTAGTGGTCAAAGCGCTGGGCCGCTTCCTCGATGCGCTCTGGGAACACCGTGGAGAGCCGCACCGCCACGCCTTGCTTGACGCCCCGCGCAGTGAGGAGCGCGGCCAGGTCCGGATGCTCGCCCTGAGGCGGCGGGCCGAACACATACCGCACCACCTTGTCGCGGCCCCGGCCTGTAATTTCCACAGCGGCCACATAGCCTTTGGCTTGAAGCTCCTCATGCGCGGGTGTGAGGGTGCGCACCACGTTGTCAGGGCGGTCGCTGAGCAGTCCCAGCCGGTTGCCCCAGGCCATCAGGGGCGCGCTGAGTTCCCGCACCAGGCCGTCGGCGGTGGACTCATCGAAATGCAGGGCGTCGAGTTGCCGGTACACTGCCCGCACCAGGGGCTGACTGAGACCCCGGTAGAAGTTGAGGTCGAGTGGCTTGATGTATCCGGCCCGCAGGCTCTCCATCACGGGGGGGGCCAACTGCACTGTGACCACGCTGGTGCCCTGCACTCCGGTCCGCGAACGGGCATAAGACAGGTAACTGACCTGCGCGAACGACTGGGTGGTCCAGCTGTGTGGCCCCTGCTCAAACCAGCCTTCGTCAATGGTGTAGGACGCCTTGTTCAGGCGCACCAGACTCTCCTCAAGTGCCCGGTAATACTGGGCTGAGTCGGAAAAGCCGGAAGCTTTCAGCAGGCCGTAGGCCGATACGCTGAAGGGGCCGTCGGGCAGACCCGCCTCAAAGCACAGGTTGACCAGCCCCACCATAAAGTCGTTGTCGAGGCCGTGCGGCACCACCTGATCATCTGGAACCGTGCAGGTGATGATCACCGGACGGCCGTCGGGCGTGGTGATCTGCTTTTGCCAGCGGCGCAATGTCCCCGGTACCGTTTTTTGGCCGCTGATCAGGGCCAGGCGACCCAGGTTGAGTTCATCGTAACCGCCCGTTACGTCAAGCACCAGCGGCGAGATTCCGGCGCTTCGCCGTGGTTTGCGCTCAGGCATAGGGCACTATAGGGTTCACAGCGGGCCTCCGACAAACCCCTCAGAAACTACGGGTAAGACCGGGGAGAATCTGAGCTCCTCAAATATTTTGTGAGGCTCTGGAAACTGTTTGCTCGGCTCAGGCAGGCCAAGACTGAACCGGTGTTCCACCAAACTCTGCTAACCCCAAGTCACGATCCAATCGAATAGTTCTTCAGTGGTGAATTGACCGCCAAGATGGCTGTGTCCAGTTGGCTGAGATCATCAAGATTGAGAAGTCTGCACTGGCCATTCTCACGTCGGAAGTTTCTGTGGCGGCTCCTGGTGGCTGATAATTCCGGTATGGATCCTTCATTGCCGCTTCTGTACAACTGGGCCAAACGCACCCGCGAAGTGCTGCTGGATTACACTGAATCTTTGCCGCCCGAGGTCTATATCTTTGAGCACCCGGACTTCGCTTACGGCAGCATCCGTAATATCCAGGCCCATGTGGCCAATTGCTACCTCTCATGGGTGGGGCGTTATGGGCTGGACCTGGAGCGGTATCACGACCAGTTCGAGGCTTCAAGCCTGGAAGATGCGTCAGCCATGCGCACCAAGTTTGGCGAAGTGGATCTGGTCGTGGAACAGGCCTGCGCCAGCTTTGCGCAGCCCGACGAGATCTTCGAACTTGTTCGGCCAGGGCGCGACCGCCTGCACGTCACGCAGCGTTGGCTGATCATGCATCCCATGACACACGAGTTTCACCATAAAGGCCAGTTGCTGGCGCTTGGGCGAGTTGTGGGCCATCCACTCCCAGCAGGTGGCGATACCGACCTCGTCTTACCGTAGGACCCGTCGCGCAGGCCAGCTGGAGTGTGAAGAATTACAGGCTGAGCTGCCCTGGCGGCAGGAACGAATCGGCGGTCCGCCTTTGGCTGCCTGTATTCGTCTGTCCTCATGACATGTCTCTGGACTACGCCAGGCTTCATCAACTGATTTGTGTACAGGCGTTCGGTCAGCCTGCTCTGCCTATCTTGCCGCAACACAACCGGCGCGCGGCCTCTTTGCTCAATTTCAGTTACTGGCCCGTCTCGTGTGGAGGTGCTGAAGAGGTGGAAGTGCTGCCCCGCAGGATCAGACAGGTGGTGGTCGCCGTGGCGTAGATTTTGCCAGCCTCATCCACGATCTGTGCGCTGGCAGTGGCGACCTGACGCGACACGCTGATGACTTCGGCCACCGCGCGAACCTCACCCATGCCCAGCCGCAATGGGCGCAGGTACTTCACCGCCAGATCAACGGTGGTGTACCCCACCCCGGCAGGCAGCATGGTGTGGATGGCGCAGCCCAGCGCCGAGTCCAGCAGCGTGGCGTATACGCCGCCGTGTACGCTTCCAATCGGGTTGTAGTGGAATTCCTGCGGATGCAGGCGGAAGGTGACCTGACCCGGTTGGACATCCTGTTCGTCCAGAATATGAAAGCCCATGGTCTGGCCAATCGGGGGTGGAGGAAACTCACCCCGTGCCATCCCCCGCACGTACTCCAAGCCGCTCAGACCAGAGGCGACCCCTGCGCCGATCAGCGGGTCTTGCCAGGTATAAGTACGCATGCGCGGTGAAGAAGTGAGTTCGGCGGGCTTGTCTTCGGTCTGGGTCATGTTGCTCCTCGGCTCACCGCGTGAGCGCATAAAATGGCCTGTCGTTGATGGAATCGAGAGGAGAAAACTCTCAGTCTGGGGAGGCGAGGGCGGCGGCAACGCGTTCAAGCACCTGATCGGAGAGCGGTGACCCTGCGGCGGCGCGGGAGACCAGCAGTGCCCCGATCAGCGTGCAGGCTGTGACCAATCCATCGCCTCCAGGCTGATCCAGCCATTCCCCCAACTGCGCAACCCCACTCGTCAGCAGGTCGCGGGTCTCGGCACTGTCTGTGCGGGCAATGTCCTGAATCAGCCCGGCGGTAGGACAGCCCCGCCCCGGACGATCCCGGTGGGCCGCCGACAGGTAACTCTGGATAAACTGGTGCTGCGCGGCAGCGTGGTCGGCCGTGCTGGCATCAAGCCTGGTCAGTCGGGCCGTCATGCTGTCGTAGGCATAGCGGGCCGCTTCCGGCAGCAGGGCTTCTTTAGAGTCGAACTGGCGGTAAAAGCCGCCATGCGTGAGGCCAACGGCGGCCATGATGTCCTGCACGCTGACGTGATCGACGCCCCGTTCGCGAAACAGTTCGGCAGCGGCCTGGACGGTCAGTTCCCGGTTCTGGGCAGCTTGGGTTCTGGACACTCTGGGCATGATTGCTCCTCTCTCCTCTGGGAGGCGTACACAGTGAGTCTACGGGCCTGCATGGAGCCACCTCCCGTTGACCTCACTTAGATTATTAGTTTAATCTATTTTAAATGGTGTAGATCATCTGATCTGAGTTGGGGTCGTTTTCAGGCGGTCCAAGTTCTCTGGATGTGCCCAGGAAGCTTGGCATGTACAGTGAAAATTTCGCTGATCTTGTTACGGGAGCCCATCATGGTCTCACCCAGAGTCCCTGGCCACCAGCATGCCTGGAGCCTGCGATCCCTTATGCCTCTGGTGCACTCTCGACCCGCCCATTGCTTTATTGCAGCTAGTTGCTTTATTGTGGTTAAGACATGGCCCTGACCGACACCGAATCCGCGCTGCTGACTCTCATTCGGGAGACCCCGCTTGCCAGTCCAGAGGAACTGGCCCGTCGCCTGGGTACCTCACGGGCAGCGGTGAACGTGCATGTGAGTGCGCTGGTTCGGAAAGGCGCACTTCTGGGACGTGGGTATCTCCTTCCGACAGACGGGCCAGTGCAACGGGTGGTCGTGGTCGGGGGCATGAACGTTGACGTGAAGGCGCAGACGACCACAACGGCGATTGCCGGAACGAGCAATCCGGGCACGCTGGTTCAGGCTCCAGGGGGAGTGGCACGGAATGTGGCGGAGAATCTCGCCCGCCTCGGCATCGCCGTCTCACTCATCTCGGCGGTCGGGCGGGACCTGCTGGGAGACAATCTTCTGAGGGATACGGCCGCTGCTGGCGTGGATATCAGCCCGGTCTTGCGGGTGGATGGAGAGCCGACCGGAACCTATACGGCTGTACTCGGAAAAGATGGTGAACTGCTGGTGGCTGTGGCGGCCATGAGCGTCATCAACGCCCTGACTCCAGCCGCGCTCCAGGAACGGCGCAACGTGCTGCGCGGCGCCTCATGGCTGGTGGTGGACGGCAACCTCTCCAGAATGTCACTGGCACACCTGCTGACCCTGACCACCGAGCTGGGCATCCGGGTGGTGTTCGAGCCGGTCAGCGCCCCCAAGGGAGTGCGGCTGCGGGAAGTGATGGGCACCGACCTGAACGGGAAGCGGCTGGTGCCTTTTGCCGTGACGCCGAATGTGCTGGAACTGAGCGCACTGCTGGGCCGGGACCTGCCCGATGACCCCGTAGCGTTGCGGGCCGGTGCCCTGGAACTACACGCTCAGGGGGTGGAGCTGGTCTGGATCAGACGCGGCAGGCTGGGGAGCCTCCTTTCGACTCCTGAGGAGATGCACGAGCTTCCCGCGCTGCCAGCAACCGTCCGTGACGTGACGGGCGCGGGCGACGCGATGCTGGGGGCCTTTCTGGCGGCCCTGGCCTCGGGTCTGCCTGCACTGGAAGCGGCCCGGCATGGGCATGCTGCTGCTGCCCTTACCGTGGAAAGTGAGCATACCGTTTCTCCCCTGCTGTCGCCCACGGCCCTTCAGGAGCGCCTCTCGTCGATTTCCCACTGAACGCCCTGTTCTCTTCTCTTTCCCGCTTTCTTTTTCCAAGGAGTTTCTTATGACCATTCCAGCCCATATCCGCCCTGAAATCGCCGCCCTGATGGACATTCACCCCGAGGTTGCCGAGGCCCTCTCTGCCGGGCGTGCCGTCGTCGCATTGGAAAGCACCATCATCAGCCATGGCATGCCCTTTCCGAAAAACGTGGAGATGGCACGCGGCGTGGAAGACGTGATCCGGGAACACGGAGCTGTTCCGGCCACCATCGCGGTGCTGCACGGCCGCCTCAAGATTGGACTCACGCCGGAAGAACTGCACCTCCTCGCCACCGACAAGGACGTGCAGAAGATCAGCACGCGGGATCTGGCGCTTACAGTGGCCCTCGGTCGCCACGGCGCGACCACGGTCGCCTCCACGATGTGGGTCGCGTCGCTCGCTGGCATCCGCGTTTTTGCCACTGGCGGCACGGGGGGCGTCCACCGGGGGGCCGGGGACACCATGGACATCAGTGCCGACCTCATGGAACTTGCTCATACGGATGTCTGCGTCGTGAGTGCCGGGGTCAAGAGCATTCTCGATATCGGCCTGACCCTTGAAGTGCTCGAAACGCAGGGTGTCCCGGCCATCACCCTGGGAAGCACCGAATTTCCGGCCTTCTACTCCAGGCAGAGCGGCTTTCCTGCGCCTCTGAGCGTGCAGACAGTCGAAGAAGTGGCCCGCATCCTGAAAGTCAAATGGACTCTGGGGTTGGCTGGCGGCGTGATGCTTGCCAACCCGATTCCGCTGGAAGCAGAGATTCCTGCCAGCGAGATCATGCCGCAGATCAATCAGGCGCTTGAGGACATGAACGCCCTGGGCCTGTCCGGTAAGGAGACGACCCCCTACCTCCTGGGCAGGATCGTGGAGATCACCGAGGGCCGGAGTCTGGAGGCAAATATTGCCCTGGTTCGGCACAATGCTGCCGTGGCCGCGCAGGTTGCCGTGGCATACGCTCAACTGGTCTGAACCACCTGCCCTCTCCAGAGCTTGCAGCAACCCGGTGACTGCCCTGCTCTGGCGTTTGGGCCTCTAGCGTTCGGGGGTCAAGAGCTGCCAGTGTCCCTCGGAGATCACCTCGATGCTGCCGTCGATCACCTTGATGGCGGTCTGATCATCAACCGCGTAGCACGGCCCCGTCATCCTGGCCGCCCACCTCTGGGCATCGGCCAGGGTGTTTTCCGGCAGATCCTTGTGATCCAGGTGCGGAAAGATTGAAAAATCGACCAGCCCGAGCGTGTGGTCGTCGCCGCCAAGAGCCTTCCAGCCGACAAACTCCTGCCCGATCCGGGGGGTCATGACCATGCTTCCGGCGCTCAGGCCCACCCAGACGGTTTCCTGCAACGATGGCAGAAGATCTGCCAGGCCGGATTCCCGCAGCCAGTGGCACAGGTACAGGGCGTCGCCGCCACCCACCAGCAGGACGTCGGCTTCCTGAACCCAGGGAACCCAGCGCTCCTGACCGATGCTGGGCAGCGCCGTGAGCTCCAGCACGCCCAGAGACTTCCATCCCAGTTCGCACATGGGGCTCTGGGGTTCCTGACCGCTGATGAATCGCCATGCATGGCCTGGATTGGTGTGTGGATGCCCATACATTGCCGTGGGAATACACAGGGCATTGCACTCGGAGATGGGCCGACCGAGCAGACTCACCAGTGCCTGATGAATGCTGGCGTTGGTTATGCCGCCGGACGTCAGAAGAAGTTTCATGATCCCTCCCCCAGCATTGTATGGAGACGCTTTCTCACCTGGATCAACGTCACACTCCGAGCCAGATCAATGCAGGATTCAACCTGGTTTCTGGATCAGGCCAGTATGCCCGCGTAAAGGCCGCTCTTTTAAAAATGACCGGGACTGGTCTGGGGATTACCGGGCCAGTTTGAGCAGTTTCACCAGGTCGGCAGGCTCCTCCCCCCGGGCCTGACACTGCGCTACGTACGTCTCCAGAATCACGTCCCCGGTGGACTCCAGAGCGCTCCTGACACTGGCGTAGAGGGTCATCATCTCCACACAGTTCTTCTCCTCCTCCACCATTTTCTGTAGTCCCCGAATCTGTCCCTCCAGGCGGCGCAGGCGGTTGAGAATCCGGGTCTTCTCGGCGGCGAGATTACTGGCAGGGAGGGTCGCGGTCATGCGTTCAGTATACCCCCCGGGGTATTTGACAGGATAGGGGGAGGGGGTATACGCTCTGGGCATGTATTTCCAACGCTTCTACGACACCGACCTGGCCCAGGCGTCCTACCTGATCGGCTGTCAGAAGACGGGGGAATGCCTGGTGGTCGATCCAGTCCGCGACATCAGCCAGTACCTCGGTGAGGCGCAGGCCCAGAAACTGCGTGTCACGCACGTCACCGAAACCCATATTCACGCAGACTACCTGTCTGGCAGCCGAGAACTGGCAAAAGCAACTGGGGCGCGTCTGCTGCTCTCCGACGAGGGCGGCGAGGGCTGGCAGTACACCTATGACGGTGGCAACCAGACCAGGTTGCATGACCGCACTGGCTTCATGGTGGGCAATATCCACATTCAGGCGCTGCACACCCCCGGCCACACTCCCGAACATCTGAGCTTTCTCGTCACTGATCTCCCTCGGGGGGAAATGCCCACCCTGCTGCTGACCGGCGACTTCGTGTTTGTCGGGGATCTGGGCCGCCCCGATCTGCTCGACGAGGCGGCGGGCGGGCAGGACACACGTTTCGTGGGTGCCCGGCAGATGTTCGCCTCACTACGCGACAAATTCTTGACTCTGCCCGATTACGTGCAGGTCTGGCCCGGACACGGCTCGGGGAGTGCCTGCGGCAAGGCGCTGGGTGCAGTGCCCAGCACGACGGTCGGCTACGAACGGGCCTGCAGTTGGTGGAGTAAGTTGGCCGAACAGGGCGACGAGGAAGCGTTCACGCGCGAACTGCTCTCCGGTCAGCCCGACGCGCCAGCGTACTACAGGCGCATGAAGACCGAAAATCGCGACGGCCCCGCTCTGCTGGACAATTCGGGACCCCTACCAGAACTGAGCGCCGAGGACGTGAAGTTGAGGATAGGTGCGGGGGCACGCCTGCTTGATACCCGGCCCAGAGAAGATCATCACGCCGCGGCACCCCTCGGCAGCGTCAACATCCCTGATGGCAGCACCTTCGAGACTTGGGCCGGATGGTTGCTGACCCCAGACCATGAGTTGATTCTGCTCGCTTCCAGACAACGGGCCGAGGCACTCCGGCGCAAGTTATGGATGGTCGGTCTTGACCACGTGACCGGATACCTTCCGAACCCCGATGGGCTGAAGACGACACCTGCACGCCCTCTGGATGTGGGCGAGTTGCAGAGCCACCCAGACGCCCTGATTCTTGATGTGCGTTCCCAGACCGAATATGAGGCGGGGCACCTGCCCGGCGCACGGCAACTGCACGCGGGCCGCCTGCCCTGGCTGTTGGATACCCTGCCGCGCAACCAGGAAATCATCGTGCATTGTCAGGGCGGTGCCCGTAGCGCCGCAGCTGCCAGCCTGCTGCGCGTTGAGGGCTTTGACGTGCTGGAACTTGCCGGAGGTTACGACGCCTGGGCTGAAAGCCACCAGCAGAGCTAACCCGCATTACATCTTGTGACTCGGCGGCAACATGATTGGGGAAGCCTCGGTCACTGGTCTTTCAAGGCAGCGACTGACCTCACTTCTGAAGGATACACTGACCTGATGACTCTCTCAAACAGAACCTGAGGGCAACAAGTGACTGATACGGATTCTAGTTGAAAGCCGTACATCCTGGCTTTTGACATGAGCAAAACACAGGAGAAAAGAGTACGGCCTCTGCGTGATGGACAGGCCACCAATAAAGTTCTTTGGTAAGTGGTTATGACAAGGAATTCGTATGACTGCACAGAGATAGTCTGATCCTGCCCACTGAGCTACAATTTGCAACCCTCAGCAATTCATCATTATCGAAAAGGTGAACTGTGCCTGTATAGTTTCTGTCCTTTTCAACTTCCTGATTGGCGCACAGTAGAGTCACATGACAGAAGGTGCGTTTTTCTATGAATCTGACCGTCTGCGTAAAGAGGCCGAACAGCAGTTGGTTCGTGCGGTTCCATTGGCTCTCTGGGACGGCTGGTTGGCCTCGGATATGGTGCATGAGCTGGGCGTCTACCACACTGAACTCAAGTTGCAGAATGAGGAATTGCAGCTGACTGTCACGGAACTGGAACTCGAACATCAGCTCTATCACGCGCTGTATGAACACGCTCCCACTGCCTATTTCACCCTCGATCAACACGCCGACATTCTCAACGTCAATCAGGCAGGCGCGGCCCTGCTGGAGTTCGGGCGCACTCACCTGTTGATGCGCCGTTTCCTGCTGTTTGTCGATCCGACACAGCGTTCGGCACTGAATCAGCTCCTGGCGACCCTGCTGGAAACAGGCACGGCACAGCCCCAGCAATTCACTCTGGTACGGCGCAGCGGGGAGCGGCGTGAGGTGCAGCTTCAGGGCCTGACTCTGCCTGCGTCCGCACCTCAGCAACTGCGCTACCTGATTACCCTGACAGATATCACCCCACTGGTTGAGGCCCAGGTCCGTCTCGAAGCCCTGAACGGTACTCTTGAGGAGCACGTCAACGACCGAACCCAGCAGCTTCAGGCTCTGACAGCCCAGTTTCGCCACCAGGCACAACACGATCACCTGACTGGTCTGCCCAACCGGGCTGCTTTTGAGGAGGCGTTGCAAAAGGCGTTGCAGGAGCTTCATCAGACGGGACGGGGATTTACCGTCCTGTTCTGCGATATCGACCACTTCAAACGCATCAATGACAGTCTCGGACACGCCGCAGGCGATCAGGTGCTTCAGGAACTGGCGAAGCGGCTGAGGCACGTGATCCGGCCTACCGACCATGTGGCGCGGCTCGGCGGCGATGAATTTGCCCTCTTGATGCCGGGCGGAAGTGAACTTATCGTGGCGGCGCGGCTACAGGAGGTTCTCGTCTCTCCGGTCTGCCTTGAACATCAGGACGTGTTCGTTCAGTTGAGCACCGGCATCCTGTCTGTTTCGGGTGGATACGAAACGGCTGAGGAAATCCTCAAGGATGTCGACCTGGCGCTCTATCAGGCCAAGCGGGAGAGGACGACGAGATTTCAGGTGTTTGAACCCGCTCTGCGCGGACTGTTCCGGGACAGGATCAAACTGGAAACAGAGCTGCGTCACGCGCTGAAGCAGAACGAACTGGTCGTCCACTACCAGCCGATAGTATCGCTGCGGGACAAGCATCTCCTGGGTCTCGAGGCTCTGGTACGGTGGCAGCATCCGCAACGTGGCCTGCTGTCGCCAGGAGACTTTATTCCTCTGGCCGAGGAACTCGGTCTGGTCGGGCAGATCGACCGGTGGGTTCTGGGAGCCGCCGAGCAGCAGATGATCGCGTGGCAACGGGAAGGACCTACACACCCACAGTACTGTCCGAAACTCTGGATGAACGTCAATGTCTCCGCACATGAGCTGGCCGCCGTGGGTGAGGTCACAGCCCACCTGATTGGGCAGACTGTTCCCAGACCCTGGCATCTCCAGATGGAGATCACGGAGCGGGTGCTGACCCACAGCAGTGAGACAGATTCCCTGACCCTTCAGGCCCTGCGCCAGGCCGGAGTCGAACTGGTCGTGGATGATTTTGGGATGGGTTACTCGTCGCTCAGCACCCTGCACCGTTTCCCCGTGCGGATGCTCAAAATCGACCGCTCCTTTGTCAGCACATTGAGTGAGAATCAGGAACTTGTGCGGGCCATCGTTTCTATGGGCCGCGCCCTGGGCATGACGGTCGTGGCAGAGGGAATCGAGACAGAAGAGCAGCGCGACCAACTGATCGAGCTGGGCGTGGATGTGGGACAGGGCTACCTGTTTGCCCCAGTTCTGCCACCGGACCAGATCGGACCCTATCTGCGCTCCGGAATCTGCCTCTGAGTCGGAACCACCTCCGAGACTATTTCTCCTGTGTTGCCAAGTGCGAGATCTTTTCCGCGCTGATCGCCTCGTTCCCCACCACGTTCTGAAAAATCAGGAGGGTCCGGTCCGTCATCTCTCTGGCTTTCTGCAAATATTCTGCCGCCAGTTGCGTTTTGCCCGCTGATTCCAGCTCCCGGCCCGTGTTCTCCAGCAGCATGCTGGCCTCTTCCAGCGCCCGCATGGTGATCCAGAGCCGGTCTTCGATGGCTTCGGTCACGCTGACAAGCAGGGTATCGCCGCTGTAGGCATGTCCGGTATGGCAGCGGTAGCGCGTGAAGCCTCCCTCCTTGATTTCTATCAGGACGCCCCCGCATTCCGGACAGGTCTGGGGCGTCACCTTGCCGAAGTTCATCACGCCCTTTCGGAAGGCATGGGCCGTACTGGCAATACTGATTTCGATGGCAACCCGTTCGCGGTCATTCTCGTTCACCTCACGCGGATGTGGCATTGGCGCGGCCACCAGGCGGCTCAGAAGTGCGGGGAGCTGCTGGGCGGTCACCGTGTGGTCGATCTCTACTTGATCCAGAGCATTTTTGGGCATGGAAGGATATTCGGCATCCGCAGGATCTTGCACGACGCTGATTCCGCCGAAATGCTTGATCGTCCACAGCCCGGAGGTGCCGTCGTCCAGCAACCCGGACAGCACCACGCCGATCACATTCGGCCCCTCGCTGTAGGCCGCAGAACGAAAAAGCGTGTCGATGGCCGGGCGCACCCGGTTTTCCTTGGGGCCTTTGGTGATGCTGAAGCGGCCCTCTTCCACCAGCACGTGATGGTCGGGCGAGGCACAGTAAATATGTCCAGGCAAAATCGGCTCGCCGTGCCTGGCATGCGAGGCGGGCAGCGGCCCCGCACGGGCCAGAATCTCCGGCAGGGCGCTGGGTGCGTAGGCAGGAATATGCATGACGATACAGATTGCTGCGGGAAAGTTGGCAGGCAACGCGGCGGCCAACTGCTGCAGGGGCTGCATTCCGCCAGCAGACGTGCCGATCACGACCAAGCGGTGGGAGAGCATAGGGGCAGTGTGCACCTCTGTGTCAGGAATCATCTTCAGTGTTCGTGAACCTAGAGCGGAAGAAAGAACAGAGCCAATGCACAAATAGAATCCCGGCAGCTCTGTTTTCTTCTGCTCGTTTCCGCTTATTTGCTCTGCTCAGTCATCGTACGGACTTGCCTCGATTCCCCCATATCTGAGAAAAGCGCCATCGTCCATCGTCGTCAGCCCTCATCGTGAACGGACACCGAGAAGGACGCCACTCCTCCCGCACTTCTGGCCACTCGCTCTGCTTCGCCGCTTTGCCAGTCCGCTGCGATGATCCTCACGCAGTCTCGCCATTTGGTATCACTCCTCCTTTTTCTGCTCATCCGGGGGTACGGCGGGAGTGAAGTGACCGTTCGACGCCTCGCGGTGAGTGTCCTGTTGCATGTACCACTCGGCTTTTCCCCGCATCTGGCGCGTGTACTGCTGCGACACGTTCAGTTCAAGCAGCACGCTGGAGAGTGGTTCCTCGGTCGCAATGACCGCCCGCAGACGGCGGCGCAACTCTTCCACATCAAAATCAAAGGGAGTGGCCCGCGCATCTGCAGGTGTTTTGCCCTCCAGATGCGGCTGCCCCCCCAACTGTGGCTGAGGGGTATTCAGCCAGTGCAGCAGGGCGCGGCTGGCCGTCACCGCCTGCAGATGTTCATCGAGGATCAGCAGTGGATCATGCCTCTCGTTGAGCACCGACTCTGTGTGATTCAGGGATTGAACCAGACGCCATTCCAGGGACTTGATCAGCTCGATATTGGTAAACGTCAGTACCAGACCGTCAATGCGGTTGTCTGCGGTACGGTAGGGGCTGACGCGCATCAGATACCATTCCGCACTGTGTGCCTGCACCTGTTCCTCGAACGGCTCCAGGGTCTGCAGTACCCGCCGCATGTCATCCAGAAGCCGGTCATATCGCAGTTTCACATTGAAATCGATCAGGGCACGTCCCTCATCTGCCGCTGTGAGGTGAACGATGGATTCGATCAGGGGTGTAAAACGCCTGATCCGTAGCTCGTTGGTGAGAAACAGAGTTGCGGTTCCAGCATTGTTCAGCAGATTGTGCGTATCGTCGTTGGCCTGTGTCTGCCGTTCGATGATGACCTGATGTTCAGCGTTAAGGGTACTCAGTTCCTCATTAAGAGACTGAAGCTCCTCTTTGGAGGTCATCAATTCCTCATTGGTGCTCTGAAGTTCCTCGTTGGCGGTCTGCAATTCTTCATTGCTGTTCCGCAGTTGCTCCATCGAAACTGCCATCTCCTCAAAGGTGGCCTGCAGCGCCTCGCGGCCCTCCCGCAGTTCCAGTTCCAGAGCCAGTAGCTGTCCAGTCTCATCTGAAATCAGCCTGCCCTGCCCCTCTCCCTGCACTTCTGCACGGTGCTGAAAGGCCACCATGACTGGGCCTGTGCCCAAGGTCTTAAGCGGCCTGACCACCAGATCGAAAGTAGAGGTGCCTCCCTCTCTTTCCAGCAGGAGGCCCCGCCGAATCACCTCACGCCGTTCCGTGTAGGCCTGACGTACTGCCGACTGCACGGCGTAGCGGAGGCGTTCAGGCACCAGCTCGAATACGTTGTTGGTGACGTAGCCGGGCGAGAGTTCGAGGTAACGCGCAGTGCGTCCGTGAACAAACAGGATCTCGCCGTCCTCATCGACGACCACAGCGGGCGGCGTGAACTCGGCCAGCAGGGTCACCTGAAGTTGCCGCGAGATCTCGCCTGTTCTGGCACTGGCCGGATCTGTTTTCAAGCCCTTCAAAGAGTTTGAAAGGAGAGACACATCGCTGGGTTTGAATGATTGTGCGATGGGCGGCAACCCCACCTCCGCGCCCTCTACCCGTTCATAGAGCTTCCAACGGGAATTGAGGGGCGTAAACTGACCACGTTCCTGACCTGCCGTTTCACTGGCCCCCAACAACAGCAGGCCTGTAGGTTTGAGGGCGTAGGCGAACAGGCTCATCAGTTGACGCTGCAACTCGGCCTGGACATAGATCAACATGTTGCGGCAAGACAACAGATCCAGCCGTGTAAACGGGGGGTCGCCAAAGGTGCTGTGGGTGGCGAACACGATGCCCCCGCGCAACTCGGCCCCTACCTGATATCTCCCGTCTTTCAGCACAAAATACCGCGCGAGGCGCTCGGGAGAGACGATCAGGGCAATGTCGCTGGAGTAGTGGCCCTGACGCGCCACCTTCAATGCTGCGGCGTCAATATCGGTGGCGAACATCTGAACCCGCAGTTCAAGCCCAAGCTCTTCCTTCAGTTCCTGCAAGATGATGGCAACCGAGTAGGCTTCCTCCCCTGTGGAGCAGGCCGTCACCCACACCCGGAAGGTATCCTGTTCCGGTGGGCGTGCCTGAAGCGCTGTCCGGAGCTGATCTTTGAGGGCCTCGAACGCTTCGGGATCGCGGAAAAAGCTGGTGACGTTGATGGTGAAATCCTGAAACAGAGCCTCGATTTCATCAGGGGAAGACTTGAGCAACTGGAGATACTGCGCGACGTCGTGTACGCCGTGACTTTTGATCCGCCGGGCAACGCGGCGCACCAGGGTCGTGCGCTTGTAGCGGGTAAAGTCATGACCGGTCTTTGCCCGCACCAGCCGCAGAATATGGCCCAGAGGTGCGGCCCCCGGACTCAGGTCGTCAATATCCAGCAGACGGGTCAACGCTGTGAACTCCAACAACCGGACCATCAGGTCTTCGGCAGGCAGCACGGCGTCGGCCACCTGTAGAGCGGCGCTGGGCATTGCTGAGGACTCCGCTGTGTCCCCCCGCTCATCAACGACTCTGCGCTCATCAGCCCTGTGCTGAAACTCGATCAACACCCGGCCCCCCAATTTTTTGAGGGCCAGGGCGCCCTGCACACCGTCGTCTACCAGACCAGAGAACAGGATTCCTATCGCCTGTTCGCGTTGTTCAAAGGCCAGAGATTCAAAAAACCGGTCAATGGGTCGGCCATCTGCCTGAGTGGGGTCATCCAGACGCAGGACGCCACCAAAGAGGGTCAGGCTGTGCCCCGGCAGGAGCAGATACACCCGGTCGGCCTGAACCGCCATCCCGTCTTCGATGGGGATGACGGGCAGATTGGTGCAGCGCTGCAACACCTCCGGCATCAGGCTGCCGTGCAGGGCGTGGGGCTGTGCAACCACGACAAAAGCCAGGCCGCTGACCGGAGGCAGGCCCAGAAAGAACCCCTCGTAGCCGTCGAGGGTAGCCGTCGAACCACCCAGGCCCACGATGTATGGGGAAGACCTGTCGCCGGGCAAACTTGGAGAGCTGAGCGGCGAATGACTCAGGTGAAACAGATCTTCAGGCATAACCAAGCACTCCCAGAAGGGCGACAGGAGCGGGCCTCGGCCAGTCTGTGACTTCACCCAGAATGGAGCAGTCTAACCGACGAGGCGGCGAACGCACTACCGACCAGTCCCCCTTGCCTGACCCCCTGCGGCCTTCATAAGCACTGCCGTTTTCCTCAAAGCTCCCCCAATTCACTCGCTCTGTTCGATCGAAACAAACAACATTTTTGACCCATCCTCTGAGCACCTCAGGATGAACTGCAACCCCGTTAGCTGCGGCCCAGTTCGATCTCTCCCTCTGTAACCTCCTGGGGCAGCCGCTCACGTTGGGCTGTCCAGCGCCCCGGCGTGATCTGTCCGCCGTACAGCGGCAGGGCCAGCGGCAGATCGCCCGGCTGAAACTGCTGCCACGGACGCGTGAGGCCCGCCGTACCGTACTGACGAACCCGCGCCACGTGCTCCAGATCCAGCACATCGGTCAGCACGGTGCGGTCTGCGCCGCTGGCCGAGGCCCGCACCAGTCCTTCTGGATCGACGATCAGGCTCTGGCCTGTGCCTGTCGGCCCCGCACAGTTCACGCTGACCACGAACACCTGATTCATGATGGCGTTGGCCCGCGCCAGAATGACTTCCTGTGCGCGGTCACAGGTGGTCGTCTTGACCAGATTCAGCACGACTTCTGCCCCCATCCAGGCCAGATGGCGCGTGACCTCCGGAAACCAGGCGTCGTAACAGATGGAGAATCCCGCCGTGCCGATGCCCGCCAGATCGAACGTCACGAAGCGGTCACCCGGATCGAAGGGTTCGTAGGGCCGCCAGGGAAATACCTTGCGGTAGAAAGCCGCCAGCTGGCCCTCCGGCGACAGCGCGACGGCGGTATTGAAGAGCTGGCCTGCTGGCCCCCGTTCGCAGACACTCCCCGGCACCAGCCAGACGCCCAGGTCGCCTGCCAGTTGCGCGAGTGCCTTGATGCGCGGGCCGTCCAGAGCCTCGGCGTGCGCGTTCAGCTCGGCATGTGTCGGAGCGTCTCCAAACAGGTGCAGTTCTGGATAGACCAGCAGTCTGGTTTGCGGAAAAGCCTTGAGCAACGTTTCCACCGATTCGCCAAAGCGTGACGGCGGTTCGGTGGACAATCTCGGTGAATCCTGAACGACGGCGATAGGCAGCACTCTGGACATGGGTTCTCCGTAAAGAAGGGCGCTGGCAAGCATATGGGCCTTGCCAGCGCCGGGGCAGATGGAATTAAACCAGTTCCAGAATCACCGGATTCGCAGGCGCATGGAATCGGCATGCCCGATCATGCCCTCGGTATCGGCCATTCTGATAAAGGGCGGGGCCACCGTATGATTGGCCGCGTCCGACACCCGCTGCCAGGTCACGGTCTTGATGAATTTGCCTACCCACAGGCCCCCGGTATAGCGGGCGGCGCGGCTGGTGGGCAACACATGGTTGGTGCCGATGCCCTTGTCGCCGTAGGCCACGGTGGCATTCTGGCCCAGAAACAGCGAGCCGTAGTTGGTCAGGCGTTGCAGATACCAGTCGGGGTCGCGGGTCATGACTTCCAGATGCTCGGAGGCCACCTGATCCGACACTTTCAGCATCTCGGCATCGTCTGCGACCAGAATGATTTCGCCGTACTCGCGCCAGGACTGACCGGCGGCGTCGGCGGTGGGCAGGGTCGCCAATTGGCGCTCGATTTCCCTGGTCACGGCCTCGGCCATCTCCCGCGACGACGTGATCAGCACCGATTGCGAGTTGGTGCCGTGCTCGGCCTGCGCCAGCAGATCGGCAGCCACCTTTTCGGGGTCGGCAGTTTCATCGGCCAGAATGCAGATTTCGGTGGGACCAGCCAGCAGGTCGATGCCCACCACGCCGAACAGCTGGCGCTTGGCCTCGGCCACGTAGGCGTTACCCGCGCCCACGATCATGTCCACAGCTTCCAGCGGCGGCGCACCGTCCAGTCCGAAGGCCATCGCCGCCATCGCCTGAGCGCCGCCAATCGCGTAGATCTCGTCGGCTCCACTCTTGACCATGCCGTACAGTTGCAGCGCGTTGACCTTGCCCGTGCCGCGCTGAATCGGTGCACAGGCCACGATCCGTTTCACGCCTGCCACTTTCGGCACGCCGATAGTCATGACCGCCGAGGCCAGAATGGGATAGCGCCCGCCGGGAATGTACGACCCCACCGCATTCACCGGAATCTGCTTTTGCCCGATCATCACACCCGGCAGCGTTTCTTCCTCGAAGTCGGTGAGCGTGCGGCGCTGCAACTGGGCAAAGTGTTTGACCTGCGCAATGCTGAAATCGATGGCGCGGGCCACGTCCTCATCGATGCCGCTGAACTGGCTGTAAATGTCGGCCTCCGACAGCCGGAATTCTGCGGGCGCGAAGCCGTCGAATTTTTCGCTGTAGCGGCGAACGGCGTCCACGCCCTGCTTCTCCACATCCGAAATGATCTGGGACACGGTGTCGCGGATTTCCTGATTGACGGCGGCGGCTTGTGGGGGGGCTTTCTTGAAATATTCCATACGAACTCCGGGAGGGGGATTGAGGGTGTGAATTGCTTTGCTTGTGGTGCTCGTGAGACAGATTCCGTATTACTTCGGCCAGTGCAACTGCTTGAGCAGGGCAAATTCGTTCCAGACCATGTATTCGCGCACGACCCTGCCGCCCTGAAGTTCAAAGTGGCTGATGCCCAGCACGCGAACCCGCTTGCCAGTGGGAGCGCCGTAAGTGCCGGGGCCGTCATGCGTGCCCTGAAAGGTCCAGCGGGCGGCCACCTTGTAGCCCTCGGCCTCGCTGCCGATCCAATCGACATGTTCAAGTTGCATGGCCCCGTCCGAAAAGGCTCCCAGCAGTTGCAGCACGTAGGCAGTCAGGTCGCCGTGACCTTCCAGTCGGCGGTTTCCGGGCACCCACACCACAGCGTCAGGCGCGTAATACTCGCCCAGAAAGTTGAGCATTCGGGCATCCCAGACCAGACCGTAGAGCAGTCCCGGCAACTCGGCGGGATTGGCCGGATCGCCGTCCAGCGAGATCGGGGGGTGCAGTTGGCCCCGGCTGCGCGGCACCTCGCCCAGACCGGAAGCGTAGGGTTGCCTGCCGCTGTCGGCCTCGGCCAACGCCAACGCTTTTGCCAGCGCCACCTCATCCAGCCCCAGTTGCCGGATCAGCGCGGTTTCGTCCTGCACGCTCCACTCTTCGAGGATCCGGTTGTTGATGACGATGCAGTGCGCGATCTCGCGGCGCTGAATCCGCGCTCCGGTGGGCGGCCCGTAGACGCTGTAGCCCGTATTGTGCCCGCTCCACATTACCCGGTGCGAGGTATGAAAGCCGTCCACGTCGTTGCCGCTCCAGATCACCTCGTCGCCGTACAGCCGCAGGTCAGGGTAGGCAGCCAGCGTCCGTAAGGTTCCGGCAACCATCTGCTCGCGTCCATACAATTCGGCGTCCGTCAGGTGAACGGGGGTGTTGTGCGCGTAATGCGTGTAGATCAGACCGATGGCCTTGTCTTCCCAGATTTTGTGGGTGCAGCGCACGATGTAATCCACGATGTCGGTGTAATCGGCATCGAAACCCTGCATGCTCTGATGGCCCACGCTGCCGTGCCCCATGAATTCGCTGATGTCGCGCCTACTTAGGCCGGATGCGGACTGTTCAGAGGGCATGGCCTTCACCGATCTGCCCATAAAGCTGCTTCAGCAGTTCAAATTCGTTGAAGACTGTCCATTCCTTGGTAATTTTGCCGCTCTGAACGGTGTGATGGCTGATCACGATCATCGAAATGCGCCGCCCGGTGGGAGCACCGTAGGGGCCGTAGCCCTCGTGGGTGCCCTGAAAGGTGCAGCGCGTTGCCACCCGGTAGCCACGCTCTTCATTGCCCACCACACACTGATGATCAATATTCATTGCCAGATCAGGGAAACAGGCCAGCAACGTGATCACAAAATTCTCGTAATCGCCGTGTCCGTACAGCTTGCGCGAATCGGGTACAAAAGCGACGTGGTTGGGGGCGTAGTGTTCGCGCACCATGTTGATCAGGCGGGCATTCCACAGGTTCTGAAGAATGGCCGCCACAAACGCCTGTGGATCTTGATGGGCGTCGGGCACGTCCAGAAACGTCGGGTACTGCTGGCCCGTGGGCAGGCGATCCAGCTCGCCGTGGGTGTGGGGTTTATTGGGCAACACCGCCCGCTTTGCCAGAACGACTGGGTCGTAGCCCATCTGCCGGAGGATGGTCACGCCGTCGTGGGTCAGCCACTCTTCCACGATCAGATTTCGGCGGATCAGGCAATCGGCGATGCCCCAGTAAAAGATTTTGCGTCCAGTCGGCGGGCCGTGTTCGGTATAGCCGGTGTGGGTGGCGGTGTTGACGTGGCGGTGAGAGCTGTAATAGCCCTGCTCCTCGTCGCCGCCCCAGATCACGTCGTCGGCGTAGGCTCGCAGATCGCCCCAGATGGCCTGATTCTGGAGGGTGTTTCTGACGACTGTTTCTCGCCCGTAGATGGTGCCGCCGCTAGCCGTATGAACTAACGCATTGTGGGCGTAGTGGGTATAGATCAGCCCGATGGCTTTTTCTTCCCAGATCTTGTGGGTGCAGCGCACGATGTAATCCACGATGTCTGTGTAGTCGGCATCGAAGCCCTGCATCGGCTGTCTGCGCCCGCTGCCTGCCGCCTGCACAAAGTCGGAATAATCGGGATGATCGGCAAAATCGAAGACCGGCTCAGGCTTGCTCACGCGTCAACCCTCCAACTGGGCATGAAGTTGCTTCAGCAGCGCAAATTCATCGAAGATCGTCCATTCCTGAGCAATCTTGCCGTTGCGGATGATGTGATGACTGATGACGATCAGGAAGATGCGCCGCCCGGTGGGAGCGCCGTAGGGGCCGTAGCCCTCGTGGGTGCCCTGAAAGGTGCAGCGCGTTGCCACCCGGTAGCCACGCTCTTCATTGCCCACCACACACTGATGATC